>NZ_JAQGNT010000102.1 GCF_028291725.1 Hydrocarboniphaga sp. | reverse complement strand
CCTGCCAAAACGGCGGGTCGCGACCCGCCCTACGGGGAGGCTCACTTCGACGAAGAGGCTCACGACTCCCCCGCCTGCTTCCTGTTGGCAGCCGCCATGCCCTTGCCGTCGAGGCCGCCCAGGCTGTTGCCGGTGGCCAGATCGTTCTGCGCATGGGCGAAGTGGTGCATGTGGAACACCGCGTCCATCGCCGTGCGCTTTCCGCGAAGGTCCTCGACCTGGTGGATCGCCTGCTTGCTCAGCCACAAGCCGAGCCGGCCTTTCCTGCACAGATTCGCGGCCATGCTGCGGACTTCGCTTTCGAGCTGCTCGCGCGGCACGCAGCGATTGACCATGCCGTAGCCCAGCGCGCGCGCGGCCGGCATGCGCTCGCCCAGCATCAGGAATTCCTTGGCGACGCGCGGCGGCAGTTCGAACGCGTGGGCAAAGTATTCGACGCCCGGTATGCCCATCATCTGCACCGGGTCCTGAAAGAATGCGTCCTCGGAGGCGACGATGAAGTCGCAGATCCAGGCCAGCATCAGGCCGCCGGCGATGCAGGCGCCCTGCACCATTGCGATCGTCGGCTTCGGGATGTCGCGCCAGCGCCGGCACATGCCCAGGTAGACTTCCTGTTCGCGCGTGTACAGCAGTTCCGCTGCGGGCTTGTTGGTGTGATCCGGTAGCAGATGCCGGCGATCGAAACTCTTGTGCAGGTCGCGACCCGGCGTGCCGATGTCGTGGCCGGCCGAGAAGTGCTTGCCGTTGCCCTTGAGCACAATCACGCGAACCGCATCGTCGTCGACGGCGCGCTTGAACGCGGCGTCGAGCGCATAGGTCATCTGCGAGTTCTGCGCATTGTTGAACGCCGGGCGATTCATCGTCACCCAGGCGACGCCGTCCTCGACCGCATACAGCACCGGCTCGTCGGTTTCGTAGGTGATATCGACCTGCTTGGGCGGGACCAGGTCGCTCATGCGGCAACCTTCAAGGCCGGCGGATCATTCTTGATCGTGCTCGCGCGCAGCCTGTGCGGATCGAGCTTCGCGATCAGCGCAAGCTGCTCAGCGGTCGGCAGCGGCGTCTCGGCCATGCCCAGCGCCTGCAGCAGCGGAAAGCCGGTCGCTTCTGCTACCCGCTCGAAGCTCACCCCCGGATGCAGCGACAGCACGCGGATCGCATGGTCGGCGCCGCCGAAATCCATCACGCACAGATCGGTGACGATGCGCCGCAGATCGACGTAGTCCTGCTTCATGCCCGGCAGCCAGCGCTCCGGCTTGTAGCCGACGCCCGAGACCATGTCGACTTCGCCGGCGACGAACACGCGCGGGCCGTGATTCGGCACGAACAGCGAGTTCGCGTGATTGATGCTGTTGCCCGGCAGGCCGCGCACGCCGAGGATCGCGGTTTTGGGTTTGTCGTAAGTGCCGCCGACCACGGACAGGTTGGTCTGGCCCCAGCGGTCGATCTGCGTCGGGCCGATCATCGCGTGACGGCGGCCGCCCCAGACGCATTCGAACACGCGGTCGAAGGACATGTAGCCTTCGTATTTGGGTACAAAGTCGCCGCGCGGGCCCAGCGGAACCGGCTCGGAAACCAGATAGGTTTCGGAATCGGTCATCAGCAGCTCGGGGCTGTGCGTGAGCTTGGCGAGGCTGACGCCGAGACGCGGCACGATGCCGATACCGGAGGCCAGCACTTCACCGTTGTCGCGGAAGCATTCGCTGGCAGCGACGATCATCAGCTCTGCCAGAGTCGCGCTCATGTTCGCGCCTCAGGTAGGTTGGGGTGAGCGCAGCGAACCCCAACATCGGGCCAGCGGATGTTGGGGTTCGCCTGCGGCTCACCCCAACCTACGGAAATCGTCGTACAGGGATTCATCAAAACACCGGCCTCTTGAGCTGGCTCAGGCGATCCGCGCCGCCGGCTTTCTCCAGGTACTGCGCTTCGGAGATCGCCACGAATTCCTCGGCATACTTCTGCCAGCCGCCGTCTTCCCTGGCCGATGCGTCATAGCGTTTCAGATGGTCCATGTCCCAGCCGTAATCGGGGCTGCTGTAAGTCGGGTGCGCACCGAACGGCGCCAGCACCACGCCGCGCACCAGGTAGCGTTCGAACAGATTCATCTTCGCGGTATCGGCATCCAGCTGCAGCTGCTCGTGCAGCACTTCGGTGCTGACGTAGCAGGCGTCCGCGGCACGTGCGAACAGATGATCGAACAGCGGATCGTGCGACTTGATCAGCGTATTGCCGAGCCGGTCCGCCTCGTTGACGTGAATCAGCGCGGCGTCGAGCTTCAAAGCCGGCATCGCCACGTAGACTTCGCCGTCTTCATAAGGCGAGGCGATGGTCTTGATCTGCGGGTTGCGCCTGAGCACGTCGCTCGCCAGGCCGCAGCGCGTCGGCAGGAACGACATGCGCATGCCGGCCGCGCGCAGGCCCCATTCGAACATGCCCTCGTCGAGTTCCATGACCTCGATTGCGCCGGCTTCGCGCGCCTTGCGGAAGTAGGGCTCCAGCGGAATCGCGTCCATCGTGACGAAACCATAGATCAGCTTCCTGATCTTGCCGGCGGCGCACAGCATGCCGACTTCCGGACCACCGTAAGAAACGACGGTCAGATCTTTCACGTCGGAGCGCAGCAGTTCGCGCACCAGCGCCATCGGCTTGCGCCGCGGGCCCCAGCCGCCGATGCCGAGCGTCATGCCGCTGCGCAGTTGCGCCACGACATCGGCCGCGCTCATTTGCTTGTTCAGTGCCATTAGCGGAAGCCCACGGAGAAATCGTGGCCCCAGATGCTGACCTGCTTCGTATGCGTGGTCTGCCAGCTTTCCGGCTCGATGATCAGTCCGCCGTAGCCGTACTCGATCGCGAAATTGCCCGGCGTCATCATGTAGAACGAGGTCATGCGGTCGTTCTCGTGCTCACCCATCGTCGCCATTTCTTTGACGCCGTGGGCACGCATGCGCTCGTAGGCGCGGCCGACGTCGGTAAGCTTCTCGACCTCGACCATCATGTGCACGCAGCCAGCCGGATTCGGCATCTCGGCCAGCGCGACGCTGTGATGGCGGCCGCTGGCGGCGTGCAGGAAGTAGATGCGGATCACCGGCGCGTCCGGCGCCATCTGGAAGTTGAAGACATCGGACAGGCCCATGCCGAGCGCGTCCTTGAACAGCGCCAGCTCGGGCTCGAACGGGATAGCCGGCAGCACGGTGTGACCGACGCCGTAGTCGCCGGTTTTGAAAGTGACGCCCAGCTTTGAGGCAAACGCGGCGCTGCCGCCGGTATAGCCCCAGACCAGCTCGTGACGATTGCCGGCCGGGTCGATGAAGTTCGCCAGGTCCTTGACGCGCCGCGCCAGGATCGTCTCGATGCTGCCGGCTTCGACGGCAATGCCGGCGGCCTTCAGCTCAGCGACCGCCGCATCGAAAGCCGGCTGGTCGACCGCGAGCAGACCCGAAGCCCGATAGCGATCCTGTGCACCCGGCACGATCGCGATGCGGAAGTCGCGCTCGTCCATTCTCAGCAGCAGGCTGCCGTCCGGTGCGTCGATCGCGGCCATGCCCAGCACCTGCTCGGCATAGTGGCGCCAGGCCTGCAGATTGCTGCTCTCGACGACGACGTAAGCCAGAGCCTGGATCTTGGACACGCTGGACATGGGATTGGCCTTCCTGCCCGCTCGGCGGGTTGTTTTGCTGATGGAAGGATTATCGAAATAGGGGCTCGAACTAGCTTCATCCGTTGGGGGTAGGTTGCGTTGTACCGTCGTAGGTTGGGGTGAGCGCAGCGAACCCCAACATCAGCGCGGACGAATGTTGGGCATCGCTGCGCTCACCCCAACCTACACGGCCGATGGGTGCGGCGAAGTCTCATCCACACGGACGGTTACGCCTGCGCGCGCCGCTTCTAGCCTTGGCGTGGAGCCGGCGTCTGAGTCCGGTGGGAGACGCGCGCATGCTGAGCCTGCAAGAAATCTCGGACCGGCTGGAAATCCAGCAGCTGTTCTCCGATTACGCCGACGCGATCGATACGCGGCAGTGGGACCAGCTGGACCGGATCTTCACGCCCGACGCCTACATCGACTACCGCGCGATGGGCGGAATCGACGGCCGCTATCCGCAGATCAAGGCCTGGCTGGCGCAGGCGCTGGCCCATTTTCCGGCCTATTACCACATGGTCGGCAATCTGTCGGTCAAGCTCGACGGCGACCGCGCCAGCAGCCGCATCGTCTGCTTCAACCCGATGGAGATGCCGGTCGGCGACGGCAAAACACAGACGGTGTTTCTCGGCCTCTGGTACGTCGATCAGTTCGTGCGCACGCCTGAGGGCTGGCGCATGTGCGAGCGCATCGAGGAGCGCTGCTTCGATTACAACGTGCCGCAGGCGATGAAAGACGCCGTCGCAAAAAAATAGATCGGAACGGAGAGTGCGCAAAGATCAACTCCGACGGCTATTTTCTCGGCTGCCACTATGGCTACGCCGCGATGAAGAAGCGCGACGGCGGCTCGATCATCAACATGTCGTCGATGGCCGGCATCGGCGGCGTGTCCTCGTTCTGCGCGTACAGCGCCAGCAAGGGCGCGGTGGCGGCGATGACGCGCTCGATCGCCGCGCATGCGCGCACCACACTGTCGGGCATTCGCTGCAACTCGATTCACCCGGACGGCATCCGCACGCCGATGGTGTCCGAGTTGCACGGCAGCATGCCCAAGGGGACGCAGCCCGCGGTGCGGATGATGGACCAAAAACAGCTGATGGCGCGCTTCGCCGATGCCAAGGAGATCGCCAACCTGGTGCTGTTCCTGGCCAGCGACGAATCGAAGTTCATCAACGGTGCGGAGATGCGCATCGACAACGGGTATCTGATGTGGGCGGATTGATAAGGCAGCTGCAGCTGCCTTATTCCCTCCCCCGCCTGCGGGGGAGGGTTAGGGTGGGGGCGAGTCGTCGCGGCGTAGCGCTCTGGGCTCGCCCCCACCCCAGCCTTCCCCCGCAAGCGGGGGAAGGAGACAAATAATGAACACCGTCCCCGCCGCCTTCGCCGCCTCGGTCGCCGCCCACCGCGAGCGCATCGCCGTGCGCAGCGAAGACGGCCGCGAACTCAGCTACGCCGCACTCGACGCACAGCGCATCGACGCCACTCGCGCGCTGCTCGCCTGCGGCATCCAGCGCGGCGACCGCGTCGCGATCTGGGCGCCGAACGGCATCGAATGGATCGTCGCTGGCCTGGCGATTCACAGCCTCGGCGCGGTGCTAGTGCCGGTGAATACGCGGATGAAGGGCAGCGAAGCCGGCTACGTGCTGGCCCGCAGCGGCGCGCGCCTGCTGTTCTGCGCCGGGCAGTTTCTCGGCACGCATTTTCCGACGTTGCTGGGCCCACACAGGCCGGCGACACTGGAACAGCTCGTCGTTATCGGCGCGGCGCAGAACGGCGATCCGGGCTGGCTGCAGTTTCTGCAGCGCGCCGAAGCCGTCCAGGCAAGCCTGGTCGATGAACACGCCAGCGCAGTGCGGCCTGAAGACCGCATGGACATTCTGTTCACCTCCGGCACCACCGGCGCGCCCAAAGGCGTGGTCAGCTGCCACGGCCAGAACCTGTGCGTGATCGCGGAATGGTCGGCGCGCATGCAGCTGGTGCCCGGCGACCAGTACCTGGTGGCGATGCCGTTCTTCCATTCCTTCGGCTACAAGGTCGGCTGGCTCGGCGGGCTGATGGCCGGCTGCACGATCCTGCCGCAGGCGGTGTTCGACGCCAGCACCGTGATGCAGCGCATCGCGCGCGAGAAAGTCAGCGTGCTGCCCGGCCCGCCAACGATCTTCGTCGGCCTGCTCGATGATCCGGCGCGTGCGAGCACCGACCTGTCGTCGCTGCGTGCGACGATCACCGGCGCCGCCGCGGTGGCGCCGGCGCTGATCGAGCGCATCCGCCGCGAGCTCGGCTTCAAAATCGTGCTGACCGGTTACGGCCTGACCGAAACCTGCGGCGTCGCCTCGCTCGCCCAGGCCAGCGACAGCGCGCAAACCATCGCCAGCACCTGCGGCCAGCCGATCCCGAATACCGAAGTGCGCTGCGTCGACGAGCACGGCAATACACTCGCGGCCGGCGTCGCCGGCGAAGTGCTGATCCGCGGCTACAACGTGATGCTCGGCTACCTCGACGATGAGGCCGCGACACGCGAGGCGATCGACACCGACGGCTGGCTGCATACCGGCGACGTCGGCGTGCTCGACGAGCGCGGCTATCTGCGCATCACCGACCGGCTCAAGGACATGTACATCGCCGGCGGCTTCAACTGCTACCCGGCCGAGATCGAAAAGCTGATCGCCGCGCATCCGGCGGTCGCGCAGGTGGCGGTGATCGGCGTGCCCGACAAGCGGCTCGGCGAAGTCGGCAAGGCCTGCCTGGTGCTGCGCCCGGATCAGTTAATCGACGAGCGCGAGTTCATCGCCTGGTGCCGCGAGCAGATGGCCAATTACAAGGTGCCGCGGTATGTCGAGGTGCTGAAGGCGCTGCCGACGAATGCCTCGGGCAAGGTTTTGAAGTTCGAGTTGCGCAGGAGCGCCGAATGACGACGCGCGCTCCTGATCGTTCCCCTTTCCATGAACCTTACGCAGACCGTAGGGCGGGTCGTGACCCGCCGCTTTTGCTCGGGCTCGACGACGGCGGGTCACGACCCGCCCTACACCGGGTCATGGCCCGTGAGCAGGTTCGCAAGGAACACGGGGCTCAAGCCGGCAGCGCCAAGCTGCGGCGGTCTCTCACCCGGCGCTGCGCGCCACCCTCTCCCGCAAGCGGGAGAGGGGAAAACTCCAAGGAGCCGTACCCTATGACATCACTGAAAGAAACCATCGCCGTCGTCACCGGCGCCTCGCGCGGTGCCGGCAAGGGCATCGCCGTTGCGCTAGGCGCTCAGGGCGCAACGGTGTACGTCACCGGCCGCTCCTTGAACGAAGGCGACGCCGCACTGCCCGGCACGGTCGGCGCGACCGCCGAGGCGGTGACGCGCGCCGGCGGGCGCGGCATCGCGGTGGCCTGCGATCACCGCGACGACGCACAGGTGAAGGCGCTGTTCGAGCGCGTCGAAAGAGAACAAGGCCGCATCGACATCCTGGTCAACAACGCGACTTTCCTGCACGACCAGCTGATCGATAAGGGCCCGTTCTGGAAGAAGTCGCTGGCGCTGGTCGACATCCTCGACGTCGGCCTGCGCTCGGCTTACGTCGCCAGCTATTACGCGGCGCCGCTGATGGCGAAACAGAACAACGGCCTGATCGCGTTCACCTCGAGCTTCGGCGCCAGCTGCTACATGCACGGCCCGGCTTACGGCGCGCAGAAAGTCGGCGTCGACAAGTTCGCCAAGGACATGGCGGTGGATTTGCGCGGCTACAACGTCGCCGCAGTCTCGATCTGGATGGGTATGCTGCGCACCGATCGGACCCGGCGCGTGATGGACAGCGAACCGCAGAAATATGCCGGGTTCTGGGAAATTGCGGAGAGCCCGGAGTTCACCGGTCACCTGATCGGCGCGCTGTATCGCGATGCCAGACGCGCAGAGAAATCAGGGCAGGTGCTGATCGGTGCCGAGCTGGCAGCCGAGTACGGTTTGAGCGACGAAGGCCGCACGCCGCCCTCGCACCGGCCGATGCTGGGCGGCCCGACGCAAGCGCATCCGGCGATCGTCGAGTAGCCGTAGGTTGGGGTGAGCGCAGCGAACCCCAACATCGCCGCGGCATACCGTTGGGGTTCGCTGCGCTCACCCCAACCTACCGGCGTTACCAGCGCACCGTCGCCGTCACGCCATAGGTCCGCGGCTCGATGAAGTTCGCCACCGTCAGATTGCCGAAACCCGGGCCGAAGTCGATGAAGTTGCTCGCGGTGTCCTCGTCGGTGAGATTGCGCACCCACAAGAACAGGTCGCCGCTGGCCTTGTCGCCGAGCCGGCAATCGGCCAGGCCGATCCGCGCATTGAGCATGCTGTACGCGTCGACCCTGGAGTTGGCGGCGGTCTGCGCGGCCGGATTCGAGCCGTCAAGCTGGTAGGGATAGGTGTAGATCGAGCTGGTGTAGGAGTAGTCGAGCACGCCACGCACATTGCCCCAGGCGGCGCGGTACATGACGCTGTCGATCACCGCGTTGAAGGTGTTCTTCGGCGCGTGCACGAAGGCGCGGTTGTCGGCCTGGTTGATGCCGCCGTCTTCGAAGCGGTCGTATTCGGCGTCCAGGTAGGAATAGCTCAGGCGCAGCTGGGTACCGCGCACCGGGATCAGCACCGCCTCGATCTCCACGCCCTGCACCGTCGCCGCGCCGGCATTGCGGATCACCGTGCCGGCGGCGCTCTCCGAGCCGCCGAGGAAGGTCGAGGTCTGCAGGTCTTCGAGCTTGCTGTGGAACAGCGCCAGGTTGAACAGCGCGCGGCCACTGAGCCAGGTGGTCTTGGTGCCGAGCTCGATCGACTTCTGCTTTTCGGGCTTGAATGGCGTGTTGGTCTCGTTCTGATTCAGCGCGGCGAGTTCCTCCTGGGTCGCGCCGAAGACGAAGGTATTGCTGTACTCGCCGTTGAAGCCGCCGCTCTTGAAGCCTTCGGCATAGCGCGCGTAGACGTTGATGGTTTCGTTGAAGCGATACGCGACCGCGGCCATCGGCGTGGTCGCGCTGAAAGTCTTGCTCGGATTCGTGCTGCCTTCGGGTATCAGGTAGACGAAAGACTCGCCCTCCGCCGGCGTGCAGTAAGGATTACCGAACGCGGCCTGGTTGCAGCCGAGCACGCGGCTCAGCTCTTTCTTCTCGCTGGTATAGCGCAGGCCGGCGCTCAGGGTCATCGCCTCGATCGGCTTGAAGTCGATCTGGCCGTAGGCCGCGTAGGCCTTGGACTGGGTCGAGTAGCGCGAATCGAAAGTCGAGCCGCCGCCGAAGAAGGATTGCGGATTGTTGGTACTGCCGTCGTCGCCGAAGTAGTACAGGCCGGCGACATAGTTCCAGCGGTCGACCGCGCCGAGCAGCTGCAGATCCTGCGACAGCTGGTCGTAGTCGGTGAAGCGCTGGGTGAACGCAACCGGATAGGGCGAGCCGTCCAGATCCAGCGAGTCGTTCCATTCCAGCCGGCGGTAGCCGGTGATCGACTTCAGCGTGTTGTGCTCGTCGACGTTCCAGCTCAGGGTCAGCGAGTGGCCGAGCACCTTGGACTCTTCGAACGAGGGCGCGTCGATGTCCGCATGCTCGAGCCGGTTCTGCGAGGCATAGCCGGCAAAGCCGACCAGGCCGGCGGCGTCGAAGAACGCGGCATCGGCGCGAACCAGCTGATCCCAGTTGTTGGACTGGTCGACATTGGAGCGGTCGAAGCGGTATTCGCCCTTGACCGTGTCGCTGAAATCCAGATCCATCGCCAGCCGGATCGCGTCGTTGTGGCGGTCGTTCAGATCATTCGTCGGGCTGGTCTTGGAGGTCGTGACCCAGCCGTCGCGACGCTCGCTGCGCACGCCCAGCGAGATGCTGGCGATGCCGATCTTCGGCAGATCGACCGTAGCCTTCTGCACCATCGCATCGTAGTTGCCGACCTCAAAGCTGGCACTGCCGCCGAACACGCCGCTCGGCGCCTTGGTGCGCAGGTTGATCGTGCCGGCCATGGTATTGCGGCCGTACAAAGTGCCCTGCGGACCGCGCAGCACTTCCACCGCCGCCAGGTCGACGACGTCGAAAATCGAGCCCTGGGCCTTGCCGATGTAGACGCCGTCGACATACACGCCGACCGCCGGGTCCCAGTAGATCGCCGGGTTGATCTGGGTGACGCCGCGGATGCTGATCTGCGAGATCGTCGAGTTCGACGGCGTCTTGCTGATCTGCAAACCCGGCGACAGCGCCGACAGGTCGGCGATGTTGGCAATACCGCGCGATTCGAGCTGATCGGACGAGAACGCGGAGACCGCCAGCGGCACCTCCTGCAGTTTTTCCTCGCGGCGCTGCGCGGTGACGATGACCTCTTCGATCCTGCCGTCGTCCTGCGCGGTGGCGGCAGGCTGCGCCGGCTCGCTCGGTGCAGGCGCGGTCTGGCCGAGCGCAGGCAGGGACAGCGAGCCGGCCAAGGCCAGGCCCAGATTGATGATGCGCTTCATTACGTCTCTCTCCGTTGGTCCGCGACGTTCATGGCCGTCGCTTGATTGATCGCTTCATAGAATCAGGCGGGGCGCGCAGTGCCGGCATCGTCCGTTGGGATGACGAACCGGCGTTCAGGCCAACCCCGTAGGTCGGCAATCCCTTGCCGACGTGTGACCGTAATACGCAATCGAGTTCGCATGTCGGCAAAGGATTGCCGACCTACCCATGCGTTCGGACGAGTCCTGCGCGCTGGCGTGGTGCAAAGCTGCTCACTACCGCAACCCAGGGGAAGCTGCCGTGAAAGCGCCATCGAATCGTCTGCAGGACAAGGTCGCCATCATCACCGGCGGCGCACGCGGCATGGGCGCGGCAACGGTGCGGATGTTCGTCGCCGAAGGCGCCAAGGTCATCATCACCGACGTGCTCGAAACCGAGGGCCGCGCGCTGGCCGCCGAACTCGGCGAGCAGGCCGCCTTCATTCGTCACGACGTCTCCGACGAAGCCGCATGGCGGCAGGTGCTGGCTTTCGCGGTCGAGCGCTACGGCCGCGTCGACGTGCTGGTCAACAACGCCGGCATCCTGGTGTTCCGATCCCTGCTCGATACCAGCAAGGCCGATTTCGAGCGCGTACTGTCGGTCAACCTGACCGGCACCTTCCTCGGCCTGCATACGATCGCGCCGCATATGATCGCCAAGGGCCGCGGCAGCATCGTCAACATCTCGTCGATCGACGGCATGAAGGGCGCCAACAGCCTGGCCGCCTATGCATCGAGCAAATGGGGCATTCGCGGCCTGACCAAGGTCGCGGCGATGGAGCTTGGTCATCGCGGCCTGCGCGTCAACTCGGTGCACCCGGGCGGCATCGACACGGCGATGACCAATCCCAACGGCGTCGCCCGCGAAGTGCTGGACCCGCATTACACGATGGTGCCGATGCAGCGCACCGGCGCGCCGGAGGAAGTCGCTGCGGCGACGCTGTTCCTGGCCAGCGACGAGGCCAGCTACATCAACGGCGCCGAGATCGCGGTCGACGGCGGCCTGGTGATCGGCCAGTACTACCAGGGTTTTCCGGGCGCGCCGGGCGTCTGAGCCTCGGCTCATGGCGGCGACACTCGCAAGCTCGGAGCCCGTAGGCTGGGTTGCAGCGCAGCGGAAACCCAGCGCTGGATTCGGGCCGCAGTGCTGGGATTGCGCTTCGCTCCATCCCAGCCTACGCAGGGGTTCATGGCCCGTGAGCAGTTCGGGAACAGAACAGGAAGCTCTCCAGGAAGGAGCTAGCGACTAGGTTGTGGTGAGCGCAGCGAACCCCAACATCGGCGCGGAACGACTGTTGGGGTTCGCTGCGCTCACCCCAACCTACTCGGCTGGCGCGGCATCACGGCATCAATGCACGGCTGGCGCTCGTCTACCCGCAGGCGAAGAAAGTCGAAGGGCTTTATGCGGGCTTCGGCAAGCTGCTCGGCGCCTTCGTCAAAGGCCGGCTGACGCAGCATTTCGAGACCACGCAGGATGTCTGCGACGAGATGACGGCGGCCGGGTTCGGCGCGGTGCGCGTCTTCGATACCAGCGAGATACCGGCGACCGCCGAACTGGCGAGGATCAAAGGCGCAGAGCGCGTGAAGATTCTGGATGCGCAGCTCTGAGATCGACCATCGCGGTCAAGGACCGCTCCTACAGTCGCGCAACTGCCGGTGCGCAATAATCCTGTAGGAGCGGTCCTTGACCGCGATGGTGGCCATTCAACCCGCGCCGCGCTCCGCATCGATCAGCGCGCGCTTGCGCTCCAGCCCCCAGCGATAACCGCCCATGCCGCCATCGCCGCGGATCACCCGATGGCAGGGCACCAGCACGCCGACACGATTCGCCGCGCAGGCGCTGGCCACCGCGCGCACCGCCTTCGGATGGCCAATCGCCGCCGCAACCTCGGTATACGAGCGCAGCTCGCCGCTGGGAATCTTCAGCAGATAGGCCCAGACCTTCATCTGGAACGCGGTGCCGCGCAGATCCAGCGGCAAGCCGGCCGTGGTCCTTGCGCCGCGCAGCTGTGTCGCTAGCGCCGCCATCCAGGCCTCGAACTGCGGGCGTGCCGGCTCGCTCATCGGCGTGACATCGGCCTTCGGATACTCGGCTTTCAATCGCGCGATCAACTCGTCCGCGCTGTCGCCGAACTGCACGAAGCACAGGCCGCGGTCGGTCGCCGCCATCAGCAGCCAGCCGAGCACGGATTCCTCCATCGCATACGAAATGCCCATGCCCTTGCCACCGGCGCGGTACTCGCCTGGCGTCATGCCCAAATGCGTGGCAACGCGCTCGTAGACGCGGCTCGCCGAGCCGTAACCGGCGTCGACGATCGCGCCGGTCACCGACTCGGCGCTGCGCAACCCGGCCTTGAGCCGGCGCAGCCGCGCGGCGTCGGCGTACTGGCGCGGGGTGACGCCGGTGAACGCCTTGAAGCTGCGCTGCAGGTGAAACCGGCTCAGCCGCGCGCGCGCGGCGAGCGCGGCCAGGCTCAGGGTCTGCTCGGGGTTGGCATCGATATGCCGGCACAGCGCCTCGATGCGGGCGCGCAGCTCGATCGACAGCGGGGCGGTGGTGGATTCGGAGTCGTTCATGAGGTTCAAGAATAGATCAGGAAGGCGCCCATCTTCGGCGCCGGCCGGCGAACGGACCATCCGATTCTTGCCGGCTGCGGCCCGCCGCTACACCCGGCATTCAGCCGGCTCCGGCGTACACTTCTGCTCCCCAGCTCCCAGCCAAAATCAGATGCCCTCGCCTCTGCCGAGCCGTTCCGCCCTGTCGTTTTTCTCCCTTTCAATTTGCGCGCTGCTGCTCGCCGGCTGCTTCGGCGAGGCCGCCAGGCCGGTCGAGATCACGCCCGAGCCGCCACCGCCGGTGATGGTGCCGCAGCTGCCGAAGATCGGCCTGGCGCTGGGCGGCGGCGCGGCGCGCGGCTTCGCCCATGTCGGCGTGATCAAGATGCTGGAGTCGCAGGGCATCAAGCCCGATCTGGTGGTCGGCACCAGTGCCGGCAGCGTCGTCGGCGCGCTGTACGCGGCCGGCCACGGCGGCTTCGAGCTGCAGGAAATGACCTTCGACCTGGACCGCGCCGCGTTTGCCGACTGGCAGTTCTTCGGCCGCGGCCTGCTGCGCGGCGAGGCATTGCAGAAGTTCATCAACGAGCACGTCGGCGGCCGGCCGATCGAGCAGCTGCCGATGCGTTTCGGCGCGGTGTCGACGCGCCTGCGCACCGGCGAAGGCGTGCTGTTCCAGCGTGGCGACGTCGGCCTGGCGGTGCGTGCCTCGTCGGCGATCCCGGGCGTGTTCGTATCGCCGATGATCGGCGGCGAGGAATATGTCGACGGCGGCACCACCGCGCCGGTGCCGGTGGAATACGCCCGGCAGATGGGCGCCGAAGTGATCATCGCGGTCGACATCAGCCAGCCGGTCGCCGAGGCACCCAGCGACAGCACCTTGCGCACCGTGCTGAAGACCTTCGACATCATGGGCAATGCGCTGAAAGTCAACGAACTGAAACTCGCCGACGTGGTGATCTCGCCAAACGTCAAGGGCATCGCCGCGACTGACTTCGAGAGCAAGCAGCGCGCGATCCTGGAGGGCGAGCGCGCGGCGCTGGCGGCGATCCCGAAGATCAAAGAAGCGATCGCGGCCAAGACCCGCCTGGTGCCGGCGGTCGCACCGGAATCCGGCCTGCCGCCGGTGCCGACCGCACCGATCGTGATGCCGCCGCCGAGCACGGCGCGCTGATGGCAGCGGGCTTTTTCTGCAGTGTGTAGGTTGGGGTGAGCGCAGCGAACCCCAACAGTGTCGCGGCGCTGGCGGTGATCGTTGGGGGTCGCTGCGCTCACCCCAACCTACCCCCAACCTCATTTCAAACTGTTCTCGGACGATGTCTAGAACCCCATCCCCGGACGGAGAGGGAACCGCATTCGTCGATGCGCTGGCCGAGCTGCGCGAGCGCCCGCTGGTGCCCGGCAATCGCCTGAGGCTGCTGCGCGACGGCCCGCAGACGCATGCGGCGCAGCTCGCCGCGATTGCCGGCGCGCAGCATCACGTGCACCTGGAAACCTATCTGATCACCGACGGCGAAGTCGGCAGCCGCTATGCCGACGCGCTGATCGAACGCGCCCGCGCCGGCGTGCACGTGCGGCTGATGCTCGACGGCCTCGGCGCGCTCGGCGCCGGCGACGGTTATCGCCAACGGCTGCTCGATGCCGGCGTGCACCTGCGCGAATTCAACCCGGTGAATCCGCTGCGCGAGCCGCGGCTGTGGCGGATGACGCGGCGCACGCATCGCAAGACCCTGGTCGTCGACGGCCGCGTCGCCTTCACCGGTGGCGTCAACATCACCGACGAATATCGCTGCGGCCCCGAAGACCCTGAAGCCGCGACCGCCGGCGGCCCGGGCTGGCGTGATACGCACCTGCTGATCGAGGGCCCGGCCGCGGCTGAATTCCAGCACGTGTTCCTGACCTACTGGGCGCGGCTCGGCGGCCTGCGCGACACCAGCGGCTACTACCCCGCCGTGCCGGCGATCGGCGACAGCCTGGCCTGCGCGATCACCGACCAGGGCGAGGGCTTCATCGACCACTGGGTCGGCGGTGAGGACGAGCCCGACGACGACGAGTTGCCGCGGCCGCCGAGCCTGTTGCGCCACCCGCTGCGGCCCAAATACCGGGTCAAGCCGCGCATCTACCACGCTTATCGCGACGCGATCGGCCTGGCGCAGCATCGCGTCTGGATCACCCAGGCCTACTTCGCGCCCAATGGCCGCTTCATCCGCGCACTGACCCGTGCCGCGCGGCGCGGCGTCGACGTGCGCCTGATCCTGCCGGCGAAAACCGACGCCGGCCTGCTCAAGTACGCGGCGCGCCAGCGCTATGCACGGCTGATGCGCGCCGGCGTCGCGATTCACGAATACTTGCCGGCGGTGCTGCACGCCAAGACCGCGGTGATCGACGGCATCTGGTCGACGATCGGCTCGGCGAACCTCGACTACCGCAGCTTCTTCCACAACGACGAGGCCAACGCCTTCCTGATCTGCGCGGGCTTCGCCGCCGACATGGAGGCGATGTTCGAGCACGACCTGATCCGCTGCCGCGCGATCGACCCCAAGCTATGGCGCCAGCGCGGCTGGCGCGAACGGCTGCTCGAGGCTTTCGCCGGCGCGATCAAGTGGATGCTGTGATATCCCGGCAAAACCCTATTCGCCCCGAACCGGAGGGCGGGTCGTGACCCCAATGGCACTACCTTAAGCGTTGCAGTCCCTTCTCCCGCTTGCGTTCGATGCTGCCCCGAAGGGGCGGATGAGGGGCTGTTCGGCGGGAAGAAGCCCCTCACCCGGCGCTCCGCGCCACCCTC
>NZ_JAQGNT010000049.1 GCF_028291725.1 Hydrocarboniphaga sp. | reverse complement strand
GCGCGGAAGAAAGCTCGGTTCTGCCATCACGCCCCCTCCCGCGGTTGGCTTGGGCCGGGAGTGACTCAATGTCACTCCCGGCTAGGCCAACCGCCCTCCCCCGCACGCGGGGGAGGGAGCCCAATCTTTGTTTCCAAACTTATGAGTCATCGCACTAGCTTGCGGCCGCGCGCAGGCGAATTTGTCGCGTTCGGCACAGGGCTGTCAAAGGAAGTCGCGGCGCGGATGCCAGGCGGCGGCGCGATCGTCAACATCTCGTCGCTCTTGGTGAGCTTTCAGCCTCGCAACCACCGCCCCCGACGAACTACCCCAGACACCTCACAGCCTCTCAGCTCCACCCAAAATCCCGATACCCCTTCCTCCAGTCACTGGGCCGCTTCCCGGTCCACTGCACGAACGCCCGCGAAAACGTGCTGCTGCTCGAAAACCCCAGCAGGTCCGCGATCTTCTCCAGAGGCAGATCCTCGCGCCGCAGATAGTCGTAGGCCAGCTCCTCGCGCTGTTTGTCGAGCAACTCCTTGAACGTCGTGTTCTCCTCGTGCAAGCGCCGCAGCAGCGTCCGCTCGGTCATGTTCAGCGCCCGCGCAGTCGCCGTCTTGCTAGGCTGCCCGTGCGGCAATTGAGTCACCAGCGAATCGCGCACCTGCCGCGAGAAGCGCCGGTCGAAACGCAAGGCCAGATACTTGGCCGCCATCTCGTCGAGCAACATCGCCAGCTCTTCGTTCGCGGCCGGAATCATCTGGTCCAGATCGGCGGTCCTGAACAGCAGGCTGTTGTGGCGTTCGCCGTAACGGATAGGGCAGCGGAACACGGCTTGGTACTCGCTCTCGTCGGCCGGCCGTGCGTGGCAGAAGCAGACTTCGGCCGGCACCAGCGGCTTGTCGAGTATCCATTCGCACAGCAGCAGAAAGCCGGCGAGCATGGTGTCGATGGTCTGGTAGATCGGCGGTTCGCCGCCGGTGTTCAGATCGGCCACCAACAGATAACCCTCGCGCACCCGCAGGAAGTCGACCTTCGCCGAGTCCGAGATCAGCCGCGCCGAATGCGCGAAGCGCTCGGCCGCGCGGCTCAAGGTCGCACTGCAGGCCATCGCGTAGCCGATCACATGGAAGGTCGAGGGCCGGATGTGCCTCGCCACTTTCAAACCGAAACTGGCGTCGCCGGTGGCGGCGACCGAGGCCTTCCACAGATCGGTCACCTGCTGCTGCAGATAGCGATGCTTGAGGTCGCCGACGCGGCTGGCGTCCATGCCCAGGCGTTCGAGCAGCGGCACCGGATCGACGCCGGCTTTCTCCAGCGCATGGACGATTGCCAGAACCCAGGCCGAGAGCCCGGTGTGCAGCGCCATCAGTTTCTCCTCGCGAACGATCGCGTCTTTTTTCTAGTAGGGACGACGCGACATCGTCGGCATCAGTATAGCCGCGTCGTCGCGGCGCATTTGCCGGTACTGCGTCGGCGACATGCCGCGCCAGCGGCGGAACGCGGTGATGAAGGGCGCCGGCTCGGCATAGCCCAGGCGCGCCGCGACTTCGTTGAGCTTCATCCGGCCCGAGGTCAGCAGTTCTTCGGCGATCGCCTGCCGCACTTCGTCAACCAGCGCGCGGAACGAGGAGTCCTCGTCGATCAGCCGGCGTCGCAGGCTGCGGCTCGCCATGTGCAGCTGTTCGGCCACCGCTTCCATCGACGGCATCGTCGCCGGCGTGCGCAGCAACAGGTCGCGCACCTCTCCGGCGATGCCGCCGCGCACACGGCGCTTCGCCAGCAACTGGCGGCATTGCTCCTCGCAAAGCCGCGCCATCGCCGGATTGGCCATCGGCAGCGGTGTATCCAGCGTCGCCGCGTCGAGCAGCAGCTCGTTGCGCGCGGCGCCGAAGCTGGGGCGCACACCGCACAGCCGGTCGAAGCGCGACGCATATTCGGGCCGCGCGAATCGAAACTGTGCGTGCCGCGCCGGAAAGCCGCCGGGGCGCAGTTCGCGCGCCGCGTTTGCCCAGGCGGCGAAATCGCGTTCGATCAGGAATTGCCGCAGGTCTTCGGGCAGGCCGCTGTCGTCGAGCACGATCAGCAGATCGCGCCCGCGAGCTTCGGCGCGAAAGCGGCCGAAGGCGTGGCTCAGATCGAGATAACGCACCGCCAGATGCGTCGCATCGCGAAAGCTGCGGCTGCTCAGCAGCGCATATCCCCAGAGGCCGTAGCTCGACAGCTGATAGCGCAGGCCGGCATCCAGACCAAGACCGGGAGTCGGGCCGAGCGCGCCGAGGACATTGCGGATCAGCTGCAGCTCCTGGTCGCCGTCGATGATCGCCTGCGGATCGGCCAGCTGTTCGGCATTGATGCCGGTGCCGCGCAGGCAGTGTTCCCGCGCCAGGCCGCGCTCGCCCGCAAGCCGCGTCAGCAAGGCGGCGCTGACCGTCGTACGGCGCACATCGGCGAAGGACATTGGCGCTCCTGGTGGGGCAGCGGCGGCATTGGCCGCTGTCCGAAAGTATCAATCCATTGTCCGAAAGTATCATTTATCCGGCAAGGGTCGGCGACGACCATAGAGGCCGCATTTGCGGCGCACCGACGAGACCCGAACATGAGCCAGGCTTTCATCTACGACCATGTGCGCACGCCGCGCGGCAAGGGCCGCGCCGACGGCGCGCTGCACGAGATCACGCCGCTGCAGCTGGCCACCCAGGTGCTGCAGGCGCTGCGCGATCGCAGCCGGCTCGACACGCAGCTGATCGACGACGTGATCATGGGCATCGTCTCGCCGATCGGCGAACAGGGTGCGGTGCTGCCGCGCTCGGCGGCGCTGAACGCCGGCTACGGCGATGGCATTCCGGGCGTGCAGGTGAACCGCTTCTGCGCCTCGGGGCTGGAGGCTTTCAACATGGCCGCGGCGAAAGTCATGTCCGGGCAGTCGCTGGCCGTGGTCGGCGGCGGCGTCGAGTCGATGTCGCGCGTGCCGATCGGCTCCGACGGCGGCGCCTGGCCCACCGATCCCTCGTTCGCGCCGACCATCCACTTCACGCCGCAGGGCATCGGCGCGGACCTGATCGCGACCATCGACGGCTACACGCGCGAGGACGTCGATGCTTACGCGGTCGAGAGCCAGCGGCGCGCCGCCGCGGCCTGGGAGCAGCAGCGCTTCTCGGGCTCGATCGTGCCGGTGCGCGACGTGATCGGCGAGATCGTGCTGGCGCGCGACGAGCATCTGCGGCCCGGCACCACGCTCGCCGATCTCGGCAAACTCAAGCCGGCGTTCGAACAACTGGGCCGCATGGGCGGCTTCGACGCGGTGGCGATCCAGCGTTACCCGCAGGTCGAATCGATCCGCCACGTGCATACCGGCGGCAATTCCAGCGGCATCGTCGACGGCGCCTGCGCGATCCTGGTCGGCAATGCCGCTTACGCTGCGCACAGCGGATTGAAACCGCGGGCGCGGATACGCGCGTTCACGTCGATCGGCTCGGAGCCGAGCATCATGCTGACCGGCCCGGCGCTGGTCACCGCCAAGCTGCTGAAGCAGGCCGGCATGGCGCTCGCCGACATCGATCTGTTCGAAGTCAACGAGGCCTTCGCCTCGGTGGTGATGCGCTTCATGCGCGCCACCGGCGTGGCGCACGAGAAGATCAACGTCAACGGCGGCGCGATTGCGCTCGGCCATCCGCTGGGCGCCACCGGCGCGATCATCGTCGGCACCGCGCTGGACGAGTTGGAGCGCAGCGGCAAGTCCACTGCGCTGTGCACGCTGTGCGTCGGCGCCGGCATGGGTACGGCCGTGATCATCGAGCGCGTCTGAGAGGCTGTGAGTTTTTCGCCCACCTACTGCGGACGCCGCGCCGAAACCCATTCGAGAACCACATGACCCACACACTCAGCTTCAAGGTCGACGCGGACGGCATCGCGCTGATCACGATCGATCTGCCGGGCCGGCCGATGAATGTGCTCGCGCCGGAATTCACCGCCGAACTCGCTGCCGCGATCGAACGCATCGCCTCCGATGCGACGATCCGCGGCGCGATCATCACCAGCGGCAAGGCCAGCGGCTTCATCGCCGGCGCCGACCTGAAAGATCTGGTTACCGCCTACGACGCCGGCATCACGCCGCTGCAGGCTTCGCTCGCGTCCAGCGCAGTCAGCGGGCTGTTCCGGCGCCTGGAGACCTGCGGCAAGCCGATCGCGGCTGCGATCAACGGCGTCGCGCTCGGCGGCGGCCTCGAGCTTGCACTCGCCTGCCATTACCGCGTGCTCAGCGACGATCCGAAAACCCAGGTCGGTCTGCCCGAGGTGAAGGTCGGCCTGCTGCCGGGCGGCGGCGGCACGCAGCGGCTGCCGCGTCTGATCGGCATTCCGGCGGCCCTGCCCTTGCTGCTGCAGGGCACAGCGATGAAGCCGGCCGAGGCGCTGAAGCTGGGTGTCGTGCATGCGCTCGCACCGCCGGGCGAGCTGGTCGCGAAAGCCAGGGAGTGGCTGCTGTCGAACGCCGACAACGCCGCGGTGCAGCCCTGGGACCGCAAGAACTATCGCATTCCCGGCGGCGCCGGCCCGATGGCCGCGCATGCGTCGCAGACTTTCATCGCCGGCAACGCGCTGACCAGCGCCGCCACCAACGGCAACTACCCGGCGCCGCCAGCGATCCTGTCCTGCGTGTTTGAAGGCACCCAGCTGCCGATCGATACCGGCCTGCGCATCGAGAGCAAGTACTTCGGCAAGCTCCTCGCCGGCCCGGTCGCGCGCAACATGACGCGCACGCTGTTCATCAACAAGACCGCCGCCGACAAGCTCGCCTCGCGGCCGCAGGATGTGCCGCGCTCCAGGGTGACGAAAGTCGGCGTGCTCGGTGCCGGCCTGATGGGGGCGGGCATCGCGCATGTCAGCGCACAGGCCGGCATCGAGGTGGTGCTGCTGGATGCGACGCAGCAGCAGGCCGACAACGGCAAGGCCGGCATCGCCGCGCTGCAGGCCAGGGATCTGGCCAAGGGCCGCAGCACGCAGCCGAAGATCGACGCACTGCTGGCGCGCATCAAGACCACCAGCGACTACGCCGATCTTGCCGGCTGCGAGTTGGTCGTCGAGGCGGTGTTCGAGCAGCGCCAGATCAAGGCCGATGTCACACGCAAAGCCGAAGCGGTGATGGCCGCGACCGCGACCTTCGGCACCAATACCTCGACGCTGCCGATCAGCGGGCTGGCCCAGGCGAGTGTGCGGCCGGCGCAGTTCATCGGCCTGCATTTTTTCTCGCCGGTCGAGAAGATGCCGCTGGTCGAAGTGATCGTCGGCGAGCGCACTTCGCGCCAGACCATCGCCTACGCGCTCGACTACATCGGCCAGCTGAAAAAGACGCCGATCCTGGTGCACGACTTCCCCGGCTTCTACACCAGCCGCGTGTTCAGCACTTTCGTACAGGAGGGTGCGCGCATGCTGCAGGACGGCGTCGCGCCGGCGCTGATCGAGAACGCCGCCCGGCACGCCGGCTTTCCGGTCGGCCCGCTCGCGGTATCGGACGAGGTGACGCTGTCGCTGCAGCAGGCGATCTTCAGGCAGCACGACGCCGACAAGCTCGACGAGCGCTACCGTGTCGGAGCCGGCCGCGCGGTGATCGACAAGATGGTCGATGAGCTGAAGCGTCCGGGCCGGCGTTTCGGCGGCGGCTTCTACGACTATCCGGCGAGCGGCGCCAAGCAGCTGTGGCCAGGCCTTGCACAGGCATTTCCAGCGGCCGCGCAGCAGCCCGACGCCGGGGAACTGCGCAAGCGCTTCCTGACGATCATGGCGCTGGAGACCGCGCGCTGCTTCGAGGACGGCGTGATCGACAGCGCGATCGACGCCGACATCGGTTCGATCCTCGGCATCGGCTATCCGGCCTGGACCGGCGGCACGCTGTCCTACATCGACACGCTGGGCGCGGCAAGCTTCGTGGCGGACTGCCAGCGCCTGGCGGCTGAGTACGGGCCGCGCTTCAGGCCCTCGGAATGGCTGATCGCGCGGGCAAAGAATGGCGCGCAGTTCTATCCGGTGGAGCAGGTACGGTAGGTCGGCAATCCTTTGCCGACGTGAGGCCTCGTTTGCGTATCAGGCTTGCACGTCGGCAAGGGATTGCCGACCTACCGCACCTGCCGCGTCTTTCAGCCCGCCGGCAGCAGCGGCCGCGGGTCGAAGTAGTCCGACCAGCGCACGATCAGCCCGTCGCGTACCGTCAGCGTCCCGGCCAGCGGAAACGACAGCAGGCGGGTGCCGTCGGCGGTGTCCATGTGATCGACACGCTCGGTCAGCACGACATCGCCGCCGACGCCCAGCGCCAGCACGTCGACGACCAGCGCATGCAGCTGATAGCTGTCGATGAAGCCCTGCATCATCGCCAGGATCGCCTGCTTGCAGTCGGCACTGGGCAGGCCGCTATTGTCCCAGCGGCAGTCATCGGCCATGTAGCGCTGCACCGCGGAGATCAGCGCCCCGCCCTTGCCGAGTTCGGCAAAGAAAGCCCGCACCACCGCCTCCGGATTCTGGCTCATCACAGCACCCGGTAGACGCGGTATTCGACCTGGCCGCCGGCGAGCAGGCGGCCCGCCGCGACGAATACCGTGTGATTGACCCAGGCGTAGCGCGCATCGCCGCATTCCATGCGCGGCGTCGTGCGCAGGTAGGCGTCGGCGAACTGCGTCTCCGCGCCGGTGCCGAGCGCGTTCGTCAGCGCCGCGTTCATCTCCAGAAAGCCCTGGTAATAGACGTAGATGAAAGCGCCGTCGTGGGTCTCGATCTGCCCGCGCACATCAACGCGACCATAGCCGTCTGGCCCGATCTGCAGCCAGTCGCCACCGCCCAGAAAGCGGCCTTTCAGGCGCTCGCCTCCGACATTGCCGCTGCCCATCTGGAAACACATGCGCGCGCCCATCGGCGCCGCGCCAACATCCACCGGCGGCATCACTTGGGCGTTGAACGTAAATTCGTAGGCCAGAGAAACGGCCTCTTTATCGCTTGCCGACATTGTCTTCCCCTATGTCGATCACGGCGTGCACAGCACCGCGTTGGTATGCATGGTATCGAGAAACTCTTTCACGCCCGCGATCTTGCCATCGCGCACCTTGAACAGAAAGTGATAGAGGTTGTTGTAGGTGCGGCCGTTGCGCGTCTGCGTGTAGGACTCGGCCTCGAGCGCAACGCGCTCGCCTTCGGCGGTGAACGCCAGCGGCTTGATCTGGATCGGCCCGGTGCAGACCTCGAGCACGCCCGACAGCAGCTGGGTAAACTGCGCCTTGTCGTAGGTGCCGGAGATCGGCATCGTGCCGGCGACCCACCAGGTCGCGTCCTCGGCGAACATCGACATGGTTTTCGCCACGTCGCCCGACGAGAAGCGCTCCAGGAATTCGGTGACGACCTGCTTGTTGTCCTGCTCCAAACTCCGTTCCAAACTGTGCTCCAGACTCTGTTCCAGACTCATTTTTTCTTCCTCGCATTTTTTGAGGCGCAACTGCGGTCAGTCCGGCAGCAGCACTTCGATGGTGTCGTCCTCGTCGATGCAGACCTCGTAAGCCTGGATCGGGATCTTGGTCAGCTGCCCCACCGTCGCGCCGGTGCGCATATCGAAGCGCTGGCCATGCCTGGGACAGAACAGGTTGGTGCCGCGCATGCGGCCGCCTTCCAGCGGCGCCAGCTGATGCGTGCAACGGTTCTCGATCGCGAACACGCCGGCCGCTGTTCTGCACAGCAGTACCGGCTTGCCGTCGATCCTGAAACCCTGGTTCGTATCCACCGGCAACTCGGCCAGCCTGATCAGCCGGTGTCTACTTTTCGCCATCGAGGTAACGATCGATCTCGCGCTGGTAGTGGCGGATGCGCTGTTCCTGCTCGCCCCACAGCGGCCCCTTGAAGCCGCTCGACTTCAGGCCACGCTGCACGTGCTCGACCAGCTCCCAGTCCTGCAGCAGCACCGGGCCGATGCCCGGTACCTGATCGACCGGCCAGCGCTCGATGTCCGGGCGCGTGGCGCCGGTCACGTCGAGTTCTTCGGGCATCGCCATCCAGGTCGGCACGTCGTAGTTCGGCACGTCGACATGGCGGTACAGCAGCATGTTGTCGTAGTAGAACCTCTCCGGGTCGGTCTCGTGCGGCACGAAGCGCATGATGAACACGCCCTCGGCATGCATGCCCATCTGCACGTTCGGGAACATGCCGGTGATCCAGCCGTCGCTGAGCTGCCCGTCGGTGAGCTTGTCCCAGGGGCGCAGCGGATCCAGTGTCCTGGCGCGTTCGCGCTTGGCCGCCTGGATATCGACACGCGTGTCGGCGTTGGTGCCGGTGTAGCTCTCGGGGTCGATACCGGCGTCGCGCAGAAAAATCTTCACGCCCTCATCAAGTGCGCGCTCGTGCTCGGCCTCGAAGCGATGCGACTTGATGCCGAACCACATGATCATCCGGCTGAAGCCGTTCCTGTACAGATCGATCTGGCTGAATTCTTCGATCGAGCCCTGGGTCTGCGGATGGATATGCGGCAGGTGATAGGACTCGTAGAACGTATCGACGCCGGTCTTCCAGTTGCTCTTCCACTCGCTGCGCGTGTGGCGCACCAGGTTCATCGAGTCCATGTCGTAGGCTTCGAGATAGCCTTCCGGCAGGCCCATCCACTCGTTCAACGGCGGCGCCTTGCCATCCATGTTGATGAACACCAGGCCGCCGAGCGTATCGGTGCGGACTTCGCTCAGGCCCGGCCGGTGCTGAATCAGCTTCGGGTTGAACGTCTCTTCATCGACGATCTCTTTGAGCCTGCCGTCGCACTCGAACTTCCAGCTGTGGAACGGGCAGGTGAAGCTGCTCGCGGTGCCGCGATCGACCTGGCAGATACGATTGCCGCGATGCGGGCAGGCGTTGTAGAAAGTCTTGATCGACAGATCGTCCTGGCGCACGACGATGAACTCTTCCTTGCCGTGCTGGTAGACGGTGTAGTCGCCGGCCTCGCGGATGTCGGCGCTGCAGGCAGCCAGCAGCCATACGCGCGGCCACAGGTCCTTGCCTTCTTTCGCCATGAATTCCGCAGAGTAGTAGCGCGACGGGTCCGGCACTGCAAGACCGTTGTCGACCGGCGGCGCCTTGCCCTCGAGCGTGCCGTCCGGGGCACCGAGATCCAGCGGGAACTTGAACGTATTGGCTTGCTGATTGCTGCCCATCTTCTGTCTCCAGTTCACTCCAATTCACACATCGGCAAGGGATTGCCGACCTACCAGGCGGTCGCCGACATCCAATCAGGTGAACGAAATCCGCACCACGTGCCCGTAATCCACCGGCACGATCGCACCGTTCATGTAGCTGCCCGCATCGCTGGCCAGCAGCAGCAGCGGACCGTCGAGTTCCTCCAGCAGGCCGACCCGCTTGGCCGGCAGGTTCTCGACTTCGGATTTGCCGGCGTCGCTGTCGAAATACCAGTCCACCATCTCGGTGCGGAAGTAGCCCGGCGCGATCGAGTTGGCGCGGATGTTGTGCGGCAGCAGATCCATCGCAAGCTGCTTGGTGAAGTGGATCAGCGCGGCCTTGGCGGTGCCGTAGATCGACAGGTAGGGCTTGGCCTGCTGGCCGGTGATCGAGGTGATGTTGACGATGCTGCCGGGCTTGCCCTTGGCGATCAGCCGCTTCGAGAACTCGCGCGACATGCGCATACAGCCCGAGAGGTTCACGTTGATCAGGTTGTTCCACTGCTCGTCGCTGATGTCCGGGAACGGCGCGAACACGATCTGGCCGGCGTTGTTGATCAGCAGGTCGATCGTGCCGAAGGCGCGCTCGGCGGCGTCAAATCCACTGGTGACGCTGTCGGTATTGCCGATGTCGATCGCGACGGCCGCGGCCTGGCCGCCCTTGGCGCGGATTTCGGCGGAGACCGATTCGATCAACTCGGTGCGGCGGGCGGCGCAGACGACTTTCGCACCCGCGTCCGACAGCGTCTGCGCGAAGTGCCGGCCCATGCCGCTGCCGGCTCCGGTGACCAGCGCGACGCGGCCTTTCAGGGAAAAACGATCCAGTGCGGTACTCATGTCTCTCTCCAGTTTTCGTAGGGCGGGTCGTGACCCGCCGTTTGTGATGTTGCTGTTGCGATTTCTACCCGAAAGCGGCGGGTCTCGACCCGCCCTACGGTTCCTATGGTTCCAGCAGCAGGGCTTGCAGCTCGCGTTGGCGCGCGGCGGAGATGCCCAGCCCTACACGCAGATATGTCGTGTCCGTGCCGTAGTGCTCGTCGATCGCCGCAAAGGCTGCCGCCAGATAATCCGGATGCGCTTGCGTCAGCGTCGCCATCACCTCCGCCGACACTTCGCCGCCAATCTGGAACGTCAGATCGCGGCGGTAGCGGTTGCTCAGTGCGTAGTCCTCCTCGATCGTCGACCGCGGCACGCCAAGCGCCATCAGCACGACGGCACTGCCGAAGCCGGTGCGATCGCGGCCGCTGGTGCAATGGAACAGCAGCGGCAGCGCAGCGGGCTCGATCAGGGACAGCAGCTTCGAGTACGCCTGCGACTGCTCGGTGACGAAGCGCCGGTAGATTTCACGTACCCGGCTTTCGATTTCGCCGACGCCGATCGCTCCGGTCCGCGTCTCTGTCAGCAGCTCGTCGCCGCGATGCGGCATGAAGCCGATCGCGTGCATCGCCGGCGGCGTCAGCAGCACACGGTTCGGCTTGTGCACGCGCTCGGGTTCGCCGCGCAGATCGCAGATCGTGCGCAGCCCGACCCTCGCCAGCACCTGCAGATCGGCGTCGCTGAGTTCGGCCAGGGAATCCGAGCGGAACAGCTGGTTCCAGCGCACGCGGCGGCCGTCGGCGGCAACATAGCCGCCGAGGTCGCGGAAGTTCACCGCGCCGCTCAGCGGCAGGCAACGCACCTGCTGCAGATGGTCGGCGGTGGCGGCTTGCAGACCCATGCGTGCTCAGCCCTTCGCGATCGGCGCGAGCAGCGTGTCGATCGCCGGCACCGCCTTGGGATCCGGCTCCCAGCCCTGCATCAGCAGCCAGGAGCGATCACGCAGCAGTTGGTCTTTCGACATCGCCAGCACGGTGGCCTGCACCGCGCTCTGCGCCGCTTCCGAGCCTTCCGCATAGACCGCGCGGACGATATCGGAAGTGCTGGCGCGCAGCTTGTGGATCGCATCGAGGATCTCGGCCGGTTCAGCACGAGCGCGGCTCAGCACGTCGGCGCCGCTGCGTGCGGTTTCCTTCAGGCAGGCGACCGCCGCGCTGGTGGTTTCACCCGCTTTTGCCTGGCTTTTCAGCACCTCCGCGGTCGCCACCAGACGCGTCAGCTCATCGCAGTCGTAGCGGTATTCCAGCGGCAGATGCTGCGAGATCAGCATCAGCGTGCCGATGGTCAGCTGCGCCGACTGCATCGCCAGCTGGTTGGTCTGATCCAGTGCCGGGATCACGTCTTCGGTCATCGCCTTGATGATGGTTTGAATCTGGAACTGAGGACGCATTTCCATGAGATTTAGACTCCCTTCTCGATCAGGCCGCGCATTTCATCGAGCAGCATGTAGCCGACGCCGAGCAGCCAGGCCAGCAGAATGTCCTGGTGTGATTTGCCGTTGCGCGCGACGCGATAGCTGGTGCCCAGCGTCATGCCGATCATCGAGTAGGCGTTGAACACCTGGTAGTAATGCAGCGCTTTTTTATCGACCTTGAGGCCCGAGGCCTTTTCGTACTCTTCGAGGAACTGGGTCTCCGGCATCAGTCCCGAAACCAGCAGGGTCTTGCCGTCCTCACCGAGTACCGAGAACGCGTGGCTGGTGCTCCAGGCCAGATCCTGGTGACGGTCGCCGATGCGCGACAGCTCCCAGTCCAGCCAGGTGGTGATCCGGGTATCGGCCTCGTTGAACAGGTAGTTGCCGGTGCGGAAGTCGCCATGCACGATCGACAGGTGTTCAACGGCCGGTGCGTTCTTGTGCAGCCAGCTCGAGGCCAGCGCCATCAGCGGCACTTCTTCCTGCGCGTCCTCGGCCCATACCCGATCCCACCAGTTGACCACCCACTCGGCGTTCTGCTTGCCGAGTTGGGGTACGTCGAATGCGGACAGCTCAGCCTTGCTGAAATCGAAGGTATGCATCTTCGCCATGTGCGCGACGAACTGCGGCGACAGCTTGTTGCGCACATCTTCAGGCAGGTAGGTGCCCAGGCCGGTGACGCCGCTCTTGGCGTTCGACGGCTTGGTGACGCCGTTGACGAAGCCGTAGACGATCGCCGGATACGGCAGATGCTCGCCGGTGTTGTCTACCCAGAACACCGGCGGCATCGGGATGGTGCCGGTCAGCGCCTTGACGATCTGGAATTCGCGCAGCCGGCTGGTCGCATGCAATGCCTCGGCGAGGTCGTTGCGCAGCACCATCCGGGTGGTTTCGCGACCGACACCCGGGCGGTTCCAGGCGAGATCAAAACCGACCTGCAGCTTGGACGCGCCGCCGGCGAGCCAGTGCGCATTGCTGATTTCGAAGGGCTCTTTCAGCTGCGAGGCGATCAGCGATTTCAGGCCGGCGACCAGTGTTTCCAGCGGCAGCTTGGTGTAGGCCGGCCCCGAGCGCTTTTCCATCTTGTAGGTCAGCGCGCGGTCGACTTCGCGTTCGACCTCGAAGCGCTTGCGCATCGAGGCGATCAACTCCGGCGATGGCCTGTCTTTGTCGATTATTTGCATCTCTCTCTCCGTTGATTCCGATGATTCGTCGCGGCGTTTCTATGAGGTGATGTGGCCGGACGACTGCGTCCAGCGGCGGCCGTGCTGGCGCGTCAGCGCCTGCAGCGAGGTGATCTCGGACGCGAGCCCATAGCCGACGCGGCCGTTGTCCAGCGTCCAGCGGCACTGCGCGGCATACACCAGCGAGCCGGCATAACAGATCCACGGGCCGCCAACTTCGGCCATGCCGTAGGCGTGGAATTTCCTGCCGCGCTTGTCGGTGGCGAGAAACTCGACCGAATGAATCACGCTGCCGATACGATGCGTGTAGAGCTTCAGATCGGTGAGGCCATAAACCTGGCCGTCCTCCATCACGTAGCCGTGCGCGAGGCTCTGCTGCTGATCCACCGGCTTGCTCGGGTCCCAGTGATTGATCCACTTGATCGCCAGGTCCTTGCCGAAATGCGCATGTGACCAGCCCATCGTCGGCACGAAGATCTCGGCGCGATTGCCCCAGCTGTGATCCATGGTCTCGACACAGTCGATCTCGTACTCCCGGCCGCCGTAGATCAGCTGGCCGCTGAAATGCCCGGTCAGATCGAAATGCCCGCCATAGCCGGAACCCATGCCGGCGCCGGCGTGCTGCTCCTCGGTGGACGACTTCGCCATCGGGCTGTGCTTCGGGTCATGGATGTCGAAAGGCTCCATCAGGCCCTTGAAATCGAAATGGATCTCGACGCCGTCGTAGCCCTTGTAATCGACGCGGTAGTCGCGCGGCGCATTCAGCGCCTTCACCGACAGGCCGTTCGCGGTGGTGTAATCCGACAGCTTTGCCGGGCAGGGCAAGGCCATCTGCGTATCGAGATAAAGTGTCTCGGCGCGGTTGTCGACCAGCGCCCCGTACAGCGACACGTCGCAGGACTGCACACCGACACCGCGGCGGGCGACGGTATAGATGATGCCCATCAACTTCTCTGCTGGAACGTAGAAGCAGAACCAGTTGGTTTCGGCGTGCCGGTGATCGGCATCGCCCGGGGTGTGAAACTCGACATCCTTTGCGGTAATCAACGCTGGCCTCCAGGCACACGCGGGGCGGTTCGACATCCAGGCGACACGCCGTGGAAACCGCTCTCGACTGGGTTAAGCTTAGGCGGCAGTACGACGCGGGTTCTTTCGAAATCGGCTCGCGCGCCTAATCAAAATGTGCTCTCAGAAAGTGCTTTCAAAAAGTACTCAGAAGGGCGAATGACAACGAAGCCGCCTTTCGTTGCTGTGGTGCGAGGAGATACAGGAGGAGAACCAGATGGGCGAACTGTGTGGAATACGGGCCGTCGATGCTTTCAGCAAGGGCCTGCGCATGCCCCCGGTACTGGTCAACGACCAGCAGGCCTGGGGCGGGCTATCGGTCTGCGAGTGGCAGTTGCCCTGGCTGGACGGCTTCAATCTCGACGAGAACGACGATTTTATCGTTGCATACCATAGTGATGGCTCGCGCGAGGTGCGCGCGGCCTGCAATGGCCCGTGGAGCGCCACCACCTCGGTCCCGGGCCTGATCAGCGTGATTCCGCCGGGTCGTAAGGTGGAATACCGAATTGACGGCCAGGTCGGCTTCACTTCGATCCACGTGCCGGGCAAGCTGCTGCGCGGCCTGTCGGAATCGACCTCCTCGGCGGTACCGGATTTCCGCTTCGCGTTCGAGGACGGGTTCGCCAGCTCCTGCATGCAGATCCTGCTGAGCGAAGCGCGCAACGGCAGCTCGTTCAACTTCCCCTACGTGCATGCGGTGACGCGCGCACTGGTGCTGCACCTGATGCGCAGCTTCGCCAAGCCGGCCGCGGCCGAAACCGCCGAAGCGATCCCGCACAGCGACTCCGGCCTGAAGCTCGACGCGATGCTGGACTTCATCGATTCACGCCTGACCGAGCCGCTGTCGCTGAACGATCTTGCCGACCGGGTCGGCGTCAGCCGCGCGCATTTCGCCCGCCGCTTCCGCACCGTCACCGGCATGTCGCCGCATCGCTACGTGACCCAGCGCCGCGTGGAGAGGGCCAAGCAGATGCTGCGCGAAACCTCGCTGTGCCTGGCGCAGATCGCGCTCGACGTCGGCTTCAGCAACCAGTCGCATTTCACCCAGGTGTTTCACGCCTGCACCGGCCAGACGCCGAGCCAGTTCCGGCGCGGCGCCGATCACTGAACGCCATCGGAGAAACCGCCGCAGGCTTGCGCATGCCGGCGTGAGCCCCGAACCGTCCAGGGAGAGCGGACCTGCTGTAGGTCGGCCTTCAGGCCGACAGCGTTTCGTCGCGGCTTCTGTCGGGCTGAAGCCCGACAGACGCGGGCATCCGGTTCATGGAAAGCCCCATGTTCCTTGCGGACCTGCTCACGGACCCTGAACCCCTGCGTAGGCTGGGTTGCAGCGAAGCGGAAACTCAGCACTGCGGCCCGAATCCGGCGCTGGGTTTCCGCTGCGCTGCAACCCAGCCTACGGGTGGGTCGGGCTCCCGGTTCATGGAGGATTGCGGGTCGGGCTTCAGCCCGACAATCCCGGCCTGGTAAACAGCACTGCTTTCGATCAACCCGCTGCCGGTACTCGGAGGGCGCGACGCAGTGGCGCGGCGGACGCTGCCGGCAACAACGAAGCCGCGGTCCGGATCAGTATCGCGGCGAAGCCGATGCTGAGCAGCGTCGCCGCCATGATCAGCGCGGTCGACGTAGTCTCCATGTGCAGCGCGACGATGGTCGGCGCGCCGGCACCGAAGTTCGCGAAATAGAACATGCACGGAAACAGCACGAACAGGCCCAGCAGCGGCACGGTTCCGCTGCTGCGCTTGCGCAGTTCCGCGGCGGCGACACTGAAGCAGATCACCTGCGCGGTCTCGAGCACGCCGATCACCAGCGGGTAGTCGAAAATACGCAACACATGCGGGCCCCAGTATGCATAGGCGCCGCCGTTGATGCCGATCATCTCGAAGCTGCAGGACATCGCCAGCTCGATGCCGGCCCATTTGTATAGTCCACTACGCGTCAGCCTGCCTTCGCCGATGCGCTTGCAGATCGCGATCGCCGGCGCGGCGTACAGCACCGCGTAACCGCTGTGCGTCCACAGCGGTTGCGGAACGTCGAACGCGGTGAAATGCGTCCATAGCCCCGGCGTGTAGAACAGCAGCATGAAGCCGACATCGTAGAGCGGCTCGAACAAGGCGCCGAACATCGCGGCCAGCACGATCAGCACGTAGAACGGCGTGCGCTCACGCAAGCACAGGCGCAGCGCCGCCGCGAGCAGCACGAGCGTCAGACCCCAGCTGCCGTAGGTCATGATGGCCTGCGTGGTCAGGTTCAAGGGATGATCGTAAGGCGCGGTATTCATGGGGTGGCTCCAGACGATCCCTTTAGAACACGATCACCGGCTTGATCGTCTTGCCGGTCTCCGAGGCATGCGCCGCCTCGTTGATCTGCTCGAACGGGTACTGCTTGATCAGGCGGTCGAACGGGAACTTGCCGTCCCGGTACAGCGAGATCATCCGCGGTATGAACGCCTTGGGGTCGCTGTCGCCCTCAACGTAGTACTTCACGCCGACGCCGCGGATCAGCATGCTCATCATGTTGGCCGGCACGCTCGCATCCGCCGGCGGCACGCCGAGCAGTGCCAGCATGCCATTGGGCAATACCGCTTCCACCGCGACCGCCATCACCGCCGGAATGCCGGTAGTGTCGATCGCATGGGTCACGCCACCGCCGCTGAGTTCGCGCAGCGTGGCGAGCACATCCTGGATCTGTTTCGGGTTGATCGTATGCGCGGCGCCGAGTTCGCGCGCCAGAGCGGCACGCTCGACGTTCGGCTCGATCACGATCACCGGGCCGGCGCCGACCGCGAGTGCGCCGAGCATTGCCGACAGGCCGACCGCGCCGCCGCCGAAGATCGCCAGCGAATCGCCAGGCCCCAGCTTCAGCGAGTTGATCGCGGTACCGGCCCCGGTCTGGATACCGCAGCCCAGCGGGCCGAGGATTTCCAGCGGCAGGTCCTTGTCGACCTTGACCGTGTTGTTGATATGCGCGATCGCCAGCGTCGAGAACGAGGACTGGAAGAACACCGCGCCGAAGATCTTGTTACCGCCCTGGCTCAGCGCGCTGCTGCCGTCGAGGCGCGTGCCGATCAGGTTGTGCTGCGGCATGCTGAAGCAGTACGCCGGCTGGTGCTTGGCGCAGTTCGGGCAGGTGCCGCAGGAATTCATCGACAGCACGACGTGATCGCCGGGCTTGACGTGGGTGACCTTGGAACCGACCGCCTCGATCACACCGGAACCTTCGTGGCCGAGCACGATCGGCATCGGGATCGGCATCGCGCCGTCGCGGAACACGATATCGGTATGGCAGATGCCGGAGGCGACCAGGCGAACCAGCACCTCGTCGTCGCGCGGGCTCTCGACCTGGATGTCTTCGATCACAAAGGGGCCGCCGGCCTGACGCACGACGGCCGCGCGGGCCGCGTGTAGCGGATTGCTCAGATTGCTCATGCTGTTCGCCTCTCCTGGCACTGTTCACGCAGGGCAAAAACGCCTCTGTCGCGCGCGGCCTGACGGTGGCCGGCATTTTTAGGATGGTGTCATACGATTATCCGATACGCAATCGGCTCGCAGACGGCATCCGCCGCCGCGCTTCGATGCCACGCCAGGGCGCTCGCCGTCTGATCCCGCCCCTCCGCAGTGCAGCATATATCACCATATTTCGCCGAATTCGCATTTCCGAGGCCATACACGGCGATTTTCTGGTGATGTTTTCTCCAAGTTCGTCCATTTGTCGCCGGAACAGCACCGCCTGCGCCCCCGAGCTTCGTTTTTTGGTATGGTTCACTACTATCAGCTCCACTCGTATCGACATGTAGCACTCAGCCGCCAAGGAACGGAAGGCTGAACGAACGGCTGAACGGAGGGATACAAAACCAGGCAGCGGGCCGAAGGAGACGGCCTCAAGGACGGACGCAGGCCGACACGGGACGTCGGACGGATCGGCAGCGGGAAGCTCGCCGTTTCAAGGTCACGAATGCATAGCAAGCAAGGCGCAATCGATAGCGCCGGTATCGCCGCGGTTCATGGCTAGCGGAGCCATACCCGGACGCTGCAGCAGCACTACCCATAGAACAGAAGAAATAACGCATTGAGGAGTTTGTCGTGTCAAAAAACAGATCGATCCGCTTGAACCCCCGCTTGAACCGCCATCTGCTGGCGATTCGCCGCGCCTCCACGGCCGCGACCGCCGGCGGCGTGCTGTCGGCGCTGATGATGGCGCCTGCGCTGGCGCAAACCGCGCCGACGCCGGAGGCGGCGGCGCAACTCGTCGCCGAGCCCGCCGCCGAACCGGCTGCGGAGGTGCCCGCCGCGCAGGCCGCCGCACCCGAGCCGGCCGCAACGTCCGACGAGATCGAAGAGATCATCGTCACCGCGCAGAAGCGCCAGCAGTCGATCAAGGACGTCGGCATGGCGATCACCGCGCTCAGCGCGGATGCACTTGCCGACCTTGGCGTACGCGACGTCGGCGACCTGTCCAAGGTCGAGCCCAGCTTCACCGTGTCGCGCGCCGCCTACGGCACGCCGGTGTATTCGATCCGCGGCGTCGGCTACAACGAGCAATCGCTCGCGGCCAGCCCGACGGTCAGCGTCTACGTCGACGAAGTGCCCTACGCCTACCCGGAGCTGACGAAGGCCGCGTCGCTGGACATCGAGCGCGTTGAAGTACTGAAAGGCCCGCAGGGCACGCTGTTCGGCCAGAACGCGACCGGCGGCGCAATCAATTACATCGCCGCCAAACCCACCGACACGTTCGAATCCGGCGTTGAGTTCACCTACGCCAGCTTCGACGCAACCAACCTCAACGGCTTCTTCAGCGGCCCGCTGTCCGACACGCTGAAGTACCGCGTCGCCTTCGACATGGCCGACGGTGGCGCCTGGCAGAAGAGCTACACCCACGGCGGCGAGCTCGGCGACAGCGACACCAAGCGCGCCCGGCTGCTGCTCGACTGGCAGGCCTCCGACGCGCTGCGCTTCCGCCTCAACGTTAACGGCTGGACCGATCGCTCCGACGCCGTCGCGCCGCAGGCGATCAACATCAACCTGCAGAACCCGGAGGTCGCCGACGAGGTGCAGCCGATCGTCAACTATCCGCTGGCACCGCGAAATGCCCGTGCGGCCGACTGGAATCCGGACAGCCCGCCGAATCGCGACGAGGCCTTCTTCCAGACCGCACTGCGCGGCGAATACACGATCAACGAGAAAACCACGCTGACCTCGGTCAGCTCGTTCTCGAAGTACAGCCAGGACAACCTGATCGAGAACGACGGCCTGGCGCTGGACAGCAACGCCGAGCGCATGCAGGGCAACGTCAAGTCCTTTGCCCAGGAACTGCGCCTGGGCGGACTGTTTGCGGACGATCGCGCCAACTGGGTGGTCGGCGCCGCGTACTCCAAGGACCGGACCGAGGAAAACAACACCGGCATCCTGCCGGATTCGTCACCGGCGCATCTGCCGGAGAACAACTTCTCCGACATCTATATCCACGCCCAGCCCACCGTTGAAAACAAGGCGGTTTTCGGCAACCTCGAGTACAAGCTGCTCGACACGCTGAGCGTGCACGGCGGCGCGCGCTACACCAAGACCGACAGCCGATACACCGGCTGCCTGGCCGGCGACGAGAACTTCACCGCGCTATTCCGGCCGTTCAATCCCGATCTGCAAGCTGGCGACTGCATCACCGTCAACAACTTCGTGCCCGGCGAGCAGCATCTGTCCTTGAACGAGGACAACGTGTCCTGGAGAGTCGGCGCCGACTGGAAGGCGATCGAGAACACGCTGCTGTACGCGACCATCAGCAAGGGCTACAAGTCCGGGTCGTTCCCGACCCTGCCGGCCACTGGCGTCGCGCAGTTGCAGCCCGCGACCCAGGAGTCGGTGCTGTCGTACGAGGCCGGCATCAAGACCGACCTGTTCGAGCGCAGCGTGTCGATCACCGGCGCAGTGTTCTACTACGACTATCACGACAAGCAGCTGCGCGGCCGCATCGACGATCCCTCCGGCCTGTTCGGCGTGATCGACGCGCTGGTCAACGTGCCCAAGTCCAACGAGAAAGGCGCCGAAGCCACCGTGATCTGGAAGCCGCTGCACGGGCTGACCCTGAACGCCGGCGTCACCTACCTCGACTCCGAAGTCACCGGCGACTTCCTGACCTACGACCCTTACGGCAGCGGCGAGCCTAGCAACTTCAAGGGCTACTCGTTCCCGACGATACCGAAGTGGTCGGCCAGCACCGGCGGCCGCTACGAGTGGGAGCTGTCCGGCGGCCAGATCGCCTCGCTCGGTGCGGACTACCATTACCAGACGAAGTCGGAAGGTGCCTTCGTCGCCGGCGACGAAGGCAAGCAGTTGCTGAAAATGGATGCTTACGGCGTACTCGACCTGCGTCTCGGTCTGGCCGCAGCGGACAACACCTGGTCGGTCGCCGCATTCGGCAAGAATGTTACGGACGAGTACTACTGGACGCAGGCCACCAAGGTCTACGACACCACGGTGCGCTACACCGGCATGCCGCAAGTCTTCGGCATCACTTTCGGGTATCGCTTCTACGGTGTCTAGCTTGTAGGTTGGGGTGAGCATCGCGAACCCCAACATTCGTCCGCGCTGATGTTGGGGTTCGCTGCGCTCACCCCAACCTACCAGGCCGACAGGCCGCCCTCCTATAGGATCGCGCCTGTCGCCCAGGAGATTCCATTGAAATTCAGCATAAGACAAAAAATCAGTGCCGCGCTGTTACTGGCCGCTGCCGCTAACCCGGCATCGGCATTTACCGGCACCGAACTCGATGCCTATTGCAATGCCAAGGGCGCACAGGAAAAAGGCCTGTGCACCGGCCTGATCAACGGCACCATCAACAGCTACCTGCTGGCGTCGCGCATGACGGGCTTCAGGCTGATGTCGTCGATCGCCCGCAACGCCGGAAAATCGGCCGAAGAAGCCGAGCAAATCGCGAACTCCACGCTGCAGAGCCCTGAAATGTTCATCATGTTCAACGGTTACTGCCCGCAGGACGGCCTGAGCCAGGCCCAGATCAACCAGGTGGTCATCAAGTACCTGCACGACAATCCGCTGGAACTGACCAAACCCGCCGAGCTGGTGATCATGAACGCGATGTTCACCGCATACCCGATGCAGGGCTGCACCTGGAAACCGAAGGCCGAGCCACCGAAGTAGGCAGGCTGTGCCCGAGCGCGGGCCACCCGTCTTCCACGACTCGCTGGTAATCTGCAGCGGGCCACTTCAGCGGGAGCCTCCATGCACTTCGTCGATTGCACGCATGCGCATCATGCCGACGCGATACTCGACATCTTCAACGACGCGATTCTGAACTCGACCGCGCTCTACGACTATCAGGCGCGCGCACCCGCCAGCATGCTTGCCTGGTTCAATGCCAAACAGGCCGGCAGCTTCCCGGTAGTGGGCATGGAGAACGGCGCCGGCGAGTTGATGGGCTTCGCCAGCTACGGCACGTTCCGCGCCTGGCCCGCCTACAAGTATTCGGTCGAGCACTCGGTCTATGTACACAGGGACCAGCGCGGCAAGGGCTTGGGTATCGCGCTGATGCGGCGGCTGATCGAGCTTGCCGTCCAGCGCCAGGTGCACGTGATGATCGGTGGCATCGACATCAGCAATGCGGCCAGCGTCGCGCTGCATCAGAAACTCGGCTTCGTGCACGCCGGCACTATCACCCAGGCCGGTTTCAAGTTCGGCCGCTGGCTCGATCTGGGCTTCTACCAGCTGACTTTGCCGACACCCCTGCAACCGGTCGACGGCTGAAGCGCAGCCTGATCGTCGTCAAGGGATTGCCGACCTGCCAATCCGCCAGCAGAGCCGCTGCCCTTGCTGCGCATTTGCGAGCGCGGCACCCTAACGAATCGCTAAGGCAGTGCTTGCTAACCTGTGTTCTCCAGCACGGACGCCGGTCTTTCGGATGAGCATTCGAGCGCTGGGCACTGAGCGGCTGCATGCAACACCCAAAAGAGGCCAGCGACATTGAGCACCGATACCAAAGAAGCATTGATCAAGGTCCCTGAGATCACGCTGATCTTCTGGATCATCAAAATTGCGGCCACTACCTTGGGCGAGACCGCCGGAGACGCCGTTTCCATGTCGATGAATCTGGGCTATCTGGTCGGCAGCTTCATTTTCGCGGCGCTTTTTGCTGCTGCCGTTACCTGTCAAATCTGCGCCAGGCGGTTTCATCCTCTGCTGTACTGGGCCACGATCGTCGCGACAACGACGGTCGGTACAACCCTGGCCGATTTTGCCACGCGGAGTCTGCGAATCGGCTATAGCGGCGGATCGACTCTGTTGCTGGCCCTGCTGCTGGGCTCGCTGTTGGTTTGGCATCGCTCGATGGGATCGGTTTCGATTTCCACGATCAGATCCCGGAAAGCCCAGATGTTCTACTGGACGACCATCATGTTTTCGCAGACGCTGGGCACCGCGCTCGGAGACTGGACCTCGGATACGGCGAAGTTCGGCTATCTGGGCGCGGCGATCATTTTCGGTGGCCTGCTGGCGGCGATCGCCGCGGCTTACTGCTGGAGCCGGATCTCGCGCACGGCGCTGTTCTGGGCGGCCTTCATTCTGACGCGGCCGCTGGGCGCCGTCGTCGGCGATTTCCTGGACAAGCCGATCGATCATGGCGGGCTCGAGTTGAGCCGCTACTCGGCCTCGGCAGCGCTGTTCGCGTTCATGCTCGGCTGCATTCTTTTGTTTGGGCAAAAAGCGGCAAAACAACAGCATTGAAGTCGGCCGGGCTACGCTACCCGATCTGAACACAACGACTGAGGAATCGATGCACCCGTTCAGCCACAGCCTGGCGATGCCGGTTCTGCTTATCTGTGGAGTCGCTTGCGCCGGCCCTCCATTTGCGACCGATGATCCCGAACCGGCGCCGGAAGGACATTACGAAATCTATCTGTTCTCCACCGGCACTCATACGGCCGAGGGCTGGGACGCCGCCTTGCCGGGCTTCGAACTCAACTATGGCGTCGGCCCCGATCTGCAGCTCGCCGCCGCAGTCGAACAGGCGTACCAGGCGCCGCATGACGAGACCAGGAACTGGCACTACGGCGGTGCTGAAGCCGGTTTGAAATATCGCTTCGTGCACGAGGACGAAGCCGGCTGGCGTCCGCAGATTGCGTTCTATCCTTCGGTCGAGTTCGCCAATGGCGCCGAAGTCGCCTCGACGTTTCTTCCGCTGTGGCTGCAGAAGAGCATCGGCGACTGGGAAGTGTTCGGCGGTGGCGGTGTACGTCTCAATCCCGGCAGCGGTCACCGCGACACCTGGTTCAGCGGTATCGGTGCATTGCGGCCGGTGACCGGGAGTCTGGAACTGGGCGCCGAAGTGTTTCGCGAAACCCCGGATGGCAAAGGCGGGTCTGCGGCCAGCGGCTGCAACCTGGCCGCAGTGTATGCGTTCAACGAGCGCTGGCATGTGGTCGCCTCGGCCGGACGCGGCATCACGCGTGCGCCGGAGACCAATGAATTCTCGTACTACCTCGGCCTGGAACTGACGCCGCCCTGATCGGGCCGGCGCGTAGTAGGTCGGCAATCCCTTGCCGACGTGCGGCAGCGATTGCGCATCGGGCGTGCACGTCGGCAAAGGATTGCCGACCTACTACTGATCGGGCCGGCGCTAGTTCAGAACGCTGTATCCGCGGCCGCGCAGGCAGTTCTTCACGACCTGGTCCTTGCTCTGTTCGCCGCCCACCGCGCCCTTACCCGCCTGGGCGCCGGCATTGACCTGGCCGGCGTAGGCCTGGCATTCGTTCAGATCCTGCTTGTAGCGCGCCTGGTCGATGTTCTGGGTGTCGACGATCGGCCCGCGGCTGCCGCAGGCCGCAGCCAGCAGCAGAACCGGCGCCACGGCCCACACGTAGCCCGGCAGGCCGGACACCGTCATGCCTGCCCGCAGCTGCTTCCCTGACCACATGAGCGTTCTCCATGAAGAATGAGCCGATGGTAACGCTTTGGAGTGGGGCCGCGATGAACACTCGGCGGAACGGACGAGGCGGCCGGAGGCCGGCACCGCCAATGTTCCCGCTTCCGCCATCGGGGATGATCATGACCACCGAATCCGCCCAGCTCGCCGACCTGATGCGCCGCGTGCGCGCTCTCGAAATCGTTCGCGAGATCGAGCAGCTCAAGTACCGCTACCTGCGCGCCTGCGACGCCAAGGACGCGGCGGCATTCCGGGACTGTTTCGTCCGTGAGGGCGCCGACCTGGATTACGGAGTGCTGGGCCAGTTCAGCGACCGCGAGCCGCTGGTGCAGATCTTCGAGGCGGTGGCGCGCTCGCGCGGCGGCGACGGCAGCTGGCTGGTGCACGACATTCATCATGGCCATCATCCCAGCGTCGAGGTCATCGATGAGAACACCGCAACCGCGCGCTGGACGCTGGGCTTCGTGACCCTGCATGTGACGCCGGGCCTGTTGACGCAGGCGTCGATGGAATACGAAGACCGCTACGTAACCGAAGATGGCCGCTGGAAGATCCAGAGGTCATATGCGAAACCGCTGACCAGCGTGACGACGGCAGTGCCGGCGGGTGTGATGCTCGGCCCTGGAATCAAGGCCTGATGCGTGGGGTTCGCTGCGCTCACCCCAACCTACCACCGCAACTCGTAGGTTGGGGTGAGCGCAGCGAACCCCAACATCCATCACGCGCAGGCCTGCACCGCTGCACCGAGCAAGCCCGCCTGCGGATGCGTGATCACCTGCGTCGGGATCGCGCGCAGGATCGCAGCGTGCCGGCCCTTGTCCTCGAAGCGTCGGCGGAAGCCGCCGGCCGCAATCCACGGCAGCAGCTTCTGCGTCACACCGCCGGGCAGGAATACGCCGTCCCAGGCGCCGAAGGCCAGCGCGACGTCGCCGGCGAACGCACCGAGCAACTCGGCGAACACTTGCAGGGTCTTGGCACCGGCGCCGCCCGGATCGGCGGCCGCGTTGTCGCCGATCTGCGCCGGCGTCAGCGTCTGCGCGGTCAGGCCTTCGACCGCGCGCACCGCGTCATGCAGGTTCACCATGCCGATGCCGGACACCAGGCGCTCCGCCGACACGCGGCCGAAACGCGGCAGTAGAACGCGCAGCAGCTCGATCTCGTAAGGCGTGCCCGGCGCAAAGCCGACATGCCCGCCCTCGGACTGGATCACGACGCTGCGCCCGCCTTCGACGATCACGCCGCCGACTCCGAGCCCGGTACCCGGACCGACCACTGCATAACAGCGCCGCCCGCCGGCCGCGGCCCGCGGCGCGACGTCGCCGATCGCCTGCAGATCGCCCGGGACCAGCACCGGCAGCACGCAGGCCATCGCGGTGAAGTCGTTGATGATCTCGAGCTGCAGGCCGAGATCGGCGCCGAGCCGTGCAATCGAAAACGACCAGGGATTGTTGGTGATCTTGATCGCGTCGCCGGTGACGGCGGATGCGACCGCGAATACCGCGCGTTGCGGGCGGGTACCGGATTTCTGCTGCTGCAGATACGCCTCGGCCGCGTCTTTCAGGCTCGCGTAATCGGCTGTCGCGAGCTGCTCGATGCCGGCGAGTTCGGGGCGCGCGGTCGTGCCTGGGCGGGCGAGCGCAAAGCGCGCATTGGTGCCGCCGATGTCGGCGACGAGGATGGCTTGGGTTTGATTTTCCATGGTGGCGGGAAGCTAGTTCCGGGCGCTCATACATGTCAATGCGACCGATGGGCCTCAGTCGCGGGTATGACCCGCTCCTACAGGGTTCTTCCTCACCTGTAGGAGCGGGTCATACCCGCGATTTTTACTGCGCCAGCACCCGCACCGCCCTCGCCGCTGCCGACGCCCGATTCTCCACGCCGAGCTTCTCGAAGATCTGCTCCAGGTGCTTGTTCACGGTGCGCGGGCTGATGCCGAGGATCTCGCTGATGTCGCGGTTGGACTTGCCGCGGCTGATCCATAACAGCACATCCGCCTCACGCGCCGTCAGGTGCAGTGCCTGTTGCAGCAGCTGCATCTGCTCCTGCTGCAACAGCTCCGGGTCGCCGACTTCGCGCAGGCGGTACAGGAACTCGTCCGCGCCGGTGGAGCTCACGTACGAGAACTCCAGCCGGCGCGTGCCGATCTGCACCACCGGCTGCGTCGTGCCGGCGTTGTCGCCGCGCAGCAATGTCAGGCGCTCGGCGATATCGGCGGGGAAGCGCAGCCCGTCGGTCGAGGTCGGCAGCAGCTCCACCAGCAGGCGCTCGGCACGCGGCGTGCACCACAGCAGCTTGCCGCCGCGGTCGGTCGACAGCAGGAAGCGGCCGGTCGCGTCCAGCGCGGTGCGCGAGGCCTGTGCCAGCCGCGCGTTGGCCAGGTGCACGCGAATCCGTGCCAGCAGCTCGCTGATGACGATCGGCTTGGCCACGTAGTCGACACCGCCGGCCTGCAGGCCGCGCACCACGTGCTCGGTCTCGGTCAGCCCGGTCATGAAAATCACCGGCACATGCGACAGCAGCTTCTCCTGCTTCAGGCGCCGGCAGGTTTCGAAGCCGTCCAGGCCCGGCATCAGCGCGTCCATCAGAATCAGGTCGGGAGTGATTTCGTCGACCAGCGCCAGGCAGCTCTCGCCGCCGGTCGCGACCAGCACGGTGATGCCCTCGCTCTCGAGCGTATCGGTCAAAAAGCTCAGGCTCTCGGGCGTGTCGTCGACCACCAGCACGATGTCGCGTCGGCCTGCGGCAGGCTCATTCATGCGGCTGTTCTTCCTGAAGATGCTCGTCCTGCTCGGTGGGACGCGGGCCGTCGAGCAGCGCCAGATAGGTTTTCAGATCGAAGCTCGCGACCAGCTCGGCCAGGCGCGCAACGAAGGCCTGGTGCGCAGGATCTTCGGCCTCGATCTCGCGCAGCTTGGCCTGGATACCGCGCACGTGGCCGATGCGGCCGAGCTGCTGCAGCGCGTCGAGATGGCGCAGGCAGGCCAGCGGCACGACGAAGCCCGAGCTCGCGCGCGGCGCGGCCGGCACCGCGGCCGGCACAGTTTCGGGCGCGTACTGCCATTGCAGATCGAGCAGCACGCCGACGCGCTCCAGAAAAAACTCGACGTCGATCGGCTTGGTCAGAAAGAAATCGTGCGCGACACCGGCGTCGCCGCCCGGCAGCAGGTCGTGCGCGTTCGCCGAGATCATCATGATGCGCAGCGCCGGCAGCTGCAGCGCGCGCAATCGCTGTGCGACCTGCCAGCCGCTCAAGCCAGGCATCGCCACGTCGAGCGTGATCAGCTCCGGCCGGACTTCGGCCGCGAGCTGCAAGGCGCTCTCGCCTTCCTCCGCCACGAACAGATCGAAGCCCAGCGGCTGCAGCAGCTGGCGCATCAGATCGACATGCGAGGGATCGTCGTCGACCAGCAGCACGCGGCGGCGCGGGCCCTCGTAGCCGACGATGCGGCGGCGCACCAGCGCGGTGGACGTGTCGCCGGCGCTGGCCTCGGACAGCAGCATGCGCACGATGAAGCTGCTGCCCTCGCCCGGCGTGCTGCGCACCGAAATCTCGCCGCCCATGATCTGCACCAGAACTTTCGTGATGGTCAGGCCCAGACCCGCACCCGGCGCCGCGCGCGCGCCGGGCATGCTGCCGCGCTCGAAGGGCTTGAAGATTTCTTCCATGTCCTGCGGCCGGATGCCGATGCCGGTATCGGCGATCTCGAACTCGGCGACGTGTGTGCGATAGCGCACCATCAGTGCCGCGTGTCCACTGTCGGTGAACTTGATCGCGTTCGACAGCAGGTTGATCAGGATCTGGCGCAGCCGCTTCTGGTCGGTGTACACGAAAGCCGGCAGGTACGAGGGCCGCTCGTGCTTGAACGCGATGCCCTTGGCGGCAGCCTGGACGCGGAACATGTCGACGATCTGGTCGAGGAAATCGTTCAGCCGCACGCGGTCGCGGCTGAGTTTGAGCATGCCGCTCTCGATCTTGGAAATATCGAGCAGGCCATCGACCAGGTTCGACAGATGCTCGGCGCTGCGGCGGATCACGCGCACCGCGTTCTGCGGCGGATTGTGCGGCTCGCGCTCCAGCAGCTGCGCGTAGCCGAAGATCGAGTTCAGCGGCGAGCGGATCTCGTGGCTGATACCCACTACATATCGGCTCTTGGCCTCGTTGGCGGCTTCAGCGACTTCTTTTGCTTTCTGCAGCGCCGCGTCGGTGCGCTCGTGCGCCTCGATTTCGTCCATCAGCATCGCGGTCTGGCGCGTGGATTCGATGATCGCCGCGTTGCGGGATTCATGCGCCAGCACCATCAGCCAGGCCGCCACGCCGAGCAGGATCAGCAGGCTCAGGAACACGATCCAAAGGGTCGCGCCGATCACGCCGCGCGAGGCCGGCATCATCGAGCCGTACTGCAGGTAGATGAAGGACAGCAGCACCGAGATCGCCAGCGTGAATAAAAACAGGATGCCGAGAAACTGGCCGATCGCCTGCGCGCGCACCGAGCTGGCCAGCGAGCGCGGGATCAGACGGTTGAGCACCGCCGCGATCTGCTGGCCGAAGCGGCTGTCTTCCTTGCACACGTCGTGGCAGCGCGCTTCCAAGGTGCAGCACAGCGAGCAGATCGGGCCGTTGTAGGCCGGGCACAGCGCCATGTCGGCGCGCTCGAACACGTTCTCGCAGATCGTGCAGCGGATCTCCTTCTGACCGGCCGGCAGGCCCACCGGCTGGCGCGCGAGGTAGTACTTGCCGCGTGTCGCGAATGCGATCACCGGCGCCAGCGCAAAGGCCACACCGAAACCAATGAACGGCGCCAGCGCCTGCGGCAGCGGGCCGAAGACACCGAAGAACGCCGCCGTCGACACCACGATCGACGCCAGCATGCTGCCGACACCGACCGGATTGATGTCGTACAGATGCGCGCGCTTGAACTCGATGAACGAAGGCGACAGCTTCAAGGGCTTATTGATCACCAGGTCCGCGGTCAGCGCACCGATCCAGCCGACCGCGAAGTTCGCGTACAGCACCAGGATGCTCTCGATCACGCTGAAGATGCCGATCTCCATCAGCAGCAGCGCCAGCACCACGTTGAACACCAGCCAGACCACGCGGCCCGGATGCGCATGCGTCAGCCGCGAGAAGAAGTTCGACCAGGCGATCGAGCCGGCGTAGGCGTTGGTGACGTTGATCTTGATCTGGCAGGTGACGATGAAGATGCCGGTCAATGCCAGCGCGACACTGGGCGAGCCGAGCATGTCGCGGAACACCGCGAAGAACATCTGCGTCGGCTGCGTGGCCTCGCTGGCGCTGACGCCGCTGCGTGTCACGTAGTACGCGAGCAGGCCGCCGGCGGCGAGCTTCAGACCGCCCATGAAGACCCAGCCCGGCCCGGTCGTGATCAGCGCCGTCCACCAGCCCCAGCGGCTGCTGCGCTCGCGGTCGGGCAGGAAGCGCAGGTAATCGGCCTGCTCGCCGATCTGCGGCAGCAATGAAAGCAGCGTAGAAGCCGCAACCGCGAACAGCAGAATGTCGATCGAGCCGTCCTTGCTGCCGTGCACGCCGGAGAAATGGCGGAAGCTCTCGATCGCATCGGGCTTGGCCACCGCCAGATAAATCAGCGGCGCGATCTGCAGCACCAGCCACACCGGCTGCGTCCAGATCTGCATGCGGCTGATCAGGCTGATGCCGTAGATCGCGATCGGGATCACGATCAGCGCACTGATCAGATGCGCGATCCACAGCGGCAGGCCGGTGACCATGTGCAGCGCCTGCGACATGATGCTGGCCTCGATCGAGAACAGCAGGAAGGTGAACGAGGCGTAGATCAGCGAGGTGATCGTCGAGCCCATGTAGCCGAAGCCGGCGCCGCGCGTCAGCAGGTCGATGTCCAGGCCGTAGCGCGCCGAGTACGTCGCGATCGGCAGGCCGATCACGAACATCAGCGCGCACACCAGCAGGATCGCCAGCAACGCGTTGGAAAAGCCGAATTGCAGCGTCAGGCTGCCGCCGATCGCCTCGCAGGCCAAAAACGAGATCGCCCCCAGCGCGGTGTTGGCGATGCGGAACGAGGATCGCTTGCGCGCGCTGGCCGCGGTATAGCGCAGCGCGTAGTCCTCGAGCGTCTGGCTCGCCGCCCATTTGTTGTACTGCCGGCGCTCGCGAACGATGCGCTGGTGGCGGTGCAGCGGCGCGTCGGGAGTCAATGGTTTCATCGACCGCGCACACCGTAGGGCGGGTTGTAACCCGCCGCTTTTTTTAGCAAGCCGAAGCAAAAGCGGCGGGTCATGACCCGCCCTACGGAGGTTGTCATCACGCAGGGATCGCGACGCGGTCCGAGCGACGTGCCAATAGTGGCTGCAGCATCACGCCGGCAACATGCAGCGCGGCGGTCGACAGCAGGAAGCCGAGGGCGAACATTGCAGGCTGCGCCAACGCCGGCAATTCCAGGCCATGCGCCGTGCCGTGAAACAGCGCGAACATGCCGACAACCAGCATCGCCGGCGCCAGCGACAACCGCAGTGCGGAGCTTGCCAGCAGCACAGCGATCAGCAGCGACGCGGCAATGCCGGCCTCGACCTGCGGCAATACGACGCCGCCGATGGCGAGGCTCGCGCCCAGCGCCATCACGGCGACGAAACTCGCCGGCACCAGCCAGCGCGCCTTGCCGCCGAGCTGCGCCGCCCAGACACCGACCAGCAGCATCACCAGCAGGTGATCGACGCCGAGCAGCGGATGCAACAGGCCGTCGACGAATCCGGCGCCGTGCAACTCATGGCCCGGATGCGCGAAAGCCGGTGCGGCCAATAACAGCAGCGACAGCGGCAACAGGCATTTGCTCAAGATGCGCATCAGAAAGTCTCCGGCAGTTCACGCGCCGGCAACCCGCCGGCCTGGACGATGAAGCGTGCGATGTCGTGCACGCCCTGGTTGATCTTCAGATTGGTGAAAATGAAAGGCCGCTCGCCGCGCATCTTTCTGGCATCGCGATCCATCACCTCCAGCGAGGCACCGACCAGCGGCGCCAGGTCGATCTTGTTGATCACCAGCAGATCGGAGCGCGTGATACCGGGCCCGCCCTTGCGCGGAATCTTGTCGCCGGCGGATACGTCGATCACATAGATCGTGATGTCGGCCAACTCAGGCGAAAACGTCGCAGCAAGGTTATCGCCGCCGCTTTCGACGAAGATCAGCTCCAGGTTCGGAAAGCGCCGCGACATGTCGGCGACCGCGGCCAGATTGATGCTCGCATCCTCGCGGATCGCGGTATGCGGGCAGCCGCCGGTTTCCACGCCCATGATGCGGTCCGGCGTCAGCGCGCCGGCGCGGGTCAGGAACTCCGCGTCCTCTTTCGTATAGATGTCGTTGGTGATCGCCGCGACGTCGTAGACCTGGCGCAGCAGCTTGCACAGGCGCTCGGTCAGCGCGGTCTTGCCGGAGCCGACCGGGCCGCCGATGCCGACACGCAGCGGGCCGTTGACCGGCGCCTTGGTCCCTGGGTTTTGCGAGAGCGGTAGATTCATGATCGGAACAGCCTCGTGTATTGGGTTTCGTGGCGCATCGAACAGAACTCCAGGCCCGGCGACGCCGTGCCCAGATCGTCGATATCGGTTGTCGGTGCTGCGGCCGTCACGCGGCTGACGACGGCGGCGAGCCTGGCCAGCGCGATCTGCCCATCGGTCTGGCCCAGCGGCACCAGGCGTACACCGGCCGACACCAGGTTGGCGGCGACCGAATGCAGAAACGCGCCCAGCGACGCGGCCAGCGGCAGGCCATGCGCGGCGCAGGCCAGCGCCATCGTCACACATTGCGTGGCCGCTTGATCCGCGTGGCACTCGGCGAATGCATCGAGCTGTGGATGCGGCCAGGCGCGGCGCGTGACCAGCAGGAACGCGGCGCCCTGCTGGCGCGCTTCCAAAGCAGTCTCGGCGCTGGCGCGGAAGGCGCTGGCGAGTTCGGAGATTTCGTCGAGCTTATCGTCGTCGCCGGCATGGCGATGTGCGTGCGCGAACAGCACCGCATCGACCCAGGCGCCGCCGCGTTCGAGCACCGCGCCGATGTAGTCGACCAGGGTCGCGACATCGCGGACGCTGCCTTCCTCGACCGCCCATTCCAGGCCGTGGCTGTAGCTGAAAGCGCCGATCGGATAACTCGGCGAGGTCCAGACCAGCAGGCGATACAGGTCGGCGTGCTCAGCGTTCATGACTGCCGGCACTCAGGAAGACGAAGCCGTGCTGCTCGTGTGCATGCGCGTTGGCGTAGGCGCCGGATTCCGGCGTGAACGGCGCGCTGATCTGCCGCACTTCGGCGCCCAGGCGGCGCAGCATGTCGGTGATGACGTGGTCTTCGCGGATCAGGATGCGGTCGGCGTCGAGCTGCGCCGGCAGGTGGCGGTTGCCGATGTGCCAGGCGAGCCTTATCAGTTCCCTGGTGCTGCTGGCCCTGATTTCGGTGAGGGCTTCTTCGGCGGCTTCGACCTTGACGATTGTTCCGTCTTCGAGCTTTAGTCCGTCGCCGTGGTTGAGGACGGTGGCGCGTGCGAGGTCGAGCAGGAATTCGGTGCCTTTTTGCGCTACGTAGCGGTAGCGGCGGCGGTGGCGCTCGTTGTAGTCGAGGGTGATGTGGTCGGTGGCGCTCGCTTCTGGCCAGGTGCCGGCGGGCAGGACTTCATTCGCGGCTTGCATGGGGGGCTCCTGTTGCGGCTGCTCGCGCAGCGCCTGAGGCGCAGTAACCGCCCCTGTAGGAGCGGGTCGTACCCGCGACTGTGCCGGTGGGGTTCCAGTCGCGGGTACGACCCGCTCCTACAGGGGCGGTGATTCCTCCGATCGCTATCCGTGCGTCGGCGCGGCGATCGGCGTCACACTTGCAGAGCACATGCACGTTCAAAACAAAAAATACCGCTGAGCCATCGGCAACACCAGCGCCGGCTCGCAAGTCAAAAGCTCACCATCCGCACGCACTTCGTAAGTCTCGGAGTCCACCTCGATCAAAGGCATCGCATCATTCAGCACCATCGAGCGTTTGCCAATACCACCGCGCGTATTGCGCACCGCCGCCAAAGGCCGCGTCAGGCCCAAACGTTTCGCGCCATCGGAATCTTTAAAAGCCTGAGAAACGAACAGCATTGAACTCTCGATCCCCGCACGTCCCAAAGCACCGAACATCGGCCGGTAATGCACCGGCTGCGGCGTCGGAATGCTCGCATTCGGATCACCCATCGGCGCCGCCGCGATCATGCCGCTTTTCAGCACCAGATCGGGCTTGACGCCGAAAAACGCCGGCGACCACAACACCAGATCGGCCAACTTCCCAACCTCGATCGAGCCGACAAAATCCGAAATGCCATGCGCAATCGCCGGATTGATCGTGTACTTGGCGATATACCGCCGCGCACGAAAATTGTCGGCCAAGGAATCATCGGAGCCGAGCGCACCACGCTGCAGCTTCATCTTGTTGGCGGTCTGCCAGCAGCGAATGACGGTCTCGCCAATGCGGCCCATCGCCTGGCTGTCGCTGCTCATCATCGAGAACGCGCCGAGGTCGTGCAGGATGTCTTCCGCGGCGATGGTCTCCTTGCGGATGCGGCTCTCGGCAAAGGCCACGTCCTCGGCGATGCGCGGGTCCAGGTGATGGCAAACCATCAGCATGTCCAGATGCTCGTCGAGCGTGTTGCGCGTATACGGCCGCGTCGGGTTGGTACTCGACGGCAGCACGTTCGGCAGGCCGGCGACGCGGATGATGTCCGGCGCATGGCCACCGCCGGCGCCTTCGGTGTGAAAGGCGTGAATCGTGCGGCCCTTGAAAGCGTCGATGGTGCTTTCGACGAAGCCGCTTTCATTCAAAGTATCGGTATGCAGCGTCGCCTGCACATCGAGTTCATCGCAGACCGAAAGACAGCAATCGATCGCGGCCGGCGTCGTGCCCCAGTCTTCGTGCAGCTTCAGTCCACACGCGCCAGCGAGCACCATTTCTTCCAGCGCGCCGGGCTGGCTGGCGTTGCCCTTGCCGAACAGGCCGATGTTCATCGGCAGGCTCTCGCAGGCCTGCAGCATGCGCGCGATATGCCAGGGGCCGGGCGTGCAGGTGGTCGCGAGCGTGCCGTGCGCGGGGCCGGTGCCGCCGCCGAGCATCGTCGTCACGCCGGCGTACAGCGCCTCGTCGACCTGCTGCGGACAGATGAAATGGATGTGACTGTCGATCGCGCCCGCGGTCAGAATCTTGCCTTCGCCGGCGATCACCTCGGTGCCGGGGCCGACGACGATCGTGACGCCCGGCTGCACGTCCGGATTGCCGGCCTTGCCGATCGCGTGGATGCGGCCGTCGCGCAGGCCGACGTCGGCCTTGACGATGCCCCAGTGATCGAGAATCAGCACGTTGGTGATCACGGTGTCGACGCTGCCCTGCGCACGCGTCGCCTGGCCCTGGCCCATGCCGTCGCGGATCACTTTGCCGCCGCCGAACTTCACTTCCTCGCCGTAGATCGTGTAATCGTGTTCGACACGGATGAAGAGTTCGGTATCGGCCAGACGCACGCGGTCGCCGGTGGTGGGGCCGTACATGCCGGCGTAGGCGCGGCGGGTGAGGGTGTTAGCCATGTCGAATGCCCGGCAGTGATGGCGGAACAAAATTCCGTTCCTCCCGAGTAGCCCGCACCGCGGGCGAATCGAGGGACCCATCGATGCGTCCCTCGATACGCGGCTGCGCCGCTACTCGGGAGGAACGGGGGGCGGCGCAGTGCTTCATCACAGCGCCCCCATCACGTCACCGCGGAAGCCGATGACGGCGCGCGCCCCGGCATAGGCCACCAGCCGCACCTCGCGACTCTGGCCGGGCTCGAAGCGGATCGCGGTGCCGGCCGGGATGTCGAGGCGGAAGCCGCGCGCTGCCGCGCGATCGAACGCCAGCCCCGGGTTCACTTCGGCAAAGTGATAGTGGCTGCCGACCTGCACCGGCCGGTCGCCGGTGTTGGCGACGGTCAAGCTCAGCGTCGCGCGGTCGGCGTTGAGCGTGATATCGCCGTCCTGCGTGATGATTTCGCCTGGGATCATGGCGCGATCTCCTTCAGCGTATCGGCTGGTGGACGGTCACCAGCTTGGTGCCGTCGGGGAAGGTCGCTTCGACCTGGATGTCGTGGATCATTTCGGCGATGCCCTCCATCACCTGGTCGCGCGTCAGCACCAGTGCGCCGGCCTGCATCAGGTCGGCGACGCTGCGGCCATCGCGCGCGCCTTCAACGACGGTGTCGGTGATCAGTGCAATCGCCTCCGGATAATTCAGCTTGACGCCGCGCTCGAGGCGTCGGCGCGCCACGATCGCGGCCATCGCGATCAGCAGCTTGTCTTTTTCTCGCGGTGTCAGGTTCACTCAACCAGCCTCCTGCGGTCTTCAAGACGGCGGGTCACGACCCGCCCTACTCCGCTTTGTGTAGGGCGGGTCGTGACCCGCCGCTTTTGTTCGCCCATCAGCAATCCCAATCATTCGGCAACCGCTCCGGCAGCCCCGCCGCCAGCGCTCGCAGTGCACCGGCCGCAATACGCACCGCCATCCGCATGTCGGCCGCATCCTCGGCCAGCACGCGCACAATCAGCAGGCCATCGAAAGCCGTAGCCGCGACCCGATCCGCACAGCCCTGCAGGCGCTCGCGCAGCGGTGGCAGCAGCGCGGCCGCATCTTCTCCGACATACACCAGGCTTGCGCAGGCACGCGCCGTGCCGAAGCCGAACGGCCGCGCGCGCTGCTCACCGACCTCGCCCTGCAGCTGCAGCGCGTCGGCCCAGACCAGCCGGCCGCCGCGGCGGATGCGCCAGGCGTCATGCAGCGAGCCGCTCGCAACAGCCTCGCCCATCGCGGTGCGGCCGAACACCAGGCTCTCGACGGCCAGCAGCCGCCCGGTCGGCGCGACATCGGCGACAAAACAGCGCCGCAGCTTGGAGCGATCGAACAGGATCGTCTCCTGCGCCAGCCACTCGGCCCATGCGCCGTCGCCGACACTGACGCGGATGTCGATGCGCGTCGCCTCGTCGCCGGGCAGCGCGCGATACAGCTTCTCCGCGGCCTGCGTGGTCACCGTCAGCCGCGTGCCCTCGCCCGCTTCGATCTGCAGCGCCAGCCGGTCGCCACCGGTGAGCCCGCCACTGGTGGTCAGCATCACCGCCTGCGCCGGCTCGCCCGCCTCCACGTCCGGAAACAGCACGCGGCAGGGCGCGCGCTGATACAGGTCGGCGAGCCGTGTCGCGCCCTGCGCGTCACGCCGGTAGGCGATGCGCGCAGCACCGTCCACGCGCTGATGCGCGGGCCGCTGAAGGCTCAGGCCTGAAGGCTGGAACATCGCGCTGACATCGGGAGTGAAGTCTCCGACACAACAAAAACGCATTAGGAAACGTCGTCCCCGCGAAGGCGGGGACCCAGTGCGGCGCTTACCGCTCCTGGATTCCCGCCTTCGCGGGAATGACGAAGCAAGAACGGCGTTACGACGCGTGAATCGCATGATCGCATCCTCGTGGCGCCGCCCGTCTACGTCAAACGCCCCATACCGGCCGGGCCCGGCCCTTCGTAGCCTGCGGATGCCGTCTCTATCCGCGTGCCTTGCACGCAGGGCGGCAACACGGGGCGAAGCCGCACTCAAGCGATGGCACCGAAATGCTCGGGCCACGCCGCGGCTTCGTGAGAGGTCTTATCGGAACGGGGAAACACATGGCTCGCAAAAACAAGACACACATGGCTGCATGGAAACGTAAAGGGCTCGCAGCGGCATTGCTGCTGACGACGGCGCCGGCGATGGCCGCGGAACTGACGCTGCCGCCGGTTTCGATCGGCGCCGGTGTGCGCACCAGCTTCACCGACAGCAGCTATTCGGGCTCGTCGGTCAAGGACAGCGACGACTTCACGGTGGACAGTGTCCGCCTGTACCTGAGCGGCGCGGCGACCGACACGGTCAAGTTCACGTTCAATACCGAATACAACAGCAGCAGCGATTCGGTGATCGTGATGGACGCGATCGCACGCTTCGAATATTCGCCGCAGTTCAACATCTGGGCCGGCCGCTTCCTGCCGCCGTCCGACCGCGCCAACCTGTATGGGCCTTACTACGCGAACCATTGGGGCGTATACAGAGAAAACGTGCTCGACGGCTACGCCAATACCGCGGTCGGCCGCGACAACGGTGTCGCCTACTGGGGTGATTTCGGCGGCCTGAAAGTTTCTGCCGGCCTGTTCGACGTGCCCGGTACTTCATCCACCGCAAGCCCTAACACCAATGCCGACGCCAACAAGGTCATCGCCGCCGGCCGCCTGCAGTACGACTTCTGGGACAAGGAGTCCGGCTACTGGCTCAACAGCACCTACTACGGCGCCAAGGACCTGCTGGCGATCGGCGTCGCCGGCCAGACCGCGGGCGGCGATACCTCGTTCACGGTCGACTTCCTGCTGGAAAAGAATCTCGGCGGCGCCGGTGTGTTCACGATCGAAAGCGAGTACGCGAAGTACGAGGGCCTGACCTCAGTGTTTGCCGAAAAAACCACCGGGGCCTACGGCCTGGTCAGCTATCTGTTCCCGCAGCCGGTCGGCATCGGCAAGATCCAGCTGCTCGGCAAGTACGCCGAGTCGGTCACCGACGTGTCCGGCTCCGATCCCAAGCTGAAGACCTTCGAAGGCGACATCGGCTACATCGTCAAGGAGTTCAAGGTCCGCGGCTATCTGTTCTACATCGACCAGAGCTGGGACAACTCCCCGGCCGCCGTCGACGCGACCTACGCCGGCGTCGGTCTGCAAGTCCAGATCTGATCCTGCATTTATCAATTTTGAAGGTGATCCGATGCAAATGAAGAAAATCCTGATGGCCGCGGCGATCGCCGCGGCCAGCTTCAGCGCCCACGCCGCCGACACCATCAAGGTCGGCGTGCTGCACTCGCTGTCCGGCACGATGGCGATCTCCGAGACCACGCTGAAGGACACTGTCCTGATGATGATCGACGAGCAGAACAAGAAGGGCGGCCTGCTCGGCAAGAAGCTCGAAGCGGTGGTCGTCGACCCGGCCTCGAACTGGCCGCTGTTCGCGGAAAAAGCCGCCGAGCTGCTGGAGAAAGACAAGGTCTCGGTGACCTTCGGCTGCTGGACCTCGGTGTCGCGCAAGAGCGTGCTGCCGGTGTTCGAGAAGGACAACGGCCTGCTGTTCTACCCGGTGCAGTTCGAGGGTGAAGAGTCGAGCAAAAACGTCTTCTACACCGGTGCCGCGCCGAACACGCAGGCGATCCCGGCCGTGGACTACCTGATGAAGGATCTGAAGGTGAAGCGCTGGGTGTTGGCCGGTACCGACTACGTCTATCCGCGCACCACCAACAAGATTCTCGAGGCCTATCTGAAGGCCAAGGGCGTCAAGTCCGAAGACATCATGATCAACTACACGCCGTTCGGTCATAGCGACTGGCAGTCGATCGTGTCGGACATCAAGAAGTTCGGCAGCGCCGGCAAGAAGACCGCCGTCGTGTCGACGATCAACGGCGACGCCAATGTTCCGTTCTACAAGGAACTCGGCAACCAGAAGATCTCGGCCGAAGACATCCCGGTGGTCGCGTTCTCGGTCGGTGAAGAAGAGCTCGCCGGCCTCGACACCAAGCCGCTGGTCGGCCATCTTGCCGCCTGGAACTACTTCATGAGCGTCGACACGCCCGAGAACAAGAAGGCGATCGAGACCTGGCACAAGTTCATCAAGAACGACAAGCGCACCTTCAACGATCCGATGGAAGCCACCGTGATCGGCTTCAATCTGTGGGTGAAAGCGGTCGAGAAAGCCAAGACGGTTGATGTCACCAAGGTCATCGAAACGCTGCCGGGCCTGGAAACGCCGAACCTGACCGGCGGCACCGCCAAGGTTCTGCCGAACCACTACATCACCAAGCCGGTGTACATCGGTGAAGTCCGCGATGACGCGCAGTTCGACGTGGTATGGAAGACCAAGGGCACCGTTCCGGGTGACGCCTGGTCCGACTACCTGCCGGGCAGCAAGGACATGGAAGCCGACTGGGTGACGCTGAAGTGCGGGCACTACAACACTGCGACCAAGACCTGCTCCGCCGAAGAAGTGGCGAAGTAAGCGGATCGATGTTGCGGACTGGACACCCCGACACAACGTCACTCCGTTCGTCCCGAGTAGCGCCAAAGGCGCATATCGAGGGACTTGAGCGACGATGCGTCCCTCGATACACCCACTACGTGGGTTACTCGGGAGGAACGGGGTTCTCTCCGGTCCGCCACATCAACGGTCTGGAACCTCTCCCGTGGTAAGACCCCTGCCCCGGACTGCAAAAGCGGTCCGGGGCGATTTTTGGCGCCCAAGTTGCATTGACCAACTCGTGAAACTCTCTCGCTCAACCTGGCCACTCCAATCTCTCGCGCTGGTGCTGCTGCTCGGCATCGTCGCTCCGCTGCATGCGGAAGACGCGGCTACCGCTGCACCGACCGCCGAGACGGCTCAAACAGCGCCGGCTGCAGCTCAGGGCTTTGCCGCCTGGGTCGCCGCGCTACCCGAGGCAAGCTATTCCGAGAAAGCCGACCTGGTGCAGCAGATCGCGGCCAGCGGTGATCCCGCGGCTGCACCCTTGTTGCGCGCGCTGCTAGAAAACCGCTTGTTTTCCAGCACCGATGGCCACGTGCTGATATCGAAGACCGAAGGCGAGCCCCAGGCTCTGGCCGATGCGGTCAGCGGTGAAGCCTCAAACCTGTCCGCCGACGACGTGAAGAAAGTCGGCACCAACAACTCGCTGCGCAAGACGCTCAAAGCGGCGATCGCGCAGCTCAGCCTGAGCGACAAGGACGCCGCCGTGCGGCTGGCCGCGGTGCGCGAAATGATGCGCAGCGTCGACGACGAGTCGACCGCCGCGCTGCGTGCGCACCGCGAAACCGAGACCGACGCCAGGGTACGCAGCGCGATCGACATCGGCCTGGCACTTGCGGACCTGGCCAGCAGCGACGCCGACACGCGCCTGGCGGCCGTCAAACATCTGTCCGGCGACATCTCCGCCGATGCCTACAACGCACTGCTGCCGCTGACTTCGAAGAACGACGACGGCAGCGACGTCGAGCCCGACGCGCGCGTGCGCTCGGCAGCGCAGATGGCGGTGCGCAACATCGAAGGCAAGCGCCAGATCTATGGCGGTATCGAGACCTTGTTCTTCGGCCTGTCGCTGGGCTCGGTGCTGGTGCTCGCTGCGATCGGCCTGGCGATCACCTTCGGCGTGATGGGCGTGATCAACATGGCGCACGGCGAGCTGATCATGCTCGGCGCGTACACCGCCTACGTGATGCAGCAGCTGATGCCGCAGCACATTGCCTTGGCGACGATGCTGTCGATCCCGGCCGCGTTCTGCGTCTCCGGACTGATGGGCGTGGCGATCGAGCGCGGCATCGTGCGCTTCCTGTACGGCCGCCCGCTGGAGACTTTGCTCGCGACTTTCGGCCTGTCGCTGATCCTGCAGCAGCTGGTGCGCAGCATCTTCTCGCCGTTGAACCGATCCGTGGCGACGCCGGAATTCATGAGCGGCTCGCTGACGATCAACGACGCGCTGTCGCTGACTTACAACCGCCTGTACATCGTGATCTTCATGTTCATCGTATTTGCGGCTTTGTTGACACTGTTGAAGCGCACCTCGCTGGGCCTGAAAGTGCGCGCGGTGTCGCAGAACCGCGCGATGGCGCGGGCGATGGGCGTGCGCACCGAATGGGTCGACGCCGCAACTTTCGGCCTTGGCTCCGGCATCGCCGGTGTCGCCGGCGTCGCGCTGTCGCAGCTGACCAATGTCGGCCCGAATCTCGGCCAAGCCTACATCATCGATTCGTTCATGGTCGTGGTGTTCGGTGGCGTTGGCAGCCTGTGGGGCACCTTGATCAGCGGCATGTCGCTAGGTGTCGTCAACAAACTGCTCGAACCCTATGCCGGCGCGGTGATGGCGAAGATTCTGGTACTGGTGTTCCTGATCATGTTCATCCAGAAGCGGCCGCGCGGGCTGTTCCCGCAGAAAGGCCGAGCGGCGGAGGGCTAGCGATGAGCCAGAACCTCCCCGTAGGGCGGGTCATGACCCGCCGCTTCTGCCCGGTCAACAACCAAAGCGGCGGGTCACGACCCGCCCTACGGATTCCCTCATGATCCGGCGCTTATTGCTGAGCGACCGCGGCTCGCAGCTGTTCTTCGGCGCACTGCTGCTGCTCGCGATCTTCGTTCCGCTGCTGAATCTGGGCACCGCGGAGACCTCCGCACTGCACGTTCCCGGCTACACCGTCACGCTGATCGGCAAGTACATGACCTACGCGCTGATGGCGATCGCGGTGGACCTGATCTGGGGCTACTGCGGCATCCTGAGCCTGGGCCATACCGCGTTCTTCGCGCTCGGCGGCTACGCGATGGGCATGTACCTGATGCGCCAGATCGGCACGCGCGGCGTGTACGCCGATCCGATCCTGCCGGACTTCATGGTGTTTTTGAACTGGAAGGAGCTGCCCTGGTTCTGGCACGGCATGGATCACTTCGGCGTGGCGATGCTGATGGTGGTGCTTGCGCCCGGCCTGCTCGCCTATCTGTTCGGCTGGTTCGCCTTCCGTTCTCGCGTCACCGGCGTGTATCTGTCGATCATCACGCAGGCGCTGACTTATGCACTGCTGCTGGCCTTCTTCCGCAACGAGATGGGCTTCGGCGGCAACAACGGCCTGACCGATTTCAAGGAGCTGCTCGGCTTCGATCTGCAGTCGCAGAAAACCCGCATCGGCCTGTTCCTGGTCACCGCGCTGATCCTGGCGATCAGCTACGCGCTATGCCGTTTCATCATCGCGTCCAGACTGGGCCGCGTGATCGAGGCGGTGAGGGACGCCGAGAGCCGCACGCGATTTATCGGCTACAAGGTCGAGAACGTGAAGCTGTGGCTGTGGACGTTCTCGGCGATCCTGTCGGGCATTGCCGGCGCGCTGTACGTGCCGCAGGTCGGCATCATCAATCCGGGCGAATTCGCGCCGATCAATTCGATCGAGGTCGTGGTCTGGGTCGCGGTTGGCGGGCGCGGCACCTTGTACGGCGCGGCGCTCGGTGCGTTCATCGTCAACTATGCCAAGACCTATTTCACTGCCGCGCTGCCGGAAGTCTGGCTGTACGCACTCGGCGCGCTGTTCGTCGGCGTGACCTTGTTCCTGCCGCAGGGCATCGTCGGCCTGCTGTCGAAATTGGGCAGCAAGAGGAAAGCCTCATGAACACCCCACAAAGTAAACCGCTACTTTGCGGGGGCCCCGCATGATCGGCGCCCGCCTGCTCGGCCAGCGCCGCCGCTCGGCCGCGCCCAAGCTCGACCTGTCGCACAACATCATTCTGTACCTGGAAGGCATCAGCGTCAGCTTCGACGGCTTCAAGGCGCTGAACGATCTGAATCTGTACATCGAGGCCGGCGAACTGCGCTGCATCATCGGCCCCAACGGTGCCGGCAAGACCACGATGATGGACGTGATCACCGGCAAGACCCGTCCCGACACCGGCAGCGCATGGTTCGGCCAGACCGTCGACCTGTTGTCGATGAGTGAGCCGGAGATCGCGATCGCCGGCATCGGCCGCAAGTTCCAGAAGCCCACGGTATTCCCGAATCACACTGCGTTCGAGAACCTGGAGCTGGCAATGGCCGGCGACAAATCGGTGTGGAAGGTATTGTTCGCCAAGCTCAACAGCGCGCAGATCGACAAGATCGACAGCGTGCTGAAAACGATCGGACTGACGGAGAAACGCGACACGCTGGCCGGCGGCCTGAGCCACGGCCAGAAGCAGTGGCTGGAGATCGGCATGCTGCTGATGCAGTCGCCGGAGCTGCTGCTGGTGGATGAGCCGGTGGCCGGCATGACGCCGCAGGAAACCGAGCGCACCGCGGAGCTGCTGGTGTCGCTGTCCGGCGAGCATTCGGTGGTCGTCGTCGAGCACGACATGGAGTTCGTGCGCTCGATCGCGCGCACCGTAACGGTGCTGCATCAGGGCTCGGTGCTCGCGGAAGGTACGATGGACCAGGTGCAGAACGATCCGAAAGTCATCGAAGTTTATCTGGGCGATTAGGCGATGCTCTCAACCAAGTCTTTCGTCGGTTTTGTAGGTTGGGGTGAGCCTGCGAACCCCAACATCGCTCCGAGGAAGGTTGGGGTTCGCTGTGCTCACCCCAACCTACGTTTCTCTGCGGAGCGCTGCTGATGCTCTCGATCAAGGGCCTCAACCAGTTCTACGGCGGCAGCCACACGCTGTGGGATATCGACATGGAGATCCCGAGCGGCTCGCGCACCTGCCTGATGGGCCGCAACGGCATGGGCAAGACCACCTTGCTGCGCTGCGTGATGGGCCTGGTTCCCGCCAGCTCCGGCGAGATCCTATTTGATGGTGACTCCGACGACGCCAAAGATTTGCGCAAGGTTTCGGCCGACGTGCGCGCCAGCCTCGGCATCGGCTTCGTGCCGCAGGGCCGCGAAATCTTCAGCCAGCTGTCGGTCGAAGAAAACCTGCGCATGGGCCTGATCGCCAAGCGCGAGCGGCCGGCCGATGCGCTGGAGCGTGTCTACACGCAGTTCCCGGTGCTGAAGCAGATGCTGCGTCGGCGTGGCGGCGATCTGTCCGGCGGCCAGCAGCAGCAGCTCGCGATCGGCCGCGCTCTATTGCTGCAGCCCAAGCTGCTGATTCTCGACGAGCCCTGCGAAGGCATCCAGCCGAACATCGTCCACGAGATCGGCGACCTGATCCTGCGCTTGAATGCCGAGACCGGGCTGACGGTGCTGATCGTCGAGCAGAAGCTGCCGTTCGCACGCCGCGTCGCCAGCGACTTCCGGATTCTGGACAAGGGCCGCGCAGTTGCCGGCGGCGTGATCGGCGAGTTGAGCGACGAGATGGTCAAGCATCATCTGACGGTTTAAACGCACCATCCCAACTGTCATTCCCGCGTAGGCGGGAATCCAGAGACGGCGCGGCGCTCACTTGCAGAGCCTGGATTCCCGCTTTCGCGGGAATGACAGACTAAACGCTCCGCGCCACACGTCGCGACTTCGACCGTGCCCGCGACAGCTGCTCCAGCGTGATCGTCTTCGCCGCCAGCTGGCTGCGGCGGATGTGCTGGGTCAGCGCCTGCTGCGCGCTGACGATGTCGCGCTTCAGCAAATGTTGGCAGATCGCGTAGTGCTCCTTGTAAGTCAGATCGACGCGCTGGTTATCGGTGAAATCGAGCCGGCGGATGATGTGGATCGCATGATTGATCCGCGCCAGGTAGTCGGCCAGCACCAGGTTGCCGCCGCCTTCGGCCAGTGCGATATGAAAACTCTCGTCGAGTTCGGCCATCGCCTCGACGTCGACCCGGGTTTTCGGCTGGCGTGCCGGGTCCCACTTGCGCGCGAGTTCCCTGATTGCCTTGTCCGGCATGTGCGTGCAGGCCACTTCCAGCGCGCACATTTCCAGTGCGATGCGCACCTGGTAGTGCTCGTCGATCTCCTCGATGTCGATCTCGCGGATGAAGCAGCCCTGCTTGGGCCGCACCGTCAGATAGCCCTCGAGCTGCAGCCGCTGCAGCGCCTCACGCACCGGCGTGCGGCTGACGCCGAAGCGCTCGGCCAGCTCGCTTTCGGTGACCCGCGAGCCCGGGTAGATCTCGAAGCCGAGGATCAGTGCCTTGAGCTGGGAATAGACCTCGTGGGCGGAGCCGCCTTTGAGAATCACGCTGCTGTTCATTCATCGGGTCCAGGGAGAGGCGCCATTGTATGCAAGCATGGGCCTGCTTGTTGCATACAACATTGCGCGCCAGATGTCTGGCGCCAGCCAACGGGAAGCCGTCGTGAGAGTACCGGACGATCTGTCGCTCGCATCCTTGCGCGCCGCTTATCAGGCGGGCGATTGCCGGCCGCGCGACCTGCTCGCGCATTTGCGCCAGCGCGCGCTCGCGGCCAATCCCGAGTTTCATCTGTACATCACGCTGCTCGACGAGGCGCAGCTTGAGCCCTACCTGGCGGCGCTCGACGAGCGCGACCCGGCGTCGCTGCCGCTGTTCGGCATCCCGTTCGCGATCAAGGACAACATCGATCTCGCCGGCGTGCCCACCACCGCAGCCTGCCCGGCCTATGCCTACACGCCGCAAGCTTCGGCAACTGCAGTGCAGCGCTTGATCGATCTCGGTGCAGTGCCCACCGGCAAAACCAATCTGGACCAGTTCGCCACCGGCCTCAACGGCCTGCGCTCGCCTTACGGTGAATGCCGCAACTCGGTGCTGCCGGAATATCCCAGCGGCGGCTCCAGCTCGGGCTCGTCGCTGGCGGTTGCACTGAACCTGGCGAGCTTTTCGCTCGGCACCGACACCGCCGGTTCGGGCCGCGTGCCGGCGGCACTCAACGGCCTGGTCGGCGTCAAGCCAACGCGCGGCATCGTGTCGACTTCCGGCGTCGTGCCCTGCTGCCGTTCGCTGGATTGCATCAGCCTGTTCAGCCGCAGCAGCGGCGATGTCGCCCAAGTGCTGGCGTTGCTCGCGCAGTTCGACCGACAACAGCCGTACAGCCGGCGCAATCCGGCCTGGAATGCGGCGGCACTCGCAGCGGCGCCGGCGTCGTTCCGCTTCGGCGTGCCGCGCGCGCACGATCTGCTCTGGTTCGGCTGCGACGAAGGACCGGCGCTGTTCGATTGCGCACGCGCGACATTGGAAGGGATCGGCGGCGTAGCGGTCGAGATCGATCTCCGTCCGTTCATGGAGGCCGCAAGCTTGCTGTACGCAGCGCCCGGCGCGGCGGAACGCTATGCCGCTTTCGGCGAACTGATAGCGCGCCAGCCCGACGCGGTACTGCCGGTGATTCGCGACGTGGTGACGCCCGGCGCGCATGCCACTGCAGTGGATCGAATCCTCGCAGCCGAACGCCTGCAGGAGCTGAAGCGGATCTGCGATCAGAGCCTGGACGCGCTCGATCTGGTGCTGACGCCGACGATCCCGCGCGCCTACACCCGCGAGCAGATCCGCGCCGAACCGGTGCTGCGCAACAGCGAACTCGGCACCTATACCAACTTCATGAACCTGCTGGATTACGCGGCCGTCGCGGTGCCGGCCGGCAGCCTGCGCAACGGCCTGCCCTGGGGCATCACGCTGTTCGGCCGCGCGTATACCGACCAATATTTGCTGAGCATTGCGCGGGCCATGCAACTGCAATTGCCGAGCAGCGACACGCTGCGTCCGGGTGATCGCATGCGCCTCGTCGTCTGCGGTGCGCATCTGCAAGGTCTTGCCTTGAATCACCAGTTGCTGACGCGTGGCGCGCGCCTGATCGAAGCCACGCGCAGCGCCGCGCGATATCGGCTCTACGCGCTGCCAGGCGGGCCACCGGCGCGGCCAGCGATGGCGCGCAGCGCCAGCGGCCATGCGATCGAAGTCGAGGTCTGGGAACTGCCGAGCAGCGAAGTCGGCTCGTTTCTGGCCGGCATCGCCGCGCCGCTGGGCCTGGGCAAGATCGAGCTCGCCGACGGACGCTTTGAAACCGGCTTCATTTGCGAGGAATCCGGCGTGGTCGGCGCTGCCGATATCACTGAGTTCGGTGGTTGGCGTGCGTATCGGGCCTCGACGCAGGTCGGCAATCCCTTGCCGACATGAAAACCCGATGCGCAACGCGGGCTTCACGTCGGCAAGGGATTGCCGACCTACGTCAAATGGACACTGCTTTTCTTGCATGCAACGTCGCATCCGGGCATGGATGCTGCTTGAACAGATCAGGGATTAGGGGACTCGCATGACAAGCACCGCGGCAAGCTTTTGCACGATCGCCGCAGAGCCGTATGCGCTCGCGGTTTCGCCTGCGAGTACGGCCTTGCTGATCATCGACATGCAGCGCGATTTCATGGAGCCCGGCGGCTTCGGCGCGATGCTCGGCAACGACGTGTCGCTGCTGCGCGTCGCGATCGAGCCTTTGCAGGCACTGCTCGCCGCCGCACGCAAGACCGGGCTTTTCATCCTGCATACGCGCGAAGGTCATCGCGCCGATCTCAGCGACGCTCCGCCGGCCAAACTCGAACGCGGCCACGGCAAGACGCGTATCGGCGACCTCGGCCCGATGGGCCGCATCCTGATTCGCGGCGAAGCCGGCCACGACATCATCCCCGAGCTTTATCCGCTGCCCGGCGAGCCGGTGATCGACAAGCCCGGCAAAGGCTCGTTCTGTCAGACCGATCTGGAATTGATACTGAAAAACCGCGGCATTCGTACGCTGATCGTCTGCGGCGTGACCACCGAGGTCTGCGTGCATACCACCGTGCGCGAGGCCAACGACCGCGGTTTCGAATGCGTCGTGCCGGCGGATTGCGCGGCCTCGTACTTCCCCGAATTTCACCAAATGGCGCTGCGCATGATCGTCGCGCAGGGCGGCATTTTCGGCTGGGTTTCAGATTCGGCGCGCGTAATCGCGGCGCTGGGATAAATCGGGTCGAATCTCTCCCTCCCCCGCTTGCGGGGGAGGGCCGGGGTGGGGGCGGAAGTCGCGGCGCTGTCGTCGCGCCCCCATCCCAACCTTCCCCCGCAAGCGGGGGAAGGAGCAGGGCGGTTGCGGGAGAGGGTCCATCAGTTTCGGGGAACGTGGGACACAAGGGGGAATACGCATGAGCACCGCAATAAGCAGCAAACCCAAAATCTGGGTTCCAGGCGACTGGAATGCCTTCTTCGGCTTTGGCACCAACATCCTGGTCAACCTGCTGACGCTGACGGCGCTGATGCGCTACGTGCTGAAGCTGCCCGACGATCTGATCTTCGGGCGCATCCTGCCCGCGACCGGCCTGATGCTGTTCCTGTCGACGATCTATTACGCCTACCTGGCCTATAAGCTCGCGGTGAAGAGCGGCCGCAGCGATGTCTGCGCACTGCCTTCGGGCATCAGCGTGCCGCATATGTTCGTCGTCGTGTTCGTGATCATGATGCCGATCGCCGGCGCGACCGGCGATCCGATCAAGGGCTGGGAAGCGGGCCTGACCTGGGTGTTCGTGCAGAGCTTCGTGCTGATGGTCGGCGGCTTCGTCGCGCCCTTCATCAAGAAGATCACGCCGCGCGCCGCGCTGCTCGGCGCGCTCGCCGGCGTGTCGATCGCGTTCATCTCGCTGCGCCCTGCGCTGGACATGTACATGGACCCGGTGATCGGCATCGTCTGCTTCGCGATCCTGCTGTCGAGCTGGTTCGGTGGCGTGCGCTATTTCAAGGGCATTCCCGCGGGCCTGGTCGCAATCGCGGTGGGCTCGCTGATCGCCTGGGGCGGGCTCGCGTTCGGCTTTCACTTCGGCGGCATGAGTGTCGAGAAACTCGGCAGTTCCTTCGCCAGCTTCGGCTTCAGCTTCCCGGTGCCGGAGTTCGGCCACGTGTTCGGCGGCTTCCAGTACCTGGGCGTGATCCTGGTCACCGCGATCCCGTTCGGCATCTACGACCTGGTCGAGGCGATGGACAACGTCGAGAGCGCGGAGGCCGGCGGCGACCACTACCCGACGACGCGCGTACTGACCGCCGACGGCGTGGTCAGCCTGATCGGCTGCTGCCTCGGCAATCCCTTCATCAATGCGGTGTACATCGGCCATCCGGGCTGGAAGGCGATCGGCGGCCGCATCGGCTATTCCGCCGCGACCGGCGTGATGGTGCTGATCCTGTCGTGGTTCGGCATTCTGGCCGTGATGATGGCGCTGATTCCGGTGGTCGCGATCTCGCCGATCCTGCTCTACATCGGCATGCTGATCGGCGCGCAGGCGTTCCAGGAGACACCGAAGAATCACGCGCCAGCGGTGATCCTGGCGCTGATTCCGCAGGTCGCCGGTTGGGGCAAGCTGATGATCGACAACGCGCTCGGCGCGGCCGGCACCAATGCGGCAACCGTAGGCCTGGACAAGCTCGCCGGCGCCGGCGTGCTGTACCACGGGCTGGAACTGCTCGGCAGCGGCGCGATTCTCGGCAGCCTGATACTCGCCGCGATCGCGGCCTGCATCATTGATCGTACGTTCGCCAAGGCCGCGGGCTTTGCGGCTGCCGGAGCGGTGCTGACTTTCTTCGGCTTCATGCACAGCGAGGCGATCGGCATCGCCAAGACGCCGCTGGTCGCGCTGAGCTATCTGGGTGTCGCCGCGCTGCTGTTCGGCTGCGCGCGCTACAGCGTGTCGGCCGAAGAGCCGGTGAAAGCGCGACCGCAGGACGCGCTGCCCGGCGCCGAAGCGGCGCTGTAATACGCTCAACCACAGCCCGGTACTTCGTCATTCCCGCGAAGGCGGGAATCCAGGCAGCGGTCACTGCGGCCCTGGATTCCCGCCTTCGCGGGAATGACGACTTTCCACTAATCAGGAGCAGCTGATGACCGAACTCTACGTCCAGGCCGAACCCTACCGCTGGCCCTACAACGGCGATCTGCGGCCGCAGAACACGGCGCTGATCATCATCGACATGCAGACCGACTTCTGCGGCATCGGCGGCTACGTCGACACCATGGGCTACGAGCTGTCGCTGACGCGCGCGCCGATCGCGCCGATCAAGCGCGTGCTGACGCGATTCCGCGAACTCGGCTTCCACATCATCCACACGCGCGAAGGCCATAGACCGGATCTGTCGGATCTGCCGGCGAACAAGCGCTGGCGCTCGCGGCAGATGGGCGCCGGCATCGGCGACCCCGGCCCCTGCGGCCGCATCCTGGTACGCGGCGAGCCGGGCTGGGACATCATCGAAGAGCTGTATCCGCTGCCGGGCGAGCCGATCATCGACAAGCCCGGCAAGGGCTCGTTCTGCGCCACCGATCTGGAGCTGATCCTGCGCGTGCGCGGCATCGACAACATCCTGCTGTCGGGCATCACCACCGACGTCTGCGTGCATACCACGATGCGCGAAGCCAACGACCGCGGCTTCGAATGCGTGCTGCTGGAAGACTGCTGCGGCGCGACGGATCACAACAACCATCTCGCCGCACTTCACATGATCAAGATGCAGGGCGGCGTGTTCGGTGCGGTGTCCAACTCGCAAGCACTGCTCGAAGCACTGGTCTGACGATATCGCCGGGGATGATTCCGTACCTGTAGGAGCGGTCCTTGTCCGCGAATGTGCCAATGCAGCCGCAATAGCGGTCAAGGACCGC
>NZ_JAQGNT010000010.1 GCF_028291725.1 Hydrocarboniphaga sp. | reverse complement strand
GTGAACAGGCCATCCGATTCACCTACGATGGATTCATCCGCGCCTGCCAGGCTCCGCCGCCACTGCTTCCAGAGCACCCAGCATCACGCCCTCGAAAACCTCGAATATGAGGGGAAACCTCAGGGTCTGACTGGCGTTTTCCCGGGCCGTCCCACCTTCCCCGGCCGCACTCGCCTCCCGAGCGTCGCCTCGATCTCGTCCTTGAACCGTTCGCTCCCGTAAACCCGGCACTGATTGAGCGCGTCACGAACCTCGGTCAGCGCGGCCTGGCTCAACTGCGCGCGGAACAACTGCCGGTATGCGCTCCGGCGCTCTTCGTCGGTGCGGGCCAACTGCCGGTAACAGGCATGGTCTCGGATGAGTGCGTCGTCCTGACCTTGCGCGTGGCTCGCGTAGCTCGACCAAGCATAGTCCCCAGGGTGTTTCACCATCCCCGCGCGCACCGGGTTCATTTCGATGTAGCGGTAGCAGGTCAGCAGATACTGCTCCGAGTCGATCACGCTGGCCTTGTGTCGCCCCTCCCAGAGCGTGCCGGTGCGGCGGTAGCGCGTATTGACATACTGCTCGTAGCGCCGCTCCACCGACTGCAGCACCTTGCCGATCGCGCCGGGCTGGGCCGGGGTCATCAGCAGATTGATGACGAAGAGCGACATATCTTTTATTGGTTATGTGCCAGCACCCGCAGTGTGCCTGGCTTCCCATTCGCCTACATTCATTGGGAAAAGCTGTGCGCATGAAGTTGTGCGCCTCTTGCCGGCCTGCCGCAAACCCTTGCGGCAGGCCGGGATCAGAGTCGAAGCGTGCCTCAGTGTGCGATGGCCGCTTTGTTGGCCTTGTAGCTGTTGCGCAGATCGCGGATCAGGTCGTGGTTGCGGACGGCGCCGTCGTGCTGGCGCTGCACCACGCTGCGGACCTGCGGCATCAGGGTGGCAGTCAGCGCCTTGGTGTAGACCGCCTTGGCCTTGTCTTCGGCGCTCTCCACTTCTTCGAGCGTGCTGATGTTGGCGTCGCCGACGGTGGCCTTCACCTTGGTCCAGCCCCGACGGGCGGCGCCGGCGATCGTGCCGCTGTCTTTCGGCGTGCCGCCGAGCGTCATAACCAGTCCCTGCAATTCGGTGACGGCCGCTCCGCAATCCAGGGAGCGCTGATGGAACACGGTTTTCAGCTCGGGTGTCGTCGCGTCCTCGGCGGCTTCGGCGAATCCTTTCATCCCGTCCTCGGACGTCTGAATGAGCCCGTTGAGTACTTTCACGGTGTCGTCATTAACAGCATCGTTATTAAGCATGATGGTTCCTTGATTGGTTGCCGGGGAAGTCCGGCGAACGATTCAAGGTGGACCCCGTGAGTCAAGACGTCGGTGCGTTAGCCCACAACGACATCGCGAGTCTCCCAAGTGCCAGGCCTGCGCTGCCCGGTGAGAAGTCCATGGCTGGGCAGGCTCTCGCAGCTCCCAGTCAGACTCCCCCAGGTTTCAGTCCGGTCAGGTCACGCCGACCAGCGTGCGAAAATGCTGTCAATCTCCCGTGCAAGCTCTATATCGAGCAGCGAGAGACCGCCAGCATCATGCGTCGTCAGCGTGATCGAAACCTTGTTGTAGACGTTGGACCATTCCGGGTGATGGTTGCGTTTCTCCGCAACGAGCGCGACGCGCGTCATGAACGCGAAGGCATCACAGAAATCAGCGAACTTGAATTCTCGTGCAATGGCATTGCGGCGATTGTCTAACGACCAATGTTTGAGTTCGGCTAACGACGACTCTCTCTGTTCATTACTCAGCTTTGCAGGCATGGGGTTCTCCGATAGGCGCGCAGTGGAAAGATACTGGTTTTACCGGTAACGGGCGCGAAGTCTTGGAGTTGGCGAGTTGCGCTTTCTTTGGCGCCATTGCGCCGGACACCTCAGTCGCCAGGGAGCCTACATGCGCTTCGCGACAAAGATGATCAAACAGACGAATAAGATCGTTCCGAGAATTCCGCCACCGAATAACATGTGAATCTCCTTCGTGTGAGCTTGCTCTCAGAGATACTGGAGCAAAGCTTAGCGACACGATTGCAGCACTTCCGGTCTGAAAAGCGCGGTGCGTTTGCGAACATAGCGGATATCCGCTTTCGGGAACGCAGCCGCCAGTTTCTGGCGCCGGTGTATCCCTTCTCCCGCTTGCGGGAGAAGGTGGCGCGAAGCGCCGGATGAGGGGCTTTCGTTCGAGTAGCGCAGGAAAAGCCCCTCATGCCCCTGCCCCGGCTCTGCCCCGCAAGCGACGTAGGTCGGCAATCCTTTGCCGACGTGCTCAAGCGATCAGAGCGCACACGTCGGCAAAGGATTGCCGACCTACCTTCATCGGGTTCATGGCCGGTGAGCAGGTCCGCAAGGAACACGGGGCTACCCAAGACCCAGCCAAACGCGGGTGGGTGCGGAAGGCGCGGCGCTATCGTCTCGCCCCCAACCCAACCTTCCCCCGCACGCGGGTGAAGGAGCTGGCCGGTTCCGGGCATAAAGCCGGCTGCTATGAACCTGTGGCGGTATCTCCCGCAAGCGGGGGCGGGGAGTCGTATACGGGGCGGACTTAGATCGCCGCAATGAAAGTGGAATGCAGCCGCTGCGGCTATCGCGCGCTTGATCTCACGCGGACGGCGACATCCATCTGCTCGAAATCTTCCGGCGTGCCGATATAACCGCCCGTCACCGGCATGATCTGTCTGTTGAAGCGCGCAAACGCGACAGGAACGAGCTGGCTGCCACCGACGCGTTGATTCGACGGATCGAAAGCGATCCAACCGGCGCCGGGCAAATACGCCTCCGCCCAGGCATGGGTTGCGCCCGCGTCCTCGTCCTTCTGATCCGGATCGAAAAGATAGCCCGACACCGCCCGGGCGCCGAAGCCGAGGTGGCGCGCCGCCTCGATGAAAAGCGCCGCAATATCGCGGCACGATCCACTGCCCAGTTCCAGCGTGCTGGCAGGCGACTGCGTCCCCTCCTCATCGCGGACACGGTAGCGAACGTCCCTCAGCACTCCGGAGTTGAGGTCCTTGAGCAAGGACAGGCTGTCGGTCTGTAGCGCCAACACAAAGCGACGAGCCCAGGCGCCCACCCGCTGTCCACCAGGAGTCAGCCAGTCCGGCTGTGCAAGGGCGCCAAGATCGACGACATCGTCGAGCGAGTAGGCGAACGGATAGCGGTGAGCATCAGGCGATATCGCGAAGATCGGCCATTCCGGAGCCGTGTGCTCAACCACCGCTTCGCTGATGATGGTCAATTCGCTGGTCGGCTCGGCAAAGCTCGCTGTCGCGATCAGATTCCCGAATACGTCCGCACTCCAGGTGAGATCGGCTGGCGGCACACATTCCAAGGACCGCCGCACCGTCAAGAGTTCGCCGCTGTCGCGCGGTGTGACGATGAGCCGGTGCGGTTGCAGCATGATCGCCCGCGAGTACTGGTAGCGCGTGCAATGCTTGATGGTCAGTTGCATGAAACGCTTGCGCCTTTAAGTTCAGGGGCTCGGGGAAAGCCCTTGCTGTCTTCAATTACTGCGAAATATACCGTCTCCTCATCAACGGCACGGCCTGGCCCTTGATGGCAGCAAAACGCGCGAGCCTTGGCGGGATTGAAATGCGCCGTCGGCAGCTTGGTGCCAGACGCTGACGTTCGCCTGTGGCCGCTCTAAGGTAGGCGTTCAAGTCACAAGACGAGGTCGCCGGTGATTGCGCCACGTCGAACTCCGACTACGCGCTCGCGGGCGGAGCGCCAAAGCTCATCAGCTCGCCTTGCCACTCGCTTCGGCGAAGAAACTGCTCCCAGGTCAAAGAGTCGGGGTCGATTTTTCGGCTCCATCCGACATCGCGTTCGGGCGCGTAGTACCCATATTCGACCGCGTACTCCACCATGCCCAACATTTCGCGCACAAGACATTCACTAGCTCCGAATGCCGGGAAGTGTTGCAGCAGTTCCTTGCGCGTGTAGGCCGATGCGTAATGCGCATTCTTCCCCGACACGCGAACGAATGTGTCTACCATCTGGCGAGCTGTCAGGATCTCGCCGATCACGGGCAGAGTCTCGCCAGCGTATTTCTCCGGATAGTCGAACACTTCGAGCACCGCCGGGCCAGTCGCGGTGAGCGGGTCCACGAATGGCATGGGGGTGTCCGGTGGCAGGTAGATGGCAAAGCTCAGGCTGCCGTCGGCGCCACGCTGGGGTACGTAATACTCCAGGAAGTTGCTGTAGAAGAACGCCAAGTAGATGAACGAGCTGCGCAGCGGCAGTGTGCGGATGTGCTCTTCTACCAGCGCCTTCTCGGTGAAGTGCGGGGCCCATTTGGCACCGCCAGTGCGCGCGTCGACGTTCTCCAGACCGCTCCACACGACGTGCTGCACTCCTGCGGCGCGCGCGGCATCGGCCAACTCGCGACCCAGCGCTAGCTCCGGCTGGCCAGGCGGTGGCACCGGTGTGGTTGGCGGAGTCATCAGAAAGGCGCCATGTGAGCCGCGCATTGCGGCGATAAGTTCAGTCTGGTGGCCCAGTTCCAGCGGCGCTACGACGATCTCGGCGCCGCTGTCAGCCAAGCGACGCATCGGCGCGCTGTCCGCACGGCGGGTCAGCGCACGCACCCGGTAGCGCCCGCTTGCCAGCAAGGCGTTGGCCACGCTGCGGCCCTGTTTGCTGGACGCGCCGGACACGGTGATCAAGGGCTTTTGTGATGAGTTGGGCATGCTATTTCTCCGGATATGCATAGCGAATGAGTGAATGAATGAGTGCCTAGCTTTGGCCGGCGGCAGTCATATGTGAAATTACCAATTCGCTGGTCTACCATCCATGCTATGGATACCAAACGAATCGACCTCAATCTGCTTGTCACACTGGAAGCTTTGTTGGTGGAGCAGAACGTGACCAAGGCAGCAAACCGCCTGCACCTCAGCCAGCCGGCGGTAAGCGCGCAACTGAGCCGCCTGCGCGACGTGTTCGACGACTCGCTGCTGATTCCCGCGCAGCGGGGCATGACGCCCACCGCCAAGGCGCTGGAACTTCTAGAGCCGCTACGCCATGCTCTCGACCAAGTGCGCGCCGCAGTAGTCCAGCACAGCAACTTCGACCCCGAACGGGCGCATCTGACGGTAGCCATCGCCTGCACCGACTACCTTCAAGCCGCGCTTGTACAGCCGCTGGTGTTGAGCCTGCGCAGGCAGGCGCCCGGCGTGCGTGTGGCGCTGCGCACCCTGGACATACCGCACTTAGAAATGCAGATGGCGCGCGGCGAGGTGGACTTGGCGCTTATGACGCCGAGCGCTGCGGCGCCGAGTCTGCGCACGCGTCATCTGTTCGACGAGCGCTATGTGCTGATCGGCCGGCAAGGTCATCCCAAGCTTCGCAGAAACATAACCGTAGAGCAGTTCGCGCGGCTGGAGCACGTCATCGTGTCACTGCGCGGCGGCGAATTCAGCACGCCAGTGGACGACGCGCTAGCGGTGCTGGGCTACAAACGCAATGTGGTGCTATCGGCCTCGTCGTTTCTGCTCCTGTTGGAGATGGTGACGCACTCGGATTTCGTGGCGCTGGTACCGCAGCGGCTGGTGCGCGATCGCAGCAGTCAGTTGAAGATCGTTGAATGCCCGTTTCCGGTGGAAGGATTTGAGGTGAGCATTGTGTGGCACGAACGAAACCACGGCCACAACGGCCAGCGCTGGATTCGCGAGGCGCTGGTGACGCTTGTCGCCGGTACGAAGTCGTGACTCCAACCTCCAAGCATGGGGCAAGGAGAACTTCATCGAAAGAGCTCCGCGTCGCCGTTCGACGTGCAGTTCGCCATCGCCTTGCGCAGTCGTAGCGTCGACGGCTACTGGAATGAGCTGTGGCTTACCAGGGTTACGGGCAACGCACCTTCACGCGCGAGCCTGCGCCAGGAGTGCGCGATATTGGCGTTGATACCATGGGCCATCGCAACCTTGGTCACCGACGCGCCTGGCAGGTCGCAGGCGGCCATTACGAGTGTGGTTCCGACGCGTCCGCGTTTTGCGCGTAATCATCGTGTCCATGATCCAGTGCCGGACGCATACCGAAATCTCGCCTAGGGATGCGTCCTTTGGACGACCGCTTTGATGCGGGAGAACTTAAGCCCCAACTGCCCGCAACGGGCTGATACCGGCCCCTTGCCGGAGCAAATCCAGCTGGCCACCTGGGCCTCCGAAAATGTTGGTCCGTCTTCGGTGAGCACGCCGTTCAATCCGGCGTAAGCGGCAAGCCTCCAGTTTCAAAGAGCATGGCCCCGCCGGTATACGAAACGCCGAAATGAGCATTCCGTCACCGTAACCCCAAACCCCCTTCGCCAACATCGAAACGCGCGGTTAACCCTTGTGCAAGGACGCCCCGCTTTCCTCTACCGCTAATCGAAGGAGTTTCGGATGCCGTCACAACAGAACCTGATTCAACTGAATATGCAGCCGGCCGACTATGCCGCGGTGGGCACCAGTTCCAGACGCCGGTTTTCGGCGGACAGGTAAAGGTCGCCCAGCAGCAGCACCGGGCCCGACCGCGCCAGCTTCACGAGCAGCGCCTGACTGCCGGGCGTGTGCCCGGGCGCCCTGAGAATCCGCACGGTGCCGTCGCCGAATACGTCGAGGTCGCCGTCGATCATTCGGGTTTTCGCCGTCCTGTAACCCGAGAATAGTTGCGGTGTCATGCTCACGTGTGCGGGCTCGGCTTCGGCCCAGGCCAATTCGTTGCGGTTCAATATCCAGGTCGAGGCCGTGAACAGGTTGGCGTTGCCCATATGGTCGAAATGCAGGTGCGAGAAACTCAGGTAGTCGACCTGTGCGGGCCGCAGCCCCAGCTGCGCCAGTTGCCCAGCCAGCGGTGGTCCGGGGCTCATGCGAACGCCGAGTTTGTCGAGTTCCGCCGCGCTAGCCGGCGTCTGCGACGGAAGGCCCGCGTCCCACAGTAGCCAGCCCTTGGGATGACGGATCAGGAAACAAGGATCGGCGAGAGACACCGCTTTGCCCTCGTATTCGCCGGTATCGGACAAGGGCGCGCCGTTGTCGAAATCGGCATGCCCGCAGTCCAGGGTGTAGAGCCTATCGCCATCGGCCGCGTACGCCCTCGACGTCGCCAAAGAGGCCGCGGCCCAGAACAGCATCACCTGCCATCGCCCCGATTTGGTCATTGCCATGGTCCGAGACATCATGCGGACTTCAGTGATTCCAACGACGGCTGCGCCAGCTTGCACTCGAAGTCGATCACCTGATATTCGGCGACGTCGGCCTGCACGTACGAATCCTCCGCAAGCAGTTGCATGAGCCGATCCTTGGCGATGCTGCTTACGGCGATCAGGCCGCCCAGCCCGCTCTTCTTGGGCCCGGCATAAAGAAAGATTCCCGCATCCAGATAGCGCCTGACCCATTCGCCATGCGCTTTCACATGCGGCTCGACTTGGTTCGGAGCCTGGGTGTAGCTGACATTGAGTAGAAACATGGTTTTTCTCCTTGGTGCTCTCGCGGATTCGCGACTCGCTGTACTTTGAGCGCGTAATACCAGCGGATAAACCGCGGTAAAGTTGCTGCACTGCCAACCTGGAGTTTCGAATCTATGGACCGGCTTACCAGCATGTCGGTATTCGTGCGCGTGGTGGAAAGCGGCAGTCTGGCCGCCGCGGCGGCAGAATTCCGCATCTCCGCGACCATGGCCGGCAAGCATCTGCAGAGTCTGGAAAAGCGCATCGGCGCACGCTTGCTTCATCGCACTACGCGTCGGCAGCGCCTCACCGAAGTTGGCGCGATCTACTTCGAACGCTGCAAGCAACTCCTCGCGGAAATCGAGGCCGCGGAGGACTCGGCAGGTGCCATGCGCGCGGCGCCGCGCGGCGTGCTGCGCGTCACCGCGCCCGTGGCGTTCGGCACGCATCGGCTGGCGCCGGCTCTCGGTGAATTTCTGAGGTTGTATCCGGAAGTCAAGGTCGAACTCCTGGTCAGCGACCGCCTCGTCGATCTGGTCGACGAAGGTTTCGACGTGGCGATCCGCATCGGCAATTTGCCCGACTCCGGGTTTGTCGCGCGGCCACTGGCGCCGTACTGTGTGGTTGTCTGCGCGGCACCGGCGTACCTTGCGGAGCGCGGTGCGCCACGGCAGCCGCAGGACCTGGAACGGCACGACTGCATCGGCTTTTCGCATGCGTCGCTGCGCTGGCGCTTCGGCGACCACACCGTGCAGGCCGGCAGCCGCCTACAGATCAATAACGCCGAGGCGCTGCGCCAGGCCGCAATTTCTGGCTGCGGCATTGTGCAAATGTGGACAGCGCTGGTGGAGGACGATCTGCGCTCAGGCCGCCTCGTGGGTGTGCTGCATGAGTACGAACGGCCGCCACGCGCGATGCATCTGGTGTACCTGCACGATCGGCAACCGGCGGCGAAACTACAGCGATTCGTGGAGTTCGTACTGGCGCGTTTCGAACGCTGAACGAACTGCAGGCCCGGCGCAGGTGCCACTGCGCAGCTTTATGGCACCGCTGCGCAGCGACTTGGTGCCAGTGCGCAGCTTCGATGGCGGCGGCGCGCGGGTGCCCGCCGTTTTGTACTTGAGCAATCCCCGCGAGCCCTGATTAGGGGATTCGGGGTCTCACGTCCGGTTTTCACCGAGAGCGGCGATTCGACAGCAGGACGGGCTGTGGCCGCGAGGCCGGAGTCGTCGGGCCGCCTCAACAATACCGGCATTGTGTCCGCCCGCTCCGGACTGGAGGCATTCCCTGTTGGCCCGGCAGGGCGGGATATAATTCGTGCCCCTTCGTCTGTGCCAAGCCCCGGTTGCCATGAGTAAACCCCGCAAAGTCGCGCTCGCCTATTCCGGCGGGCTGGATACCTCCGTCATCCTGAAGTGGCTGCAGGACACCTATGGCTGCGAAGTCGTGACCTTCACCGCCGACATCGGCCAGGGCGAAGAACTCGACCATGTGCGCCCGAAGGCGGAAGCGCTCGGCGTCAAGGAAATCTTCATCGACGATCTGCGCGAGGAGTTCGTCCGCGATTTCGTGTTCCCGATGTTCCGCGCCAACGCGATCTACGAGGGCGAGTACTTGCTCGGTACCTCGATCGCGCGGCCGCTGATCGCCAAGCGCCTGGTCGAGATCGCGCGCCAGACCGGCTGCGACACCATCAGCCACGGTGCCACCGGCAAGGGCAACGACCAGGTGCGCTTCGAACTCGGCGCCTATGCGCTGTGGCCCGACGTGAACGTGATCGCGCCCTGGCGCGAGTGGGATCTGAACTCGCGCGAGAAGCTGCTCAGCTATGCCGCCGAGCACAACATCCCGATCACCAAAAAGAAGGACGGCGGCTCGCCGTACTCGATGGATGCCAACGCGCTGCATATTTCGTATGAGGGCGGCGGCCTGGAAGATCCGTGGTGGACGCCGGACGACAGCATCTGGCGCTGGACGCAGAACCCGGAAGACGCGCCGAACGAGGCCGAGATCATCACGCTGGAGTTCGACAAGGGCGACGCGGTTGCGGTCAACGGCGTGCGTCTGTCGCCGTTCGAGGTACTGGCCAAGCTCAACGAACTCGGCGGCAAGCACGGCATCGGCCGGCTCGATCTGGTCGAGAACCGCTACGTCGGCATCAAGAGCCGCGGCTGTTATGAGACTCCCGGTGGCGCGATTCTGCTTAAAGGCCATCGCGCGATCGAGTCGCTGTGCCTGGACCGCGAACAGGCGCATCTGAAAGACGAGATGATGCCGCGCTACGCCAAGCTGATCTACAACGGCTACTGGTTCAGCCCCGAGCGCCGCATGCTGCAGGCGCTGATCGACGACACCCAGCTGCGCGTCAACGGCGAGGTCAAGCTCAAGCTGTACAAGGGCGCGGTCTACAACGCCGGCCGCCGCTCGAAGGACACGCTGTTCGACGCGACGCTGTCGACTTTCGAGGACGACCGCGGCGCCTACAACCAGAAGGACGCGGAAGGCTTCATCCGCCTCAACGGCCTGCGCCTGCGCACCAACGCCAAGCGCGACCTGCGCAAGTAGATCGCGTACGCCGATGAAAGACGCCGTAACCCGAACGCTGCTGTTGCTGGTAGCGGGTCTGAAGTTCAGCAAGATCGGGCTGACAGCCGGCACGATGCTGTTGTCGATGGCGGTCTATGCCTGGATCTGGGGCTGGCCTTACGCGGTGGGTTTCGTGCTGCTGATCCTGGTGCACGAGATGGGGCATTTCGTCGCCGCGCGGCAGCGCGGGCTCAATGTCGGCGCGCCGACTTTCATTCCCTTCGTCGGCGCCTGGATCCAGCTCAAGGATATGCCGCACGATGCCGAAACCGACGCCTACATCGGCATTGCCGGGCCGGTCGCCGGCACGCTGGCGGCTTTCGCCTGTTTCGAGGCGGGCCGCTACTACGACAGCAATCTGCTGATCGCGCTGGCCTACGCCGGCTACATGATCAACCTGTTCAACCTGCTGCCGCTCGGGCCGCTGGATGGCGGCCGCGTGACGGCCGTGGTGTCGCCGAAGATCTGGCTGGTCGGCGCGCCGCTGCTGGTCGGTCTGTTCATCTGGCATCCGAGCCCGATGTTTCTGCTGGTGGCGCTGATCGCCTGGCCGAGCTTCTGGAAAGCGCTGCGTGGTGGCGCGACCGACACGGTGTATTACGACGTGCCACTGAAGACCCGCGTGAATTACGGGCTGGCGTATCTGGGGCTGGTCGGCTATCTGGGTGCGATGACTTATTCGCTGCACGAACAGCTGGAAAGTCTGCGCGCGGGTTGAGGGATTCGCGGACAAGGTCCGCTGCTACAGCAGGCGCAACGAACGCGGCGCAATATTCTTGTAGGAGCGGTCCTTGACCGCGATTGAGGCCTCAGAATCCCGCCGAGCAGCTGTTCTTCTTCTGCGTGTCGACGCAGGACGTCAGGTTGGGCTTGCTGCGCAGCAGCGACCAGTCGTGTGCCAGCGGATCGCTGCCGCCGCCGACCGCGCCCGGATCGCTGAGCGAGGTCGCGCAGATCGCCGCCATCGGGCCGAAGTTGTTGCCGTAGACATCGGTCTCCGGCAGCGTGATCACTTCGGCCACTGCAGGCAGCGCGATCACCGGCACCACCGACAGGCTCGCCGCATTGCCCGGTGCCTGCGCCAGCACGTAGTTTTGCGCGCTCAGTCCCGAGCCGGTGATCGCGTAGCTGCCGATCGGCGAACTCGCGTCGGCGTTGGTCGCGAACACCGCGCTGCCGTCCGTGGCGCTCGCCAGCGTGTCGCCGTTGCGCAGGCCGGTCACGCTGCCGCTGAGTTCCGGATTCGGCGAGCCGAGCCCGCGCGTCGCCGGGTCGGCGACATACAGCAGCGTCGCGCGCGTGATCTGGAAGGCGCTTGCATTGCCGGCGGATTGCACGAAACGGTAGTTGCCGGCGTTGAGGCCGCTGCCGGTGATCGCGTAGTCGCCGACGTTCGAGCCGATGTTCGCCGGGGTGGTGAAGCCCAAGGTGCCGCTGGTCGCGCTGGCGATGGTGTCGTTGTTGCGGAAGCCCGTGACGGTGCCGGTCAAGGCAGGATTGTCCAGCCCGTATTCGCGGCTGATGCCGTTGGCGACGTAGCTCAGCGTCGCCTGGATGATCTGCAAGGCGCCGGCATTGCCCGCTGCCTGCACGAAGCGGTAGTTGCCGGCGCTAAGGCCGCTGCCGTTGATTGCATAGCTGCCGACGTTGGAGCCGATGGTCGCGGCGGTGGTGAAGGCCAGCGTACCGGTGGTCGCGCTGCCGAGGGTGTCGCCATTGCGGAAGCCGGTGACGCTGCCGCCAAGCGCCGGGTTGGCCAGGCCATACTCGCGGCTGATGCCGTTGGCGACGTAGCTCAGCGTCGCCTGGATGATCTGCAGCGCGGTCGCGTTGCCGGCGGCCTGCGCGAACCTGTAGTTGCCGGCACTGAGCCCGCTGCCGTTGATCGCATAGTTGCCGACGTTGGATCCCGTTGTCGCCGGCGACGTGAAGGCCAGTGTGCCGGTAGTGGCGCTGGCGATGGTGTCGCCATTGCGGAAGCCGGTGACGGTGCCGCCGAACAGCGGATTGGCCAGCCCGTATTCGCGCGAGGACGTGCTGGCGACATAGCTCAGCAGCGCCGGCGTGATCGCCAGTACGCCCGGAGCGATGTTCAGCGCATAGCCCTGCAGCGAGGTGAAGCCGCCGAGGATTGCGTAGTTGCCAACATTGCTGCCGGTGGTCGCCGCGGTTGTCGGGCCGCCGGACAGCGCGGTCGCCTGGGTGTCGCCGTTGACCAGGCCGGTGAGCGCGAACAGCAGCGCCGGATTGGCGAGCCCGTATTCGCGGATCGCGTCGGCGATGTCGATGTTCAGGGTCGGCTGGTACGTATAGACATAGGTCACACCGCTGGCCGGCAGACCGGCGGTGCAGCTGCCGCCGAAACTGCAGTTGTACCGATTGCCGCCGGCCAGGCCGCCGCGATTCTCGCCGCTGAAGTTCGGCGCGTAGATGTGCGCCGCGCCGCTGGCGGTGACCGGTGCGCTGCCGGCGTTGTCGAATACACCGGCGGTCACCAGATCGACATTCGCACCGCTGATGGCGGCGTTCAGGATCAGGTCGCCGGCCAGCGTCTGCACCAGCACGTCGCCGCCTGCGGCGATCCCGGTCGCGCTCAGCGCAGTCGGCGCATTGGTGCCGCTGGCGTAGCCGTTCGCATTGACGGTGCCGACACCGATCGCATTCGCGTTGACGTAGCTGAAGTCGCCGGCGGCCGAGCCGGCGAGAGTGTTGGTGCTGACGGCGTTGGCCGTACTGTCCAGGATCACTGAGCCCGCCGAGGACTGCGCCAGCAAGGATCTTGCGGTGATGCCACCGCCGTTCTGCCGGATGTCGCCGGCGCTGGACAGCGCCAGAACCTTGGTGCCGACATCGACCGACTGGTTCAGCGTGATGCCGCCGCTGCTGTTCTGCAGCGTCAGGTTGCGAGCTAGTGTGATCGCGGACTGCACCTGGATGTTGCCGGAATGCGTATCCGAGCCGACGACGAGGTTGGGTGCATCGAGCGTGTCGAGCAGCGCATCGCCAACCACGAAGCCGCTGCTGCCGCTGCCAAGGATGATGTTGCTGGCGCTGCTGTCGAAGCGCGTGCCGTCGGCCGCCAGCCCGCCTGGCCGCAGATCGATCGTCGATGCGGCCGTGACCGCCGCGTTGAAGCCCACCGTGACCGGCGCGCCGCCGGCGACGGCGGTTTCCGCGCGCAATGCGACCGAGCCGGCGGCACTGTTGACGCTGGCGGCGCTGTCGACCGCGATGCCCGGGCCTGCGCCGGTCGCGGTGCCGGTCAGCAGCACGCCGCTGCCACCATCGATGCGGGTTTCAAAACCGGTGTTCTGCAGCAGCTGCACGCCGGCGGTTTCGCCGCGGCCGGCGACGTCGACGCTGCCGCTGAGGCTGCTCACGATGCTGTCGAGCACGGTGACGCCGTTGTCGCCGTCTCGGCCGATGCCGGTGATGGTGATGTCGCCGCTGCCGCTGCTGATCAGGCTGCCTGCATTGCCCGCGGCGATGACCACGCCGGGCGCGGCATACGGGCTGGCCACCGCGCTGGTGCGGCCGTCGATCAGAATCGCGCCGCTGCTGGTCAACACCTGGCTGTTGCCGATGCGCACGCCGGCGTCGGCGCCGGTACCGCTCAGCGCGACGCTGCCGCTGGCATTGGCGGCGTTCTGCGCGATGCGCGTGTCGATGATGGTGTCGGTGATGTCGAGCGCGGCGGTGTTGCTGTTGACGCTGGTCAGGCTGACATCGCCGCCATTGGTCTGGATGCTGGCCTCGTTGATGACCACCGAGGACTGTGCGTTGACGTTGAGATCGAGCGCGCCGGCCGTGCTGTTCACCGACCAGGGCACCGCCGCACCGGTGGGATCGACGCCGCCGAAGAACGCGCGCGCGGCCTCGAATGTCAGGCTGGCGCGCTCATCGCCCAGACTGCGGACCAGCGCGACGTCGTCGCCGATGTTGATCTGGCCGGCGGTGCTGGCGATGCGCGTGTTCTGCGCGCCGTCAAGCGCGCTGTTGACGGCCGCTACGCTGATGTAGGAATCCTCGGGCGCGTCGGGAGCGTAGGCGACGACGACACTGGCCTCGCTGGCGATATCGACCGTGCCGCTGGCGGCACCGCCGCTGCCGCTGGCGTTCAGCGTCGCCGTGTCCTGGATCGAAACCCGCTGGCCGTCGATGGCGATGCTGCCGCCGGCCGCGGTCGCCGCGATCGACGACGCGTCCAGCGCACCCGACACATCGACTGCGCCCTCGTCGCCACCGCTGAGAATGATCTGGCCGCCGCGGCTCTGCAGCGAACGCGCGCGGATGGTGCCGCTCTGGTTCACGACCAGGTCAGAGGCGTCGAGCCGCGAGGCGCCGCGCATCACCACGCGGCCGCCGTCGGCCTGCAGCGTCCCGGCATTGGCGACGCCCGCTGGCTGGAAAGCCGGTGTGCCGCTGACGGTCAGCTGGGTCAGGCCGTCGCCCTGGAAATCCAGCGTCACGCTCGGCCCGTTGCCGATCGCGATGCTGCCGCCGTCCGCGGTGATGATGCCGCTCGCGGTATTGGCCGCGTTGCCGAGCAGCGCGACGGTGCCGCCGTTGGCCGCGGTGATCGTGCCGCTGCTGGTGACTGCGGCATTGACGTCGACCGCGCCGCTGAAAACGAACTGGCCGCTGGCGACGCCGGCGTTGAAATCGGCGTCGCTGATTCCCAGGGTCGACGCCACCAGGCCGCCGACATTGACCTGTGAGCCGCTGGCGAAAACCACGCCGGAGGGATTCACCAGGAACACGCGTCCGTTCGCCGACAGGTTGCCGGCGATGTTCGAGGCCTGGCCGCCGGTGACGCGGTTCAGCGCCACCGCTGTGGTATTGGGCTGCACGAACTGCACGCTGTCGCCGGCGCCGATCGAGAAGCCGGTCCAGTTGATGATTGCGCTCTGCGTGCTCTGGTTGACCGTCATCGCGGTGGTGGCCGCATTCTGGCTGATGGTCGCGCCGCCGCTGGCGACGACACCGCCGGTCGGCAGCGTTCCGGCCTGCAGGCCGGGCGAGGCGAGCATCGCGACTGCAGTCGCGATCGCAGTGCGGCGCGGATGGAAGAGCGGGTTCATGAGTTAGCCTCGATGCGAAAATGGGAGCGGAACCGGTTCATGGAGAGCCCCGTGTTCCGTGCGGACCTGCCGACGGACCATGAACCCGGTGTAGGGCGGGTCGTGACCCGCCGTCGTCGAGCCCGAGCAAAAGCGGCGGGTCACGACCCGCCCTACGGTCTGCGCTAGGTTCATGGGAAGGAAAACAACGGGCGTGCTTTCATCGCGCGCGCCTCAAAAATTTTTCTGCAGCTGCCACAGCCAGCGCGGCTCATGCGAGCTGCCCTCGCTGAGCGGCTCGCCGACACCGCGCCAGGCGACCGACGTGGTGACGAAGAAATTGCCGATCCGCGCCCAGGTGATGCCGATGCCGGGACCGCTGATCGTGCGCGCGTCGTCGTCGTCGGTGGCGACGCGGTTGACGACGCTGCCGTGGCCGTAGTCGTAGTACGGGAACAAGGTGACTTCGCTGCTCAGCGCGATGCGCCATTCAACATTGACGATCACGCCGTTGTCGGCGAGCAGCTCGCTGTTGGCGTAGGCGCGCACGGTGCCGGCGCCGCCGATGTTGAGCTGCTCGGAAGCATCCAGATTCTTCTCGGCGGCCTGGCCGGCCACCGCGACGAACAGGTTATTGCGCGGGAACAGGTACTGCAGCCGGCTCAGCTGGAAGCTGACCTTGAAGAAATGCCCCTGGGTGTCGCGGCCGAACACGCTCTGGTCGAGATTGCGCGACAGCGCATCGTCGATCGTCAGGTGGCCAAACGTCGCGCCCATCGAGTGATTGCTGTAGCCGCCGCCCATCCAGGTGTCGCGGCTCTCGTAGCTGGTGGTCGCCGACACGCTGGCGACATGCTTCTTGCTCTCCAGGTCGACTGCGTCGAGCTTGTCGTCCAGCGACTTGTATTCGGCGTTGAGCCTCAGAAAAGCGTTCTCGTTGCGCGAGCGCACCATCGGGTAGTTGGCGAACAGGTTGGCGACTTCCGCGGTGCCCTTGGCGTCCAGCGCCGAGTACTGGCCGCCGAGATCGTATTGCACATGCGCGGCGCCGACGCCGGCGCGCCAGCCGTCGCTGCCGACCGGTGCCTCGTAGGACAGCCGGCCAAACGCCAGCGAGGCATCGTCCGACAGCAGCAGGCGCGCATCGAGGTTGTCGCCGATGCCGGCCGGGCTCAGCCAGCGCGCGGTCAGGCCGGCGCGCTCGCGGCCGGTGCTCTCGGTGCCGTCGTTGTCGGCGTCGACCGCCAGCTGCCAGCGCTTTTTGGCGCTGATCTCGACGCGCAGATCGGTGGTGCCGACGGCGGTGCCTTCTTCCAGGCTCGAACTCGCCTTGACGCCGGGCAGGTCGGACAACAGCAGCATCACGCGCTCGTAGCTTGTGTTGTTGAAAGCCGTGCCCTGATTCAGCGGCTCGAGAATCGCGCGCACCCGCGCCTCGCTGATCGGCGCGTCTTCGCTGACATGCACGATCATGCGGCCGAGCCGGCCTTCGCTGACGTCGATTTCGACGACGCCGCTGCTGACGTCCTGCACCGGCAGCGTCGCCCGCGCCAGGAAGAACGAGCGCTTGCGGTAGTAGCGGGTGACGCGCTCAGCGAGTTCCTGCAGCTGCTCGTAGGTGAGCGTCTTGCCGAACTGCTCGTGCACCAGCCAGCGCAGCGCGCGAGTATCGACCGCGGTGACACCGACGAAGCGCACATCGCGCAGCGTGACGCTGACCGGCGCAGTGGCGGCCTCGGCTAGCGCGGCGTCCTGTGCCTGCGCAGCGGGCGCGAGCGTCGCCAGAGCGCCGATCCCGGCCGCGAAGAGAACCAGAGTACGCGAGACCTTCATTGCTTCACCGTCAGGCGCCAGTTGCCGATCAGGTTGAACGGGGCCCAGAAGAACGGATGGGCCATCTTGGGATTGCGCAGCACCGCCAGTTGCGCGTCCTGCATCGCGCTCTGCAGATCCGCGCCGCCGGCGAGATCGCGGTACAGCGTGGTCATCAGCAGTTCGGCGGCGTCGTCGGACACCGGCCACAGCGAGGCGATCAGGCTGGAGCTGCCGGCCGACAGAAAGCTGCGCGTAAAGCCCAGGGTTTCGTCGCCGCTGGCGATCTTGCCCAGGCCCGATTCGCAGGCCGACAGCGTCACCACGTCGACGCCCTCGAGTTTCATCGCCAGCACTTCGTGCGCTTCGAGAAAGCTCTGCTTGCCGTTCTCGTTGGCCAGCAGAATGCGCGAATACAGCGGGTCGACGAAATCGGCCATCGCGTGCGCGGCGACGTGGACGATGCCGGCGCCGGCGCTGGCCTCACGGAAATGCGCCTTGGTTGCGTCGGCGCGCAAATACACGCTCTTGTCGTCGAAGTAGCCCGACACCGCTTTGACTTCGCCCTCCGAGCCGGGCAGGTCGTACTTGGCTTCGATCAGCGGATTGCCGAACGCGACCAGCTTGTGCCGGGCATGCACCGGCCGCTGCGCGAGCTGCGTCGCGATCGTGCTCGAGGGCGCGATCGAGATGCGGTGATCCTCAATGAGATAATGATCGTTCAGCCGCAGCGCCTGGAACGGCAGGTAGTGCAGCGGGCCGTGCGGCACGATGATCAGCCGCGTGCCGGCTTCGAGCTGCAGCGGTTTCAGCAGCAGCACGCCGATCTGCTCGGCGCCGGATACCGCCGAGCGCTTGCCGCCGATGATCGAATTGCGAAACGCCTCGACCACCGCGATCAGATCGCTGCGCGGCAGCGGCAGGCGCACTGCGCGGATCTCGTTCGGCGCGATGATCCAGGCGATCAGCTCGTCGCGCAGCGCATGGAACTCCAGCACGCGCTCGTCGGGCCGCAACGCCGCCTGCAGGGTCTTGCTGTCGATGGTCGCGGCCGCATCCACCGGCCCGCGGCCGCGCACCGCGTCGAGCAATGCACGCGAGCGGCTGCGTTCGCTGAGATCGAAGGCGCGGCGCGCATCGCCCATGTCGATGTACAGCTCGATCGCGTTCTCGAACATGCCCTGCACGTCGGAGAACAGGCCCATCTTGATTTCTTCGCTGCGGAACTCGGCGCGCACCTGGTCGGCGTCGTCGGTGGCCGCGTCCCAGGCGCGTGCGGCGCGGGTCTTGTCGCCCTGTGCGAGCCGGTTGCGGGCGATGCCGTCCTGCGCCCATAGCCGCAGATAAGCGGGATCACCGCCATCGCGGGTCGCGGCCAGGGTTTCGTAGAGCGCGATCGCTTCTTCGGGTTTTTTCTCGGCGGTCAGCAGCCGCGCGCTGGTGCGCAGCAACTGGTTGCGCAGCGTCGGGTCCTGCTGCGTCGGCACTTCCGCAAACACGCTGCGTGCGCGGGCCAGATCACCGGAATCCACCAGCGTGTTCGCAAGCGAAGTCTTGACCAGCGGGCGGAAGCGATCCGAGCTGGCCTTGTCGGCGGCCTCGTAGCTGGCGACGGCCTTGGCGTAGTCGCCGCGGCGCGAATAGACGTCGCCGAGAATCTTGTGCGCCGGGCCGAACACCACCGGCGGATCCTTGGGCTTGTGCTTCAGCGCTTCAGTGGCGAAACGCTCGGCCTGGTCGAGATTGCCGCTGTAGCTGTAGGCGATCGCCAGATCGCGATTGGCCAGTGCCTGCAGGTCGTCATTGCCGGTCGCGAGCGCAACATGCAGCGCTTTGCTGGCCGCGCGCACGCTGAGCCGGAACTCGCCGCGCTCGGACAGGGCGACGGACTGTCCGCAGTAGGCATAGCCGTCCTGCTTGACGGCTTCCGCGTCGTAGAGCAGCGCGCCTTCGGCGGCAATGCCCTGCAGGCTGTCGGCATCGGCCTGGCGATCAAGCGCGGCAGTGACCGAGCTGGTGTCGTTGGCGGCCTGCGCGGTGCCCGCGCAGAGCAGCAGGCCGGCGATCCATGCGGGCAGACGCGTGCGGCGACGGTGGAGCGGTGTGGAGGTCATGGCGGCTTCGTGCGGACGCCGCGCGGATGCAGGCGGCTGATCGGATGAAGCTTAGGCACGCGATGAGCGCGCGCCCATTTGCCATAACGCTTAGGCCGTTGGAGATAACGAGGTGGGGCTTGTTTATGGCTGCTCGCTCTGGAGCGATAGTCACTGTGTGGTTTTGGCCTGCCCGGCCGGGGGTAACTTTTCTTTGCTCGTGCAAAGAAAAGTTACCAAAAGAAAGCGGCGGCCGCGACACGGTGTTTGCGCAGCAAGGGGTGCGGGAGTGGCCGCCGTTTGGCGCCCCCCGCACCCGCTGCAAACAACGCAGACACCGTGGGGGCGCCAAACCCTGGAAAGTCGCCGGCTTACGCCGGTGCCCGATTGTGGGGACGTGCTCGGGGTCGAGCGAATTCGACATCCTGTCTCATTTCGCTCTCAAGCGGCCATCCATGGCCGCTTGCCCCCTGCGCGCGCCCCCACAATCGGCGACTTTCAAGGGAACCCGGCAAATCAAAATCAAAGGCCGATTCTCAAACTGTAGGAGCGGGTCGTACCCGCGACTGTTCCGGAGGGGTTCCACTCGCGGGTACGACCCGCTCCTACAGGGGCGGATACTTCGCTTTGCCGGGTTCCCTTGAGAGTCGCCGTGTAAAAAGTCGCGCGCAGCGGGTCGTTTGGCCATGGATGGCCAAACGAGGACGAAATGAGGCATGGATGCCGAATTCGTCCGACCCCGAGCACGTCTTTTTACACGGGGACCGGCGTCAGCCGGCGACTCTCCAGGGTGTGCTTTCTTTTGCTTACTTTTCTTTGCACAAGCAAAGAAAAGTAAGGCCCGCCGGCGAGGCTGCAAGCTTCCAGCGACTATCGACGCCGAGCGAGCAGCCGAAACACGGAGCAGCCCCAACAAGGCGCAAAACTACAACCCCTCCAACCTCCGCGACGCCACCACCGCCTCCGTCCGATTCCTCACATTCAGCGCGCGATAAATCGCCGCCAGATGAATCTTCACCGTGCCCTCGCTGATGCCCAGATCGCGCGCGATCAGCTTGTTCGGCTTGCCCTGCGACAGCAGCCGCAGCACATCCACCTGGCGTTCGGTCAGGATGCGGCGCAATGCGTCGATGTTCTCCGGCGTGGCCACCGGCGTCGCCGCACCGTTGCTGGAATAATTGCTGGAGTAGGGGATCGACGAGCCGCTGATCTGGTTCAGCATCATCGGCGGAATGTAGATGCCGCCGGCCAGCACCAGGCGCACCGCCGACAGCATCACCTCCGGCGAATAGGCCTTGGGAATGAAGCCGAGCACGCCCAGATCCAGCAGCCGGCGCATCAGCTCCGCATCCTCGTTGCCGGACAGCACCACGATCGGCAGGCTCGGGTGTTCGCTGCGTGCCTGCTCGATGTGGCTGAAGCCGTTCGCGCCGGGGATCGACAGATCGAGCAGCGCCAGATCGAAGCTCGCATCCTCGCGCGCCAGCACTTCGGCGAGCTCCTGCGCGGTCATCGCGGTGGTGAACCTCACCGCGTCCGCCAACTCGGCCATCTTGAGCTTGACGCCTTCGATGACCAGGCGGTGGTCGTCTGCGATCAGTACGTGCACGAGAACGATCCCTGCATGGTTTTAAGAGTCCGCGGACCTTAGCCGCTAGGCCGGTCTAGATCAATTAAGCCGTATGGCCAGCCCGAGGTCATAGACCCGATGAGCTATGGTCCGCGGGCATGCTGTTGCGGAAGATGGCGCCGGTTCAAGACCGCGACCATGCCGAAAAAATACTGCCCGCTGCTGATGCTGTACGCCGCCGCGATGACCGCCTGCAATCCGGTTGCCGCGAGCGTGGACGATGACAGCATCGCGCCGGCCTGGCGCAGCTGGCATGGCGTGCTGTTCCGGCTGACGCCGCCGCTTGTAGCAGCGCAGCTTGACGCACCTGCGCCGGCCAGCAGCTTCGTGTTCGCCAGCATTCACTACGGCTCGCTCGACGAGCTGGCGCTCGATGCCGACGCGCTGCGCGATGTGATCGTGAGTACGCAGACGCTGGTCGACGAGGCCGATGCTTCGGCAAGCTTCGACGCGGAGACCGATCGGCATCGCTTCCTGGCACCGCCGGATTCGCTGCCGAAGTTGATCGGCGCCAAGGCTTTCGACAATCTGCTGCCGCTGATGCCGGACGTGCCGGCCGAGCGCCTGCAGAAGCTCAAGCCCTGGGTGGTGCTGTCGGTGCTGGAGTCGCGCGGCGAGATTGCCTCGCCGGCCAACCGAGACAAGCAGCTCGACGGGAGAATATCGCGCTGGGCGGACGAGGCCGGCCTGCGCCGCGTGCACCTGGAAACGCTGAACGAGCAGATGGCCGCGCTCGACTGCGTGCCGGCGCGCGAACAGGCGCAGGTGCTGGCGCGCCGCATCGAGGCGCCCTGGGTGCTGAAAGAACAATCGCTGCGCGTGCTCGGCTATTACCGCAGCCGGGATCTGCCGGCCTGGTTGGACGAGATCGATGCGATGACCGGCCTCGACGCCGCCGCAAAGGCAATCGAGACGCGCGCGAAGGACTGCCTGCTGGCCGAGCGCAACCGCCGCTGGATCGGCCGGCTCGATGCGCTGTTGCGTTCGGGCAGCTGTTTCGTCGCGGTCGGCGCGATGCACCTGACCGGCGAATCCGGCCTGCTCGCCGAACTGGTGCAGCGCGGCTACCAGCTCAGCGTGGAGCCGATCTAGTGAAAAAAACAAAACCGATCGCTCTCCGATCGTCCCGAGTAGTCCCGCGTTGCGGGACGTATCGAGGGAGGGACACATCGTGCTCAGGTCTCTCGATACGCCGCTCCCCTCGATACGCGCCTGCGGCGCTACTCGGGGCGAACGGGCCGGCTACTCGGGAGGAACGGGGTTTCGCAGAGAATTCGATGAAGGACAGACGATGAGCGACGCGATCCATCAGGTTTTCTGGGGCCAGGGCGCATTCCTGACGCCGCAGCATCTGCAGCGCCAGGACGCGCATCACGTCGATCGCGGCCAGCGCCTGCAGCGCCTGACGCATCCTTATCCCTGGGGTTTCGAGACGCTGACTTTCCGCGACGACGCCTTGTCCAGCGGCGTCTTCGATCTGTCGCGCTTCGTGCTGTGGACGCGCAGCGGGCTGCGCATCGAGGGCGGCTCCTCGGCCAACGGCAATGCCCGCGTCGGCGAACGCAATCTGTCGGCGATCACCGCGACCAGCGGCACGCCGATCGCGATCTATCTGGTGCTGTCGCAGGACGCCGCTGTCGCCGGCCTGCGCCGCGGCGACGCCGCGCGCCTGCCGACGCGCCACTACCTGGAGACAGTCTCGGTTGCCGACCCCTACGATCCGCAATCGCCGGCTGTCGATGTCGATCTGCTGCGCTACCAGCTGTCGCTGGTGACTTCGCTCGACGAGAACGTGCAGGCGGTGCTGCAGGGCAACGAGGCCTACAAGCTCGCCGAACTGCTGTCGAACGGGCCGGGCCGCTACAAGCTGTCGATCGACTACGTGCCGCCGAGCGTGACGATGGCGGCTTCCGCCAACCTGTCGCGCTGGGCGCACAGCTTCCGCGATCTGCTGGTCTCCAAGGGCCAGGATTTCTCGACGATCAAGCGCCAGCGCGGCATCCGCGCGGCCTCGACCAGCGCCCAGGAAGTGATGCGCGTGGTGATGATGCAGACCTTCGGCCGCTACATTCCGGCGCTGCAGGAAGCGGTGCGGCTGCAGCAGCTGTCGCCGTACTCGCTGTACGCGCGGCTGCGCGAACTGGTCGCGGAATTCTCGGTGTTCTCCGAGGAGATCTCGTATTTCGGCGGTCTGCTGGACAAGCCCGAGACCGAGTTGCCTGCCTACGATCACGATGATCTGCGCGGCTGCTTCCAGGTCGCGTTCGCACGCGCCGAGCAGTTGATCAAGGCGCTGACGGTGGGCGCCGAAGTCGGCATCACGCTCGCCTACGATGGCCGCCACTACAAAGCGGAGATTCCGCCGAAGCTGTTCGAGAACGACAAGACGCGGTTCTATCTGGCGATCGAGTCCGAGACCAAGGGCATGGATCTGTCGCAGCGGCTGTCGCGCACCGGCAAGATCTGCACGATCGAGGAAATGCCGCGGCTGCTGCAGGCCGCGCTGTTCGGCCTGAAGATCGATCTGCTGCCGGTGCCGCCGGAAGAGCTGCCGCAGAAGACGCCGAATACGACGTACTTTCTGGTCGATACCACGCATGCGTTCTGGACCATGATCAAGCAGCGCCGCAACATCGCAGTGGCCTGCGATCTGCCGTCCGAGAGCACCGTGATCAAGCTGTATCCGGTCGGCGCGGAAGAGTAGGGGGCGACCTGTGGCCACCCGACTCTTCGACTGCTTTGCGCCGGCATTCTCGCTCGGCCTCGAGCTGGACGCGCTGATCGCCGCCGGCAAGCCGCCGTCCTCGATCACCGATGTCTACGCCAGGCTGCGCGCGGCGATCGATCGCGCCAAGGCTGCAGCGCTCGCGTCCGGCCGCCGCGCCGAGCAGACCGACGCGGCGGTGTTCGCGGTCGTTGCCTGGCTGGACGAGATCATCGCGCGCAACCCGGCGTACTGGGGCTCGGGCACGCCGCTGCAGGTGACGCTGTTCAACACCAACAACGCCGGCAACGAATTCTTCAATCAGCTCGGCGCGCTGAAAGCCAGCGACGACGAGGTGCGCGAGGTCTATTACCACGCGCTGCTGTGCGGTTTCGTCGGCCAGTACTATTTCGAAACCGGCGACAACGGCGAACTCGGCAAGATCAAGGAAATCCATGCGCGCCAGCTACCGGTGGCGCCGGCGCCGACGCACACGCTGCGCGAAGAACGCATTACGCCGCAGCCTTATCTGAGCCGCGATCCTTCAGGGCACCGCTATCCGCGGCAGTGGGACCAGCTGCTGCTGAAAGGCGGCATCGCGCTGGCGCTGCTGATTCCGCTGCTGTACCTGGTCTATGTGCTGCTGGCACAGCCGCAGGACAGCGGGCCGACGCTGGCGCAGCAGATCGATCAGCGTCTGCAGGGCTACATCTGCTCGGACCTGAGTGCGACGGTTACGGACGATGGTGCGACCCAGGTGCGCGGCTTCGTCTCCAAGCCCGAGGAAATCGAGCAGGTCAAGACCGACATCAGCGCGATTCGCGGCGTGAAGACGCCGAGCTTCGACATCGCGGTACGGATCTGGCCGCACTGCGAAGTGGTGCAGATATTGAAGCCGTTCCGCGAACGCAATCAGGAACGCCGCCAGGGCCTGGAGGTGATGCCGACCACCGGCCACTCGGATCGCTTCATCGAGGACGAGCGCGTCAAGGTGCAGTTGCGCCAGGCGAGCTACGACGGCTATCTGTACGTCGACTACTACACCGTCGACGGCAGCGTGCTGCACCTGTACCCGAACAAGCGCGAGCCCGACAGCGGCCGCGTGATCGTCGGCGGCGAGCAGTTCGTCGTCGGCGAGAAGGCGCCATGGTTGATCGGCCCGCCGTTCGGGCAGGAGCTGATCACGGTGATCGCCTCACCGGTGCCGCTGTATGCCAGCGAGCGGCCGGAAATCGAGCAGGCCTCGGTGTATGTGCCGCGGCTGCGCGAGCTGCTCGACGCCAACCCGGGTGCCGATCGTCTGGCGGCGAACTTTTTGTTCATGCAGACGGAGCCGAAGAAATGAGGGAGCTATCGGTGCTGCGCCGTTCTCCCTCCCCCGCACGCGGGGGAGGGAGACAAGCAAGCTCCCGAGCGATCCCGCATGAATCTCTACGACCGCTGGGCCAATCTCTTCGTCCGCATTCCGGGCCTGGCCAAACTCTGGCCGCGGCGTATTGCTGCGTTCTTCATCGGCCTGCTGCTGATCGCGCTGCTCGTGTGGCTGCTGACCACGGTGCTGCCGCTGCTGCCGGCGCGCTTCTGGCAGCTGCTCGGCATCTGCCTGGTCGCGCTCGGCGTGATCTGGTGGTTCACGCTCGGCGCCAAGCGCTACTCGCTGGCCGGGCGCAGCAAGAAGCGCATCGGCGATCTCGGGCCGGGCAATCCCGAGGACGAGCGCGAACCGCTGGAACGGATGGCGCAGGCACTCAACGAGGCGCGCAATACGATCCTGCGTTCGCCGCAGATCGATCGCGGCAAGGACCCGATCTATCGCGTGCCCTGGCTGATGTTCGTCGGCGACGGCGTGGCCGATGCCGGCGGCTTGCTGCAGGCCGCGAACGCGGTGTCGCCGTTCCCGCCGCCGACGCAACCGGCCCACGATCCCAAGCAGGTCTGGCGCTGGTGGTTCTTCAAATCGCTGATCGCGATCGAGATGAATCCGCGCGTGGTCTGCGACGCGGCGGCGCGGCTCGATCGCGGGCTCTGGTACCAGGCGTTGATGCAGCTCGCGTCACGCCGCGAACGTCTGCCGCTGAACGGCATCGTGCTGTGCATCAGCGCGAAAACCCTGCTGTCGGGTGTCGAAGAAACAAAAGTCGTCGGCCTGCGCTTGCGCCGCCTGGTCGACGAGGCGATGGAGCATCTGCAGGCGAACATGCCGGTGTATTGCGTGGTCACCGGGCTGGAAAAGCTGCAGGGCTACGCGGCATTCCGCGCCGCGCTGCCAAAAGAGGCTTTCGACCAGGCGCTCGGCCATCGCCTGCCGGAGAGCGATGTCATCAGCGCCGCGACCAGCGCGCACACCGAAGATATCCTGCAGCCTATCTTCGAGCGCCTGCACGCGCTGCGGCTGTCGGCGATGCGCGCTCAGGCCACGCCGGAGACGCGGCGCGACGTGTTCGAGTTCGTCGAGAGCCTGCGCCGCATGCAGTACGGCCTGGGCAGCCTGATCAAGCTGTTGCTCGAGGACAACCCGTTCCAGCGCACGCCGCGCTGGCGCGGGCTGTACTTTACGGGTGCCGGCAGCGCTGCCGAGGCGGGCGGTGCGTTTGTCGCGGATCTGTTCACGCGCTTCCTGCCCAGCGATCAGTCGCTGGCGGTACCCAGCCTGCGCGGCAACAGTGCGCGCATGTCGGTGGCCGCGCTGGGCGTGGTCGCGATGCTCGGCCTGTCGGCGTCGATCGCGCTCGGCTTCTCGGCGGCGCATCGCGACGACGCCCGCCTGCAGCTGCAGCTGCGCGCGGCCTGCAGCGATCTGCAGGGCGAGGCGCGGGCCGGGCGGATCAAGGCGCTGGCGAGTTGCGGGCGCAGCATCCAGCAGCTGCAGGTGGCCGCCGATGGCGCGCTGCTGGGCTTCGGCATCCGCCGTTCCGACAGCGATCTCGCGGCGCTGAAGCAGGCCGTCGTCGACGGCTTTTCGAACCAGGTGCTGGCGCCCTACGACCAGGCACTGGAAGCCGATCTGGCGCAGGGCCGCGTCGGCTTCGAGCATGTGCTCGCGGTGTCGCAGCGGCTGCGCATGTTGAGCGACTGCCGCCGTCGCACCGACGAATGCCTGCAGCGCGAGCTGCCGCACAATGTCGCCTTCGATCCGGCCTCGCGGCTGTTCGCGCCGTTTGCATCCAGCGACGACAACGTGCGCGCGGATCGCGAAGATTCGATCGCACTGCTATCGACTTATCTCGGCTACCTGCGCTGGCAGAAACGCGAGGTGCTCAACGCCGAGGACAAGCGCCTGAAGGCGCTGCTGGCGCGGATCATGACCGCCTACACGCCGCGTCCCGACGACGTCGAGCGCTGGGCTGCGGCGCGCAGCGATGGCCTGCGGCTGACCCAGTTCTGGCTGCCCGACGATCGCGTCGTCGGGGTCGATGCGGCCGCGCTGCCGTCGGTCTCCGGCGCCTACACGCTCGACACCTGGGAAGGCGTGCTGCGGCCGATGATCAAGACCGTCGCCGCGGCGCTGCCGGAAAAAAAAACTGCGCTTGACGACCTGCGCCGCAGCTACTTCGCCGCGTATTTCCGCGCCTGGGCGGTGTTCCAGTCGCGCTTCGGCGATGGCTTGAAATTGTGGCAGGGCCAGTACGACGCGCTCGCCGCGCGCGCGGCGACGCACCAGAACCCGTACCTGTTTTTTTTTGTCAGCGCGCAGCGGAATCTGTTCGGGCTGCCGCTGGATCTGCCTTTGAGGCTGCGCTGGTCGGTCGCCTGGGCGCAGGTCAAGACCCATTGGCTGGGCGCGTTTAAGCCGCTGTGGCATTTCGTCGACGACGCGGTGCGCAATGGCGGCCCGGCGGCGATCGATCCGCCGGCCTGGCTGCTGGCGATGAAAGATACCGAGGTGCGCGCGCTGCAGCCGCAGGCGCCGACACTGGCGCACGGCTATCTGCGCCTGCAGTCCGATGGCGGCGGCCAGGACGTCTACCAGATCGCGGCCGAAATCTATAAGTCCCAGGGCGCGAGCACGCAGCCGCCGGCGGCCGAGTACACGACACTGCTGCGGGCTGTCGACAAACCCGACGAGCGCTATTCACAGGGTTTTCGCGCCGAGGATCTGTCGGCCTGGGCGATCGTGCAGGGCCCGCCGCGCCTGCTGCTGTTTCTGACGGTGTACCGCGCTGGCCAGTTCGTGCAGGCCCAATGGCAGCAGAGCGTGGTGGCGCCGCTGAAAGGCGCCGCGCCGCAGGATCTCGCCGGCCTGCTCTACGGCGAGCACGGCAAGCTCGGCGCTTTCGTCAACGACTGGCTGAAACCCTTCGTCAGCGAGCGCGACAACACCGCGGTCAAAGTCGCCGGTGTCGGCATGCCGCTGTCGCCGGGCTTCGCCGCGCTGCTGTCGCAGCAGCGCAGCAGCCTGTCCGGGCCTGGTGGCGGCAAGGCTTTTGCGGCCGGCTCGTTCCAGTTCACCGACGCGAGCCGCTTCGGCGCATACAGCGAAGGCGCGCTCGGCACCACGCTGGAAGTCGAGTGCCAGGACCGCACGTTCAGCGCCAGCACCCACTCCGAGTCGCTGGCGGAGGCGCGCGTCGCGGTGATGTGGTCGCCGGATACCTGCCTGGAGACGCGGCTGCGCATCGCGCTGCCGGACCCCGCGACCGTGGAAACCGACCTGGCCACGCACTTCGATTCGCTCGCGGCGCCGCCGCCGGCACCGTCGGCCAACGCGCCGGCGAAGCTGATCAAGGTCTACAGCGGCGCCGAGGGCCTGCTCGCGCTGATGGCGGATTTCGCAGAAGGACAGAAGCGTTTCAAGTTCAGCGAATTCCAGACCGCGTACACGCCAGCGCAATGGAACGAACTGCAGCCGCGTCTGCGCGCACTCGGCACATCGGAGGTGCAGGTGTACCTCGAGGTGCATCCCTCGGACGACATGAACCGGTATCTGGCTTCACGCAGCGCACCGACCGGTCTGCCGGCCAGCATTCTCAACTAGCAAAGGAAACACCATGGCCATCGACATCAGCGAACTGCTGGAACCGATCAGCGGCGGCGATCCCTGCGGCGAGGACGTCAGCTTTGCCGACGTGCTCGACCAGATGCGCGAAGCGCGCCGCGCCGACGATCCTGGCCTGCCGCAGGGCGACTGGCAGACCACGCCGAAAGTTGCCGACTGGCGGCTGGTGCTGCAACTCGGCGAGAAAGTGCTGAGCACGCAGAGCAAGGATCTGCAGGCCGCGGTCTGGGTCGGCGAGGCCGCAATCGGGCGTGACGGCTTTGGTGGTGCGGCGGATGCGTTCGCATTGCTGTCGGGCCTGGTCGAGAAATTCTGGGACGGCCTGTATCCGCGGCTGGAAGGCGACGACGCTGAAGAGCGCGCATCGAAGCTCGCCTGGTTCAACACCTATGCCGGCCGCGCGCTGCGCAGCGCGCCGCTGACCGATACCAAGCCGGCGATGACGCTGAACCTGTGGGCGACTTCGCGCGAGGTCGACAACCTGGCGCGGCAGAACGCCGAGGCGCATCGCGCCGCGCTGGACGAAGGCAAGCCCGGCGGCGATGTCTTCGACAAGGCCCTGGTCGACAGCCCGGCGGAATTGATCCGCGATCTGCTGGCAAAGATCGAAGCCGGGCAGGCGGCGTTCGCGCAGATGAAGACGCGGGTCGATGCGAAGTTCGGCCGCACGTCGCCGAGTTTGGCTGACATCGAGGACGCGCTGAAGCGCGCGCTGCAGATCGTGACCAAGGCGGCGAAAGCCAAGGGCCTGGTTTCCGACGCTGCGGCTGAAGAACCGAGCGATAGCGACGCTGCGAGCACATCGACTGCTGCGCCGTCAGCGGGCGGCGGCTTCAGCCTGCAGTTCGGTGCCAGCGCTTCGGGTCGCCAGACGGCCTTGAAAGCGCTGAGCGAAATCGCGGCGTTCTTCCGCAAGACCGAGCCGCACAGCCCGGTGTCGTTCCTGGTCGAGCGCGCGGTGGCCTGGGCCGACACGCCGCTGGACCAATGGCTGGCGCAGGTGGTGTCCGACGACGGCGTGCTGTCGCGAATCCGCGACCGCACCGGCATCGCAACGTAAAAACGTAGGTTGGGGTGAGCGCAGCGAACCCCAACATCGTCGCGGACCCCATGTTGGGGTTCGCTGCGCTCACCCCAACCTACGCCAGCTACGCGCCATCCGCGCCGCTAACGCGAACGGCCTATATCCAACTCTGGCCGTCCGGCTGATTTTTACGGCAGCTCTTGCTGCCTAGACTTTTCCCATTCCGCAACGCTTAAGGAGCAAGCTCATGGCCAAAGAAAGCACCCAGCACAAACTCGATCGTGTCCGCGCACCGCGCGTGCAGCTGACCTACGACGTCGAAGTCGGCGATGCGATCGAGAAGAAGGAGCTGCCTTTCGTTGCCGGCGTGCTCGGCGATTTCACCGGCAATCCGATCGATCCGCCGGCAAAGCTGAAGGATCGCAAGTTCGTCAACATCGACAAGGACAACTTCAACGATGTGATGAAGGGCATGAAGCCGCGGCTGCAGATGCAGGTCAACAACACGCTGCAGAACGACGGCAGCAAGATCGCGGTCGAGCTGAAATTCAAGCACATGGACGACTTCACTCCCGAAGCGGTCGTTGAGCAGGTGGAGCCGCTGCGTAAGCTGATGGAGGCGCGCCAGAAGCTCGCCGACCTGCGCAACAAGGCCGCCGGCAACAACAAGTTCGAGGATCTGCTGAACGAGGTTCTGCAGAGCACCGACAAGCTCGCTCAGCTGTCGCGCGAAGTCGGCAGCAACAAGACGCCGCAGTAAGTAAGTCTTGCCCTCGTTGCCTCGCACCCATTCTCGTAACGCCAGAACGCACACCAGGAGAGACTCATGTCGGATACGCAGTCACAGGCCGGCGCCGCAGCCGCTGCCACCGAGGCCGAGCCGGGCAGTCTGCTCGACGAGATTCTCGGCCAGAGCCGCATCGCCAAGTCCGATAGTGAAAAGGCGCGAGCCAAGGATCTGATCGCCGAGCTGGTCAACCAGGTCACCGACGGCACCGTGACCTTGGCCAAGGACGCGATCGCGACCTTGGACGCGCGCATCGCCGAACTCGATCGGCTGCTGTCGGATCAGGTGTCGGCGATCCTGCACGATGCCTCGTTCCAGCAGCTGGAAGGCTCCTGGCGCGGCTTGAAATATCTGGTCGACAGTTCCGAGACCAGCACGACCTTGAAGATCAAGGTCTACAACTGCACCAAGAAGGAACTGATCCGCGACTTCAAGAGCGCGTCTGATTTCGACCAGTCGGCGCTGTTCAAGAAGATCTACGAGGAAGAGTACGGCACCTTCGGCGGCGCGCCGTTCGCGACGATGATCGGCGACTTCGAGTTCGGCCGTCATCCGGAAGATCTGTACCTGGTCGAGGAAATCTCGCACGTAGCCGCAGCCGCGCATGCGCCGTTCCTGTCCGCGGCTTCACCGGAGCTGATGGGCTTCGATTCCTTCACCGATCTGTCCGGCCCGCGCGACCTGGCCAAGATTTTCGACACGGTGGAATACGCCAAGTGGAAGTCGTTCCGCGCATCGGAAGATTCGCGCTACGTCGGCCTGGCGCTGCCGCATGTGCTCGGCCGCCTGCCTTACGGCCCGGATACCGCGCCGGTGGAAGCCTTCAACTTCCGAGAGGACGTGTCCGGCAAGGAACACGACAAGTATCTGTGGATGAACGCGGCCTACACGCTGGCGGCGCGCGTCACCGACGCTTTCGCCAAGTTCGGCTGGTGCGCGGCGATCCGCGGCGTCGAAGGCGGCGGTCTGGTCGAAGGCCTGCCGACGCATACCTTTGCCACTGACGACGGTGAAGTCGCGCTGAAATGCCCGACCGAACTGGCGATCACCGACCGCCGCGAGAAGGAGCTGGCGGATCTGGGCTTCATCCCGCTGGTGCACTGCAAGGGCACCGATTACGCCGCGTTCTTCTCGACGCAGTCGGCGCAGAAGGCCAAGGAGTACAACACCGACGCCGCCAACGCCAATGCGCGCCTGTCTTCGCAGCTGCAGTACATCTTCTCGGTGTCGCGCATCGCGCATTACCTGAAATCGATGATGCGCGACAAGGTCGGCAGCTTCGCTTCCAAGAGCAGCGTCGAGAACTTTTTGAACAACTGGATCGCCCAGTACGTGCTGCTCGACGACAACGCCTCGCAGGAGCGCAAGGCGCAGTTCCCGCTGCGCGAGGCGCGCATTGAGGTTGCCGAGATCCCCGGCAAGCCGGGCTCCTACAAGTCGGTTGCGTTTTTGCGGCCGCATTACCAGCTCGACGAACTCAGCGTGTCGCTGCGCCTGGTGGCGGAGCTGCCGAAGTCGGCGCGCTGATAGCGGTTTTCTGAAAGCACTTCCAGAACTGAAACACGTAGTCAACCAACACAACGACACAGGAGTTGAACCATGTCATTCGACGCATTCATCCAGCTCGACGGTATCAAGGGCGAGAGCACTGACGACAAGCACAAGGACTGGATCGAGATCCTGAGCTTCGGCTTCGGCGCGCAGCAGCCGCAGTCCAGCACGGCATCTTCTGCCGGCAATCTGGGCTCGGCCCGAGTCAACATCCAGAACTTCTCATTCATGCACCATCTCGATATCTCCAGCCCCAAGCTGTTCGAGTACTGCTGCACGGGGCAGACCGTCAAGACCGCGGTGATCACCTTGAATCGGGCCGGTGGCGACAAGGCCAAGTACATGGAATACAAGCTCACCGACGTGATCATCACCAACGTCGGCAAAGGCGGCGACAGCAGCAGCGAGGCGCACGACGTTCCGCTCGAATCGGTGTCGCTGGCTTTCGGCAAGGTGGAGCTGACCTATACCAAGATCGGCATCGACGGAAAGGCTGCCGGCAATGCGTCCGCCGGATGGGATCTGAAAGCCAACAAGAAGGTTTGACGAGCCATTCGACACGGAGACATGGCCCATGCAAATTTACTACGACGTTCCATTGGTGGCCCAATCATCGGCTCTATCGGCCAACCCGATCTGCTGGGTTGCGTCGATGGCGATGGTCGAATCCTTTTTGACCGGCTCATCGGTGGGTATCGGCAAGTACACCGGCGGCTTCGATCCCTCCAATTCGAGCATCGCCAATCCGGTGCCCGGCGCTGTGCAGGGGCCGATGCAGGCTTACAGCTTCTATCCGGTGGACAGCGATCAACCGGTGACGCTAGGCAACATCCTCACCCTGCTCGATCAATATGGTCCGCTGATCTATTTCCACACCGTCACCAACGGACTGCCCTGGACGAATTCGCCAGGCACGTCCGGCGGGCACGCGGTGGTGATCGAAGGCGCCGACGACAGCATCGGCGGGGGCTGTATCTGGGTGAACAATCCCTGGGGCAGCAAGGACATCTCCATCACGGCTTCCGCGCTGCTGCCTGCCGCGGCCACTCCCGGCTCGTGCAGGACATCCTTCAGTTATGGCTGGTTCTGATGGATGGTTCTGAATGGGGCGGTCGGCGGGATACAGGCCCGGGATACACGCGATAGAACATGTTCAGTCTGATTGACCGTCTGGCAGGGGGTGACGCCGAGTTGCGGCGCAATCCCTCGGTGCATGAGTTCCGCGATTCGGTGTCGCGCGATCTCGAGGCGCTGCTCAACACCCGCTCCGAGGGATCGAGAATGATCCCGGAAAGCTTCCCGGAATGCCGAAAATCCTCGCTGACTTTCGGCATTCCGGATTTCTCTTCGTATAGCCTGCTGAGCCCCAGCGACCGTGACCGCATCCGCCGCTCGATCGAGCAGACGGTTGCGCTGCACGAGGGCCGTTTGACGCGCGTGCGCGTGTCGCTCGACCCGCCGCAGCCCAACGACAAGGCGCTGCGCTTCAAGGTCGAAGCGCTGCTGAATCTGGGGCCGGATCGCGAGAAAGTGCAGTTCGACGCGACCTTGCAGCTGACCACGCAGGCGTATCAGGTCAAGTAAGCCCGCGTACCGGCGATATCGGCGTAGGTCGGCAATCCTTTGCCGACGTGAGGCCTTGTTTGCGCATCGAGCGTACACGTCGGCAAGGGATTGCCGACCTACGGGTTGGCGTGCTGAAGCATCGTCGCGGCGATCGCTTTCTTCAGCGCCGCCGGTGCGACCGGCTTGCACAGCAGCGGCAGTTTCAGCTGCGCGGCTTCCTTGGCCCGGATCGGGCAGGTTTCTCCGGTGATCAGCAGCGCGGCCGGCTCACGGCCGATGGAGTTGGCGCGAATCGCGTGGATCGCATCGATGCCGTTCTGGTTCTTGCGCAGGCGCAGATCGGATATCACCAGGTCCGGCACGAAGCCGCTGTCGGCGATGCGCCGCTGCGCATCTTCCAGCGATTCGGCGACGAGCGTGTCGCAGCCCCAGCTTTGCAGCAGCGCCTGAGTGCCTTCGAGTATCGTGGTTTCGTCGTCGATCACCAGCACGCGCAGTCCGTGAATCTCGCCGGGGAGCGTCAGGCTGCGTGATGCCGCGCGGCCGATGTCGGCGCGCGGCAATAGCAGATTGAATGCGGTGCCCGAACCTGGGATCGAGCGGAAATCCAGCGGCGCCTTCATCAGACTGCATAGTCGTTTGACCGTCGCCAGGCCGAGGCCGAGGCCACGGTCGCCGCTGCAGTCGGCAAAGCGCACGAACTCGTCGAAGATCTGCATCTGATGCTCAGTAGCGATGCCGACGCCGGTGTCCCAGACGTCGATGCGCACCTGCTGGCCGCGCAGGCGTGCGCCCAGCAGCACGCCGCCGCTGGGCGTGTAGCGGATCGCGTTGCAGACCAGGTTGTTCAGCACGCGCGCGAGCATGCCGCGGTCGGCGCGTATCCACAGCGGCGTCTGGCGCACGATCAGCCGCAGGCCGCGCTCCTCGGCAAGCGAGCGGAAGTTCTGGCTGACTTCGACGAACAGCGCGTCCAGCGCAAAGCAGGTCTCGACCGGGCGCTCGGCGCCGGCGTCGAGGCGCGACACGTCGAGCAGGCCGGTGAACAGGCGGTCCAGCGACTCGACGCATTCCTGGACGTGGCCGATGCGTTGCAGGCGCGCGGCATCGTGTTCGCCTTCGCGCAGGTTCGCCGTAAACAGGTTCAGCGCATGCAGCGGCTGCCGCAGATCGTGGCTGGCAGCCGCCAGGAAACGGGTCTTGGCGACGTTGGCGGCTTCCAGTTCGGCATTCTTGCGCGCCAGCAGCGTGGTCGCGCGGCGGATCTGCTGGTCGAGCTGGCCGAGGCCGCCGCGCAGCGTGAGCGCGGTGGCATTGAGGCCGCGCTGCAGCCGGCCGAGCTCTCCCTCCTCGGTGACGGCGATGTCGACGTCGAGCTGGCCCTCGCTGAGCCGCTGCATGGCGCTGGCGAGCACCCGCACCGGCGCACTGCGCCGCCGCGCCAGCCAGGCGCCGGCCAGCAGCGACAGGCCGACCAGCAGACCGGTGACGGCCGCCAGCATCAGCGGCATGCGTCGCGCCTGCGCGGTCTCGGCCGGCAAGGCCATGTCGACCTGCACGTTGCCGATCGCGCGCTTCGGCTGGCGCTCGTCGAAGATCGGCTTGTCGACACCGACGCGATGCGCCTCGTCGATCGGCTGGCCATGCCGTATCAGCTGCCCGTCCTCGGCTGCGATGCGGCCATCGGCCTGGGTCACGCGCAGTTGCACCGATTCCGGCTCGCGATTCAGCGAGCGGATGATCTTGGCGACCGCGGCAAGGTCGTGCCCGGCCAGCGACTCGGCCACCAGCGGTGCCGCCTGCGCGGCCAGCAGACGGGCCTTTTGCGAGGTTTCGCCGATCGGATCGGCTGCGTGCAGGCTGATCCACAGGCTCAGCGCGGCCGCAGCGAGCAGCGCGGGCACCGGCGCCAGCAGCACTTCACGCGGCAGCGAGAGCGGGTGTAGCCGCAGCCGAGATTGCGCGGTGCGCTCGGGCTTGCCTGCAGAGCCGCGCGCGCGCGGCGGCAGATACTGCGAAGCCGTCGAGGCTTGCGGACTCCAGGTGTTGCGGACCGGTTTGCCGCCGGCGGTGATGCCAGGGCCCGGTTGTAGCGTGGCCGTCCGGCTATACGATCCAGTGATCGATCCAGTGATCGACGTGCTGTTCGCTCGGCGTGTCGTAGACCACGACTGCTGTGTGCTGGTTTTCATCCATGTTCCCCGCTTCATCCCTGATGCCGTCCGGCGTCGTAGTGCCGGCCGATCGACGATCGGCTCGCACCCCAGCCACGACGTCTCCGCTTCTCACCCGCTGCCTGCCTGGCTGCTTATGGTCAAGAACGAGATTGCGATCCGGAACCGGACATCGGGCGCCCTGATCGCTTGCGGAATCGTCCGTAGTGCTGTGGAGGACGTGAACCGGGGAGAAAGGGGCTCACGCAACAGGGAGTCTTTTGTGAGCCGGCTCACACTGGATGACGGTAATCCTGCGTGCGCGCCGGCGTGCCGCCGAACCGGACATTGGCTGGCCTTCGGGAGAAAAACAGCTCATGCGATACAAAATCGGGCAGCATCGGGAACTTGTGCCGTTGCCGACTGCCAACCGGCCAGAGCGGCGCCGCCGCCTGTTCCGGAGTCCTGCGATGAAGACCAGAAAGCTGTGGGCCGCCGCTGCCGTGCTGTCGGCGATGACGGGAGCTGCGATTGCCGCGCAGATGCCGCCCGCCGACAAGGCGGCGCTGGACGCCAGGCTCCTCGAGCGGGGCTACCAGCGCGGCACGGCGGTGGACTCGATACCCGACTACCGGATCGATGGCTGGAATTCGGTCGACCGGCGGCATCTGATCCTGAGCGCCGGCGCGTCGCGGTATTACCTGCTGTCGTTGATGACCGACTGCTGGGATTTATCCACTGCCGAGGACATCGGCTTCACGACGACGGTCAGCCGGCTCACCCGTCACGATTCCGTGAAGCTGAAAGCGCCCGGCGGCGCGCCGCCGCCCACCACCTGCCCGATCGAGTCGATCGAACAGCTGAACAAGGTTCCGAAGAAGAAGCCGGCGTAGGGCGGGTCGCGACCCGCCGTTTGAAAGCGGCGGGTCACGACAAGCGGCGGGTCAAGACCCGCCCTACGAGGAAACTTGACTCATCTGCATCTAGTTTCGCCGCCCTAGCTCCGCTCGATGCTCCAGCTGCGGTGCGAGGGCGGCGGGCGCTTGAAGTCCTCGTCCAGGGTCTGCGCGGTGATTTCGTTGACCTTGAACTCGGTGCTCAAGGCTTCGTCCAGCTTGAAGCGGCGGCGGTTGGTCGAGAAGTACAGCTTGCCGGCCGGCGCCAGCAGCGCGACCGCGTTGCGGATCATGCCGGCGTGATCGGCCTGGGTGTCGAGCACGCCTTCCATGCTCTTGGAGTTCGAGAACGTCGGCGGATCGCAGAAGATCAGGTCGTAGCGCGGCGCGCGCGGATCACCTGCTTGTTCAGCGAGCCAGGCCATCGCATCTGCGCGGATCAGCTGGTGGGTGTTCCAGGGGCCGCGCGTGTCGAAGCCGTTGAGCAGCAGATTGCGGTCGGCCCAGTCCAGGTAGGTTTTCGACAGATCGACCGAAGTCGTATGCGAGGCGCCGCCCTTGGCCGCGTGCACGGTGGCGCTGCCGGTGTAGCAGAACAGGTTGAGGAAACGCTTGTCTTCGCATTCTTTCTGAATCCGCAGCCGCATCGGCCGATGGTCGAGAAATAGACCGGTATCGAGATAGTCCTCGAAGTTCACCCACAGCTTGCAGCCGTGCTCGACCACGCTCATGAACTCGCGGCTCTCGTCCTGCTTCTGATACTGCGCGCTGCCTTTCTGACTCTTGCGCAGCTTGTAATGGATGCGCGAGGCCGGCACCGCAAGGATCGCCTGCAGCTGTGCCAGCGCCTCGCGCAGACGGCGCTCGGCCTTGATCGGGTCGATCGTGTCGGGCGCCGCGTATTCCTGCACGTGCACGTGCAGATCGGGCGTCCCATTTCCAACTTCATAGAGATCGATCGCCAGCGCGTAGTCGGGCAGGTCGGCGTCGTAGACGCGGTAGTTGTGGATGCCGCCGCGCTTGGCCCACTTGCCCAGGTGCTTGAGGCTCTTGCGCAGGCGGTTCGCGAAATCTTCGCCGCCGGTGATCGTCGGCGGCTGGGCGTCCATGCCGGTTGGCACGACGCGCGTGGCCATCTCGAACTGCAGCAGCTTGCACTCGATCGCGCCGTTGAACAGCGTGTGCATCTGCGAGGCACGCAGGCCCAGGCGCGGGCTCAGGTCGGGGCGGCTGGTGAACACGGTCGCGCGCCAGCCGGCGAAATAATGCTTCAGCGTCGCGCCGAACAGCGAATACAGCTTGATGATTTCACTCTCGCTGCCCAGGCGTTCGCCATACGGCGGGTTGGTCGCGACCAGGCCGGTGGCGGCGATCGGCCGCGCTTCCAGTGCGTCGCGCTGCTCGAAGCGGATCGGGCCGAGCAGACCGGCGCGATCGGCGTTCAGATGCGCCGAACGCAGCGCGTTGTCGTCGATGTCGCTGCCGACGATCGCCGGCAGCCGGGCCAGGCCGGCGGACTTGCGGCCCGAGGCCTCGGCGCGGATCGTCTGCCACAGCGCCGCGTCATGGCCGCTCCAGGCCTCGAAGCCGTATTTCGCGCGCTTCAGGCCCGGCGCGATGTCGGCCGCGATCATCGCGCCCTCGATCAGCAAGGTGCCGGAGCCGCACATCGGGTCGAGCAGTGCGCCGCCGGCCGCGGCAATCTCGGCCCAGCCCGAGCGGATCAGGATCGCGGCCGCCAGGTTCTCTTTCAGCGGCGCCTCGCCACCGGCGACGCGGTAGCCGCGCTTGTGCAGGCTCTCGCCGGACAGGTCCAGGCTCAAGGTCGCCTGGGAGCGCTCCAGATGCACGTGAATGCGGATGTCGGGCGCGTCGGTATCCACGTTCGGGCGCTCGCCATGGCGTTCGCGGAAACGGTCGGCGATCGCGTCCTTGACCTTCAGGCCGGCGTAATGGGTGTGGGTGACGGCTGGTGAATGGCCGGCGACCTCGATCGCGAAGGTGCGCTCCAACGCGAACAGACCGGGCCAGTCGATCGCCTTGGCGCCCTCATACAAAGCGTCGGAATCGGCAAGCGGAAAGCTGTTCAGCGGCATCAGGATGCGATTGGCCAGCCGCGACCACAGGCAGGCGCGATAGGCCGCGTTCAGATCGCCGCTGAAGGCGATGCCGCCCTTGCGCTCGCGGCAGTCGCTGGCGCCCAGCGCGGTGAGTTCGGTGGCGAGCAGCGGCTCGACGCCACGCGGGCAGGTGGCAAACAGGGGAAGAAGACTCATGCGGCCCATGATCGCATGCCGCTACGCTGGGGCTCCATCGGCTGGCGTTTCTTGCCGGCGCCGCTACGGCCGATTCCGAAATGGACGCCCCTGCAATCCGGATCAGACGCTTCCTGATTCCGGATCGGACGCAAAGGACTCCAACCCTCTGGCCGCGCGGCAAGGTCGACGCTGCCGTGATGGATCGGGTACGCCGACACTTGGCGCTCACTATGGGTCTGGCCATCGGCGCGTCGAGCTGAGGCGATAGCCGATTGCGCCCAAGGCAGTGTGGCGACGATGCACATGCCCCACGGCTTGCCTCATTCCTAGGGGTAATGCCTCAGTGATAGACAATTATCTCATTGTTTAACAACGGATAAACTAATTAGACTATGACTCATGCAAGGCCTTGATCAGCACATACTGAACTACTTCGCCAGAAGCCCGAACAAGGGCGCTGGCGATATCCCGCCCCGGGACGGGCGGAAGATTCCGCGTCAGACCCTGATGCTTATCCGGCCAGCGCCGACGTCTACAGGACCAGCGCCGGAACCAGCGCCGGATACAGGCCGAAATCGCCCGAGCAGATGGCGGTGGAAATCCGCTACCAGGGCTTCGTGCGCGAGCGGCTGAAAGACATCATCCTCGGCCACGCAGATCGGAATGCGTCCTTGCCGGACTCCATCCCCATCGATGACCGAACGGTGGTTGCGGACATGATCCATCTGCAAATGGAAACCTTGCATCCCGGCCGGGCGGCGCCGCTAGGGCTCAACTCCGCCGCCATAGAAGCTCATTTTCAGCGTGCTGCCGCAGGCTGACTCCATGCGGTGGCAAGAGCAGCCTCGCACTTGGCGTTTCCGCGTTTGGGATGATCTCAGCAACAAGCACTGCATTGATCGCGGCTCGTCTGCTGAAGCGGATAGCCCGCCGACACATCCCTGCTGTGCGCCGGTTCACAGTTCCTCCCCCGATTCATGAGCGCCTTCGACGCCGTTTCGCGTCTTTAGCAGGGTAGTCCGTGCTCGCGGACATCTGCCTGAGGTATTGCTCGTGAAACAATTGATCGCAAAGTTCGTGCATTGCACGCTGGCCGCCGGCGTGGCGGCAATGACCATGGCCGGACCCGCATCCGCTGCGCGTCCGCCGGCATCGGGGCCTTCGGCGGAGGCCGGCTTCGCCGCATCGGCGGCCTTGCAAAAAGAGGTTCCGGCGGACGTCGTGCGCGCCCTTGCCGCTCTGCCCGGGGCCGAGATCGTGCAGACCGGACGTGACGGTCTTCCGGTATTCGTGCGCGGTGATCTTGGCCGCGTTTCCGGCCTTTTGGCCGAGCGCGTTCCGCGCTCGGAGATGGGCCCGGCGCTCGCCGCGTTCCGCCTGAAGACGGCCGACTTGCGGCTGCGCAAGTCCAACACCGACGATGCAGGCAACCAGCATCTGCGTTACGACCAGAGCTTCAACGGCCTGGCCGTTGTCGGCGGCGAACTTGTCGTCCACGTCGACCGCAAGGGCAGCATCTACGCGCTCAATGGCACTGCCAGGGGCGGGCTGTCGAGCAGCCTCGGCTCGAGGGACATCGGCGAGAGCGCCGCTCTGGCGGTGGTCGACGCCGATCCGCGCTACCTGGGCATGCAGGCCGCGCCCAGCCGTCTGGTTTATTTCATCTCGCCGGAAGCGGAGGCGTTCAAGGCCTACGAGATCATCGTCAGCGGCGAGCGCGGAACTGACCCGGTGCGTGACAAGGTTTACGTGGACGCCGACACCGGCAGGATCGTCGGCGTGCATCCGCAGATCTTTTTCGCCGAGAGCCGCAAGGCCTACAGCGCGAACAACGTCACCACGCTCCCCGGCACGCTGAAGCGCTCCGAAGGCCAGGCGGCAACCAGCGACGTAGACGTCAACGATGCCTACGACTACACCGGTGATACCTACGAAGCCTACCAGGCGTTCTGGAGCCGCGATTCCTACAACAACGCCGGCGCGACGCTGATCAGCAGCGTCCACTACAGCAGCAACTACTGCAACGCGTTCTGGAACTCCACGCAGATGGTCTACGGAGATGGCAATGCCAGCCAGGGCTGCTATCCGCTGGACCGCGCCGTCGACGTCACTGCGCATGAGCTCACGCATGGCGTCACCGAGAACGAATCGGCGCTGGTCTACAGTGGCGAGTCCGGCGGCCTGAACGAAGCGATTTCCGACATCTTCGGCGCGTTCACCGAGGCCTGGGTCGACGGCGGCAAGACCGGCACGCTCGCAGTGTCAGCCGAGACCTGGGAGGTGGGCGAAGACGTGCTGCCGCCGGCGCTGCGCTACATGAACGATCCGGCTGCGGACGGCGTGTCCAAGGACTACTGGACCAGCAGCGTCGGCAATGTCGACGTGCATTACAGCTCCGGCATCGCCAACCTCGCGTTCTACCTGCTGTCGCAGGGCGGCACGCATCCGCGGGGTAAGTCGAGCGTCCAGGTAACCGGCGTCGGCATGGAAAAAGCGATCCGCATCTTCTACCAGGCACAGATCAATAACCTGACTTCGAACTCCAACTTCCTGGGTGCGGCCAATGCCACCGTGCAGGCAGCGCAGGATCTCGGCTATTCGCTCGCGGACCAGACCTCGGTGGCCAATGCCTGGCAGGCGGTCGGCGTTGCGGTCGCGACCCCCGGCAGCGGCGGTGGCGGTGGCGGCACTGGGGACGTGGTGCTGAGCAACGGCGTGCCCGTCACCGGACTCAGCGATGTCATCGGCGGCCAGAAGTATTTCAGCCTCGTGGTTCCGGCTGGCCAGTCCTCGTTGACGATCAAGATCGCCGGCGGTACCGGCGATGCCGACCTGTATACCAACCTCGGTTCGCAGCCGACGCTGAGCAGCTATAACTGCCGGCCGTATGTGACCGGCAATACCGAGACCTGCACCTTCACCTCGCCGGCCGCGGGTACCTACTACGTGATGGTCCGCGCCTATACGGCTTACAGCGGCGTGACGCTCACCGGCACTTCTACCGGCCCCGCCACCGACGGCGTGACGGTGCTGGTGAACGGCGTCGCGGTAACGGCGTCGGGAGCCTCGGGCAGCGCCCAGTACTGGAAGATCCAGACACCGGCCGGCAAGAAGCTGACGATCGCGACCAGCGGCGGCACCGGTGACGCCGACCTGTACACCCGTTTCGGCTCCAAGCCGACGAGCAGCACCTACGATTGCCGGCCGTATACCAGCGGCAATGCGGAAACCTGCACGGTGGCGTCCACGCAGGCGGGGTACTACTACGTCATGCTGCGCGGATATGCCGCGTATTCGGGCGTGAGCCTGAAGGGCTCTTATCCATAGTTGTGGGCAGCGGGCGACTCGGAGTGAGTCGCCCGCTGTTCATCACGATGACGATCCGCCTCGAAGACGAAACCAGGGACCGGCTCGACAAGCTTGCCGAAGCCATGCAAGCGTGTTGCCGCGAGGCAACTTGATGCGGAGGTGCAAGAGCGACTCCGCGCTTATCAACACCCCATGCGGCTCGACGCCGAGTGTCTCCGCTCACGCTTTCTTGGCGAAGTACTGCACACCGGCCAGGCCATCAAAGTCGGCGTCCTGCGTCCACACGATGGCGTTGTGGCTTCGCGCGGTCGCGTAAACGATGCTGTCCGCCAGCGGCAGCTTGTGGCGCAGACCAAGAGCGGCCGCATTCAAGGACAGCGCGGCGTCGAGGTCCACCACCTCTGATTGCTGCATCACCGCTACGCACTGCAGTGCCGCGCTCTCGTCGCGCTGCTGCACGACACGCTTGAACACTTCCAGCAGCGTGATCGAGGGCACCAGCAGTGCCGCGGGTTTCTCGATGACGGCCGCAAAGTGCTTGGCGTTCGGCGCGTCGGCGAAATATTCCAGCCAGGCGGACGAGTCCACCACATTCATATGCGATCGCTATCTCGCGCAACGTCGGTGCTGATGCCGCGCAGCGAACCGCGCAGCGTCTTGGCTGGCCGAACTGGAATGAACTCCACGCGATCCTGGTAATGCACCACCTGCATCTTCACGCCCGGCTTTAGTCCCAAGGCCTGCCGCACGGCCAGCGGAATCACGACCTGGAACTTGGGAGAAATGGTCACGGCGTCCATGGCAGGCAGCATCAGGTGATCGATAAAAGAATCGTAATACGATCCGCGGAACGATGTCCAACCTGCAGGCAGACTCGATGCAGCTTCATCGCATCCAGGGGCCGCATTGGATTCGATCTGCGCCCTGGAAACCTCGGTGCGTTGACCTTGATCGAAGCGTATGAGGTGAAGAGTTTCTTCGACGGCGTCGCGGTGCGGCTCCTTTAATTGGCTGAGTCGGCATCGGTAACGGCGCTGGTTGATCGATCGGGCCTCAAGCGGCTACAATTCTCCCAAATTGGGAGGCAATTCGTTTCGTGCGAGTCATCGCGAAAAGCACGCTGAAGAGATTTCGGGAACGCCCCACCTATCGCGATGCGCGCGGACCACTCGAAAGTTGGCATGAGGAGGCCATCAAGGCTATCTGGGCGTCACCCCAGGCCGTCAAGGATCAGTACGCCAACGCGAGCATCTGCGGCCGTAACCGCGTAGTTTTCAACATCGGCGGCAACAAGTACCGTCTGGTTGTAGAAATGCAATATCAAGCCGGTATTGCCTGGGTGAAGTTCATCGGGACTCATGCGCAGTACGACAAGATCAACGTGGAGACCGTCAATGACTATTAAGCCCATCCGCACCGACACAGACCTGCGTACGGCTTTTCGCCGTCTTGAAGGTATCTATCAAGCCGCTGAAGGTACTCGCCAAGCCGACGATAGGGACGTGCTGGTGACCTTGATCGAAGCGTATGAGAACAAGCACTACGCCATCGATCCACCAGACCCGATTGACGCCATCAAATTCAGGATGGAGCAACAGGGGCTCACCCCGCGCGACCTGGAGCCTTACATCGGCCCCAGCGGCAGAGTCTCTGAAGTGCTCAACCGCAAGCGTCCCCTGAGCCTGCGGATGATCAAGCAGCTCCATGACGGCTTGCGCATCCCTTATGAAAGTCTGCTGGCGGGCGCAGCGTGATGCTGCCTCGGACATTGGCCGGTCCATCCGATGAGGCCGCGAAAAGGAAAAGCGAACGTAGCCCGCCTTATTTCCCGGCTAAAAGTGCTGAATGTAGCTGACACGTCTTCCCCCGTTCCGGCAGCTCTCATTGACGGCGGGGACATTTTGCCGCGCGGGATCGGCGCTTTCCGGGCCGTGAGCGGCTAAACTGAAAGCCGCTTTTGGAGGAACCCCGACATGACCAACACTGCATCAACGCTCAAGCAGGAAGCCCACGCACTGATCGACCAGCTACCCGACAATGCGAGTTGGGAAGACGTGATCGAGAAGGCGCGCTTCCGCAAGGCGGTAGAGGAGGGCATCGCCGAAGCCGATCGGGGCGACTTTGCTTCGGACGAGGAAGTTCGCGCCGCCTTTGCCCAGTGGGGCGTCAAGGCTTGAGGCTCAAATGGACCCGCCGGGCACTCCGGGATTTCCAAGAAGCGCAGCACTACATCGCTCAAGACAACGTCCCCATCGCCCAGACGGTGCCCCAGCGCATCAGTGACGCGGCTCAGACGCTCACAGAGAATCCACAGATGGGCCGTCCCGGCGAAGCCCCCGGAACGCGCGAATGGGTGGTTACCAGCACTCCTTACCTGATCGTGTATCGAATCAAGGGACAGGTTCTCGAAATTCTGCGCGTCTGGCATGGGCGACAAGACTGGAAAAACCAGCCGACGAACTAAGTGCCTCGCTTCCCAAGTACGATCACGAATCCGCGGCGGATTTCCGCGCCTGGCGGCGTTGCGTCTCCTCGCCATAGCGGGGCTATGCCTCGTCGTCGCGCCTTGCCAGTCGCAAAACTCCGCGGGCGCCTTCGTGACCATACTTGGCAACCGAGGCACTAAGCGCTTCGTGCTCTCGTTGGATTGCCGGTCTCGAAGTCAAGGCGATGCGATAACCGCTGTTGCCAGTGTCTTGCCGTCCACTGGGTTCAGGTAACCATATTTCCAGTGGTCATCGCTTTGGTAGGCGAGCCTGATCTCGTCATTGCCATCGCTGTTGAGAAAGTCGCCGACCAGCGAGAACTCGGGATAGAGCCAAAAACCGTCGGCGTCGGTTCCGGGGTATGTCTTGTTCCAGATCCTGCTGCTGTCGGTCAGTGAGTAGGCGGTGATCACGAAGCCGGACGCATCGACGTCGCCGTGCCCACTGATCTTGTAGGACACATCTGCCATGGTGCCGGCGACGAGAACCTGAGTGCCGCCTGCTTTTGCGATGCCCATCCCGAATCCCCAATTGGGGAATTCATCGCAGAGCACGTTTTCCGCTTCGAAGGTCTGAGCCGGGGCGCAAGCGCCGTAGTTTGAGACGGTCGCCGGCACGCCGCGCGGCATGTCGGGGTTGGTGTGGGCGGAGATGCTGCCGTATGACGTGGCCGAAGTACCTCCGCACTGGAACTGAGAGAGCCGGAAATCCGGCACTTTGCCGGTCGTCGCCTTGAGGTTGGCGGGGCTCAGCACTGTGCTTGTTCCGTCGGCGGAAAACAGTTTGAATTTCAGTGTCGTGCTCACCTTGAAATAACCGTTGGCATCCGTGGATGAAGCCGAGCAGGCGAGCGAAATGGCCAGCGTTTCGATGCCCGGACGGCTGGTATCGACATCGACGGCCCATTGTCCTTTTGCATCGCCGGGGAAGCCGGTGAACAGCTGGAAGCTTTCAACCGGCGGAACGGCGGAGGTGGTCGTGCAGACGGCCAGCGTGGCGACGAAAGTCAGATAGCGGATGCGCATGGTGAACTCCGGGAGGTAGAGCAGTCTGCGAAGGAAGGGATGGCTGGGTTGAGACAAGCGGAACTGCGTGAACCTGCGGCCCCTGGAACCGAGGCTGCCGTGTCTGTTGTCATTGCTATCGGTATTCATGGTCCGGCGTAGCGCTGGGCGCAGATTCCCTGTCCGGAATCGCCCTGTTCACTGGACACCCAGGTCACCACGAAATGGCCTGCCGAATCGCCGGCTACGGCCGGAGCATATTGGCCACCCGACGTGTAGGTATTGACGCGAAACTCGCTACCCGAAGGGCTGCCGTCAGCGGTGTAGCGCTGGGCGTAGATTCCCCAGCCGGAATTATCCTGGCCGTTGGACATCCAGGCGACCACGAAATGGCCTGCCGAGTCGCTGGCTACGGCCGGAGCATATTGGTCACCCGACGTGTAGGTACTGACGCGGAACTCGCTGCCCTGCGGGCTGCCGTCGGCGGCGTAGCGCTGAGCGTAGATTCCCCATCCGGAACCATCCTCATCCTGGTCATAGGACGTCCAGGTGACCACTAAATGGCCTGCAGCGTCGCCGGCTATGGCGGGGGAGGAGTATTGGTCAATCGACGTGAAGGGCTTGCCGCGGAATTCGCTGACGCGGAATTCGCTGCCCTGCGGGCTGCCGTCAGCGTCGTAGCGCTGGGCGTAGATTCCCCAACCGGAACTGTCCTGGCCTTTGGACATCCAGGTCACCACGAAATTGCCTGCCGAGTCGCTGGCTACGGCAGAGGCTTCTGTGACCGACATGTAGGTATTGACAAGAAAAGCACTACCCAACGGAGTTCCGGGTGCCTGCGCGGTCGTCACGTCGAATAACGCGGACGAAGTGCCAACGACGAGCGTGGCCGTCACCTTGGTGTTGTAGCTCGCCGAAGACGTGGTCTGCAGCTTCACGGTGTCACCGTTCTTTACGGTGCCGGCAACGCTGGTGTAAGCCGCTCCGTTGAGACTGTATTGCCCGGAAGAAACAGAAATCGCCGTCCCGGCATAGCCGGGCTCGAGTCCGCCGATGGTGACGGTGTTCGAGGTATAGACCGTGCTGGGAGTCGCACCGGTCACCGGCGCAAAGCTGAAAGCATCCGGCGTGGTATCGGCAGCCCGCGTGGTGATAGCGAAAGTACCGCTGGCCGTACCGATCTTGAGCTTGGCCGTCACTTTGGTGCTGTAACTGGCCGATGACGTGGCCTGCACCGTCACCGTGTCGCCGTTTTTTACGGTGCCGGCGGCGTTGGTATAAGCGGCGCCATTCAGACTGTATTTTCCGCCGGAAATCGAAAGCTTGGTTGCGGTGTAGCCCGGCGACAGTCCGCCGACGGTGATGCTGTTGGAGGTATAAACCGTGCTCGGAGTGGCACCGGTCACCGCCGCGAAGCTGTAGGCATTCGGGGTGGTGTCGGCGGCTGACGTGGTAACGGCAAAGGTTCCGCTGGCCGTGCCGATTTTGAGCTTGGCTGTGATCTTGGTGTCGTAGCTCGCTGAAGACGTGCCCTGCACCCTCACCGCGTCACCGTTTTTCACCGTGCCAGCTGCGGCAGTGAAGGCTGCGCCATTCAAGCTGTACATGCCGCCTGAAACCGACATCGCCGTGCCGGTATAGCCGGACTCAAGACCACTGACGGAGATGCTGTTGGAGGTATAGACCGTGCTCGGCGCGGCGCCGGTCACTGCTGTGAAGCTGAAGGTATCCGGCGTAGTGTCGGCAGTTCGCGTGGTGACAGCGAATGTTCCGGTGGCGGTGCCGATCGTGAGCTTGGCCTTGACTGTAGTTTCATAGCTAGCCGAAGACGTGGTCTGCACGGTCACCGTGTCACCGTTCTTTACGGTGCCAGCGGCACCGATATAGGCCGCGCCATTCAAGCTATACGTGCCGCTTGAAACCGATATGGCGGTGTCGTTGTAGCCGGACTCAAGGCCGCTGACGATGATGGCGTTGGAAGCGTAGACCGTACTCGGAGCGGCGTTGGTCACCGCTGTGAAGCTGAAGGCGTTAGGCGTTGTGTCGGCGGGATCGTCGTCGCTGATATTGACCTGCGCACTGGTATAGCTCCCGCCATCCGATCCGTTGATATTGCTCAGATCAACGCGGAAGCTTTCAGTGCTTTCGTAAACCGTGTCCTGAAGGATCGGGACATTGAAGGTCTTGGTGCCGTTCTCGCCCGATGCCCATGTCAGGCCACCCGAGGTACTGGTGTAATCCGATCCGGCGATGGCAGTACCGTTATTCGTCGTGTACTGCGCCGAAGCGGTGCAGGCGGTCGCCCCGCTGCGCTTCACTTTTACCGCCACGCTGGTCGATGACTCGGTTGCCGAATACGTTGCGGCGGAGAAGCTGATCTTGCCGGAAGTGCATGGCGTCGGCTACCGGCTTGATGCCCTCGTTGAAAGCCGGCGGGTTTCAACGGGGCCAGCGGTGGCGGCGGCTACCACACTTCTGATCGGCGACGGTGTTCCCGGCCGTGGCTTCTGGCGTTTGAAGCAGGTACTGGCCGAAACCAGCGAAGTCTGGTTCGCCCGCCACGACAAGACCGGCGAACTGCGGGTATTCAAGTTCGCGATGGACGACGCGGCACTGGAGGCGCTGCGGCGCGAGGTCACGATCAACCGGCTGCTGCGGGAAACCTATCCGGGCCGGCCGGAGTTCGTGTTCATTGCTGACTGGAACTTCGAGGCCAAGCCGGCCTATCTGGAGATGCCGCATATCGCGGGCGGCAATCTGGCGGTCTGGTTGGAGGCGCAAGGCGGCGCGCGGAGCGTCGCGCTCGCGGACCGGCTGGAACTGCTGGTCCAGGCAGCGGACGCGCTCCGGTGCATCGTCTGGGCAGCGCCGCCGAATTGGCGAATCGGCTGCGTACCCTGCCGGAGCGCCGCGAACAGCGGCGGGCCGAGCGCGACACGGCGGCGCGTTTGGCGGCGGCGGAGGCCGCGCTGGAGCGCAGCCGGCTGCGGCGGCACTGGGCCTACGGTATTGCCGCGTCGCTCGGGCTTGGATTGATCGTCAGCCTGCTGCTGTTCTGGGAGGCAACGCAGCAGCGGCGCGCGGCGCAGCGCGCGCTGGCGATGTCCGAGGCCGTGGTCGAATTTCTGGATCGCGATCTGCTCAGAGCCGCCGATCCGCTGGAAGCCGGCGGCAATCGCAATGTCACCGTGGCCAACGTGCTCGACAAGGCCAGCAGAAGCCTGAGGGCGCGGTTCGCGGATCAACCCGAGGTTTCGCAGCGGCTGGCTTACACCATCGCCCGCGCCTACCAGAGCCTGGGCCTGGGTGAGCAGGGCCGGCAGCTGTTGCTCGCTGAACTCGAAGCGCACAAGGCGGCCGACTCGCCCCAGCTTCGGCGGCTGCGCTTTCTGCTCGCCGATATCGATACCGAGTACGACCGTTACGCGGAGTCCGCGTCCTTGCTCGACGGGCTTCTGGCCGACCTGCGCGCCAGCCACGAGGAGCAAGGCAGTCTCGCCTTCGACGTGCGCTTGAGCCGCGCCTGGCTGGATTTTGAACTCGGCTACTACGAGCAGTCGCGGGTCGGCTTCATGGCGATTCTCGAAGACCTCGCGCGCTGGCGCCCCGACGACCGCGAAACCCGCATGACCGCGCAGTGGTGGATGGTCGATCCGCTGAGGGAACTGGGCCGTTTGGAAGAAGCCGATGCCCGTCTTGGCGAGGTTCTGGCCGACTACGTCGGCATCTATGACGCGAACAACGCCCGCTATCTATGGGCGCGGACCAGCCTGGGCAACCTGCGGATTTCGCAGCGCCGCTTCGAGGAGGCGGAGGCGGTGCTCCTGGACGTGGAACAGCGCATCCGCTCGTCCTTGGGAGACAGCCACAACATCGGGCTGTTTGCGACTTACTTTCGCGGTGTTCTGCGCCTGCGCCAGGGGCGCGTGGCCGAGGCGCTGCCTTTCCTGGAAGAGAGCTATCGCCTGCGCAAGCAGTATCAGGGTGAGGGCTCCCACTCGACCTGGCTGGCAGCGAACCGCCTTGCGCAGGCGCTGAGCAAGCTGGGGCAGGTCGAGCGCGTCGGCCATGTGCTGGACCCGGCCTATGAGTCCGCGGTGCGCAATGTCGGGCTGGATCACCCTTATTCGATACGGCTGGCATCCACGCGGGTGCAGCATCTGCTGTTGCGCGGGCAGGTGGATACTGCGTCTGAACAGTTAGCCCTCGCGCTCGAACATGTCGATGCGCGCCTGCCGGCACTGCACGTCACTCGCGCCGAGTTGCTGTACCGGCAGGCGCAGATTCGGCTCAGCCGTGGCGATATCGTCGGAGCCAGGGAAAAATGGCTGGCCTCTGCCGCAATGCTCCGCGAGCTTGGAGAGGTGCCCGCTGCCGAAATGGCCGAGCGTCTGGCGGCAGAGGCTGCGAATCCCGCGAAAGACTGGTTGCAAAAGTCGACACTGCTGCCGGTGTAGTTTCGTGTTGCGCAGTGCGATATCTGAGCTGTCCCCCGCGATAGCAGCGTTGGAGGTTAGAATTCAGCGCAGACCCAGCGGAGCGCCGCATCCATGCAGATCACATTGACACTGTCTGACGCCGAGGCGCGTGCCTTGCGCTCTGCCACTGGCCAGCCCACAACCGAAAAGGCCGCCGCTGTGGCGATCCACCGCGCGCTCGCAAGCGAAGATGTGGAGCCACGCCATGCCACCGCAAGGGAACTGCGCCGGCCTGATCGGGCCATGCGGGGGGACAAGGAGTTTCCGACGGCCGACCAAGCCATCGCCTACTTGCGAGCGAGATTCAAGCAGGCGTGAAGCAGGCGCTATTCCGCCGCCGGTTCCTGCATGATCTGGACGGCATTCTGCAGACATTCGGCGCTGTTCTCAAAGCGCAGGAAGCGCCGGGAAAGCAGTCATGAATAGATCCAGCCCTGCTATTGGGAAGCAGCGGTGTAGGCTGGGTTGCAGCGGAGCGGAAACCCGGCTTTAGACTCGTCCGGTGTAGTCACGGCTGGGTTTCCGCTCCGCTGCAACCCAGCCTACGAGTGGGCCTCACCGCCCCTTCGAGGCTTGCACCCGCCTGCCGCGGCCCCATAGAGCAGGTTAGGGGAGGGTGGCGGGGAATTGGACCGCGGCTCCCCGGACGGCTTCCGCCATACCGTCCGCCGGGAGGAGTGGCATAATCCGCCGCTCGTTTTTGGCCCCCTTTCGGCCATCCATCCTTGGATCATCTTCCCCTCATGCTCGATTTCTTCTTTAGCCCTGCCTACGCGCAGGCAGCCGCCCCGTCCCAGCCCAATGCGCTGATCCAGTTCGCCCCGCTCGTCGTGCTGTTCGTGCTGTTCTACTTCCTGCTGATCCGTCCGCAGATGAAGCGCAGCAAGGAGACCCGGCAGATGATCGACAAGATTGCCAAGGGCGACGAGCTGGTGCTCGCCGGCGGTCTCGCCGGCAAGGTGGTCAACATCGGCGAATCCTTCCTGACCGTCGAAGTCGCCGAGGGCGTCAACGTCAAGGTGCAGAAGTCCGCCGTCGGCAGCGTGCTGCCCAAGGGCACTCTCAAAACCCTTTAGTAGGTTCGCAGCACCACGCCGGCGCGGCCTGTGCAGCCCGCGCCGGCGCTCGGCTATCCGGAGTAGCGCATGCGTCCTTACGCAACGTGGAAATACATCGCCCTGCTGGTCATCACGGTTTTCAGCACGCTGTACGCGCTGCCGAACATCTTTGGCCAGAGCCCGTCCGTGCAGATCTCGCAGGAGTCCGGCGACGCGGTTCCCGCCGCAGTCGGTACGCGCATCGCCGAGGCGCTGAAGCAGGCTCAGCTCACCGCCGTGTCGAGCAGGGCCGAGGGTGCCAACTGGACGGTGCGCTTCGACAACGGCGACATCCAGCTGCACGCCAGCGACGAGATCAAGAAGGCGCTCGGCAACGACTACGTGGTCGCGCTGAGCGCGGCCTCGAACACGCCGGCCTGGCTGGCCGCGATCGGCGCCAAGCCGATGGCGCTGGGCCTGGATCTGCGCGGCGGCGTGCACTTTTTGCTGGAAGTCGACGTCGATACGGTACGCAAGAAAGCCATCGAGAATTACGTCACCGAGTTGCCGGCAACGCTGCGCAAGGAAGATATCCGCTACACCGGCCGCCGCCAGAATGGCGACGCGGTGGCGCTGGATTTTGCTGATCAGGCCAAATTGGACGCTGCGAAAAAGTACATCGCCAGCAATTACCGCGAACTGGCGCTGTCGTCGCCGGTCGGCCAGCCGCTGACGCTGGAGGCGCGCATCACCGATGCCGAGGCCAAGCGCATCCAGGATTTTGCGGTTCAGCAGAACCTGATCACCTTGCGCAATCGCGTCAATCAACTTGGTGTTGCTGAACCGATCGTGCAGAAGCAGGGTGCCAATCGCATCCTGGTGCAGCTGCCGGGCGTGCAGGACCCGACGCGCGTCAAGGAGCTTCTGGGCGCGACCGCGACGCTGGAATATCGCGCGGTTGTTGAAGACGGCGATGCCGCCGGCGCGGCCGCCACCGGCATCATTCCGCCCGGCACCGAGCTGTTTTATCACCGCGACGGCCATCGTCCGTATCTGCTGAAGAAAGAGATCATCGCCAGCGGCGCGCAGCTGGTGAATGCGCAGCCCGGCATCGATTCGCAGAGCGGCACGCCCGAGGTCAGCGTGACGCTGGACGGGCAGGGCGCCAAGCGCATGTTCGATTTCACATCGAAGAACGTCGGCAAGCCGATGGCGGTGCTGTTCCGCGAACGCCAGGTCGTCACCACCTACAACGCCAAGGGCGAGCCGATGCGCGAGCATCGCGACGTCGACCAGATCATCTCGGTCGCCAGCATCCGTGGTGTGTTCGGCAAGAACTTCCAGACCACCGGGCTCGGCAGCAAGGAATCGCAGGATCTGGCGCTGCAGCTCAAGGCCGGCGCGCTGGCCGCGCCGGTCGACATCGTCGAAGAACGCACCGTCGGCCCCAGCCTCGGTGCCGACAACATCCGCCAGGGCTTCCAGGCCGCGGCGCTGGGCCTGAGTCTGGTCGCGGTGTTCATGATCGTCTACTACCGCGTGTTCGGCATGTTCGCGATCGTCGCGCTGGCCTTGAACCTGCTGCTGCTGGTCACCGGCATGTCGCTGCTGCAGTTCACGCTGTCGATGCCCGGCATCGCCGGCCTGGTGCTGACGATGGGCATCGCGGTCGATGCCAACGTGCTGATCTACGAGCGCATCCGTGAAGAACTGCGCGGCGGCATGAGCCCGGCGAAGGCGATCGAGGCCGGTTACGAGCGCGCCTTCCTGACCATCGCCGACGCCAACGTGACCACGCTGATCGCCGCGATCGTGCTGATCGCGGTCGGCGCCGGCCCGGTGCGCGGCTTCGCGATCGTGCTGGCAATCGGCATCGTCGCCTCGCAGTTCACCGCGATCGTCGGTTCACGCGCTCTGGCGCATCTGGTGTTCGGACGCAAAGCCCGAATGACCGACCTGCCGATCTGGTAGTGAGCTAAGGGAGAACCACTATGAAATTTTTCGACCACGTCCCCAAGATCGACTTCATGGCCCAGCGCAAGACGGGCCTGTGGGTGTCATCCGCGCTGACCATCGCGGTGCTGCTGCTGCTCGCTTTCCGCGGCCTCAACTTCGGCATCGATTTCACCGGCGGCGTGCTGGTGGAGGTGACCTACCCGCAGACCGTGCAGCTCGACGAGGTGCGCGAGCACCTCAAGGCCGCCGGCTACGACCGCGAGACCGTGCAGTATTTCGGCACCAGCCAGGACGTGCTGATCCGCCTGCCGCCGTCGAAGGACAGCACCGCCCAGGTCAGCACCAAGATCCTGGAAGCGCTGAATGCCTCGCAGGAGAACATCCAGCTGCGCAAGATCGACTTCGTCGGCGCGCAGGTTGGCGACGAGCTGACCGAGAAAGGCGCGATGGCGCTGATCTTCGCGTTCATCGGCATCGCGCTGTACATCATGTTCCGCTTCGAGTGGAAGTTCTCGGTCGGCGCGGTTGCCGCGCTGGTGCATGACGCGCTGATGACCCTGGGCTTCCTGTCGATCGGCTGGGTCGAGTTCGATCTGACGACGCTGGCGGCGATCCTGGCGCTGATTGGTTACTCGAACAACGAGACGGTGGTGATCTACGACCGGGTTCGTGAGAACCTGCTGGCGCAGCGCCGCGCGAATATTTTCGAGGTCGTCAATCTGTCGATCAACCAGACGCTGCTGCGCTCGGTCATTACCCATTTGACGACGCTGCTGGTGCTGAGCGCGCTGTTTTTTATGGGCGGCAAGAGCGTGCATAGCTTTGCTATCGCCTTGATGGTCGGTGTGGTGGTTGCGACGTATTCGTCGATTTATATCTCGACGGGCCTGGCGATTCTGCTGGGCATTTCGCGCGAGGATTTGCTGCCGCCGAAGGATGAGGCAATCGACGAGTTGCCATAGCGGGTCAGGGAGCCCGGCAATTCAAAAGCCTGTAGGAGCGGGTCGTACCCGCGACTGGAACCCCACCGGCACAGTCGCGGGTATGACCCGCTCCTACAGGGGCGGTTACTTCGCTTTGCCGGAGAGGCGGCAAAATCGTAAAAGGCCAATCAGTGCGGCAACCGCAAGCCGATCTCGGTGATCTTCTCGCCATTCATCTTCTTCACCACCAACTCCATCTCGCCGAGCCGCAACCGGTCACCGACGACCGGCTTCGGAATCACACTCTTGAAGAACTCGGCCACATTCCGAGTCTTCGCCGACTCCGGCAGATCCAGCCCATAGGCATCCGCCAGCGCCATCGCCGGCGCGCGCAGATCGATCTGGAATTCGCCGAAGAACCGCGCCTCCGCCGCCTCACGTTTGGGCGCGACGCCATCGGCGCGGAAGGTCTCGTCGAGCTTTGGCAGCTCGTCCTGCGACGCCAGCAGCGCAATGTAGTCGCCGGCGCGCAAGGTGCCCCATTCGCGATAGCTGATGACCTTGCCGCGCCGCGAAATACAGACGATGCGCGAGGTGTCCTCGACCGGCAGGTTCTTCGATTTGAGGCCGATCAGCGGGCTGTTTTCGCCGATCAGATAGCTGACGATCTCGTAGCCGCGGGTGCCGGGCAGATCGAAGTCGCTGCGATGCACCAGCGCGGTGGTCGCCGGCATCTGCAGGCCCAGCAGCCTGGCCATCGGGCCGACGCTCCAGCCCTGCACGACCAGCGACACCAGCACGATGAAGAACGCGACGTTGAACAGCAGTGCGGCGTTGTCGATGCCGGCCAGGTAGGGGAAGGTGGCCAGCACGATTGGTACCGAGCCGCGCAGGCCGACCCAGGCGATATAGGTCTGCTCGCGCAGCGGAAAGCGGAACGGGCTCAGCGCCAGCGCCACCGCCAGCGGGCGCGCGACCAGGATCAGCACCAGGCTGATCAGCAGCGCCGGGATCGCGACCGGCAGCAGCTTGCTCGGCGTCACCAGCAGGCCGAGGATCACGAACATGCCGATCTGCGAGGCCCAGGCGACGCCGTCGTGAAAGCGGCGGATGCCACCGAAAGCGCGCACTTTGCGATTGCCGAGTACCACGCCGGCCAGATACGCGGCGAGAAAGCCGCTGCCGTGCAGGCTTGAGGTGACGCCGAAAATGAACAGGCCGCTGAACAGGGCCATCAGCGGATACAGCGAATCGGACAGGTTCAGCCGGTTCAGCGCCCATGCCAGCGCGCGGCCGCCGTAGACGCCGATCAGCACGCCCAGGCCCATCTGCTGGACCAGGAAGATCAGCGCCTCGTACCAGTGGTAGGCCTGCGGTGCCTGCAGGTACTGCAGCAGGCCCAGGGTCAGGAACACCGCCATCGGATCGTTGGTGCCGGATTCGATTTCCAGCGCCGAGGTGATGCGTTCGTTCAGGTGCACCGCATTGCTGTGCAGCAGCGAGAACACCGCGGCGGCGTCGGTGGAGCCGACGATCGCGCCGATCAGCATGCCCTCGATCAGCGGCAGGTGCAGGACCCAGGCGGCGAACGTGCCGACCACGCCGGTGGTGACGAGAACCCCGACCGAGGCCAGCGACACCGCGGGCCGCAGGCCGACGCGGAACGTGGCCATGCGCGTGCGCATGCCGCCGTCGAACAGCACCACGGCCAGCGCGGTGGTGCCGGCGAGGTTGGCCAGGCCGTAGTCGTGGAACTGGATGCCGCCGGGGCCGTCTTCGCCGGCCAGCATGCCGACGATCAGGAACACCAGCAGCAGCGGCACACCGAGGCGCGGTGACAGGACCGACGCGAGAATGCTGACGATGAAAAGCAGGCCGCCGACGAGGATCAGATGATTCGCGATTTCCATGTCGGCGGACGCAGCGCTGTCAGTTCAAAGGGTACTGGTTGCTCTAAGCTTCTATGCAGCTATCGTTCCGCAGCGTGTAGGTTGGGGGTAGGTTGGGGTGAGCGCAGCGAACCCCAACGATCACCGCCGCAATGTTGGGGTTCGCTGCGCTCACCCCAACCTACCCGGCTGCAGACCGGTTCGCGTTACGAGGCCTGGGCGGCGTCGAAGGCAGGACGTACCGACTTCAGCAGGTCGGCGAACTGGCCATGCAGCTTGGGCGTGGCCACCAGCACGTTGCCGCTGTTGAGCGGGTCGCCTTCGCCATACAGCTCGCTGACGATGCCGCCCGCTTCCTGCACCAGCACCAGGCCGGCGGCCATGTCCCAGGGTTTCAGGCCCATTTCCCAGTACGCGTCGAGCCGGCCGGCCGCGACATAGGCCCGGTCCAGCGACGCCGCGCCGGCGCGGCGGATGCCGGCGGTGTTCTCGGCCACCGCCTGCAGCGTGGGCAGGTAGGCCGGCAGCTTGTCGGGCTTGATCGGCACGCCGGTGCCGACCAGGCTCTGGTCGATGTCACGGCAGTTGCTGACGCGGATGCGGCGATTGTTGAGCGTCGCGCCGGCACCACGGCTGGCCACGTACAGGTCCTGCGTGCACGGCGCGTAGATCACGCCATGCGTCAGCACGCCCTTGATCTGGATGCCGATCGACACCGCGAAATGCGGCAGCCGGTGCAGGAAGTTGGTGGTGCCGTCGAGCGGGTCGATGATCCAGACCACTTCATTCTCGCCAATCTTGCCGCCCTCTTCACCCAGGATGGCATGCATTGGATAGGCTTTATGCACCAGCTTGATGATCTCGGCTTCCGCGCCGCGGTCGACATTGGTGACGAAATCGTTGCGGCCTTTGTGCTCGATCTGCAGCGTGTCGGCACGCTCGAGATTGCGCATGATGAAGTTTCCGGCGCTGCGGGCCGCGGAAACGGCGATGTTTACCAGTGGATGCACTGATCTGGCCAGGGGTAGCGGGGACGGGCATTAGAATACCAAACATGTCCGCCCCTCCCTTGGAAAACATCGTCATCGTGCTGGTCGGTACCCAGCATCCCGGCAACATCGGCTCGGCCGCGCGCGCCATGCTGGTCATGGGTTTGACGCATCTGCGGCTGGTGAGGCCGCATCATTTCCCCGACGAGCAGGCCGACGCGATGGCCAGCGGCGCGGTGTCGATTCTGCGCACGGCCAAGGTCTACGACAGCCTCGAGGCGGCGGTCGAGGACTGCGCCTGGGTGGTCGGCACTTCGGCGCGTCCGCGGTATCTGGGCGACGAGCCGATGTTGCCCGACGCCGCCGCGCCGGCGCTGCTGCAGGCCGCGGCGGCCGGCACCGTCGCGCTGGTGTTCGGTTGCGAGCGCACCGGCCTGACCAACGAGCAGCTGGATCGCTGTCACCGGCTGACGATGGTGCCGGCCAATCCGGAATATTCCTCACTCAACCTGGCCGCTGCCGTGCAGATTTACGGTTGGGAGCTGCGCAAGGCGGCGATCGCGCCGCGGCCGGTGGCGGCGAAGGCCGACCAGGAGTTCATGAAAGGCCGCTTCCGCGCGCCGACCATGGAGCACATGGAGCAGTTCTTCGAGCACCTGGAGCGGGTGCTGCTCGGTACCGGCTTTATCGACCCGAGCAACCCGCGCCTGGTGACGCGGCGGCTGCGCACGCTGTTCAACCGCGCGCGGCCGGATCTGAACGAACTCAATATCCTGCGCGGGATTCTGACGTCGGTGGAGAAACCCAAGCGGCGCACCCGGCGCGGACGCGGGCCCGACCGGACGCCTCCAAAAGCCGAAGAGTAGGTTGGGGTGAGTGGCTTAATGCGGGTTTACAATGGCGGTCTTATGTTGACCCGTATCCGCGAAGACATCCGCAGCGTTTTCGAACGCGATCCCGCCGCCCGTTCGGTCTGGGAAGTGCTGACCTGCTATCCGGGTCTGCAGGCGGTCTGGGGACATCGTGTTTCGCATTTCTTCTGGGCTCATGGCTGGTACTGGCTGGGGCGGTTCAACTCGCACCTGGCGCGCTGGCTGACCGGGATCGAGATCCATCCCGGCGCCAGGCTCGGCCGGCGCCTGTTCATCGATCACGGCATGGGCGTGGTGATCGGCGAAACCGCGGAGATCGGCGACGACTGCACGCTGTACCAGGGCGTTACCCTCGGCGGCGTGAGCCTGAACGAAGGCAAGCGTCACCCGACGCTCGGCAACAACGTCGTCGTCGGCTCGGGTGCCAAAGTGCTGGGCAGTTTCAAAGTCGGCGACGGCGCGCGCATCGGCTCCAATGCGGTGGTCGTGCGTGAAGTGCCGGCGGGTGCCACAGCGATCGGCATCCCGGCGCGCATCATTCAGGAACAGGTTCGGGAGCCGCCGCCGTTGTCGCCGAGCGCCCAGAACATCGCCAGCAAGCTCGGTTTCGACGCCTACGGCATCACCCGCGACATGCCCGACCCGGTCGCCAACGCCATCAGCGCGATGCTCGACCATATCCAGCAGCTCGACGAGCGCTTGCTGGAGGTCTGCCGGTTTCTGCACCAGGTGGATTCGCGGATGCCGGAGCTGCAGATGGCCAAACTCGAGCTGCCGGATTTCTGTGCCGAAGGCACGGTGATGCCGGAACCGAAGAAGGCCGACGCAGCGTGATATGCACGCTCTGCCTCGTAGGTCGGCAATCCCTTGCCGACGTGTGCGCCCAATGCGTAGTCACTGCCTCACGTCGGCAAGGGATTGCCGACCTACGAAATGCGCGCCCAATGCGAATCGACCGGCGTTGGGCCTGCCACTGATGCCGATCTACCTCGACAACAACGCCAGCACGCATCTCGATCCGCGCGTGCTCGAGGCGATGCTGCCTTACCTGTCCGGGCCGGCCGCGAACGCGTCGAGCCTGCATCGCTACGGCCGGCTCGCGCGCGACGCGGTCGAAGCGGCGCGCGCGCAGATCGCGCAGCTGGTCGGCGCCCAGCCGGGTGAAGTGATCTGGACCTCCGGCGGTACCGAGTCCAACAATCTCGCGATCAAGGGCGTCGCCGGCAATCTCGCGCCCGCACGGCTGTTGTACGGCGCAAGCGAACATCCGGCGGTGATGGAGGCGGCGGAATCGCTGGTGTCGCGCGGCTGGACCGTGCAGGCGATCGCGGTCGACAAGCTCGGCCATGTCGTCGAATCCGCGCTGCAGGCACAGCTCGCGCGCGGCAAGCTCAAGCTGGTTTCGCTGATGCGCGCCAACAACGAAACCGGCGTGATCCAGGACGTCGCGCGCTTTGCGCCGGCGATTCATGCGGCCGGCGCCTGGCTGCATGTCGACGCGGTGCAGGCCGCCGGCAAATTGCCGGTCGATATGGCCGAACTCGGCGCCGATCTGATGAGCCTGTCTAGCCACAAGATTTACGGGCCGAAAGGCATCGGCGCCCTGCTCGTGCGCGCCGATGTCGAACTGCGGCCGCTGCTGCATGGCGGCGCGCAGGAGCGCGGCCTGCGCGGCGGTACCGAGAACGTCGCCGCGATCGCCGGCTTTGGCCGCGCGGCCGAACTGGTGATGCAGGAGCTCGAGCAGCGCAGCGCGCATCTGCTGCCGCTGCGCGAGCGCCTGGAAGCCGGCCTGAGCTCGATTCCCGGCCTGCTGATTTTCGGCGCTGGTGCCGAGCGTCTGCCGAACACCTGTCAGTTCGCGCTGGCCGGCTATGACGGCGAAGCGCTGCTGATGCAGCTGGATCGTCGCGGCATCGCGGTATCGTCGGGCTCGGCCTGCGCCTCCGGCTCCGGCGAGCCCAGCCATGTGCTGATCGCGATGGGCTATGACGCGGTCACCGCCAAGGGTGCGATTCGCGTCAGCCTGGGCAAGGACAATACGGCCGACGATGTCGATCGCCTGCTCGCAGTGCTGGCCGAGATCGCGCGCACGCTGATTGCCGCTTGATGGCCTGCGGCCCGGATGATGCTGACTGGAATCAATGAATAAGCTTTCGAACACACCCGTCTACCACACGCCGATCTATCTCGATTACGCGGCGACCACGCCGCTGGACCCGCGCGTGCTCGAGGCGATGCTGCCACTGCTGATCGAAGATGGCCTGCATGCCAATCCGGCGTCCAGTCACGGGCCCGGTTTCCGCGCGCGCGCGGCGGTGGAAAAAGCGCGGGCGCAGGTCGCCGCGCTGATCCGCGCCGAGCCCACCGAAATCATCTGGACCTCGGGCGCGACCGAGTCCAACAATCTCGCGATCAAGGGCGCGCTGGAGTTTCGCGGCGCGGTGCAGGCGCATGTGATCACCTCGCGCATCGAGCACAAATGCGTGCTCGATACCTGCCGCTATCTGGAAACGCGCGGCGTGCGCGTCACCTACCTCAAGCCCGGCGCCCAGGGCCTGGTCGCGCCCGAGCAGGTGATGGAGGCGCTGACGCCGGATACCGCGCTGGTCTCGCTGATGTGGGTCAACAACGAGATCGGCACGGTTCACGAGATCGAGCGCCTGGCGCCGCTGCTGCGCGAGCGCGGCGTGCTGCTGCATGTCGATGCGGCCCAGGCAGCCGGCCGGGTCAACATCGATCTGTCGCAGGTGCCGGTCGATCTGCTGAGCCTGTCCGCGCACAAGGCCTATGGGCCCAAAGGCATCGGCGCGCTGTTCGTGCGGCGCCGTCCGCGTGCGCGGCTGGCGCCGCAGATGCACGGCGGCGGCCACGAGCAGGGCATGCGCTCGGGCACGCTGGCGCCGCACCAGATCGTCGGCATGGGCGCGGCTTTCGAGATCCTGGCGCGTGAAGGCCCGACTGAGGCCGTTCGCCTGAGTGCCCTGCGCGAGCGCCTGTGGAGCCGGCTGCAAAGCCTGCCGAACCTGCATCGCAATGGCGACCCGGATCACGCCGCGCCGCATGTGCTGAACGTCAGTTTTGAAGGCGTCGAGGGCGAGTCCCTGCGGGCCAGCCTGCCGGATCTGGCGGTGTCCAGCGGGTCGGCCTGTTCCTCGGCGACCCAGGAGCCCTCGTACGTGCTGCGCGCGCTGGGCCGCGACGACGAACTGGCCAATGCCTCGCTGCGATTCTCGGTCGGCCGCCGCAGTACCGAGGTCGAGATCGACACCGCCGCCGAGCGCGTCTGCAGGCAGGTCGCGCGTCTGCGCGAAATTTCGGCACTCTGGGACTAAAGGCATGGACATGCAGAGCACCAGCAGCAACGACGCCAATGCCTACGGCTACCCGCCACGCATCTGGCAGCTGTTTCAGCAGGCGCCGCGCGCCGGCCGCTTCGAGCCGGGCACGCCGGGCGTGGTCGCCGGCAAGGCCGGCACGCCGGCCGCGCGCTCGGTGCTGAGCCTGGAAATGCGCTTCGAACAGGGCCGCGTGATCGATGCGCGCTTCCGCGCCTATGGTTGCCCGAGCAGCATCGCGGTCGGCGCCTGGATCGCACAGTGGAGCCAGGGCCGCGAGCCGGCCGAACTGGCCGCGCTGAGCGCCGCGCACCTGCGCGCCGAGCTTGAAATACCCGAAGACCGGGCCCATTGTGCCCTGATGGGCGAAGACGCTTTGCGCGATCTGCTGGCCAACATCAAGACATGATCCGAGAAACGAAATGAGTATCCAGCTGACCGAATCCGCCGCCCGCCGCATCGACAGCCAGCTGTCCCGCCGCGGCAAGGGACTGGGCCTGCGCGTCGGCGTCAAGAAGTCCGGCTGTTCCGGCTATGCCTACACGATGGACTATGCCGACGACGTCGCCACTGACGACCAGGTGTTCGAAGCGCATGGCGCAAAGCTCGTCATCAAGACCGACCATTTGCCGATGCTCGAAGGCCTGACGCTGGATTGGCAGAAACAGGGCCTGAACGAGTCCTTCAAGTTCATCAACCCGAACGTGACCGGCGAATGCGGCTGCGGCGAGAGCTTCTCGGTCAGCCGCGAGGTCTAGGCCGCGTAGAGCCGGTCGAAATGCCGGCGGGTCACGACCCGCCCTACGAGGGACGCGCACGTAGGGCGGGTCGCGACCCGCCGGTTTCGCAACCCTCAGACGCTGCCGCAGCCGCCGTCGATCGCCATCATGTGGCCGTTCATGTAGGACGCTGCGTCCGAGCATAGCCAGACCGCGGCGGCGGCGACTTCGTCGGCCGTGCCGGCGCGCTTCGCCGGTACCTTGGCCAGCATGGTTTCGACCACGTCGGCCGGCCGGCACAGTACTTTCAAGCCCAGGCCGGCGGTGATGATGCCCGGGCAGATCGCATTGATACGCATGCCCTGGCAGGCGTAGGTGACCGCCGCATGCTTGGTCAGGCCGATGACGCCATGCTTGCTCGCGGTGTAGGCCGCGGTCGGGCCGCCATGCAGGCCCCACAGCGAGGAGTTGTTGACGATCGCGCCACCGCCACGCTTGAGCATCATTCGCAGCTCGTGCTTCATGCAGTAGTACGTGCCGGTCAGATTGATCAGCAGGCAGTCGTGCCAGATATCGTCGTCGGCCTCGAGTAGCGGCACACCGCCGCCGCCGCGGCCGGCATTGTTGAACGCGGCGTCCAGGTAGCCGTAGTCGGTCTCGATCCTCTCGAACAGGCTTTTGACGCCCTCGGGATCGGCGATGTTGGCCTCGTACACATCGGCCCTGCCGCCGTCGCGGCGGATCGCCTCGACGGTATCGGCGGCCGCCGCTTCGCGAACGTCGCTGACCGCGACCCGATAGCCCGCCGCTGCAAACATTCCTGCTGTAACTCGACCGATGTCGCCCCCGCCACCGGTAACCAGAACCGTTTTCTGTTCTGCCATGAGACTCCCCGATTCCTAGTTTTTACTTTTCTTTACCATCCCCTGGCGCAAGTATGCGGTGATCGGGCCTGGCTGGACTAGGTCAAAGCTGGTAGGAAATCCAGCTGATGTTGCTGTATGGGAATCGCCTTGTGACTGGGGCCGCAGCTGTCAGTCCGGCAATTCGGGCTTGTCGCCGGAGTAGCGGCGGGCGCTGCATCCGCGGACGGCGCCGATCTTCGCGCTCTGGTGTACGTACAGCTTGAACGCACGGCGCGGTCGGCGGGTTTGAATGCCGGCCCCCGAGGTCTGGGATAACATGGCGCGATGCGCCAATACCTCCATCTGATGCAGCACGTGCTCGATAAGGGCGCCTCCAAATCCGACCGTACCGGCACCGGCACGCTGTCGGTTTTCGGCCATCAGATGCGCTTTGATCTGGCCGCGGGCTTCCCGGTTCTGAGCACCAAGAAACTGCATCTGCGCTCGATCATCATCGAGTTGCTGTGGTTCCTGCGCGGCGAGACCAATGTCGCCTGGCTGCGCGAAAATCAGGTGTCGATCTGGGACGAGTGGGCGGACGAGACCGGCGAGCTCGGCCCGGTCTACGGCAAGCAGTGGCGCAGCTGGCCGACTGCCGACGGCCGCCATATCGACCAGATCCAGCTGCTGCTGGACCAGATCCGCGGCAACCCGGATTCGCGGCGCCTGATCGTCAGTGCCTGGAACGTCGGCGAACTTGACCAGATGGCGCTGATGCCCTGCCACGCGCTGTTCCAGTTCTATGTCGCCGACGGCAAGCTGTCGTGCCAGCTGTACCAGCGCAGCGCGGATATCTTCCTGGGCGTGCCGTTCAATATCGCCAGCTATGCGCTGCTGACGCTGATGATCGCGCAGGTCTGCGGCCTTGCGCCCGGCGAGTTCGTGTGGACTGGCGGCGACTGTCATCTGTACAGCAACCATCTCGAGCAGGCGCGGCTGCAGCTTTCGCGCGACCTGAAGCCCTTGCCGACGATGACCTTGAATCCGGAAGTGACCGACTTGTTCTCGTTCCGCTTCGAGGATTTCGTGCTCAGCGGCTACGAGCCGCATCCGCACATCAAGGCGCCGGTCGCGGTCTAGCCATGATCCACCTGTCGCTGGTGGTCGCGGCGTCCGAGAACGGCGTGATCGGCCGTGAAGGCGGCCTGCCGTGGAAATTGCCGGCGGATTTGCAGCACTTCAAGCGGCTGACCCTCGGCAAGACGATCCTGATGGGCCGCAAGACCTGGCAGTCGCTGGGCCGGCCGCTGCCGCAGCGCGACAACTGGGTGATCAGCCGCGATCCGCTATTGGATGTGCCGGGCGCCCGGGTATTCCAGAGCCTGGATCATGCCTGCACCGCGGCCGAGCGCGAAAAAATAGCGGAACTGATGGTGATCGGCGGTGCTCAGATTTACGCGCAGGCGCTGCCGCTCGCGGATACGCTGTATCTGACCCGGGTGCACGCGCAAATCGACGGCGATACCCGCTTTCCCGATTACGATGCCGGCCAGTTCATCCAGACCCAGCGCGAGGATCACGCCGCCGACGAGCGCCATCTACACGCTTACAGCTTCATCACGCTGCGGCGACAGAATTCCCACTAGAAGAGGAGCCACACGATGTCCGACCTCAAGACGCAGTTCGAGCAGGCGCAGAAAGACGTCCGCAAGCTGACCAAGAAGCCGAGCAACGACGATCTGCTCGCGCTGTACTCGCTGTTCAAGCAGGGCAGCGACGGTGACGTCAAAGGTTCGCGTCCGGGCATGCTCAACGTCGTCGACCGCGCCAAGTTCGACGCCTGGGCCAAGCTCAAGGGCACCAAGGCCGAGGCCGCGCAGAAGCAGTACATCGCCAAGGTGCAGGAGTTGGTGAAGAAGCTCGGCTGATCCTAGCGCGCAGATTGTAGGTTGGGGTGAGCGCAGCGAACCCCAACATTCGTCCGAACTGGTGTTGGGGTTCGCTGCGCTCACCCCAACCTACTGCTTCGCCAGCCCCAGCCGCCCAGCCCAATCACGCGCGAACTGCTTGGCGACCCGGCCCGAGCGCGACGCGCGCATCAGCGCCCAGCGCAGCGCGGCTTTCTCGCCTTCGGTGTCGAGCCCGGTGATGCCGAACTGCGAAAGATGTTCGCGCACCACATCCAGGTACTGGGCCTGGTTGAACGGCGGGAAAGACAGCCACAGGCCGAAGCGCTCCGACAGTGAAATCTTTTCTTCGGTGCTTTCGCCCGGATGCAGTTCTTCGCCTTCCCAGCGATATTCCTCGTTCTCGCGAGTGAACTCCGGCATCAGGTGGCGGCGGTTGGATGTTGCATAGATCAGCACGTTCTCCGGCGCCTCCTCGATGTCGCCGTCGAGCGCGGTCTTCAGCGCCGCCAGCGAGCGATCGTTGGCCGCGACCGAGAAATCGTCGACGTACAAAATGAAGCGCTCGGGGCGTTTGCGCAGCGGCGCGACGATGTCCGGCATCTCCACCAGATCATGCGGCGGCACTTCCACCAGGCGCAGGCCGCGCGTCGCGAACTCGGTCAGCAGCGCCTTGACCACCGAGGATTTGCCGGTGCCGCGCGACCCGGTCAGCAGCACGTGGTTCGCCGGCAGGCCGTTGACGAACTGCAGCGTGTTGCGAACCAACAGATCCTTCTGGCGGTCGATACCCAGCAGGCCGCTCAGCTGCAGGGTCTGCGGATACGAGATCGGCTGTAGCGCGCGGGCGCGCCAGCGGTAGGCGAGGGCGTCGGTCATGGCCGGCATCTTAGCGCCAGCCGGCCTTCACGGCGGCGCCGGCCGCGAGTCACAGCCAGCGCTTAACAATGTCAACCTGGGAATTACTCATGAGCTTTCGATCCTGCCTTGCGATGTCCCTGCTGAGTCTGTCCTTTGCCGTTGCTGCATTGCCGGCCCAGGCGCAGGACCAGAAGGCAGCACCCACGCCCGAACAGATCCAGACCCGCTGTGCGGCCCATCCCGATCGCTGTGATGCGATCAAGGCCAAGGCCGCGACCGCCAAGAGCAAGTGCGCGGCGGACGCCGACTGCTCCGCCAAGGCCTCGGTGGCCAAGACCAAGGCGCATGGGTTGAACAACAAATGCGCCGCCGACCCGAGCGCCTGCGAGCAGGCGAAGGCGCAGGCCAAACAGCAGAAGCAGGCGGTCAAGGCCGAGTGCGCGTCCGACCCGTCGACCTGCGAGCAGAAGAAGGCCGAGATGAAGGCCAAGCTCAAGGCAGCGCGCGCGGAACAGAAAGCTCCGGGCTAACGGCGCTAGCAGCCTGTCGGGCTTGGCAAGATCTACTGCGGCTTCGGCCCGCTGCGCCCAAACTGCGGGCGCCCTCGTCAAATATGACTCGATATTTTCCTCGGTCGCCCGCAGCTTGGACACAGCAGGCCCTTACCCTCGCTACGATCTCCCAAGCCCGACAGGCTACTAGTACCGTTGACGAAATCGTAATGTCTTCGGGTGCAAAATTGGCTTGAGCGCGGGCTCGCCGCTTGTCGGCAGTCGGGCAGGCCCGGAGCTCTCGGATCTATCGTGGGTCGACCTCACCTGGGGAGTCTTTCATGCGTATCGAATCGCGTTTTGCAATGCCGCTGCTGCTGCTGCTGTCGTTTGCTGTGTGTGGTACCTCGCAGGCGCAGGACGCGCCGCCGACCGCCGACGATGTCGCGGCCCAGTGCGCGGCTCATCCGGCGCGCTGCAGCGCGATAAAGGCGAGGGCCGAGACGGCGAAGGCCAAATGCGCGGCCGACACGAACTGTGCGCAGAAGGCGGCGGCGGCCAAGACCAAGGTCGAAGCGGCGAAAGAGCAGTGCGCTGCCAATCCCGAGGCGTGCGAGCAGAAGAAGGCGGAAATGAAATCGGACGCCGAGGCTGCCAAGGCCAAGTGCGCGGCAGACCCGGCGACCTGCAAGAGCGACATGGCGGCGAAGTTCAAAGCCCGCAAGGCCGCCAGCGGCCAATGAGCCAATAAGCCAATAAGTAAGTGATTGAGCGGCGCCGATCCGGCGCCGCTTCCGCGGATGGTTTTTGAAGTAGGTCATGCCAGCTGCGTGCTACTGGCCGTATCCTGTGCGCATGCTTTCCTCCGATCTCGATGCGGCGCTGACGCGCCTCGGCTACGCTTCCTTTCGTCCCGGCCAGCGTGAGGCCATCGACACGCTGCTCGACACCGGCCGCGCGCTGCTGGTGGCGCCCACCGGCGGCGGCAAGAGCCTGTGCTATCAGCTGCCGGCACTGCTGCTGCCGGGCACCACGCTGGTGATTTCGCCGCTGATCGCGCTGATGCAGGATCAGGTCGGCGCGCTGCAGGCGCGCGGCGTGCCGGCGACCTTCTTCGCCTCCACGCTCGGCGCCGCCGAGGCGCGCGAGCGGCTCGACGCGCTCGACCGCGGCGAATACAAGCTGATCTACATCGCACCCGAGCGCCTGACGCTGCCGGGTTTCCGCGAGCGTCTGCGCCGGCTCGGCTGCCCGCTGGTGGCGGTCGACGAGGCGCATTGCATCAGCGAATGGGGGCATGACTTCCGGCCCGAGTACGGCCAGCTCGGCGAACTGCTGCGCGAGATGCAGCCGCCGCGAATCCTGGCCTGTACCGCCACCGCGACGCCGATCGTCCGCGACGAAATCCTGGTGCGGCTGGGCCTGCCGGCGGATACCGCGCAGCTGGTTCGCGGATTCGCCCGGCCTAACCTGGCGCTGCGCGCGGCCGAGATCGGCGGCGGCCGTGAACGCGCGGCGCGGGTCGATGCGGTGCTGGCGGAGACGCTATTCGCGCCCGGCGGCGGCCGCGGCGCGGCGATCGTCTACACGCCGACGCGGCGGCTCGCCGAAGAGGAGGGCGCGCGGCTGGCCGCGGCCGGCTGGAAGGCGACGGTCTATCACGCCGGCCTGTCACCCGATACGCGCTCGACTGCCCAGGCCGCGTTCACGCGTGGCGACGCCGAGATCGTCTGCGCGACCAATGCCTTCGGTATGGGTATCGATCGTGGCGACGTGCGCTGCGTGGTGCACCTGGGGCCGCCGGGGTCCATCGAGGCGTATTACCAGGAGGTCGGCCGCGCCGGCCGCGACGGCACCGACGCGGTCGGCCTGATGTGCTGGCAGCAATCCGATCTGCCGATGCGCCGGCGGCTGCTGGAGTCGCCGTCCTCGTTCGATGGCACGCCCGACCCCGACGTGGTCGAGCACAAGTGGAATCTTTTTCTCGAGCTGATCCGCTGGGCCGACGGCGCCGCCTGCCGTCACGACGCGATCCTGCGCTACTTCGGCGACGAGGCCGAAACCCTGCACGGCTGCGGCCGCTGCGACGTCTGCCAGGCGCTGGGCAACGTCGACGACGTGTCGAGCGAGGAAGCCTCGCTGCTGGCGCGCAAGCTGCTGTCCGGCGTCGCGCGTGTGCAGAACCGTTATGGATTGAAGCAGGCGGTGCGCCTGCTGCGCGGCGAAGCCGAAGACCGGCTCGAGCGCGATGGCCTGACCCGGGTCGCGACTTTCGGCTTGCTGCGCGATCGCAGCGAGGCCTGGATTCAGCGCGCGCTGTCGCGTTGCGTGACCGCCGGCTGGGTCGGCTTCACCGGCGATCTGCATCCGGTCGTGCGGCTCACCGACGACGGGGTCGCGGTGATGCGCGGCCAGCGCGTCGCGCGCTGGTTGCCGCCCGGCGACGCGGCACAGCCGGCGTCGAAAACCCGTGGCGCAAAACCTGCCCGCATCGCACCCGACGAGCAGCCGCTGGATTCGATCGAGCAGCTGCTGTTCGAGTCGCTGCGCGAAGTGCGGCTCGAGCTGGCCAAGTCCGAAGGCGTGCCGGCCTACGTGATCGCGCACGATCGCACGCTGCGCGAACTCGCGCGCATGCATCCGCGTGACCGCGACGAGCTGCGCGCGGTACCCGGTTTCGGTGAGCGCAAACTGGAGCGCTATGCGGATGCGTTTCTGAAAGTGCTGGGGCGATAAGCCTTCATCGCGGTCAAGGACCGCTCCTACAGGCTTTTTGCGCAAGCTCGATTCGCAACTGTAGGAGCGGTCCTTGACCGCGATTCCCCCTACAAATACGCAGCAAACCTTTCACGGTAGCTCGCAAAACGCGTGTTGACCTGATCCGCAGTCAAGCCGTAATCCTCGAGCCGGTACTGGTGCTTGCCGTGCTTGTGCTGGGGATTGCCGGCCAGCCAGCGGCGCATCGCGGCCTCGGCTTCCGGCGTGAACGTCTCGCCGCGCGCCGCATAGATATCGCGTACCGCGACGAAGGGATCGCTGATCATCTGCTTGTAGGCGACATCGACGAAGCGCGGCTCGGCACCGGCTGCGCGCAATGTGCTCGCGTCGTCGCAGCCCTGGGCCCAGCGCTCCACCCAGTCACTGCCCAACAGGCGCGGGTCGGCGTAGTCGCTGAGCAGGGTCTGCACCACGCTGAACAGGCTGCAGACCGAGGGCATCACGCTGACCGGATCGCGATGTGTCTGCACCAGGGTCGCGTCCGGAAAAACGTCCAGCAGCGCCTTGATGCCGAACAGGTGCACCGGGCACTTCAGCACCCAGTGATCGCGCGGCCGGCGCCAGCCCAGCAACTGCAACTGCCGCTTGAAATATCGGTAAGAGCCGCGCTGATCCTGCTGCCCGAACCAGCTGCGATAGCCGGACAGATCGTTCATCAGCTCGTAGGCGTTGCTGATCAAGGTGGTCATCAGCAGGCCGACGCATTCCTCGGGCTCGTCGACCACCAGCTCGTGCGCGGTGACGAAGTCCGGCGCGCCCCAGTTCATCATCTTGATGCGGAACGCGGCGCGCGCGATGCGCGGATCGGTGGCGATGCTCGCATCGTCCGGGGGCGGTGACGGGAAGATCATCTCCCAGGTCGCCAGCGAGCGCACCGCGGGATCGCGCGCCAGCAGTCTTTGCAGCAGGGTCGAGCCGGTGCGCGGCAGGCCGACGATGAACACCGGCCGGTGGATTTCGACGTCCAGTATTTCCGGATGCTGAGTGAAATCGCGCTGCATGCGCAGCCGGTTCTCGAGCAGCCGCTTCAGGTAATTGCGCACGACGATGCGTCCGCCGAGATTCAGGCGCGCATCGTTTTCGAACGAGTGGCACAGCACCTCCAGCGGCTCGCGCAGCGGCTCGTCGCCCCAGTCGGACAGGCCGGTGGATGCCTGCGCGCGCCGTATCAGGTCGTCGGTATCCAGGCGCACCCAGGCCGCGCCGTCGCGGCCCCAGGCGCGGCCCGCAGCGTTCAGCCCCTTCAGCAGGACGGGCGCGTGCGGTGCCCGGTATATCGAATTTTGTGCAGCGCGCTGCGTCGGTCCCTGTGTCATCGCCCCTTCCTTCATGTTGCCGTTCTGTTGCCAGTTTCGAGCAGCAATTCGAAAGCCAGCTGCCGATCTAGACAAGCGCCGGTTCGCCGGTCCGCGTGGACCCTCAGGGCGGCAGCGACACGCCTTTGTCGCGCGCGACCGCCGCAATGCCGCTCTCGAGCATGTCGTACTGCGTATCGGTGATGGCCTGCAGCTTGTCGTAGGCGTTGAGCGTGTCCTGCGCATAGCTACAGGCGCCGGTCGGATTGGCCGCCTTGATGCCGGGCGCGGTGCTGCGACCGATCTGCACTGAAAACAGCGGCTCTTTCTTGCTCTGTTCGAGCTTGCTGTAAGCCGCGGTCGCACGCGCCTTGCCGAAATAGGCCTTGCGGTCTGTCTCGGTCCAGACGCCGGCGCTGATCAGCGCCTTGGCTTCGGCGTCGATTTTGTAGAGGCGATCGGCGGTGTGTTTGTTCAAGGCGGCCTGCTTGGCGGCATCGTCGGCTTCGAAGGTCGAGTTCAGCGCCTGCGCTTGGGCGAGGTCGCGGCAATCGCTGGCATTGGCGGCCGGGCAGGCGAGGCAGACGAGGCTGGCCCAGATCAGGCCGGTGCGAAAGCTCATTGGATCTCCTTGTGGTGGCGGGTGGTCGGTGCAGGAAACGCGCCAGTGAGCATCGTAATACCTGCCCGGCTGTGCTGCGTTCCGTCAGCGTTCATCAGTATCGAAGCATTGTCCGGGCGAGTAACGGAGATTCACCGCATGGACGCGCCAAACTACCGCCGTAAGCTGCTGCTGGTTGCGCTGTACCTGATCTCGGGCCTGTGTTCGATCATGTTCAGCGCCACCGCCAGCGCTTTTGCATCCGACGTCTGCTTCTCCAGCGACAACGCCTATTTCAACTGTATCCCGCTGCCCGCGGACTGTCCGCCGGGCGACGATTCCAGCGACTGCATCGCGGAGTTTTCCGCCTCCGCTACTGATGCCGCGTTGAACACCGCCAGCGTCGGCGGGCAACGCAGTGTGCTGCACATGGATTACAGTTTTTATCTCGCGCAGTACCTTGGGTTCTCGGGGAGTCAGGCCTACACGATCGCCGCCTACAGCGAGGCGATGGATGTCGACCAGTACATTCCGCGCGGCAAGAATGGCGCCCTGATCGTCGATCCCGCGACTTGTGTGACCACGCCGGATGCGAGCGGCTGCGACAAGATCACCCGGTCGATCGACGGCCTGAATCGCAGCAATATCGAAACCGGCGGCGTGTTCTTCCATTTCGATTCGCCCTACAGCGGCAAGGTCAACGAGCCGGTCGCCAGTGTCGATGGTCTCGATCCCGACAGCACCGACAGCACTCCCGAACTGCTGCTGGCCCATGTGAAGCACTGGGCCGATCCGATCTACGGCAGCGATCTGCTGTGCACGCACGGCATCACCTCGCGCAGTACCGCCGGCGACTATGCTACCGGCAGCACCTGCTACCAGCCCGCCGGCGGCAAGCTGATCAAGGGCAAGATGGCGGTGGTCGAAACCACCGAGCAGGAGACCGCACCGTTCACGTTCACGGTGCCGACCGGCGAGCAGACCATCAGCACGCCGACCGACGGCAGCGCGACGATCAGTAGCTCGAGCTTCGACAGCTACGTCGGCGACAAGGCGCGCTATGCACGGATCGGCATCTACCTGCACGCCTACCAGGACCGGATCTCGCATCACCGTTGCCTGGATCAGTCGGCGCTGAGCGGTCCGCTATCGAACACGGTCGCGTTCAAGGCGCTGCTGAACGACGACGCCTGCGTGCAGGGTGAGCACATCATCCGCCACGGCTGGGAAGTCGGCGTCCCGCAGACCGAGCTGCAGCCAGCCGACCAGACCATGGCGGCTGCGGTCAGCGGCTCGTACGATGAATTGCTGACCATCGCCAAGGACATGGGCATCGCGCTGTCGCGTGCCAGTGATTCATCGAACCGGCAGAAATTCATCGACGACTTCACCGCCGCATTGCAGACGCCCGCCGCGAAGGATCGGGTCAAGGCGCTGGCGTCGCTGGGCAGCAGCTATGGGTTGAAGCCGATGCCAGGGTTCTGACATTCGTAGGGCGGGTCGAGACCCGCCGCCTTTCTTGGCAGGTGACGAAAAACGGCGGGTCTCGACCCGCCCTACACGTCAGCCCAGCTTCTTGTGCCGCGACCGCCGGTTGATGCCCGGCTCCGCACCCGTGCGGCGGCGGAAGTCATCTTCGTATTCCTTGTAGTTGCCTTCAAGGAAGGTGATTTCGCCGCTGTCTTCAAACGCCAGGATGTGCGTGGAGACGCGATCCAGAAACCAGCGATCATGCGAGATCACCAGCGCGCAGCCGCTGAAATCCAGCAGCGCTTCTTCCAGCGCGCGCAGAGTTTCGACGTCGAGATCGTTGGTCGGCTCGTCCAGCAGCAACACGTTGCCGCCGGACAGCAGCAGTTTCGCCAGATGCAGGCGGTTGCGTTCGCCGCCGGACAGGTCCTTGACGCGCTTGCCCTGGCTGTCGCCCTTGAAGTTGAAGCGGCCGATGTAGGCGCGCGCCGGCATTTCGAAATTGCCGGCGCGGATGATGTCGTTGCCGCCGGAGATTTCCTGGAACACGGTCTTGTCGCCGTCGAGCGCGTCGCGGCTCTGGTCGACGTAGGCGAGCTTTACGGTTTCGCCGATGCGGATGCTGCCGGCATCCGGCTGCTCCTGCCCGAGCAGCATGCGGAACAGCGTGGTCTTGCCGCGGCCGTTGGCGCCGACGATGCCGACGATCGCGCCCTTGGGCACGGTGAAGTTCAGGCCCGAATACAGCAGGCGGTCGCCGTACTTCTTGGCGACGTCCTTGACCTCGATCACGGTGTCGCCCAGACGCGGGCCGGGCGGGATGTACAGCTCCTTGGTTTCGGCGCGCTTCTGGAATTCCTGGCTGGCCATTTCCTCGTAGGCTTTCAAACGCGCCTTGGATTTGGACTGGCGGCCCTTGGGGTTCTTGCGAACCCATTCCAGCTCTTCCTTCATCGCGCGCGAATGCGCGTCCTCGCTCTTCTGCTCGTTTGACAGGCGCTTTTCCTTACCCTCCAGCCAGGTCGAGTAATTGCCCTGCCAGGGGATGCCGTGGCCGCGATCGAGTTCCAGAATCCAGCCGGCGACGTTGTCGAGGAAGTAGCGGTCATGGGTGACCGCGATGATGGTGCCGGGGAAGTCCTTCAGGAACTTCTCCAGCCAGGCCACCGACTCGGCGTCGAGATGGTTGGTCGGCTCGTCCAGCAGAATCATGTCGGGCTTGCTCAGCAGCAGGCGGCACAGCGCGACACGGCGGCGCTCGCCGCCCGAGAGCTTGGTGACGTCGGCGTCCCAGGCCGGCAGGTTCAGCGCTTCGCCGGCCTTGTCCAGCACCACGTCGAGGTTGTTGCCGTCGTTGGCCGCCAGGATGTTCTCCAGCTCCTGCTGCTTGGCGGCGAGCTTGTCGAAGTCGGCGTTCTCTTCCGCATAGGCCGCATAGACCGCTTCGAGTTCGGCCTGTGCGCCAGTGATGTGCGACATCGCCTCCATCACGTTCTCGCGCACGTTCTTGGCCGGGTCCAGCTGCGGCTCCTGCGGCAGATAGCCGACCTTGAGGCCCGGCATCGGCCTGGCCTCGCCGTGATAATCCTTGTCGACGCCGGCCATGATCTTCAGCAGCGTGGATTTACCCGCGCCGTTGTAGCCGAGCACGCCGATCTTGGCGCCGGGGAAGAAGGACAGCGAGATGTCGCGAAGAATTTCCTTCTTCGGCGGGACGGTCTTGCCGACCCGGTTCATCGTGTAGACGTATTGGCTCATGTTCTCGAAGCGGGGGATTGATGCGAAATATTTCCGGTGCGGCAGGCGCCGGACCGTGCGGGCCGTGATTATCGGTTACAGCGCTCCCGGTGTCATGGAATCGCGGCCCGGGCCGCCAGTGCACGGCCATACGGCGTCGCGCCGCGGCCGCTCAACCTGAGCCGCATCAGCCGCTGCAGCCTCAGCGCCTGCGCGTTGCGCCGGATCCGCTCGATCCAGCGCTGCAGCCGATTCCCGCGCGCGGAACGCCGGGCTCGCAGGCCCAGCGCGGCGATATCGCTGTGGTTCGAGTTGCGCGGGCTTGCCAGCGGCGGCGCCGCGAGCAGCACGTCCAGGCCGTTATGCCAGGCCTGATCGAGAACGCGGTCGACCGGCTGCCGCGGTTCGGCGAAGTCGCGCAACAGCCGGCGGGCACCTTGCTGCGAAACCAGATAGGCATGCATGCCGCTGGCATTGCGGCTTGGCGCCAGCAGATCGATACCGGGTGCGATCTCGGCGATTTTGAAGCCGCAAGGCCGCATCAGGCTGCCGAGGCGGATGACGTCGACGCCCAGCGGCATTTGCGCGATCGCCTCGCAAGCCTGGGCGAGACGCCGATCGATCAGCACATCGTCCTCGAGCACCAGCGCAAAAGCGAGTTGCCGGTCAATGACTTGCGCCCAGATCCGCGTGTGGCTGAGATAGCAGGCGATTTCGCCGCGCGAAGGCTGGCCGGCGTCGCGATACGCCGCCAATTCAAGCGTGTTTCCGTCGACCGCGGCGACGAACTCGGCCCGCAGTCCGGCCGCGGCCAACTGTGCGTCGATAGCGGCGCGGCGATCGGCTCGGCGCAGCAGATTGATAACGAAGATCGAGACAGGCATTGCCGGCCGATTGTTTGCCAGACGGCATTAACGCCCCGTTACTTCCTAATGATTCGTAGCGATATCGATCAGAGGAGCCGAGGTACTGCCGGATTCCAGGCGCAGCACGCGGCTGGCGAGCTTGAGCCAGGCCGGATGATGGGTTACCGACAATACCGTCATGCCGCGATCGCGCACCAGGCGCGCGACGTTGTCGATGATCAGGGTCTCGGTTTCCGGATCGAGTGCGCTGGTGGCTTCGTCGAGTATCAGCAGGCGCGGCTCGTGCACCAGCGCACGTGCCAGCGCGATGCGCTGGCGCTGGCCGCCGGACAACGCCGAGCCGCGTTCGCCGGCGATGGTCGCGGTGCCCTGCGGCAGGCTGCGCACGAAGTCCAGCGCGCCGGCCGCCTGCAGCGCGCGTTCGACATCCTCGTCGGAAAAGCGCGGTTCGCCCAGCGTGATGTTGGCCGCGATCGAGTCGTGGAACAGGATCAGCTCCTGTGGCACGTAGCCGATCAGCGAGCGCCATTGCATCAGGTCGAGATCGGCCATCGGCACGCCGTCGATCCAGACCTCGCCTTTCTGCGGCCGATGGAAGCCGAGCAGCAGGTCGACCAGCGTAGTCTTGCCGGCGCCGGAAGGGCCGGTCAGCGCGATCAGCTCGCCGGCGCCGATCTGCAGGTCGAGATTGCGCAGCGTCGCACGCTCGTCGTAGCCGAAGCTGACGTTGCGGAACTCGATGCCGCGCTCCAGCGTCGGGGTGCCGCCGCCGTAGGTTTCCTCGCGCGCTGCGGTGGATTCGTTGACCGCCTCGCGCACCGATTTCAGCGCGTGCTGGTTGGCGTAGAAATTCTGCAGCTCCTGCTGCGCCTTGCCCGTGACCAGCACGGTTTTCGCCAGCAGCAGGCTCATCACGATGACTTCGCCGATCGGCAGTTCGAGCACCCGCAGCGCGACGAAAATGCCGAGCGACAGGCAGATCGCCAGGATCGGTTCCTGCAGCGCCTTGTTGACGTTCTTCGAGAACACCTGGCGCCGCGAGGCTTTGCGCACCTGCTTGAGGTCACGATCGAACAGCAGCGCGAAACGCGCCTGCCGCGACATCGCCTTCATCGGCTTGATGCCGATCAGCACGTCGGTCAGCCGGCCGAGGATCGAGCGCAGCAGCTTCTGCTGCAGCTTGGCGCTGCGCTTGGCCGCGAGCAGAAAGCGGTTCAGCGAGCCGAGCATGATGCCGCTGACCAGCAGCGTGAACAGCGCCAGCCGCCAAGACACCAGCGCCGCGATGCTCAGATACACCACCGCCTGCACCAGCTGCGACAGCATCTGCATCGCCGCGTTGTAGGCGTCGCCGGCGGCATTCGCCTCGGCGCCGAGCGCATTGGAAAAGCGCCCGACCGGCTGGCGCACGTAGTAGCTCCAGCGCGCGCGCAGCAGCGCCTCGACCAGGCCGATGCGCAGCTTGGCCGCGACGTCGGCGACCGCGCCGCCGATCTGGCGCAGCGCGACGATCATCAGTGCGCCCTTGGTCAGCACACCGCCGACGACGATGCACAGCAGCAGCGCCGGGTTGGTCGGGACGTGCAGGGTCTGCAGCAGATCGAGAATCGCGCGGCTCATCGGGCTGGTCTTGCCGGTGCCGTCGCCGAGCACCGAGATCAGCGGCAGCAGGGTCGCGATGCCGAAGCCGTCGGCGAGGCTGGCGAAGACCACGCACAGCGCGACCGCGAAGTTGCGCCTGGGGGAGATCAGGCCGGAGAAACGCCAGAACAGCGGCACCCGCAAACCGCTGCTGCGCAGCGGCGTGACGGTAGGGGTCGGCGGTGGAGTCGGTGTCGGGTTCATCGTGACGGCGCGAATCCTAACTGTTTCCGCCGCCGTTTCGCCCGGGCTTGGCGGCCCCGGCCAGGAAACCGACGATCGCGTCGGCTCCGCGCGGCGCCGACGGGCCGGGTTCGAGCTCGAAGGTTTCGTCGACGTAAAGTCGTTGCGCGGCCGCGTGATCGCTGTGATGGGCTATGGCCCGGTCGAGTTCGTGCTCGATCCCGGCGACACTCGTCAGTACCGGGCCCAGCGCCCAGAACCGGTAGTTCGGGTCGTCGCGCCAGGCGGTGGCATGCGCGTCCAGGAACAAGCAGGGCCTCGGCCGCGACAGGAACTCGGCAAGCTGGCTGCTGACGTCGCCCAGGTACAGGTCGGCGGCCCGGGTATAGCTCATGTCGATGCTGCGTTCGCTGCCGAGATCGATGCGCATATGCGGCAGTGCCTGGTAGGGCTCGAAAGCCAGGTAGTCGGCGGCGGTCGGCGGGTCGAACAGGCGCACGTGGGGTGCGAACACCAGGTTGTAGCGGCCACCGGCGGCGAAGGCGTCGAGCACCGCGCGGCCGAACCGTGGCCAGGACGACAGGCCAGGGCGGAAGTGCGGGTTGTACAGCACCGTGGGCCGGGTATTGTCGAACAGCGCCTCGCCGGCGGCACTTTGTGCCCAATCGAACTTGGCGTAGACGCCGCTGACATAGTGGCCCGGCCGGATCAGGCCACCAGCCAGCAGGCGCTGCTCGACTTTGCGCCCGGCCATCAGCACGAAGTCGAAGTCGCGCACGTCGTCGGCGAAGCCGATCTCGCGATCTCCCGCACCGTGTCGGGTCCAGATCAGCCTGGCTTTGACGCCGATGCGGCGCAGGAACAGCGAGGTGCGTTCCGGCGTCACTACCGCATCGAAGCCGGCGAAATAGCCGCGATTGCGCAGCAGCGTGTATTGCTTGAAATGCGATTTTCCGAGTCCGGCGGCCAGCCTCAGAGCGTCGCCGGGGCCCAGCGGCAACAGGTCGAATGCGATCCGCGCCGCGGGCGCATTGCGCACGACCAGGCGCCGCGCGAAGTCCAGCAGCGCCGGGCTGGCCGCGCTGACGTGGACCTCGACCCGCGGATGGCGCGCGGCAATCGCGGCTGCGATCGGCAGCGAGTGCAGTAGCTGATGGGCTTGGGCCAGATAGGGGAAAACGACTCTCATGCGATCGACGATGGCCTGGGCGTATGCTTTGCAGCCTGAACCTTCCCCACAGGCGCGGGGGAGGGAACTTCCAATATTGCCCGAAGCATGAATCCCGATATTGTCCGTGTTTTTGTCGGCTGCGATCCGAACGACTGCGATCTCGAGCAGATGATGGTGCTCGAGCACACGATGCGAAAGCATGCCTCGCTGCCGGTCGAGATTCACTGGATGCGGCTGTCGCGCAATCCGCAAAGTTTCTGGTACTCGGACCCGCGGCAGCAGGCATCCGGCTGGCGCACCGAGCGCTGGGCGACGCCGTTCTCCGGTTTCCGCTGGGCGGTGCCGGCGCATTGCGGCTATCAGGGCCGCGCGATCTACATGGATACCGACATGATCGTGATGTCCGACATCGCCGAGCTGTGGCGTACGCCGCTGGCGGCGCCGGCGGTGTTTGCCGCGCGTCGCGAAACAGGCTTCCAGCGCTTTTGCGTGATGCTGTGGGACTGCGCCGCCGCCCGCAGCGTGCTGCCCGGTATGGACGAGCTGCGCAGCCAGCCGGACGCGCATTCGCGCCTGACCCGGCACTTCGCCGCGCATCCCGGGCAGGTGCAGGCGATGGACCCGGCTTTCAACAACATCGACGGCGATGGCCAGCCGGTCGAGCGCATCAAGATCCTGCATTACTCCGACATGGGCACGCAGTTCTCGCATCGTTACTCGCTGCCGCGGCTCGAGGCCGAAGGCGGCAGGCACTGGTTCGACGGCAAGCTGCTGGCGCATCCGCGCGGCGACCTGGCCGAGCGCTTCGAGCATGAATACCAGGACGCGCTGGCATCCGGCCGCCGCCTCGATCAGTACCGCAATCCCGAACCTTACGGCGTGCTGGTGAAGAAGTCCGAGCGGCACTATTCCGGCAATCCGGTGACGCGCGGCCTGCGCGGCTGGTTCGGGCTCAGGCCGCATTGACGCGGCGGTGACCGCGCCCCGCATCTGGCTGCTGGCCGGCCCGCGTCCCGGCGAACTGGCGCAGCAGCGGCGGCTCGCGCAGGCGCTGGGCGAAGCCTGGGAGGAGAAGCCGGTATTCGAGCCCGGATCGGCGGCGCGGCCCTCGTTCGGCTGGCGGCCGCAAGCCGCCCCATCCTGCGGGCTGAGCGCGCCCTGGCCGGAGCTGGTGATTTCGTTCGGCAAGACCTTGCAGGCGGCGCTGTGGATCAAGCACGCCAGCGGCGGCCGCGTACGCATCGTCCATCTGGGCCGGCCGCGCGGCATCGCCCCTGGGCAGCTGGATCTGATCGTGCCGATGCCGCAGGACGCAGTGCCCGATGCGCCCAACGTGTTGCGCCTGCACCTGCCCTTGAACCTGCCGCCGCGGCTGGCTGATGAGGTGCTGACGGCCGCGCGGCAGCGCCTGGAAAAGCTGCCGCGGCCGTGGACGGCGCTGATCGTCGGCGGCGTGACGCGTCACTACCACTTGGACACGGCGGCGCTGGTCGCGCTGGTGAACGAGCTGGAGCCGCGGTTGACGAAGACCGGCGGCAGTCTGCTGGTCAGCACCAGCCCGCGTACGCCGGCCGGCTGGATCGCGCCGCTGCGTGCAGCCCTGATCTCGTCGTCGGCGCTCTACGAACTCAGTGAGTACGGCGCCGCAGCGGACCGTAATGCGTACCCGGAATATCTGGCGCTGGCCGATGAATTCGTGCTGACCGGCGACACCGCCTCGATGATCGCCGACTGCTGGCGCAGCGGCCGTCCGGTGAGCGTGCTGCCGCTGCGGCCATCGCTGCGTCTGCGCCTGCGGCGGCTGGTGCGCGGCTTGTTGCCGGCGTCCCTGGTGGTGGCGCTGGTGCGCAGGGGCGCGTGGGCGTCGGCCGTCGATCTGGATCGCTGGATCGATACGCTGGCGCAGCAGGGCATCGTCGGGATTTTCGGCGAGTCGGTGCCGCGCGTGAGTTGGAGCGCGCAGGCCGACGACGATCTGCAGCGCGTCGTCTCCAGGGTCCAAGCGCTGCTCCCGCCGTAGGTCGGCAATCCCTTGCCGACGTGCATCCCCGATGCGCAATCACCGCCTCACGTCGGCAAAGGATTGCCGACCTACGCGCGCTCCGCGGCTCGCAGAATCTCTGCACACATCGCGCGAAACCGCTCGCGGCTGTAACGCTCCAGCACACTGTCGCGGGCTGCCGCACCCATCCTTGCTGCGAGTGCCGGATCGGCCGCCAGTTTCAGCAGCGCCCGGGCCAGCGCATCGACATCGTCGACCGGCACCTGCCAGCCATTGACCCCATCGATGACGCTGTGCGCCATCTGCCCAACCGGCGTCGCGATCACCGGTAGTCCAGCTTGCAGCGCCTCATGGGCGGCCAGGCAAAGCCCTTCGTTGCGCGAGGGCTGGACGTAGCCGTGCAGGCCGGCCAGGAATTGCTGGGGCCGTTCGACGTAGCCGTCGAAATGCAGGTTGCCGAGACCCAGCTCAGCGCTCAGCGCCTGCAGCCGCGGCAGCTCGTCGCCGCTGCCGGCGATGATGATCTGCATGCGCCCGGCCAGCTGGGGATCGATCTGCGCCATCCGCGCGGCCGCCCGTACCAGCACCTCGTAGCGCTTGTTCGGATGCAGCCGGCCGAGGCTGCCGAGACGGAAGATCTGACCGGGCTGCCAGGCGGCCGCCACGGGCGCGGACGGATCGGCGACGAACAGCGGCCAGACCAGGAAGCGCTCGGCCGGCAGGCCGAGTTCGCGGATCGCCCAGCCGCGCACCGCGTCGGAATCGGCAACCCAAAGCCGGGTCAGCCGCCGCGTGCGGCGCATCAGCACGACATTGATCGGCTTGAGCCAGGCATTGTGCTGCCAGCTGACCACCGGGATTTTCAGCAAGGCTCCGGCCAGCTGGCCCAGCAAAGTCGCGCGCGCCAGCGAAGTCCAGAGCAAGTCCGGCCGCTCGCGGCGCAGATAGCCGATCAGCCGCGTGAACGAGGTCGGGCCGAGACGCTCCGGGCCGAGAATCCGGTAGCGCACGCCCGCCTCGCGCAGCCGCTGCTCGGCGCGGCCGTCCTGGCGCATCAGCGCGACCACTTCGACCTGATGGCCGAGATCAGACATCGTCATGACCACGTCGGCGACCGGCAGCGCGGCGCCGCCGCCGTTGAAGCCGTTGATCAGGTAGACGATGCGCAATCGAACACGCCGGTGGACCGCGGAAGGCGCGCATTATCAGGGAATTGGCCTGCATAGTTCAGCGGTGGCCGCGGCGCGATAAGCTAGCCGGATGCGCCGATTCGCCGTTGTCACCACCTGCCACGCCGCGGGCTACCAAAGTTATGGTCGCCTGATGGTCGAAACCTTTGCCGAATTCTGGCCGCGGGAGGTGCCCCTGCTGCTCTACCACGAGGGCTTCGAGCCGGCGCCGATCCCGGGCCGGCTGGTCGCGCGCGATCTGCTGGCCTCGTCCCCGGAACTGGTGGCGTTCAAAAAGCGCCACGCGGACAACCCGCGCGCTCACGGACACATCAAGCCCTGGCGACGGCTCAAGCTGGGGCGGCTATCGATCCCGGTGCCGCTGCGGGTCAAAAAAGCGCGCTATCGCTGGGACGCGGTGCGCTTCTCGCACAAAACCTTCGCGATCTTTCACGCCGCGCGTCATACCGACGCCGATGTGCTGATCTGGATCGATGCCGACACCCGCTTCTTCGCGCCGCTGGACCCCGCCGAGCTGGACACGCTGGCGCCGGCGGACTGTGGCCTGGCCTGCCTGCGACGGCCGAAATTCACCGAGTGCGGTTTCGTCGTCTACAACCTGCGCGACCCGGCGATGCAGGATTTCCTGGCCGATTTCGAGCGTCTGTATACCGACGATGGTTTCTGGGCCGAGCGCGAATACCACGACTCCTGGCTGTTCGACGTTGCCCGCGTCCGCGCCCAGAAGAACGCCGGCATGCGCGTGCGTGACCTCGGCGAAGGGCTGGGCTGGTACGCTTCGCATGTGCTGATCAACTCGCGGCTCGGCCGTTTCATGGATCACATGAAGGGCGACCGCAAGGACGCCGGCTGTAGCCGGGCGGACGATTTGCTGGTGGCGCGGTCTGAGGAATACTGGACGCATCCGCGATGAGCCCGCGATGAGCCGGTACAGGCAATCCGGGACATCCAGGCGCTCAGGACTGGCCGGGCCTGGACAGGCCCGGCGTAAAATAGAGCATCGACTGCCGGCCCTTCTCCGGCCGGTTTCCGTACGCGGCACATTCTGAACATGACTGACAGCACGCCGGCCCCGGGCGGTCCGGCCCCTTTTGCCGTTCGCGATTTCGCCAGCCTGGCGGCGGCGCTGGAGCATGCCGCCCAGGGTTCGGCCGGCATGAATTTCTACAGCGGCCGCGGCCAGTTGACCGAAGGTCTGCCGTATTCGCGCTTGCGCGGGCAGGCCGAGGCGCTGGCGCTCCGGCTGCTGGCCAAGGGCCTGGTCCGCGGTGATCGCGTCGCGCTGCTAGCCGAGACCGATGGCGATTTTGCGCGAGCCTTCTTCGCCTGCCAGATCGCGGGGCTGGTGCCGGCGCCGCTGCCATTACCGGCTGCGCTCGGCGGCCGCGAAACCTATCTCGAGCACGTTCGCAGGATGACCGAGAGCATCGGCGCCGCTGCGGTGCTGGCACCGGCGGCATTCGAGAGCTGGATCGTGGAGGCCTGCGCCGATCTGCCTTTGCGTTTCGTCGGCACGATCGCCGGTCTGGCCGCGGTCGAGCCGGCCGTCGGTGACCTGGCCGCGCCGGCGCCGGACGATCTGGCCTACCTGCAGTTCTCGTCCGGCAGCACACGCTTCCCGCATGCGATCGCGGTGACGCACCGCGCGGTGGTTGCCAACATCGACGCGATCGTCCGTTTTGGATTGAAAATCGGCCCCGGGGATCGCTGCGCCTCGTGGCTGCCGTTCTATCACGACATGGGCCTGGTGGGCTTTCTGCTGACGCCGGTGTGCTGCGCGATCTCGGTCGACTACCTGGCGACGCGCGAGTTCGCGCGCCGGCCGCTGACCTGGCTGCAGCTGATCAGCAATTACGGCGGCACTCTGAGCTTTTCGCCCAGCTTCGGCTTCGAGCTGTGCGCACGGCGTGTCGAGAACGGCGGCGTGCCGGAAGGCCTGGATCTGTCGCGCTGGCGCGCGGCCGGCATCGGCGGCGACATGGTGCGCCCGGGGCCGCTGCAGAAATTCGTCGAGGCCTTCGCCGCGTCCGGCTTCAAGGCCGGCGCACTGACGCCGAGCTATGGCATGGCCGAGGCGGCGCTCGCGCTGTCGTTCTCGCCGCTAGGCCGCGGCCTGCGCATGGACACGCTCGATACCGATAGGCTGGAGCGCGAGCACCTGGCGGTGGCGCCGACCATCGATACGCAGCGCAGCCGCGATTTCGTCCGTTGCGGCGCCATCCTGCCGGGCCACGAGGTCGAAGTGCGCGACGACAACGGCGACCCGATGCCGGAGCTCGGCGTCGGTCTGCTGCATGTGCGCGGTCCCAGCCTGTTCAAGGAATACTTCGCGCAGCCCGAGGAAACCGCGCGCGCGATCGGCACCGACGGCTGGCTCAATACCGGCGACATCGGTTACCTGGTTGACGGTGAGATCGTCATCACCGGCCGTGCCAAGGACCTGATCATCGTCAACGGCCGTAACATCCGGCCGCAGGATCTGGAATGGACCGCCGAAGGCGAGGTCAGCAGCCTGCGCAGCGGCGATGTCGCGGCATTCGCAGTCGACGACGGGGCCGGCGAATCGGTCGTGGTGCTGATCGAATCGCGCCTGACCGAGACCGCGGCTCGCGCCGCGCTGTGCGAAGAGGTTTCCGGTGTGCTGCGCGCGCGCCATGGCATCGAGGTGCGCGTGGTGCCGGTGCCGCCGCGATCCCTGCCGCAGACCTCGTCCGGCAAGCTCAGCCGCGCCAAGGCGCGGGCGCTGTACCTGTCGGGCAGTTTCGAGCTTGCCGTTGCGGGCTGAGGCGCGGCGGCGGGTCGCGGTTACCGGCGCCACCGGTTTCATCGGCCGCCGGCTGCTGCCGCAACTCGCCGCGGCCGGCTGGGATATCCGCATCCTGGTGCGGCGCGACCCGGCCGACGTCTTCTGGGCCAATCTCGACATCGAGGTGGTGCAGGGCGACCTGGTCGACGCCGCGGCATCCAGGCGTCTGGTCGAAGGCGCCGATGCGGTGGTCCACCTGGCGGGGCTGATCAAGGCGCCGCGCCGTGCAGACTTCATGCGCGCCAATCGCGACGGCACTCGCCATTTGGCCGAGGCAGTTGCGGCTGCTGAGCGCGCGCATCTGCTGCTGGTATCGAGTCTGGCGGCGCGCGAGCCCGGCTTGTCGGACTACGCGGCCAGCAAGCGCGCCGCTGAGCAGGCCGCGTTCGAGGTACTCGGCGCGCGCCTCAGCGTGCTGCGTCCGCCGGCGGTCTATGGCCCGGGTGACCGCGAAACCCTGGCCTTTTTCGAGCTCGCGAGGCTGCCCTGGGTGCCGCTGCTCGGCGCCCCGGAAGCACGTAGCGCGGTCATCCATGTCGACGATCTTTGCTCTGCCCTGGTCGGCATGCTAGCCCGGCTGCCGACCGGCCGGGTCGAAACCGCCAGCGACGCCCACCCTGCCGGCTATCGCTGGCGCGAGATCATGGAGGCCGCCGCAGGTGCTCTCGGCGCCAAGCCGCGCGGCTATTTTCAGCTTCCTCGACCGTTGCTGAGGTCGCTTGCCGCCGTTGGCGACATCGGCCGGATCATCGGCCGCGGGAACATGCTCAACTCGGACAAGTTGGGTGAACTCAGGCACTTGGACTGGACTGTTGGCGACGGCGAGCTCTTGAATCTGCCGGGATGGGCTCCAGGTTTCGATCTGAAAACGGGCTTTGCCGATGCGGTGAGCTCGTACCGCGCGGCGGGCTGGCTGCCCGCGGCCTGATACCCGGCCTGATACCCGGCCGGCCGGAGCACGGTTACCTGTGCGCACGCTGGTGTTACAGGGCGATGAAACTAGTTTGCTAAGCTATGGCGGACTATTGGCACACTTTGAGCGTTGCCGCTCACGCAGCTGCTCAGACAACGAGTCGTGCTCGGGCCTCCGTAAGGAAGCAGGGGCAGACCATTGAGAACGAATGACTTCTTCAACCAATGATATCCGCGTGCATGTTACCGGCGCGCTTCAGGCAGCCGTTCTACGGCCTGCCGAAATCGAAGGCCGCACGCGCATCGTCCAGGACCTGGGCCTGGATTCGCTTGCGGTGATGAACTTGATGATGGCTTTAGAAGACCATTACGACGTGTCCATTCCGCTCGATCGCGTGGCAGAAATTGTCACGGTGGACGATCTGGTGCGGGCCGTTACCCAACTCACGCAGAACGAGCGGGCATGAGCATCCTTTCCAAGTTCGAGCATCTGGCCCAGACCTACGACCGCCTCGGTCCCGTCGATTCCAATCCGCTGAAGGTCACCTTCGACCGCATTCTGTCGTCGACCGAAGGCCTGGTGAACGGACGGCAGACGATCCTGTTCGGCACCAACAATTATCTGGGCCTGACGTTCGACGAGGGCTGCATCGAGCAATCGGTAAAAGCGGTGCGCAGCTTCGGCACCGGCACCACCGGCTCGCGCGTCGCCAACGGCAGCTATTCCGGGCATCGCGACCTGGAGTTGTCGCTGGCCGATTTCTACGGCCGCCGTCACGGCATGGTGTTCAGCACCGGCTACCAGGCCAATCTGAGCATGCTGTCGACGCTCGCCGGCCACGGCGATCACCTGATTCTCGACTCCGACAGCCACGCCAGCATCTACGACGGCGCCCGCCTCGGCCATGCCGAAGTGATCCGCTTCCGTCACAACGACGCCGACGATCTGCACAAGCGTCTGCGCCGGCTGAAGGATCATCCGGGAAGCAAGCTGATCGTCGTCGAAGGCATCTACTCGATGCTCGGCGACTCCGCGCCGCTGGTGGAAATCGCGCAGGTCAAGCGCGAAATGGATGCTTATCTGCTGGTCGATGAAGCGCATTCGATGGGCGTGCTCGGCAAGACCGGCCGCGGCCTCAGCGAGTCTGCCGGTGTCGAAGCCGACGTTGATTTCATCGTCGGCACGTTCTCCAAGAGCCTTGGCAGTGTCGGCGGCTTTTGTGTGTCGGACATCGAAGGTTTCGAAGTGCTGCGTGTCGCCTGCCGGCCGTACATGTTCACCGCATCGCTGCCGCCAGGCGTTATCGCGTCGACGCAGGAAGCGCTGCGCCGCCTGATCCAGGACGGCGGTCTGCGCGTGCGCCTGCGCGACAATGCCGAGCGTCTGTACCACGGGCTGAGCCGGCTCGGCTTCCACGTCGGTCCGCAGGCGAGCCCGATCGTGTCGGTCACGGTCGACGACAACGAAACCGCGGTGCGTTTCTGGAATCTGCTGCTGCAGGGTGGTCTCTACGTCAACCTGGCGCTGCCGCCGGCGACGCCGACCAACAAGCCGCTGCTGCGCGCGAGCATCAGCGCCGCGCACACGCCGCGCCAGATCGACACCGCGCTGGCACTGTTCGCCGACATCGGCCAGCGCCTTGGCGTGTTGCCGGTACCAGCCGAAAAGTCACCGGTCGCGATGGTCGCCTGAGCTTTCGGGCGTCGAGGGTGGGGGTTCGCTTGGCTCCCCCCACCCTCCCGCGACCGGTAGGTGGGGGGGAGCAAAGCGAACCCCAACATCGGCGCTAGCGCAGGACTTTATTCCGCATCAGCTTCCACAGTATCGCCGGTGCCGCCAGCAGCGGATGCCGGCGCTGGAAGTCGCTCAGTTCCAGCTTCAAACCCGAATGCCGCTCGACTTTCCACGCGACATAGTCGGCGCCGTTGTCGAAAGTGAAAGTCGCTTTGCCCAGGCGCGCCAGATTCAGCGGCTTGCCCATCGCGTGACGCAGCCGCCAGGCGCGTGCTCCCGAGCGGCGCTGCACGTCGTTCAACCGCGGTTCCAGCAGATTGAGATTGCGCACGCGGAATTCGACGCCGGTCGCGCGCCAGGCTAGCGGCAGCAGCTTCGTATAGCGCTCGCGCTCATGTTCGACCAGGCTGCGCGCGCGTCCGCCAGCGCGTTCGACGCGCAGTTCTGCCGCGTAGGTTCTCTGAAACAGGGCCTGCCAGAATTCCGCTGCGGTTGCGCTGGCCGGCCCGAGCAGCGCCGCCCAGCGCGCAGCCGTGGCCAGCGCGGTCGAAACCGCCTCGACGGTTTGGGCGCGCGCCGCATCGTCGCGCACCCAGGCCAGGCCCAGCGGTTGCGCGAAGCGTGCCCACAGGCTGGTGTCGATCGCGCCTGCGCGCATGCCGTGCTGGAACTGCTGCAGACTCAGCACCGCGACTTTCGCGCGCAGCTCGTGTCCGGCGATGCGCGCAGTCTCGTAGCAAACATTCGGCGGCAGCGCGCGGTTCGCCAGCGCCGCGAGGCGGTGCCGATGCCAGCTGCCGAGACGGTCAACAAGCACATAGAAATCGAGCACGCCGTCGAGATCGCCGGTGCGCAGGTTGGATCCGTAGAACAGCACCGCGGCGACGGTTTCGCCGCGCTGCGCCAGCTGCGCCGCGAACGCGGCCACGGCCGCGGGCACGTCGCGACGCAGCTCCTGGTCGACCGCGCGGCGCAGCGGATCGCGCGCTGCGCTCATGGCGATACGAAGCGCAGCGCGGGGCCGGGGCTGAGCAGGAACTCGCCGTCGGCAGCGGCGAAAGGCTCGCCGTCGATGATCATCGGGCCCTGTGTTTTCAACAGGATCCGGCTGGCACCGCTGCTGTGATAACTGCTCTCGAGCATCGCGGGGGTCGGCCGGCCGCGGACCAGCGGCAGCAGCGAACGGCCGAGTTTTTCAGGATAGGCATCGATGTCGAGATAACGCATCGGTCCGCCGCTGCCCCAGAACGGCCACAGGCCGAGCATCAGGCTTTGCAGGCTGCTGGCGAGAAACAGAAAACGCTTGCCCTCACGCGCGACGGCGCCGTCGGCGCTGATGCTCATCCAGTCGCCCGCGGCCCAGTCGCCGACGCCGCGCACCGCGCGCCACATCGAGACGGCGATGGTGATCGCGACCGACAGGCCGCCATCGGAGCGGACGTGATCGTGGTTGTATCGCGTCGCGCGATTCAGGGCGCCGGCACCCATGAAAAAGCCGAGCACCGGCTGCTCGCCGCGGCGCTGCACCGCGATCGGATGGCGCAGCTCGTCGCGCCGCCAGCGTCCTTGCGCGGCCGCGTCGCTCAGCCGCGACAGTGCGTCGCGCTGCGAACGGCAGGCGCCGACGTCGGATGCGACCAGGTTCGCGTTGCCGGCCGCGAGCAGCGCGATGGCCGGCAAGGGCACGTCGCCGTAGGCGCGCGGCAGCAAGGTGACGACGTCACGCAGGGTGCCGTCGCCGCCGCTGACCATCAGCAGATCGACTTCGCGATGCGCGTACTCGGCCAGCGACGCGAACAACTCGCCCTCAGTCGTCGGCGAGGCCGACAGCAGCCCCGAAGGCAGATGCACCGCAAGCCGGCGATTGAGCCGGCTGCGCGGGTTGTGAATCAGCGCTACCTGATGCATTCAGCCGCCCCTCGTAGGTCGGCAATCGTTTGCCGACGTGAGGCGGTGATTGCGCATCGGGGAGAACATGTCGGCAAGGGATTGCCGACCTACGCCGTGGAGTGCCACTAGTGGCTCAGCCAGGACGTGATCGCACCCTGCCGCCGCGCCGCAAACGCCTGCACGATCTGCAGCGCATGCACGAAGAAGCACAGCACGGTCCAGGCCGCGACCGCGAGCATGCCGAGATCGGGCCGGCCGAACATCAGCGCCAGCGTCAGCAGCAACAGATTCGGGTTGCGTCGCGCGGTGATCAGGCGGAACCAGCTGTCGAACCGCCGCCAGATGTGCATCTCGATGCCGAAGGCCTTCATGAACAGGGCCTCCTCAAGACGCTGCGCGACATAACCGACGACGACGATCGCGAGCACCGCCGCGCTCGCCGGCAAAGGCAGGCCGACCGCGCCCAGGCCGACGATCCAGGCCCACCACCAGAACGGTGGATGGATCAGGTCGATGCCGTGATCGAACACGTCGCCGAATTTGGACGAGTTCAAGGTGACCCGCGCCAGCTTGCCGTCCACGGTGTCGAGGAAGGTCATGATCCAGGCCGCGACCAGGCCGAAACCGAAATGCCCGGTCCAGAAGCACTGGAACGCGGCGATCACCATCAGCAGGCTGACGAAAGTGACCTGGTTGGGTGTGATCCCGACGTTCGCGCACCACTTAGTGACGTGCCGTGCCGGTAGCGGCCACAGGTACTTGGTGATCGCGTCGGTGACGCCCTTGTAGGAGCCCGCGAACATGCGCTTTTCGATCGCCGCCAGCGTCCCGGCGCTCAGCGGCAACAGGTACGGTGTCTCGCGCTTGCGCAGCTTGTTGTTGTAGTGGCTGGCCAGTGTAGCCGGCGTGCGGCTCTGCAGGCCGGTCGGCGGTTCGCTGCCGGTCTCCAGCGCCCGCGCCAGGCTCGCGGCCTGAGCGGCACTGACTTTGGCGGCGACCGCTTTGCCGCTGATCTCGTCGAGCAACAGCGTGCCGACCGCAGCCTGCGTCAACGCGGCCAGCAGAGGTTCGTCGTAGACCCAGCCCGCATGGACCACGACCACGGACCCGACCATGGCTCCGGGCCCGGCCGTCGCGCCGATCGGTGCCTGCGCGATCTGCAGCCGCTGCAGCTGCTTGCCGATGCGCTGACGCGAACTCAGGCCCCACAGCCGCACCGGCGCGTCGCCGACGATCAGGGCCGTCGGCGACGAGTCGACAAGGGCCGTCCGCGGCAAGTCCGGGTGCAGACCGCGGGAAGACGGGGGCAGCTGTGTCATGATCCAAATCGATGCCGTAAAGCCGAACATTATCCGTGACCGCGACCACGCTTGCGCATTTTTCCGACCCGCACCTTGCCTACGAGCCCCGGCTGAGCCTGGCCCAGCGCTTTTCCAAGCGCCAGCTCAGCGCGCTCAGCTGGGCCCGCGGGCGCAGCAAGTCGCAGCAGCATGATCTGCTGGAGCGCCTCGTCGCCGACGTGCGCGCCGCCGCGCCGGATCACTGGGCGATCACCGGCGACATCGCCAATTTCTCGCTGCCGGGCGAGTTCCCGGCGGCCGCCGCCTGGCTGAGCGCGCTGGCGCCGGCCGGGCAGGTCAGCGTCGTACCCGGCAACCACGACGCGCTGGTCGCGCTCGAGCACCGCCAGGGCTGGGGTCTGTGGCAGCCGTGGATGAGCAACGACGACGGCAGCGAAAGCTGGCCTTATGTCCGCGAGCGCGGCGATATCGCGCTGATCGGCGTCAGCTCGGCGCTGCCGACGCCGCCGCTGCTGGCCAGCGGCCGGGTCGGCGCCGCCCAGCTGCAGCGTCTCGAACAGCGGCTGGGCGAGCTTGGCCGGCGCGGACTGTGCCGGGTGCTGATGATTCACCACCCGGTGGCGTCCGGCGCGATCTCCGCGCGCAAGGCGCTGCGCGACGCCGCCGAGCTGCGCGCCGTGATCAAACGCGCCGGTGTCGAACTGGTATTGCATGGCCACGCGCGCGATGCGCGGCTCGATGCGCTGGCCGGCCCGGCCGGCGTCGTGCCCTGCCTGGGCCTGCCGTCGGCGTCCGCTGCGCCCGGCGCGCGCGACGCGGGCGCACGCTGGCAGCTGCTGCGCATCCAGCGCCGCGGCGAGCACTGGCAGCTGGAGCAGCGCGTGCGCCTATGGGACGCTACGGCGCAGGCCTTCGTCTGCGCCGGTCGCTATCGTTTTGATTTGCCGAGGCAGCACGCGCGGTAAACCACGCGCGATAAACTGCGTGGCCGCGCACCGCGGTCTGCGGTTGTCCAATGCCATGCCCAACGCCACGGCCCTCAAGTTTGGTTATCCCGAGACGCTCATCGCAGAGCACGGCTCCTGGCTGGTGCTGCTGCGGCCCCGACAGCCGACGCTGGGGGCGCTGACCATCGTCAATCGCGGGCCGGAGCGGGCGTTCGGCGAACTCGGCGCCAGCGCGTTTGCCGAGCTGCAGCCGGTGGTCGCCGCCGCCGAGCGCATGCTGAAAAGCTTCACGAGCTATCAGCGCATCAACCACCTGATGCTGATGATGGTCGACCCGGACGTGCACTTCCACGTGCTGCCGCGCTATGAGGAGCCGCGCGACTGCGAGGGTCACGTGTTCGCCGACGCCGGCTGGCCCGGGCCGCCAGTGCTCGATTCCTTCGTCGTGCTCGGCGCCGCCGAGCGCGACACGATGGTCGCGCGCCTGCGCGAGCTGTGGCGGATTTAGGTGTTGGCTGAGCCCACGATCCGGTGATGGCGGCCTCCATGGGACGCATCGAACGCTATCTGCTGCGGCTGCTGTGGCCGCCGTTGACGCTGTCGCTGGGCGTGGTGCTGCTGGCCCTGGTGCTGGAGCGGCTGCTGCGCCTGTTCGACCTGGTGGCGGCGGGCGGATCGGCGCTCGGATACGTGCTGCTGATGGTGCTGAACCTGGTCCCTTACTACCTCGGCTTGGCGCTGCCGGCCGCATTCTTCGCCAGTATTTTCATGGTGGTCGCGCGCCTGGGCGAGGACAACGAGCTCGACGCGATGCTCGCCGCCGGCCGCTCGATCGCCGAGCTGACCCGGCCGTTCCTGCTGCTGGCGGTGATACTGAGCGTGTTCGCGCTGTACCTGTTCGGCTACCTGCAACCGGGCAGCCGCTACCGCTACCGCGAAGTGATGTACGAGGCGCTGCATTCGGGCTGGAACGCGCGCGTGCAGGAAAACGTGTTCGCCGACGCCGGCCGCGGCTTCGTGCTGACCTCGGACAAGGTCGACGGCACCGGCCGCATCCTCACCAATGTCTTCATCCGCCGCAAAGTCGACGATATCGACGAGGTCACGACCTCGGACACCGGCCACCTGGTCCCGACCGCCGACGGCACGCGGCTGCTGCTGCGCCTGGGTGCGGGACGCATCGTCCGGGAATCCGACGATGGCCAGATCGAGGACATCCATTTCGCCAGCGGCTACGCCAATGACGATTTCTCCACCGTGACGCCGCCGTTCCGCGCCCGCGGCGACAGCGAGCGCGAGCTGACTTTCGCCGAGCTGTGGCAGGCGATGCATGCGGTGGCGCCGCCGCAGCCGTACTCCGAACTCGCCGGAGAATTCCATGGCCGGCTGGTGCGCAGCCTGAGCCTGCCCTTGCTGCCGCTGCTGGCGTTCCCGCTGGGCATGGCGGCCAAGCGCGGCCGGCGCGCTCCCGGCGTGGTCATCGCCTGCCTGATGCTGCTGTTCCTGCATCACGGCGTGCAGCTTGGCGAGAGCCTGGCCGAAACCGGCCGCTTTCCGGTGATCCCGGCGGTGTGGTCGCCGTTCGTGTTGTTCGGCGCGCTCAGCCTCTGGCTGTTCCGCGGCAGCCTCAACAGCCCCGGCGAGAACCCGGTGACGCGCGCGGTGGCGGCGGTCGAGAACCTGATCGGTGGCATCCATCTGCGCCGCAAGAGCAAGCCCGACACGGCCAGCCCCGGAGCCGGGTCTTGATCGTCGGGCCGCTCGCGAGCTATCTGCGCAAGCTGCTGCTGATCCAGACGCTGGGCGTGCTGATTGCGCTGACCGCCTTGCTCCAGCTGCTGGAGATGCTCGACGTGACGACCGACATCCTCAAGCGCCATCTCGGCCTTGCCGGCGTGCTGCATTACGTCGGCCTGCGAACCGCGTCCGAACTGGTGCTGGCGCTGCCGCTGGCGATGCTGATCGGCAGCCTGTTCACGTTCTACACGCTGGCGCGCAATCACGAGCTGATCGCGATCCGCGCGGCCGGTATCCGCCTGCGTTCGATGCTGGGGGCGATGGTGCCCGTGGCCTTGCTGTTCGCGGCCGTCCAGTTCGTCGTCGCCGACCGCATCGTGCCGGTGGCCGAGGCCAGGCTCGCGGACTGGTGGCAGGCGACGCAGCCGCCGGATCAGAGCAACAGCGACGACGACAAGGAGCTGTCCTGGTTCCGCACCGACGACGGCCTGGTATCGGTCGAGCAGGCGAGCAGGGACGGCCAGCATCTGCAAGGCGTAACGATCTACCGGCGCGATGCCGGCGGCGGTTTCATCGGCCGCATCCGCGGCACCAAGCTCGACTGGGCCGACGGCCACTGGACCTTGACGCAGATGACGTCGATGAGCTTGCTCGACGGCGGCGTGCAGCGGCAGCAGGAGCCGACCGCGCTGTGGCGATCCAACCTGCGCCCCGAGGATCTGAAGCGCCTGGACACGCCGAGTCTGCCGATGTCGAGCGCAACCCTGGGCGAAGTGCTCACCGGCGCCCGCGTCGGCGACCGGCCCTTGAGTTATTACCGCACCGCGCTGTATCACAGCTACGCCGCGCCGTTCCTGCTGATGCTGATGCTGTTGCTGGCACTGCCGTCCACGCAGGCGGTACAGCGCGGCGGCGAAGGCGGCGGCTCCCTGCTGATCGCGCTGGCGGCGGGTCTGGGCCTGGTATTGAGTGCCGGACTGATGGCCTCGCTGGGGCAGGGCGGCCGCGTGCCACCGCTGGCGGCGGTCGGCTTGCCGCTGGTGGTATTCGCTGTTTTGGGCCTGCTGTGGTTGCGTCATTACGACCGCAGTTGAGATCTTGTTTTTCTCGAGGAATGCGATGAGCCACAGCAGCGACATGGTCCAAATCGAAGCCGTACAGGACAAGGCGCAGATGACGCGTTTCATCCGCGTGCCGGCGCGCTTGCAGGCGAGCGATCCGCTGTTCGTTCCTCAGCTGGAACTCGAGCGCGCCGAGGCCTTCTCCCCCAAGCACAACCCCTACTTCGCGCACGCGAAAGTGCAGTTCTGGATCGCGACGCGCGGCGGCCGCGATGTCGGCCGCATCAGCGCGCAGATCGACGAACTCGCGCCTTCGTACCGGGACGACGGTGCCGGGCACTTCGGCCTGATCGCCGGCGAGGACGACGCGGTGGTTTTTGCCTCGCTGTTCGCCACCGCCGAGGCCTGGCTGCGCGAGCGCGGCTGCCGCAAGATCATCGGTCCGTTCAACCTGTCGATCAACGAGGAAACCGGCTTGCTGGTCGACGGCTTCGACACGCCGCCGATGATCTTGATGGGCCACGACGCGCGCCATATCGGCGGGCGTGTCGAGGCCCTGGGTTACCGCAAGGTGCGTGATCTGTACGCGTATATCTACGACATCACGCAGCCGCCGCCGCCGCTGCTGGCGCGCATGATCAACCGGCATCAGGGGCGCTTCACGGTGCGGCCGATGGACATGAGCCGCTATCGCGAGGACATCCAGACCATCACCGAGATTTTCAACGATGCCTGGTCGGGCAACTGGGGCTTCGTGCCGTATACGCCGGCCGAAGTCGACCATCTGGCCAAAGCGCTGAAGCCGCTGCTGGACCCCAGGCTGGTGCCGATCGCCGAATGGGACGGCAAGCCGGTGGGTTTCGGCGTGACGCTGCCGGATCTCAACGAGGCGATACGCGATCTGAACGGCAAGCTGCTGCCGCTGGGCTGGGCGAAGCTGCTATGGCGCCTGAAGGTGTCGGGCGTGCATGGCGGCCGCGTGCCGCTGATGGGCGTGCGCCGCAGCGTCGCCAAGTCGCTCGGCGCCAGCGTGATCCCGTTCCTGATCATCGAGGCGATGCGCAAGCGCGCGCTCGAGCGCGGCTTCAGGCAGATCGAGCTGTCGTGGATACTGGAGGACAACAAGCCGATGCGCAGCATGATCGAAACCGTCGGCGGCAAGCGCTACAAGACCTATCGCGTCTACGAGAAGAGCCTTTGAGCCTGACCGCCCTGGTGCTGGCCGGCTCGCGCGGGCCGGGCGATCCGCTGGCGGTGTATGCCGGCGTCAGCCACAAGGCGCTGATCGAGGTCGGCGGACGGCCGATGCTGGAGCGCGTGGTCGCCGCGCTGTCCGCGGTGGCCGGGATTTCGCGCATTGTCGTCGCCATCGAGATACCCGAACAGCTGCGGGAATCGGCATCGCTGCGCGCAGCGGCCGGTAATTGCGAACTGCAGGTCATCGACGCGGCCGACAGCCCGAGCGCCAGCGTCGCCGCCGGTCTGCGAAGATTCGGTACGCCGCTGCTGGTGACCACCGCCGATCACGCGCTGCTGCGACCCGAGTGGCTGCGCTATTTCATTGATCATCTGCCGCGCGATGTCGACGCCTGTGCCGCGCTCGCACGCAGCGAAGCCGTGCTGCAGGCGTTGCCGCAGACGCAACGTACCTGGCTGCGCTTTCGCGATGCGCGCTATTCCGGCTGCAATCTCTTCTACTTCGCGACGCCGGCTGCGATCGGCATTGCGCACACCTGGCGTGCGTTCGAGGCCGAGCGCAAGCAGCCGCTGAAAATGGTCGCTCGCCTGGGCTGGGGCGTTGCACTGCGCTATGTGTTCGGCCGGCTGACGCTGGACGCGGCGCTGGCGCGTCTCGGCCAACTCGCTGACGCGCGACTGGCGATCGTCGAGCTGCCTTTCGGACTCGCCGCCGTCGACGTCGACAAGCCCTCCGACCTGGACCTGGTGCGGGGAATTAGTGCCTCGGATTCGTGACCGTACTGGGGAACCGAGGCACTTAGCGGCCGCGGCTGAGCCGGCGCTCAGTGCTACCGAAAACCTGATCCCACAGCGGCGAGCTGACGCCGAAGCTGCGGCTGGGATCGGCGTAGTGATGGCGCATGTGATAGCGCTTGAGCCGGTAGAGCCAGCCGCTGCGGAACTGCGCGTGGTGCAGCGCGTAGTGCGTCAGGTCGTAGACCAGATAGCCGAGCGTGAACCCGACCATCAGCGCCTCGGTCTGCAGCGGCGGCAGTATCCAGGCGAACAGGCCATAGAACAGCAGCGCCAGCGGCATGCTGATCGCGGGCGGCATCACCAGGCGCTTGGCGTCGCTGGGGTAATCATGATGCACGCCGTGCATCAGAAAATGCAGGCGCTTGCCCCAGTCGCTGCTCGGGTGATAGTGGAATACGAAGCGATGCAGCAGGTACTCGGTCAGGCTCCAGACGACGATGCCGGCGAACATCCAGATCGTCAGCGGCAGCGCGCCGATGCCGCCGCCGCTTGCGTGGACCGTCAGCGCGACGATCAGCGGCAGATAGACCAACAGCGGGACCCACCAGTAGACCCTCGACAGGGCCTCCATCCACGGACGCTCGAACATCCGGATCGATTCCGGCGAATTCGAGACGTAGTTTTTAGGTGGTGCCTGATCGCTGCTCATCGACAATCCCTTATCGTGCCCTTACCGTGCTTCTCAGCCCCCGGCGGCCGGCCTGACCGGCGCCTGCGGCAGCCAGCGCGCCGACCAGGACGCGGTCATTGCGCGGGCCCTGGCGACGTCGGGATGAAAATCGACTTCGCCCCATTGCAGACCTTCGATCGACGCGACCTCGATTGCGCAGCCGGCTTGGGCCAGGCCGTTGATCGCCGACAGATACCAGAGCTTGACGCCCTCGGGCGTATGCATCACGCGATCGATCTGCTCGACGAAGCGCGCCGCACCTTCGCGCGAGAAGCGCAGAAAGCCGATCGACTCGCCGTCGATGTCCTCGCTCAGCGTCTTGCCGATCGCGGTCAGCTGCGTGCCCGCCGTGCGCACTTTCATGTCGTCGGCGTCGTATTGCGGCTTGCGGTCGATGCTGACGGTGATCGGCGCCGGCGGTGCCTTCAGCAGGCGGCGAACGATCGCCGGCTCGATCAGCGTGTCGCCGTTCAGGATCAGGAAGGCGCCCTGCATTTCGTCGCGCACCAGCCAGCAGGTGGCCAGGTTGTCGGCCAGCTTGTAGAACGGGTTGTAGATCGTGCGCACCTTGAGGCCAAGAGGCGCGCGCTCGGCAAGCACCGCCTCCACCTGATCGGCACCGAAGCCGGTGACGACCACGGCCTCGGTCACGCCGGCGCAATGCAGCGCCTCCAGCTGCCACTCCAGCAGGCTGCGGCCGGAGAATTCCACCAGGCATTTGGGCTTGCTGATGGTCAGCGGCAGCAGCCGGCTGCCCTGGCCGGCACTGAGTACGATTGCCTTCATATACGGATTACGAAACCTCGGTGGTATTGCGCATTGTATTACGGTTGCGTGAAACCCTTCTCAGCATAATCGGAGCATCGGTATTTGCCTGCGGGGCGCAGATGAACGACACGGTGCAGCGGTGCAGGGGTGGGATTTTGTTCCTGGGTCTGATTCTGCTGGGCGGATCGGGCCCCGCGGGTGCCGGTGTGTTCCGCTGCGAACAGCCGGGCGGGCCGATTTTTACCGACATACCTTGCAACGCCGAGGCCCAGCCGATCGAGGTCGGCAAGCCCCAGCCGATCCAGGCCGTCGGCGGCAGCGATCTTGCAAAGCGCTACGATGAGCGACGCGCCCGCGAGCAGGGCGAGCGTGCAAAGGCCGACAGCCAGTGGGTGCAGCAACACGACGCCGCCAGGGCCGACGAGGAGAGGTTGCGCCGTGCGCTGGTGGAAGGGCGCGTCGTTGCCGGCATGACCGCGCAGCAGGTGCGCCAGGTCTGGGGCGAACCCAGCGATGTGCAGACGCAGATCGATCAGAATGCGTCGCGCGAGCGCTGGGTCTATCGTCGTACACGCGATGGCTCCCATGGAGTGCGCACGGTGAACTTTAAAGATGGTCGCGTCGCCGGCGCCGGCGGCAAATAACCCGCAGGCATGCGGATGACGGGAAGAATCAGGCTCGATGAAAACGGGATCGATGAGCGACAGTCCAAAAAGCAGCGTGGTGAGCTATGCCGACGTGGTGCGGGCGGCGGAAGTATTGAGCGGACAGGTGATCAACACGCCGTGCCGGCACTCCCGGGTGCTGTCGCGGATTACCGGCGCGGATGTCTGGCTCAAGTTCGAGAACTTCCAGTTCACCGCCTCGTTCAAGGAGCGCGGTGCGCTGAACAAGCTCGCCGGCCTGACCGAGGCCGAGCGCGCGGCCGGCGTGGCGGCGATGTCGGCTGGCAATCACGCCCAGGGCGTGGCTTATCACGCCACCCGGCTCGGCATCAAAAGCGTGATCGTGATGCCGGTGAACACGCCGTTCACCAAGGTCAAGAACACCCGCGAACTCGGCGGCGAAGTGATCCTGCATGGCGAGAACCTGGCCGAATCGCAGGCGTTTCTGGAGGCCGAGCTGATCCGCGGCCGCGGCATGACCCTGGTGCACCCCTACGACGACGCCAAGGTGATCGCCGGCCAGGGCACGATCGCGCTGGAGATGCTGGCCGCGGTGCCGGAGCTGGATACGCTGGTGATCCCGATCGGCGGCGGCGGCCTGATTTCGGGCATGGCGATCGCCGCTCACGGCATCAAGCCGGATCTGCGCGTGGTCGGCGTCGAATCTGCCGGCTACCCTTCCGCCTACGCGGCGCTGCAGGGCGACCCAAACCTGGTCAAGGGCGGCCAGACCATTGCCGAGGGCATCGCGGTCCGCAATATCGGCAAGCTGACCATCGCGATCATCCGCGAGCACGTCGCCGAGCTGATGCGCGTGGACGAGGCCTCGATAGAGCGCGCGGTCGGCCTGCTGGCGACGATCGAGAAAGTCATCGCCGAAGGCGCGGGCGCCACCGGCCTGGCGGCGCTGCTGAGCGATCCGGCGCGCTTTGCCGGCCGCAAGGTCGGCCTGGTGATCTGCGGCGGCAACATCGATTCGCGGCTGCTGGCCTCGGTGCTGCTGCGCCAGCTGGTGCACGAATCGCGGCTGGTCAGCCTGACCATCGACATCGAGGACCGTCCGGGCTTCCTGGCGCGCGTTGCCGGCCGCGTCGGCGACAGCGGCGGCAATATCATCCAGGTTCACCATGAGCGCCTGCATGCCAGCACCCACGCCAAGAACGCCAGCCTGGAGCTGCTGATCGAGGCCCAGGACGAGCTGCACGCCGACCAGATCATCGCCGACCTGCAGGGCGCGGGCTTTGTGGTGCGGCGCGGGGTCGGCGGGATGGAGTTCGACTGAAAGCGGGCCATCGCACTGGACCTGTGCACCCCCAGCCTTGAAAATACCCGCCTAGCCCCGACTGCTGCGCAGTTGCGGACGCCAACGAGATTCAGCAATGCCGATTTACGAGTATTTTTGCAGCGCCTGTCAGACCCAGTCCGAGATCAGCCACCGCATGTCCGATCCGTCGGCGACGATCTGCCCGGTCTGCGGCAAGCCGGCGCTGACCAAGCAGATGTCGGCGGCCGCGTTCCGGCTCAAGGGCGCGGGCTGGTACGAGACCGACTTCAAGTCCGAGGGCAAGAAGAATCTGGCGGGTGAGGCCGGCGCGGTCGCGCCGCCGGCCGCCGTTGCGGCGGCAGACAGCAAACCGGCAGCCGAGGCCAAGCCGGCCGTCAAGACCGAGGCGGCTGCTCCTAAGGCGGAGTCCAAGCCGGCTCCGGCGGCCCCCAGCACGCCCTCGACGTAGGTCGGCAATCCCTTGCCGACGTGAGGCCTGCGTTGCGCATCGACGGTACACGTCGGCAAGGGATTGCCGACCTACGCCGGCGCCGGCCGCGTTTTCGACCGCGGGCGGGCAGGTGCGTACAATGCCCGCCTCGCGGCGCCCCCGTCTGAAACAAACAATCAAAAAATGATGCGTTCCCATTACTGCGGTCAGGTCACCGAAGCCCTGACCGGCGAAAACGTCACCGTCTGCGGCTGGGTTCATCGCCGCCGCGACCATGGCGGCGTGATTTTCATCGACCTGCGCGACCGCGAAGGCATCCTGCAGTGCGTGTTCGACCCGGACGCGGCCGAAGCCTTCGCCAGCGCCGACCGCCTGCGCTCCGAGTACGTGGTGAAGATCAGCGGCCGCGTGCGGCCGCGCCCCACCGGCACCGAGAACGCGAATCTGAGCACCGGCAGGATCGAAGTGCTGGGCAAGGAAGTCGAGCTGCTGAACCGCTCGGAGACGCCGCCGTTCCAGATCGACGACGACAGCGTCGGCGAAGACACGCGCCTGACTTATCGCTACATCGACCTGCGCCGTCCGGCGATGCAGAAGAACCTGCGCCTGCGTCACGAGGTGATCCGCCGCATCCGCCACTACATGGACGAGAGCGGCTTCATCGACGTCGAGACGCCGATCCTGACCCGCGCCACACCGGAAGGCGCGCGCGACTACCTGGTGCCGTCGCGCACCCATCCGGGCAGCTTCTTCGCGCTGCCGCAGTCGCCGCAGCTGTTCAAGCAGCTGCTGATGGTCTCGGGCCTGGACCGCTACTACCAGATCGCGCGCTGCTTCCGCGACGAGGATCTGCGCGCCGACCGCCAGCCGGAATTCACCCAGCTCGACGTCGAAACCAGCTTCATGGGCATGTTCGAGATCATGGCCATCATCGAGAAGATGGTGAAGATGATTTTCAGCGAAGTCATGAACGTCGACCTCGGCACGCTGCCGCACATGAGCTACGCAGAGGCCATGAACCGCTACGGTTCGGACAAGCCCGACCTGCGCAACCCGCTGGAGCTGGTCGAGATCAAGGATCTGGTCGCGGATTCCGACTTCAAGGTCTTCGCCACGCCCGCGAAAGATCCGGCCTGCCGCGTCGCGGTGCTGCGCGTGCCGGCCGGCGGCGAGAAGCTCAGCCGCGGCCAGATCGACGGCTATACGCAGTTCGTCACGCAATACGGCGCGCGCGGCCTGGCCTGGATCAAGGTCAACGACGCGGCACGCGGCCGCGACGGCCTGCAGTCGCCGATCGTCAAGAATCTCTCGGACGCGGCGCTGGCCGGCATTCTCGAGCGTACCGGCGCGGTCGACGGCGACATCCTGTTCTTCGGTGCCGACAAGTTCAAAGTGGTCTGCGACGCGCTCGGCGCCCTGCGCCTGAAGGTGGGTAACGATCTCGGCATCACCGCAAGCGGCTGGGCAGCGCTGTGGGTGGTCGACTGGCCGATGTTCGAGGCCGACGGCGAGCGCTGGGTGTCGCTGCACCATCCCTTCACCGCGCCCAAGCAGTTCGACGCGCAGCTGATCCGCGCCAACCCGGGCACGATCCTGAGCCAGGGCTACGACATCGTGCTCAACGGCATCGAGATCGGCGGCGGCAGCGTGCGTATCCATCGCGCCGAGATCCAGCAGGCGGTGTTTGGTTTGCTGGGCATCAGCGAAGAGGAGCAGCAGGAGAAGTTCGGCTTCCTGTTAGAGGCGCTGTCGTTCGGTGCGCCGCCGCATGGCGGTATCGCGCTGGGCCTGGACCGGCTGATCATGCTGATGTCCGGTAGCGCCTCGATCCGCGAAGTGATCGCTTTCCCGAAGACCCAGACCGCTCACGATCCGATGACCAGGGCGCCGGGCGGCGTCGATGCTCGTCAGTTGCGTGAACTGTCGATCCGTTCCACGGTCCAGCCCAAGAGCGCCACGCCCGGCGCCGCTTAAGCAACGCCCCACGGAAGCCCCGCGGGTGCCAACAGGAATTAGCAGAATGTCGATGACGAACCGCCGCGCGCTGACTTTTGCCGCCGGCCTGGGTAGCTTGTTGCTGAGTGCGTGTTCCGGTGTGGGCGACGGTAATTCGCTGCAGTCGCTGGTTGTGGTGCCGGCCGCAGAGACGACGCTGACCTTCGACGATCTGAAGGCCGGCAACATTCCCGATGCGACGGCCTACCAGTGCATGACCAGCGGTCTGACGCTTTATGGACTATTCACCAAGGACAACAGCTTCGGTAATTTCACCGACCGTGCGACCTGGTCGTCCGCCAACCCGGACATTGTCAAGGTCAGCAATGCCGATATCGCGGTCCCCGGCCAGGACGACTTGTTCTATATCCGCGGCACGCTGGTTCCGACCGGAACCGGCAGCACGGTGGTCACCGCCGAGTACCTGGATCGGACTGCCAGCATCACGGTCAATGTCGCGGCGCCGACCGAGATCACGCTGGATACGGTCGATCCGCGCATCGCGGTCAATTCGCAGGTGGCGATCCCGGTCAGTGCCAAACTCGACGGCATCAGACGTCCCCTGATCAATCCCAGCACCCCGCCGGTGGTCGCGTTCGATCCGGTAAACGACGCGCTGGCCACCGTCGCGGCCTCCACGGTAACCGGTTTCCCGGTTGTCACCGGGCTGGCCGAGGGCGGACCCCTGACTCTGAACGTGACCCTGCCGATCTGCGGACAGGTTCTCAGCACGACGGTGCAGGTCGCGAAGATCACGACGCTCCATTTGCAGCACGAGGCCGGCTTCACCGGGGATCTGGTCGTCGGAACCAACGAGGCCTTGAAGACCATGGCCGATTTCGGCGCCGGCCCGGAGCAGGATGTGACCTCGCAGTCCAGCTACGCGGTCGATGTCACCGACTCGACGGCGACTACACGCATAGCCAGCAGCCTGAACTTCGTGTCGGCGCTGGCGGCGGGCGACTTGGCCAACGTTGTTGCCAAATGCTGTACCCATGATCGCAACGCCGACGGTGATGTGCTGGATGACGACGAAACCGCCGCGGCGACCAGCGATCCGCTCCCGATCACGCCGGTCACCGGTACGCTGACCGCGTTCGGCATCACGCCGGCGGACGGCAGCGTCGAGCAGTACACCAATCAGCAGTTCACGGTGGCCGGTACCTTCGATGGTGACCGCAGCCAGCCGATCACGCGCTTCGTCACTTGGGCGGTCACCGACCCCTCGACGGCCACCGCCACGACGGCGGCGACCACTTCTCCGCTGTTCTCGATCGGCAGCGGAACGCTTTCGGTCAACGCTGGCCTCAGTCTGGTTCAGTTCCCGCCGGTCGGCGCCAAGATCACCGCGCCGACGCCGCTGACGGTCACCGCGACGCTGCTCTCCAGCGTGCAGCCGGACACCGATCTGCCCGCGCAATCGACGACGTTCACGCTGACACCGCTGGCTCCCTGATTCCCGCCGGAGCGCAGCGCCGGTTCAGGCGCTGCGCTTGAGCCTGACCAGGCCGCGGGCAAGTTGCAGATCCACGGCTTCGCCCACGGGCACCTGATCGGCATCGAGCAGGATCTGCCCCTTGGCATTGCGTGCGATCGCATAGCCGCGCGCGAGCACGGCCTGGGGATTGAAGCTGCCCAGCAGCGCCTCGATCTGGTCCAGCCGGTCGGCGTGATTGCGCAGGCGAAACTGCACAGCCTGCATCAGCCGCGTCCGCAGCCGCGAGCGATCCAGTTCGAGAGCGCCGATGCGCGTCAGCGGCCGCTGCGCGAGCAGCCGGCCACGAGCAGCGGCGAGTTGCTCGCGCAGCTGGCGCAGCCGCTGCTGGTGCGCGCGTGACAGCCGCAGTTCGAGTTCGTCCAGCCTTTGGGCGCGATCCTGCAGGCGACGGCCCGGGTGCAGCGCGAGCAGGCGTTGCGCCGCACGCGCCAAGCGCTCCGTACGCTGCGTCTGCGCCTGCTGCTGCAGGCGGATCAGGGCCTGCGCCAGCTGCGCGTTGCGGTGCGCCCAGTCGGCGACGTCCGGGCTGCTCAGCTCTGCCGCCGCGGTCGGTGTCGGTGCGCGCAGGTCGGCGGCGAAATCGGCGATCGTGAAATCGACCTCGTGGCCGACGCCGCTGACCACCGGCACCGCGCAGGCGCGGACCGCGCGCGCGACGCTCTCCTCGTTGAATGCCCACAGATCTTCCAGCGAGCCGCCGCCGCGCACCAGCAGGATCACGTCGACGGCCGGCGCGAGTTCCGGCAGCCGGCGCAGCGCCTTGACGATCGCCGGCGCGGCCTCCGTGCCCTGCACGGGTACCGGATACAGATACACCGTGGCCAGCGGAAAGCGGCGGGCGAGGGCGCTGAGTACGTCCTGCACCGCGGCGCCGGTGGCCGAGGTGATCAGGCCGATGCCGCGCGGGATTTTCGGGATGGCGCGCTTGCTGGCCGCCTCGAACAGGCCCTCGGCCTGCAGCCGCGCCTTGAGCTTCTCGTACGCCAGCAGCAGCGCACCCTGGCCGGCCGGCTCCATCGCCTCGCAGATCAGCTGCAGGTCGCCGCGCGCGACGTAGACGCTGGGCTGCGCACGCACGCGCACCTGATCGCCGTCCTTGGGTATCGGCCGCACCAGGTAACTCGATTTGCGGAACATCACGCAGCGCAGCTGGGCGCCGCTGTCCTTCAAGGTGAAGTACCAGTGGCCCGAGGCCGGGCGCGCCAGGTTGCTGATCTCGCCTTCGACCCACAGCGAAGGCAGTGAATCTTCGACGAGACCGCGCAGCATCTCGCTCAGTTCGGATACCGCGTAGACCGTCTGCGTCATTTTCTTATCGGTGGGCGTCGGGAGCCCCGGGGCTGAATCGTGTTTCTGTATAATATCGCTTTGCCGGAGCCGTTCATGTCTCGTCTTTCCCAAGACTCCCGCATCGATCTCGAAGCCCTCACTTTCGACGACGTGCTGCTCCAGCCCGCGTACTCGGAAGTGCTGCCGCGCCAGGTAGATCTGCGTACCCCCTTGACCTCGCGCATCATGCTCAACATTCCGCTGATGTCGTCGGCGATGGATACGGTCACGGAAGCCAAGCTCGCGATCGCGCTCGCCCAGGAAGGCGGCATCGGCATCATCCACAAGAACATGACGCCGGCCCGCCAGGCCGCCGAAGTGCTGGCGGTGAAGAAGTTCGAGGCCGGCGTGATCGTCGATCCCGTCACCGTGCGGCCGTCGATGACCATCGGTGAAGTGCTCGCGCTGACGCGTGCGCATCGCTTCAGCGGTGTGCCGGTGGTCGAGGGCAATCGCCTGGTCGGCATCGTCACCAGCCGCGACCTGCGCTTCGAGACGCGCTTCGATCAGCCGGTGTCCAGCATCATGACGCCGCAGGAGCGCCTGGTGACGGTGAAGGAGGGCGCGAGCAAGGAAGAAGTGATCGGCAAGCTGCATCAGCACCGCATCGAGAAAGTGCTGGTCATCAACGACCTGTTCCAGCTGCGCGGCATGATCACGGTCAAGGACATCCAGAAGTCCAGCGACTTCCCGAGTGCGTCCAAGGACGAGCGCGGTCGCCTGCGCGTCGGCGCCGCAGTCGGCACCGGCAGCGACACCGACGAGCGCATTGCCGCGCTGGTCGAGGCCGGCGTCGACGTCGTCGTCGTCGATACCGCGCACGGGCATTCCAAGGGCGTGCTCGACCGCGTCAGGGCGATCAAAAAGCTCTATCCGGATCTGCAGGTCATCGGCGGCAATATCGCCACCGGCGACGCCGCGCTGGCGCTGGTCGAAGCCGGCGCCGATGCGGTCAAGGTCGGTATCGGCCCCGGCTCGATCTGCACCACGCGTGTCGTCGCCGGTGTCGGCGTGCCGCAGATCACCGCGGTGATGGCGGTCGCCGACGCGCTACGCGGCAAAGGCATCCCGCTGATTTCCGACGGTGGTGTCCGCTATTCCGGTGACTTCGCAAAAGCGCTCGCAGCGGGTGGGTATGCGGTGATGGTCGGCTCGATGCTGGCCGGTACCGAAGAAGCGCCGGGCGAAGTCGAGCTGTTCCAGGGCCGCTCGTACAAGGCCTATCGCGGCATGGGTTCGATGGGCGCGATGAGCCAGGCCCAGGGCTCCAAGGACCGTTACTTTCAGGACACCACGTCCGAGGTCGAGAAGCTGGTGCCGGAAGGCGTCGAGGGCCGCGTGCCGTACAAGGGCCCGATGTCGGCGATCGTGCACCAGATGATTGGCGGCCTGCGCGCCAGCATGGGCTACACCGGCTGCGCGAGCATCGAGGAAATGCGCACCAAGACTCGCTTCGTCAAGATCACCTCGGCCGGTATCCGCGAGAGCCACGTCCACGACGTGACGATCACCAAGGAAGCTCCGAACTATCGCGCACAGAATTGAGATCGTCGACGTGACTGAAGCAGCCACCGTCAACACTCACGCCGACATTCACGCTGAGCGCATCCTGATTCTCGATTTCGGTTCGCAGTTTACGCAGCTGATCGCACGCCGCGTGCGCGAGCTCGGCGTCTACTGCGAGCTGCATCCCTGGGACATGTCGGACGCCGCGATCAAGGCTTTCGCGCCCAGGGGCGTGATCCTGTCGGGCAGCCCGGAATCGGTTGCCGCCGAAGGCTCGCCGCGCGCTCCCGGCGCCGTGTGGAATCTTGGCGTGCCGGTGCTCGGCATCTGCTATGGCATGCAGGCGATGGCACAGCGCTTCGGCGGTACCGTCGAACCGCACGATCAGAAAGAGTTCGGTTACGCGGAGGTGCGCGCGCGCGGCCATTCCGCCCTGCTACGCGACATCGAAGACCGCATCAACGCCGATGGCCACGGCCTGCTCGACGTCTGGATGTCGCACGGTGATCGCGTGGTCAAGCTGCCGGAGGGTTTCAAAACCATCGCGGCTACGCCGGATCTGCCGCTGGCCGGCATGGCCGACGAGGAGCGCAAGTATTACGGCCTGCAGTTCCACCCCGAAGTCACGCACACCAAGCAGGGCGCGCGCATCTATTCGCGTTTCGTGCACGAAATCTGCGGCTGCGGCGACGCCTGGAGACCGGGCAGCATCATCGACGACTCGATTGCGCGCGTGCGCGAACAGGTCGGTAGCGGTCACGTGTTGCTGGGTTTGTCAGGCGGAGTGGATTCGTCGGTGGTTGCCGCGCTGCTGCACAAGGCGATCGGCGCGCAGCTGACCTGCGTGTTTGTCGATCACGGCCTGCTGCGGCATCACGAAGGCGACCAGGTGATGCAGATCTTCGCCCGGAATCTCGGCGTCAAGGTCATCCGCGTTAATGCCGAAGAACGCTTCATGAAAGCGCTCGCGGGTGTCAGTGATCCCGAGGCCAAGCGCAAGATCATCGGCGGCCTGTTCATCGACGTGTTCGACGAAGAGTCCGCGAAAATCGACAACGTGCAGTTTCTCGCACAGGGCACGATTTATCCGGACGTGATCGAGTCGGCTGGATCGAAGACCGGCAAGGCTCATGTAATCAAGAGCCATCACAACGTCGGCGGTCTGCCGGAGCGCATGAAGCTCAAGCTCGTCGAGCCGCTGCGCGAGCTGTTCAAGGACGAGGTGCGCAAGATCGGCGTCGAACTCGGCCTGCCGGCCGAGATGGTCTATCGCCATCCGTTCCCCGGCCCGGGCCTGGGCGTGCGCATCCTCGGCGAAGTCACCAAGCCCGCCGCGGACACACTGCGCCTGGCCGATCACATCTTCATCGAGGAGCTGCGCCGCAGCGGCTGGTACGACAAGACCAGCCAGGCTTTCGCGGTGTTCCTGCCGGTGAAATCGGTCGGCGTGACCGGCGACGGCCGCCGCTATGAGCCGGTGATTGCACTGCGTGCGGTCGAGACCATCGACTTCATGACCGCGCACTGGGCGCATCTGCCATACGAGCTGCTCGACATCGTGTCGCGCCGTATCGTCAATGAAATATCCGGCGTATCGCGCGTGGTCTACGACGTCTCGGGCAAGCCGCCAGCGACGATCGAGTGGGAGTGAAGGGATTCCGGGCGCGAAGTACTTTTTTATTCGCTACCAAAGACTTGCTGAATCTCCGTGACGATCTTCGATACATCGTCAACGGTCCGCATTTCTGAGGCATGCGATTGATGCCGAAAGACTTCGCGGATTTTCGCTCATACGTCACAGACCGGCCAACGGCCACTCGGCGAGTAGAGGAGCGCAGCGAGCAACGCAGCGTCGTGACGGCGAGAACGGCGTGATACGGTGAAACAGACAGGCAAAGCCGCCCAACCCTGCCACCCACCGCAAGCGGAGCGCGCAGGCAGCCAGGCTGCCGAAGATGTCAGGGATCGAAGCCGGATGGCCGCGACTCGGTGAGGCGCGGGGTGTACCGAGAGCCCGGTGGCGGAACGACAGACGTAACAATTGGTCGCAATGCCATTCGGGATAGGCCGGACAAAACTCAGGTGCGCGATCCGCACGTCAACAGATTAGATTACGTATTAAAAATATAATATAGGTATATTTTATGCGTTGATATTAAATCAAGTGAGCAAGCCCGGATTAGAAGCTGTGGTATGTTTAATCTATGGAGCGAACCCCAAGACATTCTCTAATCAAGCGTCTCCAGACCGGATCACTGCGAGGAATGCCGTTCGATTTGCCGACCCTCCGCGGCTTGGGCATCTCTCCACAACTAGCAGCGAAGTACGTTGAAAGCGGCTGGCTTATCCGACTCGCGCAGGGCGTATACGCCTTTCCAGGCGATGATCTCGATGCTCATAGCGCGATCAAATTCTTGCAAACACGCGTGCCCGGTCTGCATGTCGCCGGTAAGAGTGCACTGGCCCTGCAAGGTGTACGACACAACCTTGCCACCCGCGACACGACAGTGCTGTGGGGAGATGCGCGCTTCACCTTGCCAAGCTGGTTCACATCTCGATACCCAGCGCGATACGCCTCAGCGCAACTCTTCGATTGGTCTGGCGATCTGCAAGCGGACAAGACAATCACCACCCCGCCAGGCGTGGCCGATGGACTACGTGTTGCCGTGCCAGAACGTGCAGTTTTGGAACTGCTCTATGAAGTCGGGATACATCAGAGCCTCGAAGAAGCGCACGACATCTTTAGTGGTCTACGGAATCTTCGAAAGGATTTGTTAGGCCGATTGTTGACGAGTTGTACGAGCGTTAAAACCGTCCGGCTTTTTTTGGCCTGGTCACGAGAAACCAAAATCATCGATGTCGCCTTGCTGCAGAAGCAGTATCAGCTCCCCGTCGGCAGTGACAAACGGTGGATGACGCGACTGAAGGACGGCACCTTATTGAGCTTGAAGCCCCATGGATAGGAGCTACGCCCAAGCTGTACGGCTGCTCCTGGTGGTCGCCCCTGATGTCTTCGCGAACGACATCTTTGCGATCAAAGGCGGGACTGCGATTAATTTGTTCGTGCGCGACATGCCCCGGCTTTCGGTCGATATTGATGTCGTCTATCGATCATGGAAAACCCCCCGCGAACAAGCACTGCGCGAGATCGCCGAAGAACTTGAAAGAGTTGCGACACGCCTGGCCTCGCTGGGGCTGCGCAGCCGCAGAATTGCTGGCAAGGATTCTGGAGACACCAAGCTTCTGATCGAGAACGATGAAAGCCTGGTCAAGGTCGAAGTCAATGGAGTGTTCCGAGGCACGGTTTTGCCAATCGACAATCAATCTCTATGTTCGCGAACGGCGGAGATGTTCAGTGCAGAACTTGAATTGCCTCTTCTCGCCTCTGCAGAGCTATACGGTAGCAAGCTGGTGGCAGCGATGGATCGTCAGCATCCCCGTGACCTCTTCGACGTATGGCAACTGCTTGAGCATGACGGAATCTCAGACGCCATGATCGAGTGCTTCGTGACCTACCTGTCGGGTCACAATCGCCCCATTCACGAAGTGCTATTCAGCAATGACAAAAACATTGCGGAGGAGTACCGCAATAACTTTGTTGGTATGACCACGGTGCCTGTAGCGCTGGACGTGCTCTTGGATGCAAGAGCGCAACTCAGGTCGGAATTGACTCGGAGACTAACCCTTGCGCAGCGACAATTTTTAATGGGCCTGGCGAAGGCACAGCCGGATTGGACGCTGCTGCAGTGTCCACATGCATCGGAACTCCCCGCGTTGCGGTGGAAGCTCGCCAATTTGCTGACCTTTAAACAGAGGCGCCCGGCAGATTTCGAGCAGCAGGCGATCGAGCTTGAGAATCGCTTCAGTCGAGCCGGAGGCAATCAGTGAGTTGCTGACATGGGGCAGTACGTAATGAACCTTAGAACATAAGATTGAGAGTTGGAATGAAGAAAACTATAAGTAAGAAAGCTCAACAAAAAAAACAGCCTGAAAAGGTCGAAGCTGTTATTGCAGAGGAAATTAAATTCTACCGTGCAAATGAAAAACCTTACGGTGCACTAAGCAACTTGTATCGAAGAGGAGTCACGTTTGAGAACGAAGTCTTCGCCACATCGGAGCATGCATATCAAGCAGGAAAAGCCAGAAAAAAGGCGGTGCGTGATTGGATACTGAGCGCACCCACGCCCGGGCTGGTCGCGATGGCGGCCCACGGTCTTTATACCTGGGATATCAATTCCGACTGGTCAAAGGTGAAGTTCGATCGAATGCGCCAAGTTCTGCGAGCAAAGTTCTCACAGCATGAGGATCTTCGTGAACTGCTTTTGTCCACCGGCCAGGCACGCCTCGTGGAGGCGGGGACAGTCGATAGCCCCGTGAATCGCGTATGGGGCGAAGTCAACGGCAAGGGCCAGAACATGCTGGGTGTCATTCTCATGGAAGTTCGAGAGGAGTTGCGCAAGCCTGTGCGATCCAAAAAATCTCGTAGCGGAAAAGGTCCTAAGAGCGTTCCGGCTCGTCGCCGTGTCAAAACTGCTTAATGCGAGTCCAAGACATGTCAGCGACGCATTACGACATCGAGTTGGGGAAGCTGTCGGCAACCTACGCTGCAGCTTTGGAAGCCGATGTCTCAAGAATAAAAGCCTTCATTGCAGGGGCAAGCGAATCTAGCGTCATCGGTGTGGGATCGGGCGGGTCGTACACGGTGGCGTCGCTGCTTTGCAACCTGCATGAGTCCTATACGGGTCGGGTATCCCGACCATCAACGCCGCTGGAGTTGATCTGCAATCCCACGTTAGCGGCATCCAGTCCGGTATTTCTTATCTCGGCCGAGGGAAAGAACCCCGACATCATCGAAGCACTCAAGCGCGCCAGGGAGCATAGCTCGCGCAACGTGCATGTCTTGACGAACCGGGAAAAGAGTCCGCTCATCGACTGTGCGACACAGTTCACTGACATCGCCCCCCACATTTATCCGCTGGTAGAAAAAGACGGCTATCTGGCGACAAACAGTCTTTTGCTCGACGCAGTCTTGGTGGCTCGTGCCTACGGTGAACTGGATCAGGGGGGTAGCGATGTTCCGCTACAGATGCGGGCGCTACGTCTTGCGAGGGGATCAATTGGAGATTGGGTAAAGGAGTCGGCTGAGTTCACCCAAGAGGTGGTGAAGCGCGGCAATGTCATCGTGGTGTATTCACCGCTTCTACGGCCGATTGCTGCTGACCTAGAGTCCAAGCTATCAGAGGCCGCCCTGCTGCATTGCCAGCTCGCAGATCTCAGATCGTTCGCTCATGGGCGTCATCTTTGGCTCGCAGAACGCCCCGAAGACTGCGCCATTCTGGCGCTGACCGAACCAGGGCTAGAAGGTCTCTGGGACGGAATGCGTGCACTGTTGCCGACGCACGTCCCAACCCTGACCATGCCTTTGGGTGGGTCTAAGCCCAGCGATCTACTGGCCGGGCTGGTGGCACAAATGCACTTTGTAGCATCGGTTGCCCAAGGGCTCGGTAAGGACCCAGGTCATCCCGAGGTTCCACAGTTCGGCCGTGATTTGTACTACGTGGATCTTCCAGCCTTGATCCCCGGTCCCGAAGCGATAGGCAATGCCGCCGTGCGCTCAAAATATGAAGTGCTGGGCGCCCGCTGGCCCTCAATTGGGCGTGGTGGCTCAATGGCCCGCGCCTTGGATACGTTCCGGGAGGCGCTGGAAAGGCAGACTTTCCGAGCGGTGGTTTTCGATTATGACGGTACGTTATGTAGTTCGCAGAGCAAGGATAGTCCGCCCTCGGATGAGGTGGTCGCCCACCTTTTGAGGTTGATCAGCGCTGGCGTCCTGATAGGGGTAGCTTCGGGTCGGGGCGACTCGATCCAGCAAGATTTACGGAAGTCGATCCCGGAAGGGTCGTGGTCTCGCGTTCAGTTGGGGCTCTATAACGGCGGCTGGATCGGTGACTTGTCCACGCCGGTGCCCAAGGAGGCTGGCACCAGCGAGTTCTTAAGTCACGTCACACGAATCGTCGAACGTCTGAAAGCACTCGGCGTCCCGATCAAGAAAATCCGAGCGACGCATCCGCACCAAATCAGCGTGCGATTTTTCGATGGGGTGCAGGCAGAGGGAATGTGGTTCGTCGTGGCAGATGCCCTGCGGCAGGCTGGCCTCGATCTCTCCAGTGTTGTTCGCAGCAAACACTCCGTGGACATTCTTGGTCGCGGTGTCGATAAGTCTCATCTCATCGCGCACATGGTCCAGGAATTCAAGATCGACCCTTACGAGATTCTGACGATGGGAGACCAAGGGGCCTGGCCTGGCAACGATTCGTCGCTGCTTGATCACCGCTACTCGTTGAGTGTCGACGTTCCATCAAGACGGCTCGACCGGGCCTGGAAGATCGCGCCGTCATCCAAGCGCGATGTCGATGCGACGCTTTGGTACCTTGACCGCGCCGTCGCCTCACTCGGAAAGGGCAGCTTCCGACTGTTGCTGAGCGATGAATTGCCTGGGCAAGTACAATGAAGGATCAGAATGCGCAGTCCTTGCTGGCCCGAGTCATGGACTGGCAGGACGAAGATGTCGTCAGAAAATATGTGCCGATCCTTCAACTGCTGGCCGACTACAAATACGACCAGTACCAACGTTTCGGTCCCGGAAAGCGGTTCATTGAAAGCCTCGCGCTGTGGCTGCAGCAATTCGATGCTTCGGATCGCCCAGCTGCGTTTGATCTGGTGATGAGCAAGCTTGTGTACTTTTCGGACGCTGAACTCTCGCATCTAGTTCAGCACGCCTATCCGGACGTCATCGTCCAGGAGCGCATGCGCCTGGTGGCCGAGGAGAAGGATATCCCTCCCCATTGTGTCGGCGAGATTGCTCGGCATCCCCGATTCAAAGAACTCCGCTTGAAGTCCCTATATCTGGGACTAAGCGACGGCGCGAGGACCAACGAGCTAAGACGAGCTGGCCAAGGAGAAATTAGTAACGAGCAAATCTGGCAGGCCTACGAGCTCGGTGATTCGAAAGCTGAGGAAATGCTGGAGGAGTTGCAGAAGTCCCTGACTGAAGATGAGCACGAGAGGAAGCTTCCGACAGCGGAAGAATTCTGGCGGCTACATGACGGCGAAGGTCGGGTTGCAGCCGATAAAGCACTTGCGGGTATTATCGAATCCCTGCCCGGAGCGAAACCGACAGCACCGAAGCCGAAATTCAATCTTATTTGGCTACTTGATGATTTTTCCGGGAGCGGAAACACTTACATTCGCTTCGATGGGAAGTCAGGGCGGTACAAAGGCAAGATCAAGAAGATTTTTGAACGCCTGCATCAGGGCGATCTGATTGATCCATCGCATTACGAGGTCTACCTACTGTTGTATATCGCGACGCGGCAGGCAATCGATCACATCGAGTATTGGTCGGAACGGTTCACTTCGGAAAACGGCTACAAGCCGCTACAGATACGAGTTCTATGTCCGATAGAGCGCGAGGCAGCCCTCACCCACGACCTTAGTCCCAGCCTGAAGGCGATTCTCGAGAATCCGAAATATTACGATAAGCATGCCTCGGACAAGCACATCAAAGTTGGCGGCACCGATGACGCGAACTATGGGTTTGCCAACTGTGCTTTACCGGTAGTGCTCCCACACAACACGCCGAATAATTCCGTTTATGTGCTGTGGGGCCCCGAATCTTATGGCTTCTATGGACTCTTTCCGCGTGTCAGCCGGCACCGGGAGTTCTAATGGCATACCGCACCAATCCGTTTTTGGAAAGAATGTCGGAGCGCACTTCCGACCAGGAATTCGTACGGTTGTTCTCCCCCAAGATCATCGAACGACTACCAGAAGATGCATTTCAGGGGGCCGTACATATATTTAGGAGTCCTCCAGGGGGTGGTAAGACGACGCTTCTTCGCGCTTTCACGCCTACCGCGCTGAAAGCGTTCTGGAACACTCGGCGGGTCCAGGAGATGAACGAGTCGTATCAGAAACTTGTGTCTCGCCAAGTCATGCACGAGCAGGATGGGCCTCAGTTACTTGGCGTTTTCCTATCCTGCGCTTCGGGCTATGCTGACCTTCCACCTGGAGCGTCGATCAATCAGGAAGGATTGTTTCGAGCTCTTCTCGATTGCCGCATTGTTTTGCGATCGTTGCGGAATTTGGCCGCGCTAATGAGCTTCAGCACTCCGCAGCAACTCGATGAGGTTCGCCTAGAGTATGGCGAAGTAGGAAGCGACCTGAAAGCGATCCCGACCGAATTGTCGGCCGGCGAGTTGGTTCGTTGGGCAGAACAACGTGAGCGAAGTGTTTACGCCGCACTCGATTCTTTCGGTGGGTCTTCACGTGAAGGCATGCCATCGCATGTGCGATTCGAGGGTGTTCTTTGGTTGCAGACGGTTCGTTTCATTGTCGATAACAACGTCGTGGCCCCCAGGCGACTGTTGATGATCGATGATCTTCACAAGTTGCGACGCAAACAGCGCGCACTGCTTATTGAGGAACTAACTGAGCTACGACCTACAATTCCCGTTTGGTTGGCAGAACGTAGCATCGCGATGGGAGAAGAGCTGCTTTCGCAAGGCGCACGGGAAGGCCGCGATCTACGTGAATATCCGCTGGAGGAAATGTGGAGCAGTCAGCAACGAGGCCAGTTCTCGACATTTGCACAGAACATATTGCAGCGAAGACTGGACGTACAGAACCTGATTCCGTCGGGTGCCTTTTCTCAATATCTACGGGATCATTTCAAGTCTGATGAACTCCGGAAAGAGATCGAATTAGGGCAGCAAGGATTCAAGCAAAGTGTTGAACGCCAGCGCAATAGTCCGCGCTACAGCGAATGGCTGAGACAAGCCGGTGAATATCTGGAAACCTCGGATCTGGACTCTCTCCGCGAGTTGTATGTAATTCGGACATTGATCGCGCGCGATGAGTCTAAGCGACAGTTGACGCTAGAGTTGGCGCCGCTGGCGACAGAGGAACTTGAGGATCGTGATAGCTCGCAGGTTCAAGCGGCTGCCGAAGCATTCATGCACGAGGAACTGAAAATTCCGTATTACTTCGGCATCGACAAGCTCTGTACTCTGGCGACAAATAATATCGAAGAATTGTTGTCGCTGGCGGCGACGCTCTATGAAGGGTTGCAAGCCAAACAGATCATGCGTAAGCCGGAGCTGTTGCTCTCGCCGGCGGAGCAGGAAAAGCTAATCAAGGATGTGGCAAAGCGAAAGAGAGAGTTCATTCCAAAAAGCCACACAGAAGGTACACGCGCGCAGCGTTTGCTCGATGCCGTTGGAGCATATTGCCGAGACCGGACGTTTCTGCCGAATGCACCCTATGCCCCTGGGGTGACGGGCGTTCGTCTGTCGCAGGCTGAGCTGGCCAAGTTAAGGGCAAGTGCCAAACGCGCCGATGATCAAAAGGCGATTCTGTTGCGATTGCTGTCCGAATGTGTGGCGGAGAACCTCCTGATGGCGCGGGATAGCTCCGCCAGCACCTCTCGTGATGGTGGCACGGTGTTCTATCTGAATAGAACGCTCTGCGCTCACTTCGATCTGCCTCTTCAGACTGGCGGGTGGCAGGACGTGTCGGCAGACACAATGATCGAATGGATGGAATTGGGTCCTCAGCCGAATCGTCGGCGACGTCTGGAGATGAAATGAACGCGCTCTGGCAGCACTACGTTTTTCGTCGCGGTGCCGAAGTGCCCGATATGTGGGATCGCATGTATTCGGAGCGCCGTATCAACAATAGCCCCGTACGACTGTTATACATCGCAGGGCGTGGCTTCGATGTACGCGCACAGGCCGTGATGTCGAAGTTTGTGCATAGCCTGAGCGAGTCTGGCTGCCAAGTGTCCAAGGCGGAATTGTTGCTGGTTAATATAACTGGTTATCAGCTCAGCGAAGAGTTGAAACAACAGACTGAGCTGAATGCGGAAGCTCTTAGCAAAGCCTTCGCATCGATTGGAGCCACCAAGGTTCTCTCTCAACTAGTGGATGATAACGATGACGACATCAGTGCCACTACGGCACTACGACTGAGCACTGAACGAGTGTTGGCCGAGGTTACGGATCAGACCGATATAATTCTGGACGTCAGTTCTCTGCCTAGAATTGCATATTTGTCGCTCATGCTAGGCCTGCTGCATAGGTTGATTCCGGACAAGACGGTGGAAAATCCGCTACTAGCTGGTGGAGTGAATTTGCAAGTCGTAGTCGCTGAGGATGCCAAGCTGGACGGACAGATTCGCTCTGAAGATCCCAGCAACGATCTGGTACTCATTCCGGGATACGCAGGTGCGCTACGTATTGAGAGCGTCAAGCATTGGCCGTTGGTCTGGTTTCCGGTGCTGGGAGAGAATCGGATCGGTCAGTTGCAGAAAGTGATGGACTCCGACGTGATTCCCGCACTCGCGGAAATATGTCCAGCCTTGCCCCATCCATCTCGGAATCCGCGAAGAGGTGATCAACTCCTCATGGAGTACCGGACGCCGTTGTTTGATGCGCCTCTCACCCCGGTGACTAATATCCTTTATGCACACGAATCGCATCCGTTCGAAGCGTACCGCCAACTATTGGGCGCCATGAGGCGATACTTAAAGAGCATGCGCATCATGGGAGGGTGTCATCTGGTTGTGACGCCGCTTGCAAGTAAGCTGATAACGCTTGGTGCGGGGTTGGCGTGCTTCGAAATGAAGCCCGCGGCGGCGGCCGACGACTACGGTGTTGCTATTCCGTATGCCGAGCCGACTCGCTACGTCGCGGTGGCGCAGCAGCTTCTGGAATCGAAGCCTGAAGTTTCGGTGCTCATCCTGACCGGAGAGTCCTACGGTGTTGCTCGAAGTGGCCATGTCGAAGCTGGGTCTTCGCTTACCGAGCCTGGAAGCCTTGCAGTTGTCCAAGGCTCAGAAGATTGACGGTAAAACTGACGGTAAATAATAAGAGATATATATAAAACATGTCATATTTACAACATGTTAATTTATCAGGATACAATTGAGTGGGAGTGAAGGGATTCCGAGCGCGAAGGTTTTGTTCTTAGTTACCAAGGGGTTACTGATTCAGTGTCATTGCCGGCAATACATCGTCAACGGCACTCATTTCGGAGGCAAGCGATTGATGCCGAAAGGCTTCCGGGCCTTCGCTTCTGGCCGATGCGTTCACGTAGTGGGAAGATTTGACGGTAAAACTGACGGTAGATTCTTTCCGGAAATATCCGCAGAGACATTTACCGTCGTGCTCGCACAGCTTTGACGGTAAAGGTCTTCCAGAACGGTAATCCCGCCGGTGTCACGAACGAACAGAGCTGCGGACACATTGAGGAAGTCGTTCAATATGGCCGTATTCCGGCGGTCTCACGTGAATTGCCAAGGTCGGAACCCTCACGCAGCAGCTTGGCCGTCATAGATGGGCAGGCGCTGTTGGCTTGGTGCATAGGCTTGGCGGGGGATGTCGTTTCGTTTATTGCGACTTTCGTTTGTTTCGTTTAGGCTCTCTCTTATGAGTCATTCGAATTTCTCGGAGCCCGTCATGAGCAACACCTCCCTGGCCGTTATGAATCTCCCCGTTGCACGTGAGGTGCAGGCGGCGGTGGAGAGCCAGCGTGCCCTGGCCGCATATCTAACGACCCAATTTGAAACGCAGCGAATCCAGATTCTGGATGACAAGAACCAGGCTCATCAGGTCGAGTTACCGACTAGTGCGCTGCGTCTATTGGTGGACATCCTCGCTGAGCTGGCGGACGGTAATGCCGTTCAAGTCGTGCCGATCCATGCGGAACTGACCACCCAAGAAGCAGCTGACCTACTCAATGTTTCGCGGCCGCACTTGGTGAAGCTGTTAGAGGCCAACTCATTGCCGTTCCACAAGACGGGCAAGCACCGGCGCGTGCGCTTCGCTGATTTGATGAATTTCAAATCGGAGCGCGACCGTGCTAGTGAGCAGGCGATGGAGGGGCTGACCAAACAGGCTCAGGAGTTGGGCATGGGATACGAATGAGGCATTCGCCGTTCACGGCCGTTTATGACGCCTGCGTGTTGTATCCCGCGCCGCTTCGGGATTTCCTGATGTGGCTGGGGCTGACGGGCCGGTTCCGGGCGCGATGGAGCACGTAAATCCATGACGAATGGAAACGCAGCCTCCTCGCAAACCGGCCCGACCTGACGGCTGAGCAACTCGATCGCACATCATCGCTCATGGATCTGGCGATTCCAGACGCCCTCGTAACAGGCCATGAGCATTTGATCGCCGGACTGAACCTGCCGGACCCGGATGATCGTCACGTACTGGCGGCAGCGATCCGTTGCAACGCCAGCGTGATCGTGACGTTCAACGAGAAGGATTTCCCCGCTGACGTGCTCGCCGCTTTCGGCATCGACTGCCAGCACCCCGACGTTTTTACCGAGTATCTGTTCGATCTCGATCAAGCTGCGGTGGTCGCGGCTGCGCAACGACAGCGGCGGCAGCTCAAGAACCCGCCTATTGATGTGGACCGCTACCTCGACATCCTGCTGCGACAAGGTCTCGTACAGACCAGTAAATCGTTAGCCACGTATCGCCTGGTTCTTTGAGAAGGGTGTTACCGGCTGCGTAAATCCGCGTAAATCCGGCGGCAAGGCTTGCTCTGTGGCGGCGACGTGGTGGCCTGTGACTTGGAAGCAGTCGGCGGGGGACTACGGGATTTCGCGACGGCTGTTTCTCA
>NZ_JAQGNT010000114.1 GCF_028291725.1 Hydrocarboniphaga sp. | reverse complement strand
TGCGGGGGAAGGCCGGGATGGGGGCGCGGGCGCGGAAGAAAGCTCGGTTCTGCCATCACGCCCCCTCCCCAACCCTCCCCCGCACGCGGGGGAGGGAGCCCAATCTCTGTTTCCAAACTTATGAGTCGTCGCACTAGCCGCAATCGCGGAGTCTGCACCCGGCTGGTTACCTGGCTCATAACGCTAATCCGCCTGCGGCGGTGTCGACGGGTCCGCATCGAGCGAGCGCCGCGATTGCGTTGGCATGAACGCAAGCGCCGGCCGCGACGCATAGCGGCGGGCCAGCAGCGTGCACACGAACAACTGCAGCTGGTGATAAATCATCAGCGGCAGCACGATCATGCCCAGCGGCGTGTTGCCGAGCAGCAGCTTGGCCATCGGCACGCCGACCGCGAGGCTCTTCTTCGAGCCGCAGAACACGCCGGCGATCTCGTCCTCGACCTTGAAGCCGGCACGGCGCGCGAAGAAGCGAGTGATGGCGAGCACCGTTGCCAGCAGCGCAGCGGTCAACACGAAGGTCTGCGCCAGAGTCTGCCAGCCATACTGCGACCAGATGCCGGCCGCGGCGGAATCCGAAAAGGCGTTGTAGACGATCAGCAGGATCACCACGCGATCCGACAGCGTCACCCGCCCCTTGTTGCGCGATATCCAGCCGGCGATCCAGCGGCGCGTGAGCTGCCCGAGCACCAGCGGCAGGAACAGCTGCCCGGCGATCTTCGCGAACTGGTCGAGCAGCGATCCGCCGTGGCCGCCGGAATGCCCAGCAGAGTGGAGGTACAGATTCACCAGCAGCGGCGTCAGTACCATGCCGAGCAGGCTCGACAGCGTCGCATTGAAGATCGCGCCGGCGACATTGCCGCGTGCCAGCTGGGTCATCGCAATCGAGGTCGAGATCGTCGACGGCAGCGCGCACAGGAAGAAGAAACCCGACAGCAGGTCGCGCGGAAAGAAATCCTCGCTGGCCACTACGAACGCCATGCCGATCAGCGGGAACAGCGCGAACGTCGACAGCTGCACCAGCAGATGCAGGCGCCAGTTGGTGACGCCGTCCTTCAGACTGGCGAACGACAAACCGGCACCGGCGAAGAAGAACACCAGGCTGACGCCGAGTTCGGTGACCAGGTCCAGATGCAGGGGTCCGCCGCTGGCGCCCAGCGTGGGCCACAGTGAGGCGAGCGCCACCGACGCGATCATCGCGGCGAGAAAACGGTCGAAAGGAATGCGCTTGTACCAATTCATCATGTCGCCGGATGCGCCGGCAGTTGGCCGACGGTACGCCCGTCTCAGGCACTCGGGCGGCCGAGGCGCGCCAGCAGCGGCGCGATCACCGCCTGCGGAACCAGCTTCTCGACCGGCGCGCCGAGCGCGGCGAGCTCGCGCACCAGGCTCGAGGACAGATGCGCGTACTCCGGCGACGGCGCCAGCATTACGGTGTCGAGGATCGGATACAGGTCGCGGTTCATCACGGCCATCTGCTTCTCGTAGTCGACATCACCTACGGTACGCACACCGCGTACCAGCACGTTGACCCGGTTTTCGCGGGCGAAATCGACGACCAGGCCCGAGAAGCCCTTGACCTCGACATTGCCCAGATCGGCGGTCACCTGGCGGATCAGGTCGACACGTTCCTCCAGCGAGAAGCGCGGGTTCTTGGCGACATTCGAGCCCACCGCGACAATCAGCCGCGGAAACATCCGCGCCGCGCGATGGATGATGTCGTTATGGCCCAGCGTCACCGGGTCGAAGGTGCCGCTGTAGGCCGCGACGATGTTCGGCGCTTTGCTCACCGGTGCCGGCTCCGCAGGGTTGAATGAGGTACCGAGTTTACCCGACCGGGCTCGTCGTTCGGGCGTGATCCCCATTCAGTCGTGGGATCAGTCCTGGGATTGGTAAGTCGCGAGGCAGAAGCTGACCAGCCCGGCCTGCTTCTCGCGCAGCAGCGACCATCCCGGCGCCAGCACCGGGACGCCGGTTTTCGGCCATTCCAGGTAGACCCGGTTATGCGGCTTGAGCACCCGCGGGAGTAGCGCCAGCGCGCGTTCCAGCAGCGGGCTGTCGTAGGGCGGATCGAGCGTGACGATGTCGTAGCGCTGCGGCGTGTTCGACAGGAACCTCAGCGCGTCCTGGCTCAGCACCTCGGCGTTGTCGGCGCCGAGTTTCTGCAGCGCGGCGCGGATCGCACGCGCCTGCTCGGCGCCGGTTTCGACGAAGGTGGCGGACGCCGCGCCGCGCGACAGCGCTTCCAGGCCCAGCGCGCCGCTGCCGGAAAACAGATCGAGCACGGCCGCGCCGGCAATCTGCGGCGCGAGCCAGTCGAACAACGTCTGGCGCACGCGATCGGGCGTCGGGCGAACGCCGTCGGCGGCATCGAAGTCGACCAGTCGGCTGCGCCATTGGCCGCCGATGATGCGCAGTTGTCCGAGGGGGCGTTTCATGTCTGGGTTTTATCCGGTGTGCGCTCGGCATTCAACAGCGTCGGGCTGAAGCCCGACCCACTCGCACATCATTTGTTGGTCGGGCTTCAGCCCGACG
>NZ_JAQGNT010000088.1 GCF_028291725.1 Hydrocarboniphaga sp. | reverse complement strand
TCGACGCGATTCGTAGCTTCACCGCCGCTTACAACAACAATGCCGCTCCCTTCGTCTGGCGTAAGCGTGAGGTCAAGGGCGCTCAGCTTCGAAACACTATCGTTAACTTGCGCAATTAGACACTAGTAGCCCGGGTGCAACCCGGGGCCTCCGAGCCGGGAGCACGATCCCCGGGTCTCACCCGGGCTACGGGTTGCCGGCGTCGCCCGGCGCGCGGCGTTGATCATCGACAGCCCGGCTGTCCGGCGCCGATTGTCCCGGACCCTGTGCATGTGCGGGGCGCCAGCCGACCCAGGCCGGAAAGCGGCGGCCCAGGTGATAAGTCACGAAGTTGAACAGCTGGCGGCTGATATCGCGCTTCGGTATTGCGGTCCACTCCACCTTGCGGCAGCTGTGCTGCACCAGATGCTGAAGGCTAGCCGCCAGGTGCTGGTTGAATGCCGCGTCGCCGAACACCAGGTTCGACTCCAGATTCAGATACAGGCTCAGCGGATCGAGATTGCTGGAGCCGACCGTCGCCCATTCTTCATCGATCACCGCCACCTTCGCGTGCAGCGGCCGCTCGCAATATTCGTAGATCGTGACGCCGGCTTTCATCAGGTATTCGTAAAGATTTTCGGCGATCCATTTCACGTACCACATGTCCGGCTTGCCCTGCAGGATCAGCCTGACATCGACGCCGCGCCGCGCCGCGTCGCGCAGATTGCGCAGCAAGCGGAAGCCCGGGAAGAAATAGGCGTTGGCAATCACGATCCGGCGGCGCGCGGCCTTGATCGCCAGCCGATACTCGCGCTCGATGTCGTCAGGATGGCGCTCGTTGTCGCGCACTACGAACATCACGCGCGCGCGGCCTGCCGCCGGCAGAGCCGGGGCCGTCGGCGCGGCGCGACGGCGCTGCCACCAGCGCTGGCGCGTCTGTGTCTTCAGCGCGTCCCTGGCGACCGACAATTCGCAGAAGCGGTGGATATCGCGCACCACCGGGCCCTCGACCACGACTGCATAGTCCTGCTTGGAGCCGGGGCCGAAATCAGCGACATGGTCATGCGAGATATTGATGCCGCCGACGAAAGCCAGCCGGCCGTCGACCACCACCAGCTTGCGATGCAGCCGCCGGAACAGATTGGTACGCACGCCCATCAGCTTGGGCTGAGGGCGATAGACATGGAAGCCGATGCCGGCATCGGTCATCTCCTTGACGAACCCAGGCGTCAGATTGGCCGAGCCGTAGCCATCGACGGTGAGCTCGACGCGCAGGCCGCGCCGGCCGGCATCGACCAGCGCCTGCTGAAAAGGCTGGCCGATCTTGTCGTCGAACAGGATGAAAGTCTCGACGAAGATCTCCTTCTGCGCACTCGCGATGGCCTCGAGCACGCGCGGGTAATAGGCCTCGCCGTTCTCGAGCAGATCCACCCGATTGCCGTCGACCCAATCGTGCCCTGCCCGGCTCACAGGCTGATCTCCAATGCCAGGGCGGCGTGGTCCGACAGATGCGACCAGGGCTTGGATGACAGCACCATCGGACGCGCCGTGCGCACGTTGCGCGTATAGATCCGGTCGAGGCGCAACACTGGGAAGCGCGACGGGAAGGTCTTGGCCGCGCTGCCTTCGTGCTCGACGAAAGCCTCGATGAGCCCGCAGCGGTTGAGCACCGGGTGCGCGCGCACCCGCCAGTCGTTGAAGTCGCCAGCGATCACCAGCGGCGCGTCGGCCGGCACATGCTGATGGATCATCTGGCACATCAGCTCGAGCTGCTGCTGGCGGTGATCTTCCATCAGGCCCAGATGCGCGCAGATCACGTGCACGTCGAGATCGCGTTGCGGCACGCGCAGCACGCAATGCAGCAGGCCGCGCCGCTCTGGCCCCGCGATCGATACGTCGCGGTTCTGCCAGCTGACGATCGGAAACTTGGACAGCACCGCGTTGCCGTGATGGCCCTCGGGGTAGACCGCGTTGCGGCCGTAGGAGTAATGGCCCCAGATCGTGTCGGCCAGAAACTCGTACTGCGGCGACGCCGGCCAGTCCTTCTGCCTGGACGAGTGCAGCTCGTGGCTGCCGAGGACTTCCTGCAGGAACACGACATCCGCACCCACGCTGCGCACCGCCTCGCGCAGATCGTGCAGCATGAAACGCCGATTGAAAACGGTGAATCCCTTGTGGGTATTCAGCGTCAGCACCTTGAACGTCGTGAGCGGCAGAGAGCCTTCCATGCGTCGGACAAATGGGCGGGAACGGAAGCCCGATCTTGCGCGTAACGCCTTAACTGAATCGGAACGATAGCCGATCCCCATTCGCCTGCCCCTTGCTTGCGGGCTTTGGGGATTTCTCGCAGTCTGGTGGCAGGGGCCAGCCGACGACAGTGGCAATGCTGTCGCCGGCTGATGGGGTGGGTCGGCAGGTGGAGGTCAGGGTGAGATCATTATTGCTGCATGGTTTGATGGTGCTGTTGCTTGCCGCCGGTTACTGCTCCGTGTTGGCAGCCGATGCTACGCCCGCAGCGCCGACTGCGGCGGATTTCGGCCGCCAGCCGCAATACATATCGGCCAAGATTTCACCCGACGGGCGCTATCTGGCCATCCGCTATCCGCTGAAGGACGTGACGGCCCTGGGAATCATCGACGTCGACAGCAGGAAGATCACGGCCACACTCAGTTTCTCGCATCAGCAGCACGTGGCAGACGTATGGTGGGTTTCGCCCAAGCGTGTTGTCGTCGCGATGGGCAAAAGCTTTGGGCCGTTGGACCAGCCTGCGTTGACGGGTGAGCTATACGGCATGGATGCGGACGGCCGAGGCAAAGCCTATCTGCATGGGTACCAGGGTGGTATCGACGCCGGTACGCACATCAGTGGAAGCCGCAGGGAGTATTCCGCGGCTTATATGGTTGATCCGATGCCCCAGGACCCTGACCACGCGCTGATCGCCGTCGTGTCCTGGCGCAACGAGTCGCCGAGCTACCAGCTATATCAGCTCGACGTAAACAAAGGGACCAAGCAGACCGTTTCCTCGATCAGCGCGAACTACCTCTCCTGGGGCCTCTCCAGCGAACGCAAGTCGGTTGTTACCGATGTAATGGGCCAGCCGCGCTATGCGTTGGGCAGGAATGAAGACGGCACCGTCAACGAGTATCTGCATGATCTTCAGACACAGAAATGGACGCTGGTGCAGAAGAACGAAAAACACACCCAGATCTTTCTGCTGGGCCTCAGCGACGACGCGCGAACGCTGTTCCTTGTGTCCGATCGGGGCGGCGACCGAACCTGTCTGCGCTCGCGCGACCTAGTCAACCTGGAGTTGAAGACCCTGGCCTGCAACGAGCGCGTCGATTTCAGCGGCGTCCCGATGTTGGTCGGAGATCGGCGTCCCGCGGTAGTGAGCTTCGATGACGGCCGTCCATTGGTCGATTTCATCGAACGCGATTCGATCGAGGCCAAGCTTTATAAAACCCTTTTGAAGAGTTTCCCGGACCAGCGCGTCGACATCACCAGCACGACACTGGACGGCAGAAAAATGGTGGTCTCAGTCAGCAGCGACCGCAATCCCCTAGACTATTACCTGTTCGATCTGAACCGGATGAAAGCTGACTACCTGTTTTCGCCCAGGCCCTGGATCGATCCGCAGCAGATGAGTCCGTCGACGCCGATCGATGTGAAAGCGCGCGACGGCCGCCTGCTGTCGGGGTATCTGACCAGCCCCAGTGGCATCCGGCCGGAAAAGCGGCCGCTGGTGGTGATGCCCCATGGCGGCCCGCACGGCATACGCGATGTCTGGGAATGGGATCCCTGGGCGCAGTACCTGGCGTCACTGGGCTATGCGGTCCTGCAGGTCAACTACCGTGGTTCGGGTGGTTATGGCTGGACTTTCCTGCACGATGGCTACCACCACTGGGGAACGACGATGCAGGATGATCTCAGCGACGCCGTCGCCTGGGCGGTTCAGGCGGGTATCGCCGACCGCGGACGCATCTGCATCATGGGTGGCAGCTACGGCGGCTATGCTGCTCTGATGAGCGCAGTCAAGGAGCCCGACCTGTATCGCTGCGCGATCGGTCTGGCTGGCGTCTACGATCTGGTCACCCAGTCGCGTGATTCGGACATCGCCTCGTCGCGGCTTGGCCGCGAGTACTTGAACGAAGCTGTCGGAGCCAGCGACGACGAGCTTCGTACCAATTCGCCGATCACCTATCTAGAGCGCCTCAAAGGTCCGGTGCTGATCGCGCACGGCACAGCGGACGAACGAGTGCCCTTCAGCCAGGCCAAGGAGTTGCGTAAAGAACTCGATCGCCTGAGCAAGTCCTACGTCTGGATGCCGTTCGACGGTGAGGAACACGGCTTCTATGTCGAAGACAATCACGTGAAGTTTCTTGAAGCCGTCAAAGTCTTCCTGGCGCAGAACATCGGTACCGCGTCACGGCCGCAGATGGCGCCGCATCCCTAGCCGGCTAGGGTTTGCCCTTGCGCCGGGCCTCATCGAGCACACCGCAGAGTTCGGTAATTCCATCGGCCATGCGCGGTGTCGCCCGTGCCAGCGTGTCGGCATCGACTGCGTACAGGTTGCCGCGTCGCGTTGCGTGCGCATCCGGCCAGCGTTGCCAGAATGCCCTTATTTTGTCGCTGGCGGCGTCCTGCCGCCCCCAGACCACGACGTCCGGATCGCGCGCCAGCACGGCCTCGCGGCCGAGCGCGCCGGCGAGCAGCGGCAGGTCGGCGAAGATGTTCTCGCCGCCGCACAGCGAGATCGCCTCCGAGATCGGGCTGTCGCGGTTGATCGTGAAAATCGGGTCGGCCTCGATCTGGTAGAACACGCGCAGTTTGGATGCGGACCGGTACTGCTTGCCGAGCGCATCGATACGCTGATGAAAGCGCATCGCTTCGGCTTGCGCGGTCGTCGCCGAGCCGAGTTGTGTCCCGATCGTCAGCAGCGCGCTTTCGATATCGACGAGCTTGTGGATCTCGATCGGCAGCGTGCGGATGCCGAGGCGTTCGATCTGCGCGATCGTCGCCGCCGGCGTGCCGTTTTGCCAGGTAATGACCAGGTCCGGATTCAGCGCCAGCAAGGCTTCGGCATTGAGGTTGAAGGCATCGCCGACGCTGGGCAGTGCGCGCACCGAGGCGGGGTAGTCGCTGTATTCGATGCGTCCGACCAATTGATCGCAGGCACCGGCCGCGCATACCAATTCCGCCAGATGCGGCGCCAGCGCCACGACGCGGGCGGCCTCGGCGATAGCAGGAGCCGCAAGCACCAGCATCAACGCGGCTATGCGCTTGATCATCGTTTCAAAGTCATCGCTTCAAAACCCGCTGACCCAGGCACCGGTTGCAAAGAAAGCGAAGAACGCCAGCAGGATCAGCAGCGCGCGGTTCTGCAGGTTGAGCACCTCGTGCAGCATCGCTTCGAAGTTCGGCGGCAGAGCGGGGCCGCCGCCATCTTCGCCATCGGTTTCCAGGCCCCCGGTCGCGGTTTCGGCCAGCACCGCCCAGGTCTTGCGGCTCCAGCCGGCGACGTCGCCCGACCCCGGGTCGAAGCGCAGGCCGCTCCAGGCGCGCAGGGCGTCGTCGAGGCTGCCGGCGAGGCCGAACAGCAGCGCCGTGATCCGCGCCGGAATCCAGGCGAGCACACCGTGCAGCGCGTCGGCGAAATCCGCGGCCAGCGTGTCGCCGTCGGCATGCAGCAGGCGCGGCAGGCGGCTGGCAGCCCGGTAGGCGACCGCGCCGAGCGGGCCGAGCACGAAGAACCACAACAGAATGCCGAACAGCCGTTCGTGCGACTGGATGAACAGAGCGCCAGTCAGCGAGCGATGGCTGGCGTCGGGCGTCGGCCCGCGCTGCAGGGCGCGCGCCAGGCGACGCATGGTCTCGTCGTCGCCGGCTGCATGCGCGCGCAGCATCGCGTGCACGTCGTCGGCGAGATCGCGCGGTCCCAGGCACAGTAGTAGAACCAGCGCCGAAAAGCCCAGCGACACGAACGGGCTCTCGATGCGCTGCTCGAGCAGCGCGGTCAGCGCCAGCGGCGGCAGCAGCAGCAGCGGCACGACGGCCGGGCTGGCCCATAAGCTCGGCCAGGGCAGCAGGCGCCGCGCGCCGCGGACCGTGGTCTGCAGCAACACCGGGCGGCCCCACCAGTTGAGTTGGCCGAGCAGGCGCTCGAGCAGCAGGGCGCAGATGGTCGCGATCAGGAGCATGGGTACATGATGACAGTTGGGGCCTTACACGGTTGCGCCCGTAGGTCGGCAATCCCTTGCCGACGTGTACCGCCGATACGCAACGAAGGCCTCACGTCGGCAAGGGATTGCCGACCTACATCAGACTACGCAACCGCGGCCAGTCGAAGCCGGGGCCGGGGTCGGTTTTGCGGCCCGGCGCGATGTCGGAATGGCCGACGATCGCATCCGAGCGCAGCGTCGGATAAGCCGCCAGCAGCGCGACAGTGACATCGGCCAGCGAGCGGTACTGCGCGGCTTCGAAGCCCTGCATGTCGCAGCCTTCGAGTTCGATGCCGACCGAGAAATCGTTGGCGCGCGTGCGCCCTCGCCAGCTCGACGCGCCGGCGTGCCAGGCGCGTCGATCGAAGGGCACGTACTGCGTCACCGAACCGTCGCGGAAGATGCAGCAGTGCGCCGACACGCTCAGCCCGGCGATCGTCGCGAAATACGGGTGGGCGGCCGGGTCCAGCGTGTTGGTGAACAGCGCGTCGATCCACGGCCCGCCAAACTGGTCCGGCGGCAGCGAGATCGCGTGGACCACGAGCAGCTCGATCGCGCTGCCGGGCGGGCGTTCGTCGTGATTCGGCGACGGCAGCCAGCGCGCGCGCGCCAAGCGCTGCGATGCCGGATCGATCTGCCAGGAACTTGCCGCCATCTTCAGGCTCTATGCGCTACGCGCCGTGCAATGTGCACAATGGCGGATCGCTCGTTTCGGAATAGCTCATGTCTCTTGATCGTCTGGCCATCTGCGCCGGCTCGGCCCTGCTGGTTCTGGGTCTGGCCGCCTGCGCGACTCCCGCCGTGCAGCCCACTGCCAGCACGCCGCCGGCCACCGACCCGGCGACGGCCACTGCGGCCAGCGGCGCGGCACGTGCCGCTGCCTTCGACATCCCGTACACGAAGCATATCCTGGGCAATGGTCTGACGCTGCTGGTCCACGAGGATCACAAGGCGCCGATCGTCGCGGTCAACGTCTGGTACCACGTCGGCAGCAAGGACGAGCCTGAAGGCCTGCATGGCTTTGCACACCTGTTCGAGCACCTGATGTTCAATGGCTCGGAGCATTACAACGACGAATTCTTCCGCCCGCTGGAGGCCGTGGGCGCGTCGAAGATGAACGGCACGACCTGGTTCGACCGCACCAACTATTTCGAGAACGTGCCGACCTCGGCGCTCGACATGACGCTGTGGATGGAGTCCGATCGCATGGGCCATCTGACCGGCGCGATCGACCAATCGAGGCTCGACGAGCAACGCGGCGTGGTGCTCAACGAAAAGCGGCAGGGTGAGAACCAGCCGTATGGCCAGGCCGATGATCTGATCGCGAAAGAAACCTATCCGGCCGGCCATCCGTACTCCTGGACCACGATCGGATCGGAGAAGGATCTGAATGCGGCAAAAGTCGCCGATGTGAAGAAATGGTTCGACGAGCACTACGGCGCCGCCAATGCGACGCTGGTGATTGCCGGCGACGTCGACACCGCCGAGGTGATCAAGAAAGTGGAGCTGTACTTCGGCGACATCGCGCCGGGCCCGACGCTCGATCGCCACGGCCCCTGGACCGCGAAGATGAGCGGCCCCAAGCGCAGCTCGCTGCAGGACCGCGTGCCGCAGGCGCGCCTGTTCCAGGTCTGGAACGTGCCGGGCTTCTGCGATCACGACACCAACCTGCTGCAGCTCGCCGGTGAAGTCCTGGCCGGCAGCAAGAACAGCCGCCTGTATCAGCGGCTGGTGTACCAGGACCGTAGCGCGACCTCGGTCAACGCCGGCCTCGGGCCGTTCGAGATCGGCAGCCAGTTCCAGATCGACACGCTGCTCGCGCCGGGCGCTGACATCAAAGCCGTCGAAGCCGCGATCGAGGAGGAGCTGCAGCGCTTCCTGCGCGATGGCCCGACGGCCGAGGAGCTGGAGCGCGTCAAGGTGCAGCACGAGGGCGACTTCGTGCGCGGCCTCGAGCGCATCGACGGCTTTACCGGCAAGTCCTCGATCCTGGCGGAGTACCAGGTCTATTGCGGCACGCCCGACTACTACAAGACCGAGATGAGCTGGATCCTCGGCACCACGCCGCAGGAAGTCCGCGACGTTACCCGCAGCTGGCTGTCGGACGGCCGCTTCACGCTCGACGTGCAGCCGTTCCCGGAATACAGCGCCGCCAAGACCGGCGCCGATCGCAGCAAGCTGCCGGCCGTGGGTGCAGCGCCGGCGCTGAAGCTGCCGCCACTGCAGCGCGCGACGCTGTCGAACGGCCTGCAAGTGCTGCTGGCCGAGCGCCACGAAGTGCCGGTGATCCAGGCGACGCTGCTGGTCGACGCCGGCTACTCCGCCGATGCCGGCATTGCGCCGGGCACCGCGAAGATGATGCTGGACATGCTCGACGAAGGCACGCCGACGATGGATTCGCTGGCGATCGCGCGGCGCGCCGAAGACCTCGGCGCGGTGCTGATCAGCAATGCCAATTCCGACGCGGCCCTGATCGGCGTCAACGCCTTGAAGACCCAGCTTGCGCCCTCGCTGGATCTGTTCGCCGACGTGCTGCTGCATCCGAGTTTCCCGGACAAGGAACTGTCCCGCCTCAAGCAGCAGCGTCTCGCCGCGATCCAGCAGGAAAAAACCCAGCCCACCGGCATCATGACGCGGCTTTATCCGCAGCTGATTTACGGCACTGGCCACGCCTACTCGAATCCGCGCTCCGGCAATGGCAACGAGGCTTCCGTCGCCGGCTTGTCGGCCGACGATCTGAAGCGGTTCTATGCGCGCTGGCTGCGGCCGGACAATGCCCAGTTGCTGATCGTCGGCGACACCACGCTGGCCGAGATCAAGCCGATGCTCGAGGCGCGGCTGGCCGGCTGGAGGGCGCCGGCCGAGGCCAGGCCGAGCAAGAATCTGGCGAGCGTCGCGCTACCCGAGCGGCCGCGCGTGTTCCTGGTCAACAAGACCGGCGCCGGCCAGACCCTGATCGCCGCGGTGCTGCTGGCGCCGCCGAAGTCGGATGCCGACGACGTCGCGGTCACGGTCGCCAACAACACGCTCGGCGGCCTGTTCATCTCGCGGCTCAACATGAACCTGCGCGAGGACAAGCGCTGGAGCTATGGTGCGAGTTCGCAGCTGGGCAACGCGCGCGGCCAGCGCCCGTTCCTGGCCTACGCGCCGGTGCAGGCCGACAAGACCGTCGAATCGATGCGCGAGATGGACAAGGAGCTGCGCGCGATCGTCGGCCGCAAGCCGATCACCGCGCAGGAGCTGAAGCTGTCGGCGGACAACATCGTCGTCGGTCTGCCCGGCGACAACGAGACCGCTGGAGAAGTGGCGGGCTCGTACCTGAACATCCTGCAGTTCGGCTTGCCCGACACCTACTACGACGAGCTGGTGCCCAGAGTCGAGAACCTCAGCGTCGCCGATGCCAACGCGGCTCTGAAGCGCTACCTGAAGCCGGACGCGATGACCTGGGTCGTGATCGGCGACCTGAGCAAGATCGAAGCGCCGGTGCGCAAGCTCGGCTTCGGCGATGTGCAGGTGCTGGATGCGGATGGGAAGCTGCTGCGCTGATGCGGTGGCGATGTTGGGGTTCGCTGCGCTCACCCCAACCTACGAGGCGATCGGTAGGTTGGGGTGAGCGCAGCGAACCCCAACAGGCCCACTCAATACTCCATGACTCCGAGCGGCCGGTCGAAGGTGTAACGCGCCGGCTCGACGACCAGCTTCTGCGCCGGATCGACCGGCGGCGTGCCCTGGATCAGGTCCAGCGGCAGCTGCAGCAGGAACAGGCCGGAGCCGAGCATCGTCGCAACCAGGCTCAGCGGACGCACGACCACCAGGTCGAAGGCCATCGCGCCGGCCGACGGCGCGGCATTGGGCATCACTTCTTCTGTCGGCGCCACCTCGTCGTCGGCGCAGGCTCCGAAGCTGGCGAGCGCCAGGGTGATTGCGAGCACCGCGGGGCGGATCAGGGCAGCGGTCGATTTGGATGCGTGTTTCATCGGGGAGCACATCGGGAGACTTCGCGGCAGACTAGGCGGCGCTGTCCGAGCATGTCAAACCCGCGCGATTTTGTGCGGCGCGGCTTGACGCTGGCAGCGCCACTGCCGATTCTCGTCGCCCATGCAGGTCGCTCTCTACCAACCCGAGATTCCGCCCAACACCGGCAACGTGATGCGCCTGTGCGCCAACACCGGATCGACGCTGCACCTGATCAAGCCGCTGGGGTTTTCGATCGACGATGCCGCGTTGCGGCGCGCCGGCATGGATTACCGCGACCAGGCGGTGATCCGCGTCCACGAGAGCTACGAGGCTTTTCTGGTGGCCGTCGCGGGCGCGCGGATCTTCGCCCTGTCCACCAAGGCGCAACGCCGCTACGACAGCGTGCAGTTCCGGGCCGACGACGTTCTGCTGTTCGGCCCCGAATCGCGTGGATTGCCGGCGGAAATCCGCGACAGCCTGCCGGCGGACCACGGCCTGCGGCTGCCGATGCAAGCGGGCAGTCGCAGCCTCAATCTGTCCAATGCGGTCGCCGCCGTGGTCTACGAAGCCTGGCGGCAAGCGGGCTTTGCCGGCGGCGCCTGACTCAGTGGTTCAGTGGTTTTCAGGCTTGGCGGGCCGGGTCGCGAGTGCGCGCACCGCTTCCACCGCCGAGATTTCGCCCAGCAAAACCCGGCAGACCTGCTCGGTGATCGGCATGCTGACGTGGCGTTGCTCGGCGAGCCGCCGCACCTCGGGCGCAACGCGCACGCCTTCGACGACCTGGCGGATCTCGGCGGTCGCTTCAGTGACGCTCTTGCCCTGGGCCAGCAGCAGGCCCATGCGCCGATTCCGCGACTGGTTGTCGGTGCAGGTCAGCACCAGATCGCCGAGGCCGGACAGGCCCATCAGCGTCTCGGGTTTTGCGCCCATGCTTTCGCCCAGCCGCATGATTTCGGCCAGGCCGCGCGTGATCAGCGCCGCACGCGTATTGGCGCCGAGGCCGAGGCCGTCGGCGATACCCACGGCGATTGCGAGCACGTTCTTGACCGCACCGCCGATCTCGACGCCGATGACGTCGGCGGCGGTGTAGGCGCGAAAGCCATCGCCGTGCAGTGCGTGCGCGATGCGCTCTGCATAAGCCAGATTCGACGAGGCGACGGTGACCGCGGTCGGCAGGCCCAGGCCGAGTTCCTTGGCGAACGTGGGGCCGGAAATCACCGCCAGATCGCGCGTCTCGCCAAGTTCCTCGCCGACGACTTCGTGCACCAGCTTGCCGGTGCCGGTCTCGATGCCCTTCATCGCGCAGGCGATGCCCTGGCCGGGCAGCAGCAGCGGCTCGCACTTGCGCAGCGTCTCGCGCAGCGCATGGCTGGGCACCGCGATCAGCAATTCTTCCGAGGATTCGATCGCGAGCCGCAGATCGGAGGTCGCGGTCAAACCGATCGGGAAATGCGCCTCCGGCAGATAGCGCTGGTTGATGCGCTGCTCCTGCATCGCCGCCAGCGCGGCGCGATCACGGCCCCACAACCACACCGGAGTGCCGCGGCGCGCCAGCTGGATCGCCAGCGCCGTGCCGTAGGACCCCGCGCCGAGGACGGCGATGCCCTTCATCCGCGCGAGATCCGGCCGGCCATGCGCGGGCTTAGTGCGTCGTCGCTTCGGCGGCGGCCGGCGCGGCGACCTGGCCTTCGGCGCGGGCACGGTTCAGGTGCTCGATGAACAGCGCCTCGAAGTTGATCGGCTGCAGCAGCAGCTGCGGGAAGCCGGCCTTCTGTACGAAATCGGCGACCGCTTCGCGCGCGAACGGGAACAGCAGGCTCGGGCAATAGCCGGCCAGCACCGCGGCGCGCTCCTGTTCATTCGGGAAACCACGCACCACGAATACGCCGGCCTGCTGCACTTCAACCAGAAAGGCGACATCGGTGCCGAGCTTGGCGGTGACGGTGATGGTCAGCACCAGATGGAACTGATCGTCGCCGAGCGACTGCACATTGGTCGCGACATTGACGTCGACCTGGGGCTGCCAGGGGCGCGAGAAAATCTGCGGCGCCAGCGGCGCTTCCACCGACGCATCGCGCAGATAGAACTTCTGCAACAGCACCTGGCGCGCATCGGCCTGGGGCAGAGCGGCGGGCGATTCGGGGATGACGTCAGCTGCCATGGCGGCAAAACTCCAGAAAACGGATCAGCAAAATGGGGGACGACGTCCGTCGGACGGCGCGGAAGCTTACAAAAAAACGCTAGTGCTTGAATGCAACAGGACTGATGCAATTAAGCACGCGGCCGGCGCCTCAAACGTCGGCGAGCAAAGGATCGAGCCCGCCGGCGCGGTCCAGCGCGGACAGGTCGTCGAAGCCGCCGACATGGGTTTGGCCGACGAAAATCTGCGGCACGGTGCGGCGGCCGGACAGCTGCATCATCTCATTGCGACGTTGCAGATCCTGGTCAACCCGGATCTCCTCGAACGCAACCCCCTTGTTCTCGAGCAGCCGCTTGGCCATCACACAAAAGGGGCAGTACGCAGTGGAATAGACGCGGACTGGGTTCATGGCGCTGCGGTATCGGCTACTTCGCCGTGACCGGCAGGCTGGCCCCGAGCCAGCTGTTGATGCCGCCGCGCAGCGGGTAGGCCTCGGCGTAGCCCAGTTTCTTGAGCTTGTCGGCGGCTTCGCCGACGCTGCTGCCGAGCGCGTCGTAGATCAGGATCGGGCGCGCCTTGTCGCGGCCCAGCTCGGTGACGCGCTCGTCGATCTTGGCCAGCGGGATGTTCAATGCGTTCAACAGGTGTGAGCGCTTGAAATCGGCCACGGCGCGCACGTCGACGATCAGCGGTTCGCGGTCATTGATCAGCCGCACCGCCTCCGGGATCGACAGGCGTTTGCCGCCGGTCAGGTTGCCGTGGACTTCATTGGCGATGATCAGCAGCACCACGCCGGCCAGAGCGGCGAACAGAAGTGGGTGGGCAAGAACGAAATCGAGGTACAGCTGCATGAGTGTCCGGCAGATGGCGGCGGGCGCCAAAAAGTGTAAGAGACGTCTATGATGCGGCCGGAATTATGGCACCCAACACCCCTGACCGAAAGCGAGCCCGGAACCCGACCTGCGCGTGGGCGCTGGCCGCCTGCAGCCTGCTGACGGCGGTGGCTTTGCCAGCGCTGGCCGCTGGAGGCCGGGAGGCCGCCACTACGCCGTCCAGCAGCGACATCCGCAAGAAGGAGCAGGAGCTGCAGCAGGTCAAGGGCAAGATCGACTCGTTGCGCAGCCAGATTCAGCGCGAGCGCGGCCAGAAAGACCAGCTCGGCGACGCGCTGGAAGCGGCCGAGAAGAAGCTCGGCGACGCCCAGGCCAGGCTCAGGGGCCTGCGCCGCGAAATCGCCGCGCAGAACGAGCGGATCAAGACCAACCAAGTGCAGCAGGCCGAGGCCCAGTATCGGCTGGACGAGCAGCGCCAGGTACTGGCGCGCCAGGTCCGCGCCGCCTACGTGATGGGCAATCGGGCACGTACCCAGCTGTGGTTGAACCAGGATGACACCGCGCGCATCGGCCGCGTGCTCGCCGAGTACGACTACGTGAACCGCGCGCGCGCCGGCCAGGTCGCCGCGGTCCAGGCCGAGCTCGACCGGATTGCCGAGCTGCAGGCCCAGCTGATCGACGAGCGGGCGCGGCTCGAGTCGCTGGAACTCGAGCAGACCCAGGCGCTGAATTCGCTGGAGAAGAGCCGCCTCGAGCGCCAGAGCACCTTGGCGCAGATCGAGAAGAGCATCGCCAGCTCGGAGGGTGAACTCAAACAGGCCCAGGCCGACGAGGCCCAGGTCAGGAAGCTGCTCGAAACCCTGCGCGACGCGCTGGCCGACATCCCGGGTGATTTCGACGGCAGCAACAAGCCCTTCCTGCAGCAGCGCGGCAAGCTGCCGTGGCCGCTGCGCGGGCCGGTCATTGCCGAATACGGTTCACCGAAGGCCGAGGGACGTCTGAGCTGGAGCGGCCGCTGGATCGCGGCCAGGGAAGGTACGCCGGTGCGCGCAATCGCGCGCGGGCGCGTGGCGTATGTCGGCTGGCTGCAGCGCTACGGCCTGATCGTGATTCTCGAACACGGTGGTGGCTACTTCACGCTGTATGGTCACTGCGCGACCTCGTCGCCGACCGCCGGCGAATGGGTCGATGCCGGTCAGGTGATCGCGACCGCCGGCGACACCGGCGGCCACGACCGCAGCGGCGTCTACCTGGAACTGCGCAAGGGTTCCACGGCGCTGGACCCGCGCGAGTGGCTCGGCAAGTAGCTTCAATTCCCAACTGTAGGAGCGGTCCTTGACCGCGATTGAGACGTTCAACCGCACAATCGCGGTCAAGGACCGCTCCTACAGTTCCAGGAATCAGGTGGCTCGCAGTCTTTCGAGGTGCCGGGTTTAAGATGTGGGCATGAAGCTCTTGTCCCGATCGTTCTGCGCGCTGTGGCTGGCCGCGACACTGACGCTCGACACCGCGAGCGCGGCCACCGCCTATCGATGGACCGATGCCGACGGCGTGGTGCATTACGCGCAGACGCCGCCCAGCAGCGGCCGCTACGACATCGTGCATCCGGAGCTGCCGCCGCCGGTTGCGGCCCCGGCCGACGACGGGGCCAAGGCTTTTCTGAAGCGCATCGACGAACAGGATGCGGCCAAGGCCAAAGCGCGTGTAGCCGCCGCCGCGGCCAAGCAAGCCAGCGCGCAGCAGTGCGCCGACGCGCGGGCGCGGCTTCACTTTCTCGACGAGCGGCCGCCCAACCGGCTGCGCACTCGCGAAGCCGGCGGCGAACTCAAGCGCATGGACGCTGACGAATGGGAACGCCAGCGCCAGAGCGCGGCCGCAGCGATCGCCAAAAGCTGCAAGCCGTAGGTCGGCAATCCCTTGCCGACCTACGCCGCACAAACAAAAGCGGCGGCAGATCGCTCTGCCGCCGCTTTGAACCGCGCGCTTGAGGCCTACTTCGCCGGCGCTTCGTCCTTGCCGACGTCGATCAGCTCGACTTCGAACACCAGGGTCTGGTTCGGCCCGATCTTGACGCCGGCGCCGCGCTCGCCGTAGGCGAGTTCGGACGGAATGTAGAACTTGTATTTGGCGCCCGGCTTCATCAGCTGCACGCCTTCGGTCCAGCCCGGGATCACGTTGCCAAGCGGGAACGTAACCGGCTGGCCTCGCGAGTAGCTGCTGTCGAACTCTTCGCCGTTGAGCAGCGTGCCCTTGTAGTGCACCGTGACCTTGTCGGCGGCGGTCGGGTTCTTGCCTTCGCCTTCCTTGATGACTTCGTACTGCAGGCCCGAGGCGGTGGTCTTGACGCCAGCCTTCTTGCCGTTTTCGGCGAGGAACTTGGCGCCTTCTTCCTTGGCCTTGCCGGCCTGTTCGGCGCGCGCCTTGACCTGCTCTTCCTGCATCTTCTTGGAGACCGTGTTCTTGATCTCTTCGCGGGCGGCGTCGTCGAGCTTGGGCGTGACGCCGTTGGTCACGTCGTTCAGGCCGGCTTCGAGCGCGGCGACATCGACATGATCCTTGACCGGCTTGAGCGAGTTGCCTAGATCGACGCCGATGGAATAACCGAACTTCTGCGCGTCGGTGGTCAGCTCGCCGGATGCGGCGGTTGCCTTGTCGTCTTCTTTCTTGGCGCAGGCGAACAACAGGCTGGCGCAGGCGGCAATGGCGAGCATACGGAAGGAGGAGTGCATAAGTTCTCTTTGAAGTAGTGCTGTTGGAAAGCCGGCTAGGGGGCCGGATCGAGGGCGGAAATTGAGCTACGGGCGGGCAGATTACAGGGAAGGCGATTTCAGGGCTACGTCTCCAGGGCTGCCGTGGCCGCCTGGGGGCGCCGGGTCAGCAGCTGGAGCAGCGTCTGACGCGTTTCGTCCGACAGAAGTTCAAGTGATCGTTCGGCAATGCGCTCGATGCGGGCATCGACCAGCAGCCGGCGGTCCTCGCCTTCGACGACGATGCCGAGGTCGATCAGCGTGTCCAGATAGCCGCGAAACAGGGCTTTATCGAAGAATTCCGGCGAATCCCGGCCGGTGAGTACGCCCATGCGTTCGGCCAGGCGACGGCAGTCTTCCTCGAAACGATCGCGCAATACGCTCTGCTGCATGCGCCGTTCGTCGGCGAGTAGCAGCGTGGTCATGCAGTAGCGCTCCAGGGTTTCACCCATGACCCGGCCGAGCATCGCCAGGGTCGAGAATTCCGGGGTCGACACGCCCGGGCGCGCCAGGCGTCCGTCGTCGTTGCGCAGCAGCAGGCCCTGTTTGAGCATCACCTCGATGCAGTCGCGGGCGACCTGCTCGGCCTCGGCCGGTTCCCAGCGCAGGTAGAACTCGGTACGCAGAAATGGGTACAGCGCGCGGCAGCCGGTGACGACGGCTTCCTCGCTGAGCACGCCGCGCGTGCGAAACAGGTTCGCGATCAGGCTCGGCACCGCGAACAGATGCTGGATGTTGTTGCGCGCATAGGTCAGCAGCACCGCGTCGCGGTCGGCAACGTCGAGCAGATCGCCCCAGGGATGCGGCACCGTCGCGATACGCGCGATCGGCGCGGCCCATTCCAGGCTCTTGGCCGGCGAAGGCTCGGGGATTTGCAGGCTTTCGCCGTAGGGCCGGCCTTCCAGCAGCCGCACCAGATGCGTGAGCTGTTCGAGGAATTCGGTGCGCGACACCGCTCGCTGCGGGCTCGCCAGCATCGCCACCGCGGCCAGGCTGACCGGGCTTGCGACCGCCGCCGCATTGATGCGGCGATGATTCGCCAGGCCCAGGCGGTTGACGAAATCGCGCCAGCCGGGCGGGGTTTCGCTGCCGCCGCGCAAGCTGTCGCGCCAACCCGGCAGATGCTTGTCGGCGTATTCCTGCAGCTGCATCGGTTCGCCGAAATTGATGTGCACGCGGCCGTAGGACTTGGTCAGCAGCTTGGCGCCCTTGAGCAGATCCGAGGCCGATTCCTTTTGCTTCTGCGCGCCGCGCAGTTCCTTGAAGTAGCTCGACAGCTCCCAGACCTTGTCGTAGCCGACATAGACCGGAACGATCGCGACTTTCCTCGCGCTCTGGCGCAGCGCCGATTCGATGACCATGCCGAGCAGGCCGGCCTTCGGCGCCAGCAGGCGGCCGGTACGGCTGCGGGTGCCTTCCGGATAAAAGCTGATCGAGTAGCCGCGGCCGATCAGCGAATCCACGTAGGCGCGGAATACCGCGGTGTAGAGCCGGTCGCTGCCAAAGCTGCGGCGCATGTAGAACGCACCGCCGCGGCGCAGGATCGGGCCGGCCGGCCAGAAGTTCAGGTTCACGCCGGCGGCGATATGCGGCGGCACCAGGCCGGCCTGGTAGAGCACGTAGCTCAGCAGCAGATAGTCGGCGTGGCTGCGGTGCGAGGGCAGGTAGATGATCTCGTGGCCCTGCGCGGTTTCGCGCAGGCGCTCCATGCCGAATACCTGGACGCCGCGGAAAATTCGGTTCCAGACGAATTCGAAAATGCGTTCCAGAAAACGCACCGTCGTCGCCGAATAGTCCGCTGCGATCTCCTCGGCATAGCGCTGGGCCTTCTCCGCGGCCTGTTCTGCGTTGAGCTTGCCGCGCCGCGCTTCGGCCGCGATCTCCTCTTTCACGCGCGCCGTGTTCAGCAGCTGCTGGATGACGACGTCGCGATTCTGCAAGGTCGGGCCCAGCGCCGCGGTGCGCGCGTGCAGGAAGTAAATGTGCAATAGGCGGCCAAGCTTGCGTACCGCGAAGTCCGGCGTTTTTTCCTTGGCGATGAAATCGCGGAACGACAGCGGCAGGCCGAAGTTCGCATACACGTTGCGGCCATTGACCAGCATGATGATCAGCTTGCGGACCATGCCGGCCTGCACACTGTCGGCAAAGATCAGTTTCCACAGCGAGGTTTCCTGCCCGGGATCGCGGCCCCAGAATGCAGAAACCGGCACCACTTGGCAGTCGAAGCCCGGATCGGCCGCGGCACGGGTGACGACCCCGGTCAGCGCGGTGTCGTGGATGCGGGTTTCGAGCAGCGCCGGCAGATACAGCGCGCCAGCCTGACTCGCGCTCGGCAGCAAGGTACCGGTGCGGCCTGGCCGCGGCAGGCCATTGTCGCGGCAGATCCGGTCGAGCAGGAACAGGTCGCCCCAGGAGCGCGCTGCGAGCACGTAGACCACGGGCCTGGCCGGATCGAGCGCCAGCTTCGATGCCAGCTCCGAGGGCGTGGTGCGATAGCGGATCAACCGGTTCAGCGGCTGATACAGCCACCAGGCAATCCAATAGAAGGCCGCAGTGAACACGTGTAGGGCAGGACCGGCGAGACTGGGGATGTGGAGTTTACCCGGTCTGCAAGGCAGCCCCGGGCCGCCGGCCAGCCGATAATATCGGCATGCCAGACCATTCAGACCGTCACGATTCCGACCCGCAGTTGCGCCACCGGCGCCTGCTCGTCGCACGCCAGCGCGTCGCGATGATCGCCCACGGCCTCGACGGTCTGGTCGGTATTCCCGGCACGCGCCTGCGTTTCGGGCTGGATTCGATCATCGGCCTGATCCCCGGCATCGGCGATTTCGCCGGCATGCTGATGGGCGGGGCGATCCTGACCGAGGGCCTGCGCGCGGGCGCGCCCAACCGCCTGATCGCGCGCATGCTCTCGAACACGCTGATCGATGGCCTGGTCGGCGCAGTGCCGCTGTTCGGCGATATTTTCGACTTCGCGTTCCGCTCCAATGCGATGAACGCCCGGCTGCTGCTGGACCATCTGGACCAGCACACGCAGACGCCGGCCAGCATCAAGCCGGTACGTCGCGGGCCGCTGATTTTCCTGGTGCTGCTGGTGCCGGTGGCGATGTTCGCACTGGCGCTTTACGGCATGGTCGCGGTGTTCCGGCACCTGTATCCGTAGGTCGGCGATCCCTTGCCGAGCTGTATGCCCGATGCGCAATCGAGGTTTCACGTCGGCAAGGGATTGCCGACCTAGGGCTGAATCGACGCCGTTTTCAAGCCGCCACCGTAAAGACCCCGTAAAAACCCGGATTGACGGAGCCCTCGCTTTGCGGGCAAGGTCCCGCGCACTGGATAAAAGGAGACGACATGCATCGCGGACTGCGGCTGAGTGCTTCGCTATTGCCGCTCGCGGCCCTGGCCGTGCTGGCCGCCTGCAACAAGCCCAGCGATCCGGCGGCCGCCGCGACCAGCGTGCCGGAGGTGCAGAGCGCGGTCACCGCTGCCGACGCCGACAAGTTCGTGTTCGGCATCAATGAATGGCGCGACCAGAACATGCCGCGCTTCCAGGCCGCGTTCTGGCTCGCCTCGACTTATATCAACGACGACTCGCAGCTGCTGTCGGCCAAGGCAACGGAAGAAATGCTGGAGTACGTGACCAAGACCGTCAGCGAGTCCAAGCGCTTCGAGCACAGCGAGGGCATCAGCAAGCCGACCGCGCGCGCCATCGAGCTGACGCGTCTCGGCACCTCGCTGCCGGCGCCCAGCGACGCCAAGGAGCGCGAGGAACTCGCCAAGCTGGCGGCGAAGCTCGAGGCCAACTACGGCGCCGGCAAATGGTGCCATCCGAACGCGGCCGGCCAGCCGGAATGCCTGCGGCTGCAGGATATCGAGAAGATCGTCGACAACGTCGACTTCAAGAACACGCCCGAGCAGATGGCCGAGGCCTGGGCCGGCTGGCATGCGACCGCCAAGCCGATCCGCAAGGATTACCAGCGCTTCGCCGAGCTGATGAACGTCGGCGCCAGGGAGATCGGCTTCGCCAATACCGGCGAGCTGTGGCGCGGCGGCTACGACATGACACCGGCCGAATTCGATACCGAGATCGAGCGGCTGTGGGGCCAGGTCAAGCCGCTGTACCAGGCGCTGCATTGCGATGTACGCAGCAAGCTCAACGAAAAATACGGCGACGCGGTGGTGCCGAAGAACGGCCTGATCCCGGCGCAGCTGCTCGGCAACATGTGGGCGCAGGCCTGGGGCAATCTGTATCCGCTGATGGAGCCGTACCAGGGCGTCAGCAGCCTGGATCTCACCGGCGCGCTGCAGAAGATGCGCGAGGCCGAGCTGAGCAAGATCAAGGCCGCCTACAAGGGCAAGCCGACGATCGTGCAGCAGGCCGACATGGAGCATCAGGCCGACATCGCCATCGCAACCAGGATGACCAAGATCGCCGAGGACTTTTATACCTCGCTGGGCATGCCCAAGTTGCCGGCATCGTTCTGGGCGAAGTCGCAGCTGGTGCAGCCGCGTGATCGCGACGTGGTCTGCCATGCCAGTGCCTGGGACTTCAACCTGAAGCAGGACGACGTGCGCATCAAGATGTGCATCGAGCCCAACGAGGAGAGCCTGCGCACGATCCATCACGAACTCGGGCACATCTACTACTACCTGAACTACAAGGACCAGCCCTCGATCTTCCAGTCCGGCGCGCATGACGGCTTCCACGAAGCGATCGGCGACACCGTGACCCTTTCGCTGACGCCCAAGCATCTGCAGACCATCGGCCTGATCAGCGACGCAAAAAAAGACGAGCACGCGGTGATCAACGACCAGATGAAACTGGCCTTGGACAAGATCACCTTCCTGCCCTGGGGCAAGCTGGTGGACCAGTGGCGCTGGCGCGTGTTCGACGGCCAGATCGCGCCCGAGCAGTACAACGCCGGCTGGTGGAAGCTGCGCGCCGAATATCAAGGCGTGTCGCCGCCGATGGCGCGCAGCGAGGACGATTTCGATCCGGGCGCCAAGTACCACATCCCGGCGAATACACCGTATACGCGCTATTTCCTGGCTTTCATCCTGCAGTTCCAGTTCCAGAAAGCGCTGTGCGACGCATCGGGCTTCAAGGGTCCGCTGTATGAGTGCGACATCTATGGCAACGCTGAAGCCGGCGAGCGCTTCATGGCGATGCTGAGCCAGGGCCAGTCGCAGCCCTGGCAGGACACGCTGGAAAAACTGACCGGCACGCGCCAGATGGACGCCTCCGCCATCATCGAATACTTCAGTCCGCTGATGAAGTATCTGCAACAGCAGAACCAGGGCAAGACCTGCGGCTGGGACGGGGAGATCTGAGCGCGGCCGCTAACGATTTTTGGAGTTTCGTTGGGGAAAGGGAGTGACAAGCAGGGAGCCGCGTCGGCCTCATCGCCACGCACGACACAGCAGGGAAGCATCGTGATGGAGCCAGTGGGGCGGCGCTAGAGACGCCGCCCTGTTTTTTTCAGGCGCCGCGGCCTGAGGCCATCACTGTATACGAACGGAAAACAATAAGCTGATGATCAAGAGCATCTTCAAATGGACGGTTGCCGCAGTCGCGGTGCTGATCGTCGCGGCCGCGCTGCTGGCGGCGCAGACCTGGTACTTCAAACCGCTGCGTTTCAGCTGGTTCCTGGATCGCGCGCTGCTGAAGCACACGCTGGAAGATCCGGAGCTGCTGACCTCGCTGCGCCTGCTCGAGCCGCTGGGCATCGACGGCCACAACGGCAAGCTCACCGACGTGTCGGTCCGGCAGGAAGACAGGGTCGCGCAACAGTGGCAGCAGGATCTGGACACGCTGCATCGCTACGATCGCGCCGCGATGTCGCCGCCGCAGCAACTCGCCTACGACGTGATGGACTGGTACGTCGGCATGCAGGTCGAGTCCGACCGTTGGCGATATCACAACTACCCGGTGAATCCGCTGTTCGGCGTGCAGTCCGAACTGCCGACCCTGATGGCGACGCAGCAGAGCGTCGCCAATCGTCACGAGGCCGAGCAGTATCTGGCGCGGCTGGACGGCTACGGCGGCAAGTTCGAACAGGTGCTCGAGGGCCTGCGGCTGCGTGAAGAGCGCGGCATCATCCCGCCGGCTTTCGTCGTGCATAAAGTGCTGGAGCAGATGCGCGCCTTCGTTGGCGTGCCGGCCGAACAGAACATGCTGTACATCGCCTTCAGCGACAAGCTCAAGGCCGCGACGGGCATCAGCGACGATCAGCGCGGCGAGCTGCTGGCGATGGCCCGCGACCGTATCACCGGAGGTGTATATCCGGCCTACGACCAGCTGATCGCGTATTTCGAGCGCCTGCAGACCAAGGCGCACGGCAACAACGGCGCCTGGGCGCTGCCCGATGGCGATGCGTTCTACGCCTTTGCGGTGCGCCAGAACACCACCACCGACATGACCCCGGAAGAGCTGCACCAGCTCGGCCTGGCCGAAGTCACGCGCATCGATGCCGAGATGGACGCTATCCTGCGCGCACAGGGCTACACCGAAGGCAGCGTCGGTGCGCGCATGACGGTGCTGGGCAACGAGCCGCGTTTTCTGTACACCAACACCGACGCCGGCCGCGCCGAATGCCTGACCGATTTCCAGAAAATCATCGACGACGTCAGCGCCGGCATGAGCGTGGCCTTCAACCATCTGCCGAAGAGCAAGGTGCAGGTCAAGCGTGTACCGGCGTTCAAGGAAAAGACCAGCCCGCAGGCCTATTACGATCCGCCGCCGCTGGACGGATCGCGGCCCGGCACGTTCTGGGTCAGCCTGCGCGATGTCGGTGAGATCAAGAAATTCGCGATGCGCACCCTCGCCTATCACGAGGCCGTGCCCGGCCATCACTTCCAGATCTCGATCGCGCGCGAACTCAAGGACGTGTCGACGCTGCAACGCGTGCTGCCGTTCACCGCGTATGCCGAAGGCTGGGCGCTGTACGCCGAACGCCTGGCGAAAGAGCTGGGTTACGAGAACGATCCTTTCGACGATCTCGGCCGGCTGCGCGACGAGCAGTTCCGTGCAGTGCGCCTGGTGGTCGACACCGGCATGCACTACAAGCGCTGGACCCGCGAGCAGGCGATCGCCTACATGATCGACAAAACCGGCATGCCCGAAGGCGACGTCGTCGCCGAGGTCGAGCGTTACCTGGTCTGGCCCGGCCAGGCTCTGGCCTACAAGACCGGCATGCTGAAGATTCTGGAGCTGCGCGCGCGTGCTCAACAGGCGCTGGGTGATCGTTTCGACTTGAAGGAGTTCCACGACCAGGTCTTGCTGGCCGGCGCGCTGCCGCTGGGCGTGCTCGAAGCGAGAATCGACCGTTGGATCGAATATCGGCGCCGCTAGCAGCCTGTTGGGCTTGGGAGATCGTACCGAGGGTAAGGGCCCGCTGTGTCCAAGCTGCGGGCGAGCGAGGAAAATAGCGAGTCATACGACTGCCGCGCCAGGGGTTCCCGCCCGTCGTACGGCCGATTCTCGCCCGTCGTCGGAACCCGCTGTTGCCGGCCTGCGGCAGCGAGTACATCTAAGCCCTATTGTTCGGTCCATGTTCCTGCTATTTACCCTGCGCTTATCCAAATCGGAGCTATCGGAAATTCGTGGGCAAGTCCATACCAGCCGTCGCCGTCGGGCAGCCGATCTCCCCTGGCCCTCGCTATCTGTTCCTGCAGGGCCCGAATGGGCCGTTCTTCTGCCAGCTGGCGCGCCGGTTGCTGAGCGGCGGAGCGACGGTCTACCGCATCCATTTCAACGGCGGCGATGCTGCTTTCTGGTCGCTGCGCGGCGCGCTTGCGATCGACTATCGCCAAGGCGTCGAGCAGTGGCCGGAGTTCGTCGGCCAGCGTCTCGGCGACTGGCAGATCAGCGACCTGGTGCTGTTCGGCGACTGCCGGCCCCTGCATCGCGTGGCGATCGGGCTGGCACGGCTGCGCGGCGTGCGTGTGCATGTCTTTGAAGAAGGCTATCTGCGGCCGAACTGGGTCACGCTGGAGGCCCACGGCGTCAATCGCAACTCCTTGCTGCCCAAGGACCCGGACTGGTATCGCCACGTGGCCGACGGCCTGGCGCCGCCGCCGCCGGTGCAGGCGGTGCCCGGCAACTTCGCGCGCCGCGCGGCCGAAGACGTGCTGTATACGCTCAACCTGGTCGTTCGCGCCTGGCTTTATCCCGACTATCGAACGCATCGGCCCTGGCATCCGCTGGTGGAATATCGCGCCGGCGCGCGGCGCTTTCTGTTCAGGGCGAAAATACGCCGCAACGCGGCAATCGCGGTCGGGCAATTTCTAGCCGATCCGCGGCCCTATTTCCTGTTCCCGCTGCAGCTGCACTCCGACGCGCAGATCCGTTTCCACTCGCCGTACGGCAGCATGGGCAAGGCGATCGAGAGCGTGATTGAATCGTTCGCGCGCCACGCGCCCGAGCATCAGCGCCTGGTGTTGACCGAACATCCGCTGGACTGCGGCGTGATCGACTTGAAGCGCATCGCGCTGACGGCCGCGCAGGCTCATGGCGTCGCTGACCGGCTGCTGTTCGTCGAGGGCGGCAGCCCCGATGCGCTGCTGCGCCGCGCCGGCGCGGTGGTCACCGTCAACAGCACCATCGGCATTGTCGCGCTGGGAATGAATTTGCCGGTCGCGGTGCTCGGTGCCGCGATCTATGCGATCCCCGGCCTGGTTCACGGCGGCACGCTGGATGATTTCTGGTCCAGGCCGCAGCCGCCCGACGCGGCGCTGTTCAGTGCATTCCATCGCGTCGTGCTCGAGCAGACCCAGATCGGCGGCAGTTTCTACAGCGTCGAGGGCCGGCACATGGCGGCCGACGGCGCCGCGCGTCGTATGCAGCGGGCGGCGCTCAGCTCGGCGCTGGTGAGCGGCTTCGATTTCGCGGCACCACCAGAGGCACCGGCAGCCGAAACCACCTCTATCGAACTGGGATGATGCACCTGGTTGCAGCTGCGTCCGCAGCCCTGCTGGTGCTGATCGCGGCGGCATTGCCGCGGCGTGTCGCCGGCACGCGCTGGCACATCGGCGCTGCGCTGGCGCTGGATCTGGCGCTGCCGGTGTCGATCTTCGTGCTGATCGCGCTGGCCAGCGGACGGCCGATCTTCGCCGGCCTGGTGACACTGGCGCTCGGCGCCGGCTACGCCTATGCCGACCATGCCAAACGCGCCACGCTGCAGGAGCCGATCGTGTTCACCGACGTGTTCCAGGCTTTCGATATTTTTCGCCATCCGCAACTGGCGCTGCCGTTCCCGAACAAGGGCCAGATCCTGCTCGGCGTGGCGAGCGTGCTCGCGGCTTTCGTCGCCTTCTACTGGCTGGAGCCGCGCAGCTTCCAGGCGCCGCTATGGATCTGGATTGCGCTGCTGGCGCCAGTGCTGGCGTTGATCGCCGTGCTGCGCCGGCCTCTGCGCGGGCGCGCCCTGGCGTGGCTGAAGCGCCTGGGTGCGAGCGGCGATCCGGCGGTCGACGCAGCGCAGCTGGGCCCGCTGGCGATCCACTGGGTGTATGCACTGGTCGCGGCCGGCGAGCGTGACCATCGGTGCATGGCAGCTGCGGTGCGGATCAGAGTTGATGCCGACGAGCTCACGGACCCGGTGGTCGTCGTGCAGTCCGAATCGTTCTTTGATGCACGCCGCCTGCATGCGGCGATTGATCGCAGTCTGCTGCCGAACTTCGATCGCGCCTGCCGCGACGGCCTGCAGTGGGGCCGGCTGAAAGTGCCGTGCTGGGGCGCCAATACCGTCCGCACCGAATTCGCGGTGCTGTCTGGAATGCCGCAGGCGGCGCTGGGCTTCGACCACTTCAATCCGTATCACCGGTTCGCACGCGCGCCGGTCGATACGCTAGCCTGGCGGATGCGCTCCCGCGGCTATCGCACGATCTGCCTGCATCCCTTCGACGCTCGCTTTTATGGCCGCGACCGGATCATGCGCAACCTCGGTTTCGACCAGCTGATCGACGAATCCGCGTTCCCGGCCGACGCGCAGCGCGTCGAGGGTTACATCGGCGACCTTGCAGTGGCGCGCCTCACTACCGAGCTGTTGCGCCGCTACGGTCCGAAAGTTTTCGTGTTCGTCGTGACCATGGAAAATCACGGCCCCTGGCGCGGCCGGGCCGATGCACTGCAGAGCGTCGAATGCCTTTCGGTGCTGGGCGAGACCGAACGCAATTCGGTCAATCGCTATCTGGCCAGCCTGCGCAACGCCGATGCGATGCTCGGCAGCCTGCGCGACACGCTGGAGCGCGAATTCAGCGGTGGCACGCTGGCGTTCTATGGCGATCATCTGCCGGGCTTTCCGAGCGCCTACCAGAAGCTCGGGCTCGCCGACCGGCGCAGCGACTACCTGATCTGGCGTGCCGACGCTGGCCCTGGGTCGCGCATCGATCTGCGCGCCGACAATCTGGCGGATGCGATCATGGCCGGCTTTGAACGGGCGACGGAGCAGCGCAAATCCGCGTAACGGTATCTCCGATCCCCCGAGTTCGGCGGGCCGGCGCCCGCTCCGATCATCACGATTTATCACGAGCGTTTCAGGACACCAGGGGCTGCCCCGGGTCGAGCCGTTCCTCTTCGCACACCACATTCTGCAGACGCTGCGCTTCAGCGAGTACGTCGGCGTCCATCGCCGCTGTGCCGCGCGCGTAATGTGTGAAGAACAGCCGCATCACATGATCGACTCCCTCAGGCGTCACCGCGCGCAAATCGGCGCCGTAATACGCGCCGCGGTTGAAGCTGCCGGTGATGATTTCGTAGGACGGAAAGTAGGCGCAGGCATCATGACGGCGGGCGAGGGCATCGGCCGCTACGCGCAGCACCGCCTTGCTGTGAGCCGTCGCCGTCAGCACATGGCGATCCTCGTAGGTGGCGGCCAGCGGTACCGGCGACACGGTGAGGATCACTCGGGCGCGGCGATTGATCTGCAGCAGCCGCGATAGGAAGGCTTCGAGATCGGCCACCGTTTCTTCGACGCCGAAGTTGACGAATTCGTAGCGTTCGAAGTCCATGCGTCCGGCCGCGACACCCGGCGCCAGCGGAAACACCGCGCCGTCGGCTCTGGAGCGCCAGGCCTCGGTCAGCCCCAGAGTGAACACGAAGACATCCAGCGATTCGAATAGCTGGCGCACCGCTGCGAAATGCGCGGCTCGATCATCCTCCAGCGCGCGCAGGCTGGCGAAGCCGTCGGGCTCGATCTCCGGCCGGAACGGATCAGCGAGGCGTCCGTCGCTGCGAGTCCAGGCGTTTTCCTTCGGCACGAAGTCGCCATAGCTGCGTTCCAGCAGCTGCAGCAGCTGGCGCGCACTGTAGAGATTGCCGTAGCGCGCACTGTAGACGCCGTACTGGCGTCGCAGAGCGGTCTGCTCATCGAGCGCCGGCGCAGCAGGCTCGGTGACCAGATAGCGCATGCCATGGCGCTGCAGCTGCCGTGCGATGTGCTGGGCGAAGCAGCTACCGGCCGTGGCGATCGCGTCGTCGCCGCCGATGGTGAACTTGGGCGCCATCACCGGATCGACCTCGTCTGGTGCGACGTCGGTGACCGCCGATCGCCAGAAATGATGCGGCGCGAGTCCGGCGTACGGATGCGTTTTCTCGGCCGGAGTCGATACGGTGTTCGTGGGGGCGAGCTGCGCCGCCGCACCGCGAAAAATCTGGCGATAGGCTTCCGACTCCGCGCGATCGGGTGCGTAGAGCTGGCCGGGCGTGTGGCTCGCATAGGCCGCGTACGACTGCTCGGCGAACGTCTTCAGGTCGAGCTGGATGATCGGCTTCAGCGACAGGCTGCCGGGCACCGAGAGCTTGAACAGGTAGGCGCCCGGCACGCCGTAACGGGCCGCGATTTCCGGGTATACCGGCCAGGCCTGGAATTCGCCCAGATCGCTATAAGCGTATTCGACGCCGTTGCCTGGCAGCATCGCCACTCCCCGCTTCTTTAGCAGCGCCGCCGCCAACTCGCGCAGGACGTAGCCCTTCGGGTGATTGATCGAGTGCATGAAACAGCCGCGCCGCCGCCAGCCGGCCAGCAGCTCGCGCAGCTCGACGTCGATGCGCTCGCCTTCCTCGATCAGCGCCGTCGTGGACGCCGACATGTAGTCGAAGAAGCCGAGCTGGCGATAGACATCAGCATTGAACAGGTCCAGCACCTGCTCAACGGTCTTGCCGTTGCGCCAGCCGAAGTAGAGTAGCGAAGAGTGATAGGGCCCGAGAGGCCCATGGAACTCGGCGTTGTCCTTGCGCCAGCGCACATAGATCAGATCGGGATGAAAGCCGCTGAAAGTGATCGCAGGAAACTGCTGGACCTTGTGCAGCAGCTCGGGCGCCGCTCTGCCGATCTCATCACGCACGTAGGGCTGAACCACCAGCAGCTCGTAGCGGGCGAGATCCTGAAACCGGTTCTGGCGCAGCCGTTCCATCAATTCGGCGGTGCCGAACAACGCATCCGGCATCGGTCCGCCGGTCAGGGCCTGGATGCAGCGTCCCAGTGTGCGCACCTGGCAGTTGCCGATGACGGCGATCGACAGCGCCGAAGCGACCGCGCCACCGGGCAGATCGCTTGGCACCCAGCCGGCGTTCGGCTCGAAAGCGCGCTGTTTGCACTCTTCCGAAACGAGGAATTCGCGCAGCAGATCTTCCGCCGTTCTGCCGGATTGCAGGTAGGCGCGCCAGTGCGCCATGCCGGCCGGCTCGGGCTCGCGTCCGAGCAGGCCACGATACGCAGCGCGAATCAGGTCGGCATCGCCGCTCCGCTTCGATCGAAAATGGCGGCGCAGACGCGCGTACCAATGGTGGGGCACGGGCGAGGTTCAGGCGGCTGGCAGGCGCGGAGTGCCGCTGCCCGCTGTGCGCTGCGTCGTTGGTGTATTCATGCGGAGATCCTTGCTATTTGAAACGAAGATAAAGCTTAGTGCACTGCGCCGCGAGTGCGGCGGATGCTGCTCAAACATGACGACAGGCTTGGCTACCGTGCCGCTGTCGTCGCGGCTATGCTCGCTGCACGATGCGAACCGGCGCGACAATGGGCGAAGATTCCGAAGGCTTGCACGACTTGGCCGACCTCGACGCGAACCGTTTGCGATCACCGCTGCCCACCATGATCGATCCGCGCCGCTACCAGCCCCCGCTGCCGCTGCCCGGCGGCCTGCAGCGCGCGCAGATCGTCGCCAGTCTGGAGCGCGCTTCGATCGACGGTTCCCAGGGCAGCGAGCTGCAGTGCTACGCGCGGGAGGACTGTGATCGTTTCCTGTATACGCTCGACCTGGTGCCGGAGTCTGCGGTCGACGTGCTCGAGGTTGGTGCCAATCCTTATTTCACCACGGCGCTGCTACTCAATTTCAGACCGCGGGCGCGGCTGCATCTGGTGAACTACTTCGGCGGCGAGCCGGGTACCGCGGCGCAGACACTGCAGCTACCGGCTTTCGACGGCAATGGCGTCCAGTCTCACCGCCTGGAGTATCTGCATGCCAATCTCGAAGCGCACAGGCTGCCGCTGCCCGATCGTTTGCTCGACGTGGTGCTCTACTGCGAAGTGATCGAACACCTGCTCAACGATCCGCTCGCGAGCCTGCTCGAACTCAAGCGCCTGCTGCGTCCGGACGGCTTGCTGATCGTCACCACGCCCAACGTCGCTCGCCTCGAGAATCTCGCTCGCATGGTCGCAGGTGCCAACCTCTACGATCCCTATTCAGGTTACGGCCCCTATGGCCGCCACAACCGCGAATACACTCGCCACGAGCTGCACCGCCTGCTGGAATTCTGCGGCTTCACCCAAGAGGTGTTCTTCAGCGCGGACGTACATGACAACCGTGCCGGCGGCTACTGCGATCTGTCAGCGCTGCAGGACCTGGTCGCGTTCCGCGCGCCTGACCTGGGGCAGTACCTGTTCTGCCGCTACCGCAATACCGGCGCCGCGCCGCAGACCCGGCCCGGTTGGCTATACCGCAGCTATGCTCAGGACCAGCTCGACCCGACGCCGCTGTAACGCGGCACCGATGTGGGTATCAGCCGGTTCGGAATTCGCCGCGGCGGAGACGCTCGAACAAGGCGTTCCATTGCGGTGTGATTGCTTCCTTGCGGTACCGTTCGGCGTGTCGTTGGCCGGCCTCGGCAAGCGCGGCGCGGCGGCCGGCATTGGCTGCGCCCAGCAAGCCGCTGAGCTGCTCGCCGAGCGAGTCTTCGCTGTAGGTCTCGAAGTATTCCGCGGCATTGCCGTAGACCTCCCGGTGCACCGGGATATCGGACGCCACCACTGGCGCACCGCAGAGCATCGCTTCGACTCCGGACAGGTCGAAGCCTTCCGACACGCTTGGGCAGACCACGCATTCGGCAGCGCCGTATAGACGCCGCAGGTCCGATGAGGGCACGCGCGCCAGATGCAGCAGTTCGCCCCGTTCCTGCCATGGCCGGAAGGCATCGGTCATGGGGCCGGTGTCCCAGCCCAGTTCACCGACCACGATCAGCTTGAGCCCCGGCGCGACGGTGCTGCGCAGCCTTTCCCAGGCGCGTACCAGCCGCACATGGTTTTTGCGTGGCTCGACCGTCGATACGATCAGCAGATAGCGCAGGTTCCCCGATGCAAATTCGCGCTTCAGCAACAGGCTTTTGCTGAGCGACTCCAGCGACTTCGGCAGCGTCGCCTGGTTGAGCCGCGCTAGCATGATGTCTATCAGCGTGCTGGTCGCCGCGGGCTCGACGAAGTAGTTGTGCGACACCACGTCGGGCACCACCAGGCTACGCCGTTCCACCTGCGGCAGCACACGCAGCAGATCGTCGCGGACGGCCGCCGAGGTGCAGACGAATACCGCGCGTCGTGCGTTGGCGATCAGCGCGCGGTAGTGGGTCGCACGATGAAAGCGCGTATGCGGAATCAAGTGCGGCAGGAACAGCGGGATCGCATCGTGGTAGCGCACCAGCATCTGGGTCTGCGGCGCCACTTCCGCCGGATACGGTGTCTGCCCGATGAAAACGTCGAAGTCTTGCGTGGCCAGCCGAGGATAGTGCCCGCGGCGCAGGCCGGCGAAACCGCTCAGGCCGGTGCGATGCAGCATCCGCCACGGGGTGGACAGGCTGCGGTAGCCGGCGTTGCGGATCTTGTCGTAGTCCTCGGGCGGCAGCGATTTGGAGAACAGCGTCTCCCAGACGAAGTCGCCGAAATCGCGAGCATCGAATTTCCGCAGCGGCAACTCGCCGCCGAAAGCGGCCGCCAGCGCCAGCCCCGTCGGACCAAGGCCGCGCTTGAATGTCGCGCTGGCGTTCGCCAGCGTCCCGTGAGGCCTGGGCGCGCGCTGATTGGCGATGAAGCGTGACAGCAGGTTGTACTTTCGATGGACGTTGCTGTCGTCGAAAGTCTCTCCTGCCTTCAGCGTGCGGGCGAGCGGATGGATCGGGTGGTTCAGCAGGCCCACGACCTCCACCGATTCCAGCTCGTTCAGTGCCGAAAACAGCAGCCGCGTCTCCTGCGGAATGCCGGCGTAGCCTTCGTAGCAGGGACGCAACTCCATCAATACGCGCAAGCGCTGGGGGTCAGGCATGGTTGGGTTTCATTTTCCCGGGTCGGGCTGGGGGATTCAGAGCGCCTGGTAGTCCAGGATCGCCTGCTGCACATCGTCGTAATATCGGGCGTATCCACCGGACAGCAGCAGCGCGCCATCGCAGACCCGGCCGATGAAGCTGGTGTCATGCGAGGCCAGCACCAGCGCGCGATCGGCGCGGCGGTCGAACAGATGCTCGTTGCAGCGCGCATGAAAGCGCGAGTCGCCGACCATCACGATTTCGTCGATCAGGTAACAGTCGAACTCCACCGCGATCGACAGCGCAAACGCCAGGCGCGCGCGCATGCCGGTGGAATAGGTCTTGACCGGTTCGTATAGGAAGCGGCCGAGTTCGGAGAAGTCCTCGACGAAGCGGCGCAGCCGCGGGTAGTCGGTGCGGTAGATGCGCGCGATGAATTTCATGTTGTCGATGCCGCTGAGGCTGCCCTGGAAACTGCCGGCGAAACCCAGCGGCCAGGACACCGACATGCCGTGTTCCACCACCCCTGAGGTCGGCAGCTCGACCTTGCCGATCAGCCGTATCAGGGTCGACTTGCCGGCGCCATTGTGGCCGAGCAGCCCGAGCTTGAAGCCGCGCGGGACGTCCAGGCTCACGTCGGCGAGCGCGACGTGGCCGCCATTGCGGCCTGGATACACTTTGCGCAGATGCTGGACGCTGATCAATGCGATTTCACTCGACGATCAGATGCCGATGCACGTTGCGGCACAGCATCAGGCCGACGGCGATCATCGCCGCGCAGACGAAGGTTTCGTATTCCAGCCAGTAGTGCGTGCGCACCGACGGCCCGAGTTGCCCGGCGCGGATCAGCTCGAAGGCATTGACCGTGGGCATGTACAGCGCCGCCTGCTGCAGCCGCGGCGGCAACCAGTCGACCATGAAGAACACGCCACAGATCGGCAGCATGAAATACATGAACGGCCCGACCAGCTTCTCCAGCCATTCGTACATCTCGGTCAGCGATCCCAGGATCAGGCCGAAGCCGCAGCCGAACAGGCCCATGTAAGCCCAGCCGAGGTAGAACAGGCCCCAGTCCCGGGGCAGCTCGTACAGATCGACCGACCAGAAGATGAAGCCGATCACGGCGTAAGCGATCAGGGTGCCGTAGAACTCCAGCAGCACGCGCGCCAGCAGCAGATCGAGCATGCGCACCTGGCGGTGATAGAGCAGGCTGGCATTGGCGCGGAAGCAGTGCGTCGAGCGCATCGTGATATGGCGCCACAAAGTCAGCGGCATGTAGCCGGTCATCACGAACGCGAGGATAGGCACGCCATGTTCGTAGCGTCCGTGTATGACGCTCCAGATCACGATCACGCCCATGCAAAAAAGGAAGGGCTCGGCGAACAGCCAGACAAAGCCCAGATTGTCGCGGCCGTAGCGCGTGTGCAGCTCGCGCATCATCAGTGCGCCGACGACGATCGCCTGAATCTGCGCCGCGTCGGCCAGAGCCCGATAGCCGGCCAGCTCAGCTCTGCGCATGTTCGCGCACGCCGGCTATCAGCAGGCTGCCGATCGAATACACCAGGAAGCAGCTGATCAGCACGATCAGCACATCGCGGCCGCGCTGCGGATACAGCGCTTTGTCGGGCAGGCTCGGTTCGACCACGCGGTCGAGATAGATTTGCTGGCGCCTCGCCTCGGCGCGCGCCGCTTCCAGAGAGGCCAGAGTCGAGGCCAGCTGCTTGGATGTGAACTCCTGGCGCAGTTCCAGCAGCCGGTATTCGGACAGCTTCGGCGCCATCGATCCGCCCTTGCCCGCCAGGTGGGCGCGCTCGTCGGCGATCTGCCTTTGCAGCGCGCCGATACGCTCCTGCAGTTCGCTGCGCATCGGGCTGTCCGGCGCGCGGTGCTCGATCTCGGACAGGCGCACGCGCGCTGCACTGAGTTCGCCCTGCAGCGCGGACAGGTTCTTGAACATCGCGGTCGAGGCCTCGCCCGGATTGAGCAGCGACTCGCGGTTGCGGTACGCCAGCAGCTCGCTCTCGGCTTCGGCAGTCTGGCCCTGCGCGATCTGCAGCTGTTCTTCGGCGTCATGCACCGCGTTCACCCGCGAGCGCTCGTTGAGCCGGTTCACCAGCGCCTCGCTCTCGTCGAGCACCAGACGCGCAAGCGTCTGAGCGTCGTCGGGACGAAAGGCTTTCGCGGTCAGCGTGCTGATGCCGGTGGTGGTGTCGTAGATCAGCTGCACGCGGCGCTGAAAATAGCGATGCAGGTCTTCCTCGCTGCTGTCGTCGAGCAGGTTCGGATAGCGCGCGACGAAGTCCGCGTCCTTGCGGCCGAACAAGGCGCGCAGGTCGACGTGCCGGGACAGTGCCGCGACCGCATCGCGCGAAGTCGCGAAGTCCTGCACGGTGTAGACATCGCCCTGCCCGCTGCCGATGCCGCCGCTCTGCAGCAGGCCGGCGATGCCGCTGCTGACCGCCGCGTGCGACGGCGAACGCACCACGAAGCGCGCCTCCGAGGCATACAGGTCGGAGGCGATGACGAGGTAGTAGAACGCGGCGATCAGCGTCGGCAGAGCGACGCCGATCAGCCAGCCGCGGTTGGTACGCAGCCAGCTCAGCGCCTTCTGTCGGCGGGTCGCCGGCGGCTCAAGCCCGAGGGCTTCGTTGATCATTGACGAGCCCTCATTGGCTGGCCTGGTTGATGATCACGCCGTTGATCACCGGCTGCGAAACCAGCCCCAGCAGCACCAGGAATTTCTGCAGCTCGTTGGCCGGCGCGCTGGCCACATAGAGCACGTCGCGGTCACGGATCGCGAAGCTCTGGCCGAGGAAATAACTGCCGGCTCGATTCAGATCGAGCTGATAGACCACGGGCACCGGCGCGGCGTCGGCGGGTGCCGCGCTGCCGGCGAGCGATGCTGCCAGCGGCGCCGGCTCGTAGCGGAACAGGAACACGCCCTGGGGATCTGCACGCTGGTCGAGCAGGCCGCCGGACTTGGCGACGGCCTCGATCAGGTTCAGGCGCTTGGCGTCGAAATCGATCTGTGCATTGCGGCCGGTCGCGCCGAAAACCGTGAAGCTCGCCGGCTCGCGCGTCACCACCAGCTCATCGCCGGGGTGCAGCCTCAGGTTTTCGGCCGGATCGTCGAGCAGATGCGACAGCGGCAGGCTGGCAGTGACGCCGCCGCGCGTCAGCTGCACGCGCGTGTCGTAGACCGGCGCGCGCGATCCGCCGGCCGCAGCGAGCGCGTCGAGCACGCGTTCGCCGCGCGCGCTCAGCGGCAGCCGCAGGCCGCCGACGCCTTCGCCGAGCAGAGTCACCGCACTGGCCGCCGGCCGCGTCACGCTGACCAGCGCCTGCGGCGACTGGGTCTTGCCGCTTAGTGCTTTCTCGATCGCGGCCTGAATCTGCGCCGGCGTGCGCCCGGCCGCGGCGATGCGGCCCGCATAGGGCACCGCGATGCTGCCGTCGGCGTCGACGATCTGTTCGGGGATCGTGGTACCTCTTCCGCCGCCACCGCCCCCACCACCGCCGCTGGCGGGCGGCAGCGAGAACAGCGGATTGGCGCCGGTTTCCCACAGATTCACGGTCAGGCCGTCGCCGCTGCCGACCAGCAGGGCCGGCAGCGCGTCGTCGTCGCCGAAGCGTGCGGCTAAGCCCTCGCCGCGCTGCTGCGCCAGCGCCGCGACCGTACTTGCCGAGACTTCGACGAGTTTGAAAGGCAGCACCGCGGCGCCTTCGTCACGCAGCTCGCGGGTCGACGGCCCGGCGGTCGGCATCGTGCTGCAGGCGCTGGCCAGCAGGCAGGCCGCTATGGCGGCGGACCGCCGGCCGTGGCGCCGGTAAAAAAGTTTCGATGCGATACCGGCACTCACGGGCGATGGGCGCGGCGCCGTTGCGCCGCCGGTTGTAGGGGTGTCGGTCAGCATTCTACGCAGCGCCCCGGTCGAGATGACGCAGCAGATCGAACAGAACGGCAAAGTGCGCGTTCCAGCTGGGCGAGCGGTAGGCATGCGCCCGCTCCAGCGCCCGAGTGCGGCGCGGCGAAAGATCAGCCGCATAGTCACGCAGGGCCAAATCCCAGGCGCCGCTGTCGGCAGCGGCCAGGTACTCGGCCGCGCTGCCGCCGACTTCGCGATGCGCCGGCACATCGGACACCAGCGCCGGCGTGCCGAGCGCCAGCGCTTCGGCCAGCGGCAGACCGTAGCCTTCGGCGAACGAGGGATTCAGCAGCGCGCGCGCGCCGGCCAGCAGCGCGGCGACTTCGTGATCGGCCAGGCCCGAGACTTCGGCGACATGGGGCGCCAGCAGCGGGTCGCGATCCAGCCGCTCGAACAGCGTCTGGTTCTGCCAGCCGCGGCGGCCGATCAGCAGCAGCCGTGGAATCCGGCGCTCGCCTTGCTGCAGCCAGCGCTGCCACAGATCCAGCAGCAGGGCGTGATTCTTGCGCGGCTCCAGCGTGCCGACGGCGACGAAGTACGGCAGCGCCGCCTGCACGGCGTGCCGTGGTGTCTGCATAAAGCGCTCGCCGATGCCCAGTGGCAGTACGTGCACCTCGGGCTGGCGCAGCTGCCGCTCGCACCACCAGGCCAGCAGCGCCTCGCGGGTCGCCACCGAGTTGACGATCACAGCGCGCGCATGCCGGGCGATGGTGCGCAGCCGCGCCGCGTGGCGTGCCGGTTCGCGTGGCCGGTTGTATTGCGGATGCGTGATCGGAATCAGATCGTGGACGAAGAACACGCCGGATGCGCCGGAGCTTTGCAGCCAGCGTGCCGCGGCCGGCTGGAACAGGCGGCCATGCGAGGTGTTGAGGTAGATCGTCCGCGGCTGCGCGGCGAGCAGACGCTGCAAGCGATGAGCACCCAGCGGATGCATCAGCGCGCGCTGCAGCCAGCGCTGCGGCGGCTCGGTGTCGCGGCCAGGCGCCCGCAATCGCGGCGCGGGCCGGTTCTGACCGGGGCTCTGCAGCCAGTCGCGCAGCTGCTCGAACGCCGACGAGACTGCGTCCGTGCTCGGCCAGCCGAGTGCCAGCCTGCGCAGCAGCGCCTCTTCCGCGCGCGGCGACAGCAGCTGCAGGCCGAAGCGGTCGATCACGCTCAGACGCCGCTCGAAAATCGACTCGAAATCCGGCTGTTCTGCCAGCGCCTGCAGATAGGCCAGGTCGACGCGGTCGATGCCGGTCGGCGCGGCCAGGCCGGCGCGGCTTGCCAGCCGGCTGACGTCGAACAGCAGCGTCGCTCGCGGTCTCATCGACGGATCATCGCAGCGCTCCGCGCAGCAGGCCGGCGAGCAGGCGCGTGTAGCGCCGCAGCCGCGAGCGCTGGCCGCGGCTGCCGGCGGCGCCAGCGGCGGCCAGCTGCGCGACCACGGCCTCCACTTCGCAGGCCGCGCCGGTGCGCGGATCGGCGTACCTTGGATAAACGATCAGCGCGCCGGCGACCAGCTCGTCGAGCGTCAGACGCCGGGTCCGGCGCGGGTTCGGCGCGCGCTCGTCGGTCAGCCCCCAGCCGGCGTAGAAAGGCTGGCCCCAGGTGGTCACTGCGACGCCGCGCAACAGCGCTTCGAAGCCGGCCAGCGAGGTCAGCGTGTGCAGCGCATCGATCTGCCCGAACAGGGTGGTGATCGAAACCCCGCGGACGATCTGGTCGGCATGGCTCAGCACCGCTGCGTCGGCGAGCGCACCCGGGCGCGTGCCGGCCTCGGTGTCGGGATGCGGCTTGTAGACGATCCAGGCCTGCGGCTCGGCGGCGCGCACGCGGCGCAGCAGCTCCAGGTTGCCGCGCAGCAGCGGCGAGCCCAGGCGCAGCGAGGCATCGTTCTCGACCTGGCCGACGACCAGCAGGCGGCGCTGGCCGGTGGCGCCGCCGATGTCCACGCCGCGGCGCTCGCCGATGTTGTACTTGCTCAGCCCGCTATCGATCAGGGAGCGCCGCAAGGCCGCGGCGCGATTCAGCAGCGCGGGCTCGAAGCCGCCGGCCTGGAGCCGTTTTTCCAGTGCCGACGGCGTGCGCGAATCGAAGTAGATGCCTTCCGCGTCCACCACCAGCGAGGCGCCGCCGACATGGTTGGAGCCGAGCCCGACCGAGCGCAGAAAGCCATCCTCGATGCGCAGCAGCGGGGCGTTCTGCGCCGCTGCTGCTGCGGCGAAGCCCGCCGGTTCGCGTGCCGCCCAGACCGCGATGCCGCCGCCGCGCCGCGCCTGCTCGCGCAGCGCCCGCTCAGGCTTCAGCGTGTAGACCACGCCTGGGCCGAGAAAGCGCCGGATCTGCCAGCGCTTCCAGGGTTTGATGCCGAGCACCACGCTCGGCACTGCGGCCGCCGAGGCGGGCGCCGACAAGGGGAAGCTGCGACCAGGTGCCGTCATGCGCGCGATGTCATCGGTGAGTAACGGGAGGCAGCCCAGTCTAGGGCCTGCCCGGCGGCCATCCCTCAATTTTTCTGAGCCAGGGCTTCAAATGCTCCCGCTTTAAGCGCTGCCAGCCGTCCCCTATAGTCGACACCCTCAACCGGAGAGCTTGATGATCGCACCCACACCGCAGCCGACGGCGAGCCGCTACCGGCCACCGGCAATCGCGCTGCATTGGCTGATCGCGGTGCTGATCTTTGGCGGCTTCGGGCTCGGCCTGTTCATGCACGAGCTGCCGGCGTCGGCCGACAAGCTGCGCTATTTCAGCTGGCACAAGTGGACCGGCGTCACCGTATTCGGCCTGGCGCTGCTGCGCGGCATCTGGCGTATCACGCATCCGGTGCCGCCGCTTCCCGCCGGGCCGCGCTGGGAACATGCAGCGGCGCATCTGACGCATGCGGCGCTGTATCTGCTGATGCTGGCGGTCCCGCTCTCCGGCTGGCTGCACAGTTCCGCGGCCGGCTATCAGACGGTTTATCTGGGGGTGCTGCCGATCCCCGACCTGCTGGCCAAGAACCTGCCGCTGTCGGAGCAGCTCGCCAAGGTTCACGAACTGCTGAACTACGCGCTGCTGGCGCTGCTGTTGCTGCATGCGGCGGCGGCGCTGCAACACCACTACCTGAAGCGCGACGACATCCTGCGGCGGATGCTGCCGCAGGCCCGCAGCGGCCTGGGTGCCGGTCTGGTCACGCTGTTCGCGGTGGCCGCGTTCAGCGGCATCGCCGCGCTGCTGCTGCTGAGCGACGCCGACGAAGGCGAGCATCATCAGCATGCCGCGGAGACCGCCGCGGCGCCGGCCGCGAATCTGGCCGGCGAACTGAACGCCGAGTTCCGCCAAATGAACGTGCCGGTGCAGGGCCGCTTTACCGCCTTCCACGCCGAGAAGCTGCAGTTCGACGCCGCGCATCTGGATCAGGCTAGCGCCAGCATTGTGGTCGACAGCGCGAGCTTCGATCTCGGCGACGCCGACTACAACGCGGAAGTGCGCAAAAAGGAGTGGTTCGACAGCGCCGCGTTTCCGCAGGCGCGCTTTGAATCCGAACGCGTCACTCGGCTCGCCGATGGCCGCTATCAGGCGGCCGGGCAGTTGACGATCAAGGACAAGACGCAGCCCGCGATGGCGGTCTTCAGCGTCACCGAGCAGGCCGACAAGGCCACGTATACCGGCGAAGCGACGATTTCGCGCGCGGCATTCCAGATCGGCGACGCCGAATGGAACGATGTGCTCGAAGACGCGGTCATCGTGCGCTTCACGATCAGCGTGCCGAAGTCCTGATTCATCGAGTTCTTTGATTCACCAAGTTCCATTGTCCAGCCGGGCCGCGGACGCGGCCTCCGCCAACAAGTTGTCCGACCATCACCAGGAGATTTTTACGATGAGAAAATATCTGACCGCCGCCGCTGCCGCGCTGCTCTGGAGCGGCATCAGCGCGGCTGCACCAACTGCTTATACGATCGCATCGGACCACACCTACCCGAGCTTCGAAGCCCCGCACATGGGCATCTCGATATGGCGCGGCAAGATCGACAAGAGCAGCGGTACGGTGCTGCTCGACGACGCTGCCAAGACCGGCACCGTCGACATCAGCATGGACGCGTCCACGGTCGATTTCGGCCACGCCAAGATGAACGAGCACGCCAAGAGCGACGAGTTCTTCAACGTCGCCAAGTACCCGACGATCACCTACAAGGGCACGATCAAGTATGACGACGGCAAGCCGTCCAAGGTCGACGGCCAGCTGACCCTGCTCGGCGTGACCAAGCCGGTCAAGCTCGACATCGACAGCTTCAAGTGCATCATGCACCCGATGCTGAAGAAGGAAGTCTGCGGTGCCGACGCGGAAGGCGAATTCAACCGCGCCGACTTCGGCATGAGCAAGTACGCCGACGGCGATGCCGGCAAGGTCAAGCTGCGCATCCAGGTCGAGGCGTTGAAGAACTGAGCAGCGTTTCAAGCAGGGCCGCGCTTGGCGCCGCCGGTGTTGGAGAGGTTCATACCCGCGACTGGAACATTATAGTTCACAGTCGCGGGTTTGACCCGCTCCTACATGTGCGATCGTTTATTCCCCTAGCTTCTTCCGCATCTCGGCAAAGCTGGCGAGCTGCTCAGGCGACGATACCGGATACCGAAGGTCCAGCGACTTCAGCGTGCGCACGATGATGTCGGCGACCGCTACGCGCATCGATGATTTGCTGTCCGCCGGTATCGCATACCACGGCGCCCACTCGCGCGAGGTCGCGTTGATCGCGTCCTCGTAGGCCTGCTGATATTCGCCCCAGTGGTCGCGCGCGCCCAGATCGCCGGACTCGAACTTCCAGTTTTTCTCCGGCTGATCCAGCCGCGCCAGAAAGCGCTGGCGCTGCTCTTCCGCCGACACGTTGAGCCAGAACTTCAGCACGATTGTGCCGCTGCAGGCCAGGTGTTGTTCATGGTCGCGGATCGAGCGATAGCGTTGCTTCCACAGCTTGGGCAGCGACATCGCCCGCGGCAGATGCTGCACGGCCAGCAGCGCCGGATTGACCCGGGTGACCAGCACTTCTTCGTAGTAGCTGCGATTGAACACGCCGATCTGTCCGCGAGCTGGCAGCCGGCAGCTGGTGCGCCACAGGAAGTCGTGTTCCAGCTCCTCGTCCGAAGGCCGCTTGAACGCATGGACCGTGCAGCCCGCCGGATCGACGCCGGTCAGCACCGCGCGAATCGTCGAGTCCTTGCCGGCCGCGTCCATTGCCTGAAAGATCAGCAGCAGCGAATAGCGATTGTCCGCATACAGTACGTGCTGCAGCCCGGACATCTCTGCGACCAGGCCCGCCAGTTTTGCCTCGCGCTGCGGCCTGTCGAGTTTCTTGCCGGCGATGGACGTCGGCGCGTCGGCGACGCGGAATTTGCCGTTGAAAGGCGCCAGGTAAGGGCTGTCGACCGCGCACTTCAAATCGCTCATCGGCATGTCTCCGCCAGAATTTCGTTTTGCTCAGCCGGACGCGCCAGGCACCACGTAGAACAGCACACAAAAGAAATGCAGCATGCTGCCGGCGAGCACGAACACATGCCAGATCGCATGGTGATAGCGCAGCGACTGCCAGGAATAGAACGCGACGCCGCCGCTGTACGACAGCCCGCCCGCCGCCAGCAGGATCAGCCCGCCCACCGGCAAGGCATGCGCCAGCGGCTTGATCGCGATGATCACGCACCAGCCCATCAGCAGGTACACCGCCAGCGACATCTTCTCGTAGCGGCCGGTCGCGACCAGCTTGAACAGCACGCCGACCAGGGCCAGGCCCCAGGTGAACGCGAACAGGCTCCAGCCCCAGACGCCGTGCAGAGTGACCAGGGTGAAGGGCGTGTAAGTGCCGGCGATCAGTAGATAGATCATCGAGTGATCGATGATGCGCAGCACGTGCTTGACCCGCGGCATCGGGATGCTGTGATACAGCGTCGAGGCGGTGTACATCATCACCAGGGCCGCGCCGAACACCGCGCAGCTGACGATGTGCCAGACGTCGCCGTACAGCGCGGCGCGTGCCACCAGCACGCTCAGGCCGGCGATCGACAGCACCGCGCCGAGCCCGTGCGTAATCGCGTGTGCGATCTCCTCGCCGATCGAGTACAGCGTGTCGCGGGTGGCAACCAGCGCGTGGTGCAGGCCGTCGCGTGCGGCGTGCAGCGCCGCGTCGATCTCGTTCTCGGGTGGATGCTTAATTCAAACGCTCCACATGCAGGGTTACGCCATCGGCGCGGGTCACGCGGACCGTGCAGCCGGCCGGCGCGTCGGCGCCGGAGATGCGCCACTGCGAATCGTCCACACTCAGCTTGCCGATGCCGTTGACGATCGGCGCGCTCAAGGTGAACGTGCGGCCCACGTAGGAATGACCGCGGCGGTTCAAGGTCGATTCCTCACTGGCAAGCGGTTCGCGGCGGAAGTGTTTGAACGCGAAGAAGCTGAGCAGGGACAGCAGCGCAAACAGCATCACCTGCCACTCCCAGCGGAAGTCGATCAGCCCGACGATCGCGCCGACCACCAGTGCCGAGATGCCCATCCACAGGAACACCGCGCCGGGCGCGAGCGCCTCCAGCGCCAGCAGCGCAAAGCCGGCGATCCACCAGTGCCAGTACAGGACGTGGGTGAAATCCATGAACCAGTCTGCCGCGTTCAACGCGGGCCGGCGACTTTCTTCGCCAGCTCGGCGATGCCGCCGATCGCGCCGATCACGCTGGCGGCCTCCAGCGGCATCAGCACCAGCTTCTCGTTCGGGCTGGTGGCGATCTTGCCCAGCGCATCGACATATTTCAGCGCGACGAAGTAATTGATCGCCTGCACGTCGCCCTGGCGGATCGCCTCCGACACCACGCGCGTGGCCTCGGCTTCGGCCTGCGCCGAACGCTCGCGCGCCTCGGCGTCGCGGAACGCGGCCTCCTTGCGGCCTTCGGCTTCGAGCACCGCTGAAATCTTCTGCGCCTCGGCGGCCAGGATCTCGGCGTTGCGCTCGCCTTCGGCTTTCAGGATCGCGGCCTGGCGGAAACCTTCGGCGTCGAGGATATTCGCGCGCTTCTCACGCTCGGCCTTCATCTGCCGGCCCATCGACGCGACCAGATCGGCCGGCGGGCGGATGTCCTTGATCTCGACGCGCGTGACTTTCAGGCCCCAGGGCGTGGTCGCGCCGTCGATCACGTTGAGCAGCTTGGCGTTGATGTGATCGCGCTGGCTGAGCAGCTCGTCCAGATCCATCGCGCCCATCACCGTGCGCAGGTTGGTCATCGTCAGCTGCATTACCGCGACCTCGAGGTTCTGCACTTCGTAGGCGGCCTTGGCGGCGTCGAGCACCTGGAAGAACACCACGCCGTCGACGCCGACCATCGCGTTGTCCTTGGTGATGACCTCCTGGCTCGGCACGTCGAGCACCTGCTCCATCATCGACAGCTTGCGGCCGATGCCATCGACGTAGGGGATCATCCAGTGCAGGCCGGGCGAGAACGTCGCGCGATATTTGCCGAAGCGCTCCACCGTGTATTCCCGGCCCTGGGGCACGGTGACGATGCCCTTCCACAGGGTCACCAGCGCAAACAGCAGAACCACGATCGCGAAGATGCTCATGTTGTGTTCTCTGTCGTTATGGAGGCTGAGTGTAGGGCGGGCGGCGAGCTTGCGCATGGTAGGTCGGCAATCCTTTGCCGACGTGCTCCGTTGATCCGGGTGCACACGTCGGCAAAGGATTGCCGACCTACGAGCCGTCCTGTACCGCGGCCGCGGCGAGCTGCTTGATCCGCTCGACCATCGAGTAAAAGCCGTTGCGGCGGTTCATGGTGATGTGGTTCTCCAGCCCCAGCCGGGCGAACACCGCGCCGACGTCGGTATCCAGGATCTGCTGCGGCGTGCGCTCCGAGACCACCGCGAACAGCAGCGCGATCAGGCCCTTGACGATATGCGCGTCGGAGTCGCCCAGGAAGCGGAGCTTGAGCGGCGGGCCGGCGAGGCGCTCGCTGTGCAGCCAGACCTGGCTCATGCAGCCGCGCACCTTGTTGGTATCAACATGCTGGTCTTCGGGCAGTGGCGGCAGCTTGCGGCCGAGCTCGATCAGGTAGCGGTAGCGCTCTTCCCAATCGCCCAGCATCTCGAAGGTTTCAGCCAGTTCTTCGACTCTTTCATCAACTTGCATCGCTATTCGTCCGCGCTTCGTATCCAAACGTTCCAGCCTTATGGTAACGGCAGAACCTCTGCTGCATGCTGGGGGCGATTGCCGCGCAAGCCAGACCCGGAGCCCGAATATGCTGATCCGCATCCCGCCACCATCCGCCGTGCGTTCCGGCGAAATCACACCGGAAGCGAGCTACCGCAACCGGCGCCGCTTCCTTGCAGACATGGGGATCGGCGCGGTCGGTCTGCTGACCGCCGCCTGTGGTGACGCCAGGGAGGCGCCGGCGCCAGCCGCCGCCAACGCCGCGCTGACGATCGCGACCCGGAGCGAGCGTGCCGGCGGCGAGACCGTCACGCCGATCGAAACGGTCACCACCTACAACAACTACTACGAGTTCGGCACCAACAAGGAAGATCCCTCGCATAACGCCGGCACGCTGAAGCCCCGGCCCTGGGCCGTGAAGATCGGCGGCGAATGCGAGCTGCCGGGCACGATCGATCTGGATACCCTGCTCAAGCCGCATGCGATCGAGGAGCGCATCTACCGGCATCGCTGCGTCGAGGCCTGGAGCATCGTCGTGCCCTGGGCGGGGATACCGCTGGGCGAGGTGCTGAAACGTTTCAAGCCGACCTCGAAGGCCAAGTACGTCGCGTTCGAGACGATCTACGACAAGGCGCAGATGCCCGATGCGAAATGGAGCGGTATCGAGCTGCCGTATGTCGAAGGCCTGCGCATCGACGAGGCGATGCATCCGCTGGCGTTCCTGTCGATCGGCATGTACGGCAAAGTGATGCCGAACCAGAACGGTGCGCCGCTGCGTTTGACGCTGCCGTGGAAGTACGGATTCAAGAGCATCAAATCGATCGTCGGCATCCGCTTCGTCGAGACCATGCCGCCGACCACGTGGAACAAGCTGCAGTCCAGCGAATATGGATTCTTCTCCAATGTGAACCCCGAGGTTCAGCATCCTCGCTGGAGCCAAAAAAGTGAACGCCGCCTCGGCGAGTTGTTCAAGCGGCCGACACTGATGTTCAACGGCTATCCGGAGGTCGCCTCGCTGTATGCGGGCATGGATCTGCACAAGTTCTATTGAACATGCAGAGCGCGTTCTGGAAGCCGCTGACGGCATGGCGCGCCGCGGCCTGGGCACTGGGGTTGTATCCGGCGGCGATGCTGAGCTACTCGATCCTGCACGCGAAGCTCGGAGCCAATCCGGTCGAGTTCCTGGAGCACAATACCGGCCTGTGGGCGCTGCGCCTGCTGCTGGTATGCCTGGCGATGACGCCGCTGCGGCGCTTCACCAAGCGCTCCGAGGCGATCCAGATCCGTCGCCTGCTCGGGCTCTGGGCCTACTTCTGGGTCAGCGTACATTTCCTGATCTACCTGACCTTCGATCTGGAATGGTCGCTGCGGGAGCTGGCCGCCGACCTGATCAAGCGCACCTACATCACGCTGGGCTTCGCCGCCTGGCTGCTGCTGTTGCCGCTGGCCGTGACGTCAACGCGAGGCTGGCAGCGCCGGCTCAAGCGCCGCTGGGGCCAGCTGCACAAGCTGGTCTACCCGGCGGTGCTACTCGGTGGCGTGCATTTCTTCTGGCTGGTGAAATCAGACATTCGCGAGCCGCTGCTGTACATCGGCATCTGGGCGCTGCTGATGCTGATGCGGATGCGTAGGTTGGGGTGAGCGCAGCGAACCCCAACAGTCGTCCGCGCTGATGTTGGGGTTCGCAAGCTCACCCCAACCTACCCTCACCCGCCGCAACCGATGCTGGCCCGGGGGGTATAATCCCCGCCCATTTCACCGGACGAGCCTAACGTGCCCCGTCATTCAGGCCGCGCTGCCGACCAGCTTCGTCCCATCTCCATCACCCGCGCGTTCACGCGTCACGCCGAAGGTTCGGTGCTGGTGTCCTACGGCGACACTCGTGTGCTGTGTACCGCCAGCGTCGAAGAGCGCGGCCCGGCCTGGAAGAAGGACGGCGGCTGGGTCACCGCCGAATACGGCATGCTGCCGCGCGCCACGCATACTCGCGGCCGCCGCGAAGCGGCGCAGGGCAAACAGTCCGGCCGCACCCAGGAAATCCAGCGTCTGATCGGCCGCAGCCTGCGCGCGGTGGTCGACCTGTCCGCGCTCGGCGGCTTCAGCATCACGGTCGACTGCGACGTACTGCAGGCCGATGGCGGCACGCGCACCGCATCGATTACCGGCGCCTATGTGGCGCTGGTCGACGCGGTGACCGCGATGAGAAAGAAGGGCCAGATCAAGACCCATCCGATTCATGGCCAGATCGCCGCGGTGTCGGTTGGAATTCATGCCGGCGCGCCGGTGCTGGACCTGGACTACGTCGAGGATTCGGGCTGCGAGTGCGACATGAACGTGGTCATGAACGACGCCGGTCACTTCATCGAAGTGCAGGGCACCGCCGAAGGCCATGCGTTCCGCCGCGATGAACTCGACAAGCTGCTGGACCTTGCGTCCAAGGGCATAGGCGAGCTGCTCGCCGCGCAGCGCGAAGCGCTGGCAAGCACCGCGTAGCCCAGGTGAAACCCGGGATCTCCATGACGGCGGAAAGCCCCGGGTTTCACCTGGGCTACGCGGTGTAATCGATGGAAGTCGTCCTCGCCAGCCGCAATGCCGGCAAGCTTACCGAAATGCAGACGCTGCTGGCGCCGCTGAGCTGGACGCTGCGTCTGCTCAGCGACTACACCGACCAGGCCGCGGTCGAATCGGCATCGAGCTTCGTCGAGAACGCGCTGATCAAGGCGCGCCACGCCGCGCAGGTCTCGGGCCTGCCGGCGATTGCTGATGATTCGGGCCTGGAAGTCGCGGCGCTCAACGGCGCGCCCGGTGTGTATTCGGCGCGCTATGCCGGCCACAACGCCAGCGACGCCGACAACAACGCCAAGTTGCTCGATGCGCTCGAAGGCCTGCCCGAAGCGCAGCGCACCGCTCGTTTCGTCTGCGTGCTGAGCTTCATGCGCCACGCCGCCGACCCGACACCGGTAATCGCGGAAGGCTGTTGGCGCGGCCGCATCCTGGACGCAGCGCGCGGCACCCAGGGCTTCGGTTACGACCCGCTGTTCTTCGTGCCCGAGCATCACTGCAGTTCGGCGGAACTGGCGCCGGCGCTGAAGAACCGCTGCAGTCATCGCGCTCTGGCTGCGGCCACGCTGCTGGCGCGGCTGCAGAGCGGGACGTGAAACTCGCGGAGTTGTCGGCCGCGCCGGCGCTGGATGCCTCGAAGATTCCGCTGGCGCTGTACGTGCACTTCCCCTGGTGCGTGCGCAAATGCCCGTACTGCGATTTCAACTCGCACGCGCTGCGCGGCGCCAGTGCGAGCGATATCCCGGAAGACGCCTACATCGACGCGCTGCTGCTCGATCTGGATTTCGAACTGAGCAGCGAACTCCCCGCGCCGCGCGCCGTCAGCAGCATTTTCATGGGCGGCGGCACGCCCAGCCTGTTCTCCGGCCGCGCGCTGGCGCGCTTTCTCGACGGCGCGGCGCGGCGTCTGAGCTTCGCAGCCGACATCGAGATCACGCTGGAAGCCAATCCGGGCACCGTCGACGAGGCGCATTTTCGCGACTATCGCGCGGCCGGCATCAATCGCCTGTCGCTCGGCGTGCAGTCGATGGACGCCGTGCAGCTGAAACGGCTCGGCCGCATCCACGACCCCGCAGCGGTGGTATCGGCGGTCGCGGTCGCGCGCCGTGCCGGTTTCGACAATCTGAACCTCGACCTGATGTTCGCGCTGCCGCAACAGACGCCGAGCGAGGCCGATGCCGACCTGGCAGCCGCGCTCGCGCTGTCCCCCGAGCACCTGTCCTACTACCAGCTGACGCTGGAGCCGAACACCGAATTTGCCGCGCATCCGCCGCCGCTGCCGGTCGACGACGACGCCTGGGCGATGCAGGAGCGGGGGCTGCAGCGCCTGGCCGCCGCCGGCTTCACGCGCTACGAAGTCAGCGCCTACGCGCGCAAGGGCCGGCGCGCCCGCCACAACCTGAACTACTGGCGCTTCGGTGACTACCTCGGTATCGGCGCGGGCGCTCACGCGAAGATCAGTGGTGCGAATGGCGCGCGCCGCCGGGCGCGGCACAAGCACCCCAAGGCCTATCTGGAGACTGCCGGCAGCGCCGGCATGATCCAGGAGGACCGGCTGGTCGCGCGCGAGGAATTGGTGTTCGAGTTCTGCATGAACGCGCTGCGGCTCGACGAGGGTTTTGCGTGGAGTGAGTTCGAGTCGCGAACCGGGCTGGATCGCGCGCTGCTCGCAGCGGCGCTGGCGGATGCGCAGGCCAGGGGCCTGGTGCGGATCGGCGCAGCCGGCATTGCGCCCACCGCGCTGGGCTTGCAGCATCTGAATACACTGCTGACCGGGCTTTTGTAGGTTGGGGGTAGGTTGGGGTGAGCGCAGCGAACCCCAACATTCATTCGCGCCGATGTTGGGGTTCGCTGCGCTCACCCCAACCTACAAAAGCAATGGAGCGTCACCATGCTCGAAGACACCACGATCACCTGCCCTTACTGCTGGGAATCCATCCCGCTGGAGCTGGACCTGTCCGCCGGCTCGCAGACCTATACCGAGGACTGCTCGGTGTGCTGCCGGCCGATCGTGATCAGCCTGCGGGTCGACGACGAGGGTGGTTTCGAGGTCGACGGCCGCAGCGAGGACGAGTGAGCGAGGATGAGTGAGGGGCGGGCTGCCCGTTGCGTCGCGCCGGCGGCTTGAGTAGACTGCGCGCCCTTTTGTGTTTCTAAGCTGGTTTACAGATGAAAGACGGTATCCACCCCGAGTATCGTGCGGTCGCCTTCAAAGATGTCGGCGCCGACCAGGTTTTCATCGTCCGCTCGACGGTGCAGACGCGCGACAAGACCACGATCGACGGCGTCGAGTACCCGCTCGTGAATCTTGATATCTCCAGCGTCAGCCACCCGTTCTACACGGGCAAGCAGAAAGTGCTGGACGTCGGCGGCCGTGTGGACAAGTTCCGCAAGCGCTACGCCTGAGCTTCAGCCGCTGCATCGACGGCCGCCTTCGGGGCGGCCGTTTGCGTTGGGGCGCGGTGCGACAAAAGCCGGCCCGGAGATAGTAAGGGTCCAGACGACTTAATCTGACTCCGTTGTAAGCCGGGCGCATCAGGAGCGATAATCGCGGTGCAGCACGCCCCCGAATTTGGTCCAATTCCCAATGGCCCGTCAGGCCGATCCCCCTCCCGGCTGGAGAGCGATGTCGACGGCGGCAACGCGGAATCGATCGAAACCACGCAGGTTTGGAGCCATAGGATGACATCAGCGACATACAGCCTCGTCAACAACGAGACCGGCGAGAAGACCGAACTGCCGCTGATCACCGGCACGATCGGCACGCCGGGTGCCGACGTCGGCAAGGTGTACGACAAGCTGGGCATCTTCACCTACGACCCGGGATTTACCTCGACCTGCTCGACCAAGAGCTCGATCACCTACATCGACGGCGACGAGGGCATCCTGCTGTACCGTGGCTACCCGGTCGACCAGCTCGCCGCGCATTCCAGCTTCATCGAAGTCTGTTACCTGGTGCTGCACGGCGAGCTGCCGAAGAAAGCGGAACTCGAAGCATTTGAAGGCTCGATCCGCCGCCACACGATGATCAACGAAGGCGTCAAGCGCTTCTTCGACGGTTTCTATCACGACGCCCACCCGATGGCGATGCTGACTGGCGTCACCGGCGCGCTGTCGGCGTTCTATCACGACACCACCAACAACAAGGATGCGCGGCATCGCGAGATTTTCGCGCATCGGATGATCGCCAAGATCCCGACGATCGCGGCAGCGGCCTACAAGAAGTACTCCGGCCAGCCGTTTATGCACCCGCAGAACAAGCTCGACTATTGCAGCAACCTGCTGCACATGATGTTCGCGGTTCCGGCCGAGCCCTACCAGGTCGATCCGATTGCGGCCAAGGCCCTGGACGTGCTGTTCATCCTGCACGCCGACCACGAGCAGAATGCGTCGACCTCGACGGTGCGCATGGCCGGCTCCACCGGCTGCAATCCGTATGCGGCAATCAGCTCCGGTATCGCCGCGCTGTGGGGCCCGCTGCATGGCGGCGCCAACGAGGCGGTGCTGACGATGCTCGACGAGATCGGCGACGTGAAGCACGTCCCCGACTTCATGGACAAGGTCAAGAACAAGGTCGAGGGCGTGCGCCTGATGGGCTTCGGCCATCGCGTGTACAAGAACTTCGATCCGCGCGCCAAGATCATCCGCGAGCAGTGCCACAAGGTGCTCAAGCACCTGGGCAAGGAAAACGATCCGAAGATGGAGCTGGCGCTGAAGCTCGAGGAAATCGCGCTGAACGACGACTACTTCAAGGAGCGCAAGCTCTACCCGAATGTCGACTTCTACTCCGGTATCATCTACGAAGCGCTCGGCATCCCGGTCAACATGTTCACGCCGATGTTTGCTGTCGCCCGCACCGTCGGCTGGTGCGCGCACTGGAGCGAGATGACCGCCGACAAGACCACGCGCATAGCCCGTCCGCGCCAGGTCTACACTGGTGCCGCGACCCGCGACTACGTGGCCTGCGACAAGCGCTGATTCCCGGCGGGCAATGAAAAGGCCGGCTCTCGCCGGCCTTTTTTGTTACGGCGCTTCGCTGGCCAGCTCGATCGGCTCTTCCGCCAGGCGCTCGGCTTGCTCCAGCGTCAGGCGTTTCATCGGCAGGCCATCGTGCGGCGACAGCGGCGCCCGGCGCAGCTGCTCGACCGGGAACATCGCCATCTCGATGCCGATCTCGCCGGCCATGAATTCGCAGGTCGGGACGTCCTCGGTGCGGCCGTCCGGATAGCGGTAGCGGCGGTCGCTGGTTTCGTAGGGGATGTTCCGGTCCTGCAGGAACATGTCGAGCATCTCGGGCTTGTCGGCGAAACCGTGCAGGCGAACCAGGTGCGCATCGGTGGTCGCGCCGCTGACCGTGGCGCCGACCAGCCGCGGCGTGAACTCGCTGAGCAGTTTCATCGCGCGCACCGCGGTGCGGCGCAACGCCTGCAGATGCTCGGCGTACTCCGCGCCGCCGAACAGCCGCTGGTACTCGATCACCGCCTCGTGGATCAGCGAATTCTCGGGCATCTGCGACCGCGCACTGAGGCCCAGCCGTTCGGCGGCCTTGTGCTTGGCCAGGCGGTAGTCGGTCAGCCGCTCCTCGCAAATGAGGCGTGCCGCCTCGGCAACGATCTCGCGTTGGAAGCCTATGGCGCGCTTGCCCATGGTCGTATCCGGGTCGTATCCGAAAGAGCCGGGCCGCATGCTTGCGACCCTGGCTGCATGGATATCATGGATTACGCGGCTGCGGAAAGGGGAAGAGGACGTCGGTAGGTTGGGGTGAGCAACGCGAACCCCAACATTTGCGCGGCACCCCGTTGGGGTTCGCTGCGCTCACCCCAACCTACGACCGCTAGAACAGATCGTCCTCGCCTACCGATTTCTCGCGCGGCGCCTGCAGGGCTTCGGTCTGCGCCTGCTGCAGGCGGTCGGCCGGGATGTTCTCGACGACGGCGCCCGGCGTATCGCTGGGTACCAGGTGGCCGCTGCGCGGATCGACCGCGACCGGCACCAGCGAATCGGGTTTCGGGATCACCGTCTCGGGCAGGCCTTTCAGCGCCGCGCGCATGAAATCCATCCACATCGGCAGCGAGGCCTTGCCGCCGACTTCGCCGCGGCCCAGCGGCTGCGGCTGGTCGAAGCCGACCCAGGTGATCGCCACCAGCTGGCTGGTAAAGCCGTTGAACCAGGCGTCGGTCTCGTCGTTGGTGGTGCCGGTCTTGCCGCGGATGTCGCCGCGGCCCAGCGCCTTGGCCTGGGCTGCGGTGCCGCGCGTGACGACCTCGCGCAGGATGTCGTCGACCATCCAGACATAGCGGGCGTCGACCACGCGCGGCGCCAGGCCCTCACCCGAAGGCTGCGCGACCGGCGCATTCGCCGCGCTCGCACCGGAGGCCGGCGCGACCGCCGCCTTGCCGGCAGCGCCACTGCTGTCGACGATCATCTGCGCGCATTCCGGGCAGGCGATCTTGGGTTTGGCCTTGAATACCTGCTTGCCGCGCGAGTCGCTGATCTCGTCGATGAAATACGGGTCGATCAGGAAGCCGCTGTTGGCCAGCGCGCAATAGGCCCGCGCCATCTCCATTGGCGTGAACGTGCCGCTGCCCAGCGCCATCGACAGATCCCGCGGCATGCGGTCCTTGGGCAGGCCGAAGCGGCTGATGAAGTCGCGTGCGTAGTCCACGCCGACCGCCTGCAGCAGGCGCACCGATACCAGGTTGCGCGACAGCACCAGGGCTTCGCGCAGCCGCATCGGGCCCTTGAAGTCGCCGCCGTAGTTCTCCGGGCGCCAGGCGCTCTCGAGATTGGCATCGTCGAACACCACCGGCGCGTCGAGCACCACCGAGGCCGGCGTGAAGCCGAACTGGAACGCCGAGGTGTACAGGAAAGGCTTGAAGCCGGAGCCGACCTGGCGATGCGCCTGCAGCACGCGGTTGTACTTGTTGAGCAGGAAGTCGTAGCCGCCGACCAACGCCACCAGCGAGCCGTCGCGTGGGTCGAGCGCGACCAGCGCGCCCTGCGCCTCGGGCAGTTCGGCCAGCTTCCAGCGCTCGCCATCGCGGCGCACGCGCAGCACGTCGCCACGCTGCACGGTTTTCTTGGGAGACAGGCCCGCCCACTTGTAGTCCTCCGGATCGAGCTCGATCAGGCCGCTGCGCGACAGCAGCCGCAGCTTGCCGGCGTCGAACGACACGACCGCCGCCGGCACCAGGCCGGCGGCGGACGGCAGCGAATCCAGGAACGCGCCCAGACCCAGCGTGCTGGGCTTCTGCAGCGTGGTCTCGGCCAGCAAGCGCTCGGGCAGATGGGTCTCTGCACCGCGCCAGCCGTGGCGCTCGTCGTAGGCGATCAGCGCGCTGCGCAGCGCGCGGTTGGCGACGCTCTGGCGTGCGGAATCGATCGTCGTCGTCACCCGGTAGCCGCCGGTGTAGGCGGCCTCGCCGTAGCGGCCAACCGCTTCGGCGCGCGCCATCTCGGCGACGTAATGCGCGTCGACCTCGACCAGCGGCAGCGAGAACTTCAGCGTCACCGGCTCGGCGATCCCGGCCTGGTAGTCCAGTTCCGAGATCTTGTTCAGATCGCGCAGACGGCGCAGCACGTAATTGCGCCGCTCCTTGGCGCGATCCGGCGCCGACACCGGGTTGTCGCGCGACGGCGCCTTGGGCAGGCCGGCCAGCAGCGCGGCCTGGGCCCAGCTCAGCTCGTCGGGCTCCACGCCAAAGTAGACCAGCGAGGCCGCGCCAACGCCGTAGGCACGCTGGCCGAGAAAGATCTTGTTGAGGTAGGTCTCGAGGATCTCCTGCTTGCTCAGCTCGTGCTCGAGCTTGATCGCCAGCAGGATCTCCTTGAACTTGCGCACATAGCTGCGCTCGGGGCTCAGGAACACGTTGCGCGCGAGCTGCATCGTGATGGTGCTGCCGCCCTGGCTCTTCTGGCCGGTGGTCATCAGCACGAAGCCGGCGCGTACCAGGCCCTTCCAGTCGAAGCCCGGATGCTCGAAGAAACGGTCGTCTTCGGCGGCGAGGAAGGCGTCGATGATCCGCTGCGGGATCTGCTCGTAGCGCATCGGCGCGCGACGTTCGGCGCCGAACTCGCCGATCAGCTTGCCGTCGCGCGTGTACACGCGCAGCGGAACCTGCATCTGGATATCGCGGATTGCGGCCACCGGCGGCAATTGCCGGCCGTAATGCCACTGGGCAGCGAAGAACACGCCGGCCAGCAGTCCAGCACCCACAAGAGCCACGGCCCCAAGTATCAACAGCATGCGGCTCGGCAGTCTCAAAGAAACACTCCCCCGATTGACAAGGTTTCCAACGAATTCCGACCGCAAAAAAAATTCCGGACCACGATCCAGACCGCTCTAGACGACGACGAAAAATGTGCAGTGCCGCACACACCCAAGTGTTTCTTCAAGGCAACGCAAGCTATTGTTGCTTCATCGATTTCGTCGGCTATATTAAGGCCGGGAGCCGGCTGCGTCACACCCGGCTGGGGTTGCCGGCTCTGCGGCCGCCCCACGAGTGGATAAGGGGTTAAGACGCAACATGTCGATCATGCAATCGCTGTTCGGCGGGGGAAGCCGGGACCTGCTCGGCCTCGACATCAGCTCCAGCGCGGTCAAGCTGCTGGAGCTGTCGCGTCGCGGCGATCGCTTTCATGTCGAGACCTACGCGGTCGAGCCGTTGCCGCCCAACGCGGTGGCCGACAAGCAGATCGTCGACCCGAAAGTCGTGGGCGAATGCATCGCCCGCGCGGTCAACCGTTCCGGAACCCGCACCCTGCAGGCCGCGCTCGCGGTGTCGGGCGCGTCGGTGATCACCAAGATCATCCAGATGCCGGCGACGCTCTCCGAGAACGATCTCGAGGAGCAGATCAAGGTCGAAGCCGACCAGTACATCCCGTATTCGATCGACGAAGTGCATCTGGATTTCCAGGTGCTGGGGCCGAGCAGCGTCGGCACCGGTAGTGTCGATGTGCTGCTCGCCGCCTGCCGCAAGGAGCAGGTCGAGCAGCGCTGCGCGGCGCTGGAGATCGCCGGCCTGAAACCGCGCATCGTCGATATCGAGAACAACGCGCTGCAGAACGCCAGCCTGTTCCTGCAGCACCAGATGCCGGACAGCGGCCGCGGCAAGACCATCGCGCTGATCGACATGGGCGCGACCACGACCTCGGTGCTGGTGCTGCACAACCTGCAGTCGGTCTACACGCGCGAGCAGAGCTTCGGCGGCCGCCAGCTCACCGACGACATCATGCGCTACTACGGCCTGAGCCTTGAGGAGGCGGCCAAGGCCAAGCGCTTCAACAGCCTGCCCGAGGACTACTCGTTCAACGTGCTGACGCCGTTCGTCGCCGATATGGGCCAGCAGATCGACCGCTCGCTTCAGTTCTTCTTCGCCTCGTCGTCACAGCATGCTCAGATCGACCAGATCATTCTGGCCGGTGGCTGCGCCGAGATCGCCGGCGTCGACCGTGCGATCCAGGAGCAGCTCAGCATTCCGACCGTGGTCGCCAAGCCGTTCGCGCACATGAGCGTCAGCCCCAAGGCCAAGCCGGCGCAGCTGGCCAAGGACTCGGCCTCGCTGCTGCTCGCCTGCGGCCTGGCCTACCGCGCGTTCGATCCGGCCTGAGCCCGCCCGAGCCGACTATGATCATCCGCATCAACCTGCTGGACTGGCGTGCGCAACGGCGCGAGCTGCGCAGGGCCCAGTTCAACGCGATGCTCGGCATCGCCTTCTTCGTGTCCGCCGGCCTGGTTGGGCTGAGCTATCTGCTCGCCAGCGGCGCGGTGGATCGGCAGAACACGCGCAACGAATACCTGCGCCAGCAGATCGCCGAAGTCGATCTGAAGATCAAGGAGATCCAGGAGCTGGAGAAGGTCAAGCGCAACCTGTTGTCGCGGATGCGCGTGATCGAGGAGCTCCAGGCCTCGCGCAGCGCCACCGTGCATTTCTTCGACGAGCTGGTGAACACGCTGCCCGAGGGCGTCAACCTCAGCTCGGTCAAGCAGACCGGCACCGGCGTGGTCATCGAGGGCATCGCCGAATCCAATGCCCGCGTGTCGACCTATATGAAGAACCTCGACGCCTCGAAGTGGTTCGCCGATCCCAAGCTCGTCGTGATCAAGACCAGCGAGAAGAACAGCCAGCGCCAGAGCGAGTTCACCTTGCAGGTGAAGAACCTGACCAAGCCCGGCGACTCGGCCGCATCCAGCAACGAGGTGCTGGAATGAAGCTCGACATCAAGCTGGCGCTGGGCAAGGCCTGGAACGATCTGCAGTCGCTGGACGTGCAGAATCCGGGTGCCTGGCCGACCTGGGTGCGTATCGCCGCCTCGATCCTGCTGGCGCTGATCATCATCGGCGGCGGCCTGTGGTTCTTGGTCAAGCCCTTGCGTGAAGAGCTGGCGGCGGCCGAGGCACAGGAGGTCGATCTGCGCGGCGAGTTCGAGCGCAAGCAGAAAAAAGTCGCCGCACTCGACGCCTACAAGGACCAGCTCAAGGAAATGGAACGCAGCTTCGGCGCGATGCTGCGCCAGCTGCCCAGCCGCACCGAAGTCGCCAACCTGCTGGCCGACATTTCGCAGACGCGCGTCGCCAGCGCGCTGGAGGAAGAACTGTTCCAGCCGCAGCCGGAAATGCCCAAGGATTTCTACGCCGAGATCCCGAACCGGATCATCGTCACCGGCGGCTATCACGAGATGGGCGCGTTCGTCAGCGCGGTCGCGGCGCTGCCGCGCATCGTCACCATCGACGAAGTCGAGCTCAAGCCCGCCGGCGGCACCGCGCCGCGCGGCGAGCTGCGCATGACCGCGCTGGCCAAGACCTATCGCTACCTGGAAGAAGGCGAAATCACGCCGCCCGCCGGAGCCAAGAAATGAGCCCGGTCCGTGTCTTGCCGGTGGTGCTGGTATTGCTCCTGGCCGGCTGCGGCCGCGGCATGGACGAGCTTGAGCAGTGGGTCGCCGACGTCAAGGCACGCAAATCGACGACGATCGCGCCGATTCCGCAGATCCAGCCGTATGAAGCTTTTGCCTACGACGTCGCCAACCGCCGCGATCCGTTCGTGCCGGTCGAGCCGCAGCGTCCGGCGAACGCCGCAGTCGGTGCTGGCCCGCATCCGGACTTCAGGCGCAACAAGGAGGCGCTCGAGGAATACCCGCTCGACGCGCTGCGCATGCAGGGCACGATCCGCACGCCGCACGCGGTATACGCGCTGGTCAAGGCACCCGACGGCGTGATCCATCGCGTCGCCGCGGGCAGTCACATGGGGCAGAACTTCGGTGAGATCAACGCGATCACCGACACTGAAATCACACTGTCCGAGCTCGTCGCCGACGGCTTCGGCGGCTGGCTGCAGCGCGCGGCTGTGCTCGCGCTGTCGGAATGAGGGAGTCGTACCAATGAAGCCGCAACACAGTCTGCAAGCCCTATCCAAACGCCGGGCCGGCTTGATGCCCTGGCTCGCCATCGCCCTGCTTGCGCTGTTCGCCGCGCCGGCAATTGCTCAGCCCGACAGCGCGACGCCGCCGGCGCGGGCCCTGCAGTCGGTCGACGCGGCGGTGCTGGCCAACGGCCGCGTGCTGGTCACGCTGACCCTGTCGTTGCCGGCACCGGAGCCGGTGGTGTTCACCACCGACAAGCCGGCGCGCCTGTCGCTGGATCTGCCGGAGACGCGGCTGTCGCTGGCCGAGCACTATCGCCGCATCAACCTCGGCCGGGTCCGCGCGATCGCGACCGCCGAAGCCAAGGACCGTACCCGCGTCGTCGTCGAGCTCGCCGAGCTGGCGCCGTACAGCGTCCGCGTCGATGGCAACAAGGTATTCCTGCAGATTGCCGGCCCGTCCGAACCGGCCAGCAGCGCGGCGCAGCTGATGTCGCCGCTGCCGGGTCTGGCTCCGCCGTCAAACGCGACCGCGCTGCCCGGCGCCGCGTCGGCCGCGCTGGTCACGGCGCCGGTCACCGCCGCCAAGCAGCCGGCGACGATCACCGGCATCGACTTCCGTCGCGGCGAAAAAGGCGAAGGCCGCGTCGTCGTCACGCTGAACAATCCGCAGGCCGCGGTCGACGTCAGCGACGAAGGCGGCCACATCCGCGCGCGCTTCCGCAACGCCGGCGTCACCGGTGCGCTGCTGCGCCGGCTCGACGTGCTCGACTTCGCCACGCCGGTCAAATTCATCGACACGCAGCGCAGCGGCATGGACGCCGAGATCGTGGTCACGCCGGTCACCGGCACCGACTACGAACAGGTCGCCTACCAGAGCGGCAATCAGTTCACGATCGAGCTGCAGCCGCTGACCGCGGGGCAGAAGGAAGACCGCAAGCGCAACGAGCCGCAGTACACCGGCGAGCGCATCTCGCTGTCGTTCCAGAGCATTGACATCCGCTCCCTGCTGCAGATCATCGCGGACGTGGCCGGCACGAATATGGTGGTGTCCGACAGCGTCACCGGCGAGATCGCGATGCGCCTGCAGAACGTGCCCTGGGACCAGGCTCTGGACATCATCCTGCGCACCAAGGGCTTAGGGCTGCGCCAGCAGGGCAACGTGATGATGGTCGCACCGCTGGCCGAGCTGGCCGAGCGCGACAAGATCGAGGCCGAGGCTGAAAAGCAGAAAGTCGACCTGTCGCCGCTGCGCTCGGAGCTGGTGCAGATCAACTACGCCAAGGCCGCGGACGTGGCCGCCTTGCTCAAGTCCGGCGACAACTCGATCATGTCCGAGCGCGGCCGCGTGTCGATCGACGAGCGCACCAATACGCTGCTGATCCTGGAGACGCGCGACAAGCTCAACGAGATCCGCACGCTGGTCGCGCGGCTCGACATCCCGGTCAAGCAGGTGCTGATCGAATCGCGCATCGTCGTCGCCAACAACGACTACTCGCGCGAGCTCGGCACGCGCTTCGGCGTCAGCGCGATCGCGCGCAACGGCAACAACGGCCTGATCACCACTTCCGGCAGCTCCGCCGCCACCAACACCACGACCAGCAGCTTCATCACCAATGGCAATGGTTCGGCATCGCTGGGTGCGCTCGCCGATCGTTACAACGTCAGCCTGCCGACCTCCAGCCCCAGTGCCGGGCGCATCGCGCTGGCGATCCTCGGCTCGGACTATCTGGTGGACCTGGAGCTGTCGGCGATGCAGGCCGAAGGCCGCGGCGAGATCCAGTCCACGCCGCGCGTCATCACCAGCAACGCCAAGCAGGCCTCGATCGAGCAGGGCGTCGAGATCCCGTACCAGGAAGCGGCGAGCAGCGGCGCGACCTCGGTGTCGTTCAAAAAGGCGGTGCTGTCGCTGACCGTGACCCCGCAGATCACGCCGGACGATCGCATCATCATGGATCTGACCGTCAACAACGACAGCGTCGGCGCCACGTTCACGACCACCAGTGGCGCCGCGATCCCGTCGATCGACACGAGGAAGATCACCACGCAAGTATTGGTACAGAACGGCCAGACCGTGGTGCTCGGCGGCATCTACCAGCAGGAGAACCGCAACACCGTCAACAAGATTCCGCTGCTCGGCGACATCCCGATCCTGGGCGCGGCGTTTCGCAACCGCACCACGGTCAACAACAAGGACGAGCTGCTGATCTTCGTCACGCCGAAGATCCTGCGCGAAGGCTTGCAGATCAACTGAGCCGCGGCCGACTCGGGATGTCTCCAGAATGGAGCGAGTCGGCATCTGGCCTGCCACCATGTTCAGGTTTTTCTGCTACCGTCATGAACGCCCGCCTGCTCCGGCAGGCCGCTGTAAGACTTCCGCGCTGATCCTGCGATGAGCCTCGACGATCACTGGCCTGCGGCCACCGCTACGCTGAGGCGGCGCCTGGGCCATGCGACGGAACCCCAGGTGCTGTTTCCGGCAGCTGCGGTTCTGGTGCTGGTTCTGATCTGGGGCACGACGCTGAACCTGATCAGGGTCGAGCGCGCCGCGGCCGAGCACAGCGTGGCGGCGTCGAGCAGCGAACTGGCCGAAACCTATGAAGCGCAGGTGGTTCGCGCCCTGCGCGAAATCGATCAGACCCTGAAGTTCGTCAAATACGCCTACGAACGCGAGGGCGAGACCAGCGTATTGAACAAGCTGAAGGCCAGGGGCCTGCTGCCGACCGATCTGCTGTTCGTCGTCAGCATTACCGACAGCGCCGGTGACGTCGTGGCCAGCACCCGAGCGTCCGCAGCAAGCCCTCCGGACCCTTCCCAACTTCTGCTCCAGCTGCAGCGCGCCGGCGACAGCCTGCTGGTCAGCCGGCCGCAGCGCAGCCAGGGTTCCGAAGAATGGACGCTGCAATTCAGCCGCAGGCTCGATCCAGTCGACGGCCGCTTTGCCGGCCTGGTCATGCTCGAGGTCGACGCCGCCTACTTCGTCAGTGGCTACGAGAGCTCCAAGCTGGGCGAGTACGGCGTGCTCGGCATCCTCGGCACCGATGGCGTATTCCGCGTCAGGCGCAGCGGAGAAACCTTGTTCGCAGGGGACACGGCCGACTACGCGGCGGTGGTTTCGGCCGCAGGCGAGGCGGATAGCGAAGCGCGCCTGTCGATCAACCCCTGGGACGGCGTGCGGCGCTACACCAGCGCCAGCCAGCTCTACGATTTCCCCTTGGCCGTGATCGTCGGCTTGTCGGCGGACGAGCAGCTCGCGGACCTGCACCGGGCGATACGCGCCTATCTGTGGCGAGCCTCCGCGGTCAGCCTGGCGCTGATGCTGGTCGTGGCGGTATTGGGCCGGCTCAGCTGGCAGCTCGCGCTCAGCCGCCGCCGTGCCATCGACGAGCAGATCGCCCACGCCGAGCGCGTCGAGTATCTGGCCTATCACGACGCCCTCACCGGGCTGCCGAATCGCAGCCTGTTCAGCAAGCTGCTGATCCAGAGCGTCAGCGAGGCGCAGCGCTACGAGCGGCGCCTGGCGGTGCTGTTTCTCGACCTCGACCGGTTCAAGCACATCAACGACACGCTCGGCCATGAGGCCGGCGATCACTTGCTGCAGGAGGTTGCGACCCGGCTCAGGGCCTGCCTGCGCGACAGCGACGCGGCGGCGAGGCTGGGCGGCGACGAGTTCGTCGTGCTGCTGCCGGAACTCGACGAGGAAAAGTACATCGCCCTCGTCGCCCAGAAAATTCTCACCGCGATTGCCCGGCCGGTGATGCTGCTCGGCCAGGAATTCCGCATCACCGCCAGTATCGGGATCAGCAGCTATCCCCAGGACGGCCTCGACGAGCAGACCCTGAAGAAGCACGCCGATATCGCGATGTATCAGGCCAAGGAGGAGGGCAAGAACAATTTCCAGTTCTATTCCGAGAAGCTGAACGCGAGCTCGCTCGAAAGGCTCACGCTGGAGTCGGGCCTGCGGCATGCATTGGAGCGTGACGAGTTCCAGCTTCACTACCAGGCCAAGCGCGACATCGGCAGCGGCCGGATCACCGGTATGGAAGCCCTGCTGCGTTGGCAGCACCCCGATCTGGGCACGGTGGCGCCGATGCAATTCATCGCGGCGGCCGAGGAGACCGGCCAGATCGTCGCGATCGGCAGATGGGTGCTGAAGACGGCCTGCCTGCAGAACGTAGCCTGGCAGAAGCAGGGCCTGCCGCACTTGAGCATGGCGGTCAATCTGAGCGCGCGCCAGTTTTTCGATGAAAACCTGCTGGCGGACCTGGGCGCGACCGTCGCCGCCACCGGCATGGACCCGCAGCTGCTGGAGCTGGAGATCAGCGAAAGCCTGCTGATGCGCGACGTCGACAGCAGTCTGCGCATCCTCACCGGGCTCAAGAACATGGGAGTGCGCATCGCCATCGACGACTTCGGCATCGGCTATTCATCGCTGTCCACGCTCAAGCAATTCCCGCTCGACACGATCAAGATCGATCGATCCTTCATCCGCGACGTCGACAGCGTCGCCGAAGACAAGGATCTGACCGAGGCGATCATCGCGATGGGCCGGACGCTGAGCCTGACCGTCGTCGCGCAGGGCGTGGAGACCAAGGAGCAGGCCGACTACCTGCGCCAGAATGCCTGCGACGAGTTCCAGGGCTTCTACTTCAACAAGCCGGTGCCGGCGGATCAGATCGCCGAGCTGCTGCGGGCGCAGAGCCTGATCGGCAGCGCCACGCTGGACTGGAAAGCGGACTAGGAGCCTGTCGGATTTGATTTTGCACTGACTGAGCGTAACGAGGGGGACGGACGATTCGCGCTGCTGGTGATCGTCGAGTGCGTGTGCCGGGGTGATCAGGATGGCGTCCGAGGTCGCCCTTGT
>NZ_JAQGNT010000057.1 GCF_028291725.1 Hydrocarboniphaga sp. | reverse complement strand
CAGAAAAGCGGTGCGACCAAGGATGCCTTCGAATCCAAGGTGCTCGGCAAGTCTGGTGCCGATCTGTCCGGCTACTGGTCCAAGCTGATTTTCACCGGCAAGGCCAGGGCGCCGGAGGAAGTGGCCGGCGACGCCGCGGTCAAGGCCAAGGTTGCGGCGACGCCGGGCGCGATCGGCTATGTCGACGACGCGGCGGTCGATTCGTCAGTGAAGGTGCTGTTCAAGTTCTGATAATCGCGGCGATCAAAAACCCCGGTCTACGCGACCGGGGTTTTTTTGTTGGATCACTGCTATTTTGCAGGTCGGCAATCCCTTGCCGACATGAGACCGCGATTGCGCACGCAAGGCTACACGTCGGCAAGGGATTGCCGACCTACGGAGCGGACTAAGCTGCGTTGGTCGCCGCGCTACGGCGATCGGCCATCACCAGCTCGATCAGTTTTTCCGGCGTCACGCTCGGGTAGAACAGCCAGCCCTGCGCGTAGTCGAAACCGATTTCCTGCAGCAGCGCGAGCTTGCGCGGGTCGTCGACGAATTCGGCGACCGTGGTCTTGCCGGTGGCGCGAGCGACTTGATAGATCGCGCGCACGATCTTCTCCGACACCGAACTCACCGCCAGTTCGCGGATGAAGGCGCCGTCGATCTTGACCTCGTCCACCGGTAGCGAATGCAGATAGCCGAACGAGCACAGCCCGGAGCCGAAATCGTCGAGGCTGAAGCGGCAGCCCAATGTCTTGAAATCCAGAATCATTTCGGCGGCGACGTTCAGATGCTGGATCGCCGCGGTTTCGGTGATCTCGATGTAGAGCTTGTTGCGCGGCAGGCGCGCATGGCGCACGTCGTCGAACAGCTTGCCCATGAACAGGCCGTCGACGAAGGACGGAGCCGACAGGTTGAACGACACGTTGTCGAGACGGTCGAGCAGCGCGCGGTGCTCGTCCAGCCAGGCCAGCAGATGCTGGGACGAAAACTGGTCGAGTTCGGTGGACAGGCCGTGCAGTTCCAGCGACTCGATCATGCCGGGCGGCGGCGGCGACCAGACGCCAGGCGAGCGCTCGACGCGCAACAGGAATTCGGCCTTGGAGATGCGCGGCTCCCGCGAGCGGATGTCCATGATCGGCTGCGGCTGCAAGGTCAGCGAGCCGCTGTCGAGATAGCGCCGGAACTCGGTGACCGCGTCGGATCCGCCATCTGGACGGCGCACGCGATTGGCCGTGTTGTAGAAGCTGATCTGGTTCAGGCCGCGCAGCTTGGCGCTTTCGCAGGCTTCTTCGGCCTGCCCGATGATCGCCGGCCATTCGTAAGGCGCGCGCAGCGGCACCACGCCGATGGACACCGCCAGCGAGCTTGAACCGTGGCTGCCGCTGTAGGTCAGCGAGGTCAGCGCGTCGCGCAGGCTCTTGGCTTCTTCGGCCGCCTGCTGCGCGTGGTCCATGACCTTGATTGCGACGAATTCGTCGCTCCACAAGCGCGCCGACAGACCGTCGCAGCCGACCCAAGCCTTAAGACGCTGACCGACGGCCTCGACCAGCTGATCGGCGACCAGTGGCGACGCCAGGCGATTGACCGCGCTCAAGTGACACAGATCGACATAGAACATCGACGCGGCCGTGTCGGACTGCCAGGGCTGCAGGCTCTGCAGCAGCTTGGAGTAGCCGGAACTTTTCATTGTCCACAGAAGGAGTGATTCCAATGTGGGTATCGGCGGCGCGCAGCCGAACTTTAAGCCGTGATGAAAACCAGCCGCCTCTCAGCTGCGGTCGACCTCGACGCAGTTGCCGCCCATGGTTTTAGCCGCGCGCAATGCCACGTCGGCGCGGCGCAGCAGCGCCTGCCAGTCGCCGGGCTCGGCGCTGTTCCCGTCGAAGCCTGCGGCGCCGATCGAGATGGTCAGACGGATCACATTGTCGGCGTCGCCCAGGTTCATCGCGTCGACCTCCCGGCGGCTGCTGTCGGCGATTTTGAGCGCATCGTCGAGACTGGTTTCCATCAGCAGCGCCAGGATGCGGTCACCACCGAGTCGCACCAGCAGATCGCTGCCGCGCCGGTAGATGGACGCCAGGCATTCGGCGATCCGGCGCAGTGCACGATCGCCGGCGGGATAGCCGAAAGCATCGTTGTAGAGGCCGAGCTGATCGACGTCCATCACCAGGGCCGTCATCGGCTTGCGATTGCGCAGGCCGCGACGCCATTCGCGCTCGATCTCCTGTATCGCGAAGCTCGCGGTACGCAAACCGGTCAGCGGATCGGTGCCGATCAGCGAGCGCATCAGCAACTCGTGTTCGATCAGGCCGCCCAGATCGAGCAGCTCGCTGACGATGCTGGCGTGCTCGTCCGGTGCCAGGCGGCGCGTGCGGGTGTCGATCAGGCACAGGGCGCCGCCATACAGGCCCTGAGGATCGGCCAGCGCGACGCCGGCGTAGTAGCGCAATTTTGGCGAATCGGTGACGAGCTGATGCGAGCTGAAGCGCGGATCGGTGCTCAGATCCGGGACCACGAGAGGATCACCGGCGGTGATTGCCGATGCCAGAAATGCGGTCTGGTCGGCAATGCCGAGTTCGTCGAGCCCGATGCCGGCGCGCAGCTCGCGACGGCCCTGGTCTACCGTGACGATTGCTGCCGCGCGCGTGTCCAGCGAGCGCGCGGCGATACGGGCAACGCACTCGAAGTACTCGTTGCTTTGTGCAATGCGTTGAAGTTGCTTGAGGTCACGCCGCGTTGGCGCCGCTGGCTGGTTCATCTGGCATCCCACGTCAATGGCTCTTTCTAGACATCACATGCTAGCGATGTTCCAGCGTCATTTGCGTCCACGGGTGATAAAAGCCACAAACCCGACGCTTCGTTCGGCCGGGCATCACAAAGTCGTAGGTCGGCAACCCCTTGCCGACCTGAGGCAGCGATTGCGCATCGACCGTACACGTCGGCAAGGGATTGCCGACCTACTTGCCTAGCGCGTTCTTCAGTCGGTAGAGCCAGTCGAGCGCATCGCGCGGGCTCAGCGCATCCGGGTCGATCTCGCGCAGCAGCCGCAGCACTTCGGGCGGCACGCTGGGCGGCTCGAACAGCGGCAGTTGCGCCAGCGGCGGCTTCGCGGCGGGCTGGCGCTCCAGCTCGGCCAGGTAGCCGCGCGCGCGCGCGACCACGGCCGGCGGCAGGCCGGCCAGTGCAGCGACCTGCAGGCCGTAGCTGCGATTCGCCGGGCCGGCTTTGACCTGATGCAGGAACACCAGCCTGGGCACGTCGCCGCCCCCAATGGACTTTGTTTCGACCGCGTCCAGATGCACGTTGGCGATGCCGGCGAGGCGATCGGCGAGTTGCGTGAGTTCGAAGTAGTGCGTTGCGAACAAGGTATACGCGCCGACTTTCGCTGCCAGATGTTCGGCGCAGGCGCGCGCCAGCGACAGACCGTCGTAGGTCGAGGTGCCGCGGCCGATTTCGTCCATCAGCACCAGGCTGCGGCGCGTCGCGTTGTGCAGGATGTTGGCGGTCTCACTCATCTCGACCATGAAGGTCGACTGGCCGCTGGCCAGATCGTCGGCGGCACCGATGCGGGTGAAGATGCGGTCGACCGGGCCGATGCAGGCGCTGCTTGCCGGCACGAAACTGCCGGCGTGGGCGAGCAGCACGATCAGCGCGGTCTGGCGCATGTAGGTGGATTTTCCGCCCATGTTCGGGCCGGTGATCACCAGCAGCCGCGTGTCCTGGTCCAGGCACAGGCTGTTGGGCACGAAGGCCGAGCCGATCATGCGCTCGACCACCGGATGGCGGCCGCCGCTGATGTCGATGCGATCCTCGGGCACCAATTGCGGCCGGCACAGGTTCAGCACGGTCGCGCGTTCGGCCAGCGCTGCGAGCACATCGAGCTCCGCCAGCGCCTGAGCGCTCGCCTGCAGCGGACGCAGCTCTGCGGCCAGTTGGTCGAGCAGCGCATCGTAGAGCTGCTTTTCGCGCGCCAGCGCGCGATCGCGTGCCGACAGCACCTGCTCTTCGAAGCGCTTCAGCTCTTCGGTGATGTAGCGCTCGTAGTTCGTCAGCGTCTGCCGCCGTGTGTAGTGCGTCGGCACTTTGGCGGCGTGGGTCTTGCCGATCTCGATGTAGAAGCCGTGCACGCGGTTGTAGCCGACTTTCAAGCTGTCGATGCCGCTGGCGGCGCGTTCGCGGACCTCCATTTCCATCAGGAAGCCGTCGGCGTTTTCCGACAGCGCGCGCAGATGATCGAGGTCGGGATCAAAGCCGTTCTGGAAGATGCCGCCGTCGCGCACGCTCAGCGGCGGCTGCTCATGCAAGGCGCGCTGCAGCATGTCGGCGAGTTCCCGGTGCGGCGCCAGCGCGCCGCTCAGCGCGGCAAGACGCGGCGCTTCCAGCGGCTGCGTCAGCGCTGCCAGATCGGGCAACTGAGCCAGCGTGTCGCGCAGGCCGGCGAGATCACGCGGGCGCGCCGAACGCAGCGCGCAGCGCGCCAGGATGCGCTCCAGATCGGCGATATTGCGCAGCTGGTCGCGCAGCGCGCTCAGCCTTTGATGCTCGCGTTCGTGATCGAGCAGGTTTGCGATCGCGCCGTAGCGCGCCTCGAGTTCGGCCGCGTCGCGCAGCGGCCGCAGCAGCCAGCGGGCGAGGGCACGGCTGCCCATCGCGGTGATGCAGCTGTCGAACACATGCAGCAGGCTGTGTTCGAGTTCGCCGGACAGGCGCCGATCGATTTCCAGATTGCGCCGCGTCGCCGGGTCCAGGATCAGCGTCTCTTCGGGTTGCTCGACTTTTACGCCCGTCAGATGCGGCATCAGTGCTTTCTGCGTCTCCTGCACGTACTGCAGCAGCGCGCCGGCGGCGCCGATCGCGGCGCTCAGGTCTTCGCAGCCGAAGCCGCGCAGATCGCGCGTGCCGAACTGGGTCAGCAGCAGGCGATACGCCGAGGCCGGATCGAAATGCCAGATCGGTCGATGCAGCGCGTCGATGCCCAACTCGGGCAACGGGTCGCCGCCGTCGGCGATCAGCAGTTCACTCGGCCGCAGACGGTGCAGTTCGGCACGCAGATCGGTTTCGCTGGCGGTCTCGAGCAGGCTGAAGCGGCCGGACGACAGCTCCATCCAGGCGCAGCCGTAGCGGTCCTTGAACTTGCATACCGCTGCCAGCAGGTTCTGCGAGCGCGGGTCGAGCAGGCTGTCGTCGGTTGCGGTGCCGGGCGTGACGATGCGCACGACTTCGCGTCTGACCAGCTTCTCGGTGCCGACGTCGCCGACCTGTTCGGCGATCACCGCCGACTCGCCGCACCGGATCAGCCGCGCGAGATAGGTCTCCATCGCATGCGCCGGCACGCCGGCCATCACCACCGGCTGGCCCGCGGATTCGCCGCGCCGCGTCAGCGTGATGTTGAGCAGCCGCGCGGCCTTGCGCGCGTCCTCGAAGAACAGCTCGTAGAAATCGCCCATCCGGAACAGCACCAGCGTATTCGGGTGCTGGGCCTTGATGCCGAGATACTGCTGCATCAGGGGGGTATGAGCGGACAGGTTGGGTTTTTCCATGGGCCGCGAATTTTATGCTGCCGGCTGGATTGCTGCTGTGCGGCTGGTTTTCTTCCCCCTGTCTGTGAGCGACGGCCGGGTGTCGAGCTGGATGCCCGCGGTCTCCGGCTTCAAGCGCCCCGCGCGAGCAGTGCGGCGGCGCGTGCGCGCTGACGCCCGGCGACGATCCTGTAGCCCATCAGTATCGACAAACCGAACGCGAGCGCCGACGACACCATCATCGCGCCCTCGGCCCCGACCTGGCGGGCCAGCGGCTCGACGACGACGATGCACAGCGGCGCGGCGAGGTGATGCGCTCCCTTGACCAGGCCGACCGTGCGGCCCACCCGTTCGACCGGGACTTTCAGCGCCACCGCCGTCATCAGGTTCGGCACGAACCAGCCCAGGCCGACACCGAAAAGCATCATGCCGATCACGACGCTCACGAGGTTCGACGCGAGAGCCACGACCAGCATGCCGGCACCGGCACAGGCAAAGTTGATCGCAAACGCCGCGTTCGTCGAAAAATAGCGTCTGGAGCGGCCGTACAGCAGCGCGGTGGTGGCGCCCAGGGCGACATCGCCGGTCAGCACCAGCGAGATCACCGTCGGGCTGGTGATGCCCATCTGCTTCATCAGGAACGGCAGATAGACCATCGGCAGATAGGTGATGCTGCCGATGATCAAGGCCAACACCGCGTAACGCAGCGGGAACCAGGTCAGCAGCCCGGGTCCTCGCTTCGCGGCCGGCGCAGCGGCACGACGCTGCTCGACATGCCGAGCGAGTCTCAGTGCCAGCAAGCCGAATGGCAGGCCGATGGCATACAGCGCGAACGGCCAGCGCCAGCCGAACTCGCCCATGAAACCCGCGATGGGATTGAGCACGATAGAGCCGACCATCGCCGTGCCGACGTGCATCCCCATCCATCGGGCGCGATCGATGCCCGCGAGGCGCGTGTTGATCATCACCATGCTGGTCGTGGTGATGGTTACCGCCGCGATGCCGAGCAATAAACGCGATGCGATCAGTGCCGGCAGATTGCTGAGATACAGGCCCGCGGTACCGGCGACGGCGTAGAGCAGACAGGCGCTGATCACGACGCGACGCGCGCCGACGCGGTCGACCAGAAAGCCAGCCAGCGGCGCGCCGATCACCATCGACAGGCCGACGATACCGACGAGCTGCTTGATCAGCAGGCTGTCCTGCGCGCTATGCGCCAGCGCCGCTTCGATCTGCGGCAGCACCGAATTGATCGCGCTCAAAGCCAGCGACACCATCAGCCCACCGCAGAGCATGATGGCCTTGGCGCTCCATTCCAGTGGGGGGCGTGGCACTTCCATCGCCATGCTCGGGTCGCTACTCATGGCATCTCCTCGCCTGCAACGATCGGCGGCCTCTGTGACGGCCACTCTAAAAAACTGCTTTCGGACTTCGAATTTTGATGTGCCGCCCGATCTTAGGACCTGGCGGTACGGCTCTGCCCGCACTCAAACGCCATTCCGCCTGCCCGATCGTCTATGCAAAAGCGATTCACGGCGCGCCCGGTCGAGCGCCGGAGAGCCGCGCCTTCCCCGTGTTGCGTGTCCATCTGCAATCGCCCTACCATCGGCCCCTACAAGCTAGAGGCGATGAGTTGATGAAAAATCGCACGACACCATCCGTCAACAGGCCCTAGATGAACGGGACGCTCTCCGAGTTTCTCAATCTGCTGGATTTGCGCGGACAGACCTGGTGTTTCGTCGACATCCGGTCGTGCTGCGGCTTCAGTATTCCACGCAACGACGACGTGCTGTTCTATGGCGTCATCCACGGTTCCGTTCAAATCGACGGCGTCGCCGGCGGCACTCTCGATTTGCGCTCCGGCAATGTGGCGATGATTCTGTCCGGTGACGCGCACCGGGTATGCATCAATACCGACAGCCCGACTCAGGCGCTGGACTTTCTGTGCGATGAACAGAATATCGATGTCCCACCGGTCATCAGCAGCGGCGGCAGCGGTCCGGTGTCCGCGCGCGTGCTCAGCGCCCGGCTCAAGGTGAGCTGGCCGCGAGGCCTGCGCCGCGTCGCGATGCCGCCGGTGGTGACCATCGGCACCGACCGCAGCACTTTCTCCGGCTTCTCGGCGATCCGCGCCGAAACGCTGCAGCTCTCCGCGGTCGGCAGTGGAGCGGCGGCGCAGCTGACGCGGATCGCGGCGCTGATGCTGACCGTCTCGCTGCGCAGCCACCCGCAATGCCAGCTGCTGTTCCGCTCCTCGACCTGGAGCGATCCGATCGCGCATGCGCTGCATCTGATCGCATCGGACCCGTCGGCCGACTGGTCGGTGGCGCAGCTGGCGCAAAAGGTGGGTATGGGGCGCTCCAGCTTCGCGGCTCACTTCACCGAGCAGGTGGGGCGCACGCCGATGGACGTCATCACCGAACGGCGCATGCAACACGCCGCCGAACTGCTGCAGCAGAGCGAGCTGAAGCTGATCGATATCAGCTCACGCGCCGGGTATCGCTCGGAGGCCGCGTTCAGCCGCCGCTTCACGCTTTACTTCGGGCTGTCGCCCAGCAGCATGCGCCGCAATGCACGGATGAGCAAAAAGTCCGGTGCGGATATCTCGCCGCTGCATGCGCTGGTAGCAGGAGCCCATCAGCCGTCCGGCTGATCCGCGCGCTCCGATCTGCGCCATTGCCACTGCGGTGGACGTTGGAGTGTGCTGTCTGGACGGCTTGTCATGGTGAGCCGGCACATCCTTGCCTAGTCTAGGGGCATCCCATAACGACAGGCACAGGGTCTCGACCCTGGACGAGGAGAGCCGATGTCCGTTCCAGCAGGCTTGAGCAACGCGATGTTCAAAGGTGTGCGTGTCATCGAACTGGCGCAGTTCGTGTTCGTGCCGGCAGCAGGGACCATCCTGGCGGACCTCGGTGCCGAGGTGATCAAGATCGAAGCGCTGACCGGCGATCCCTACCGCACGCTCAGAATCGCCGACGGGCGCCAGACCAAGTCCGCGAACCTGTCGATGGAGCAGAACAACCGCGGCAAGCGCAGCGTCTCGATCGATCTGAAGACGGAGGAGGGACGCGAGTTGCTGCTCAAGCTGATCGAGACCGCCGATGTCTTCCTCACCAGCGTCAGACCTGCCGCCTTGCAGCGTCTGTCGCTGGGTGTCGATCAGCTGCGCGCACGCAATCCGAAGCTGATCTACGTGCATGGCAATGGCCTGGGCTTCCGTGGCGCGGAGGCGAACCGTCCCGGTTACGATGCCTCCTGCTTCTGGGCACGCGGTGGCTTCGCGCATGCGCTGACGCCGCCGGGCCAGCCGCCGATCCGTCCGCGCCCGGCACTGGGCGATCACGCAGGCGCCATGAACATCGCGTTCGGCATGGCCGCCGCGTTGTTCAATCGCGAGCGCACCGGCGAAACGGCGGTGGTCGAAATATCGCTGCTGTCTTCCGCCATGTGGATCCTGTCTTCCGACGTGACCTCGACCAGCGCCCTGGGCGAAGCCGAGCTGGCGCGCGCAGCCGCTGAAGGCCGCTATGCGCTCACGCGTGCCTACCAGACCCGCGATGGCCGCTGGATCCAGCTGATGTTCCTGGACCCCGAACGCTACTGGCCGGAACTGTGCCGCAGACTGGGTCGCGGTGATTTGCTGGAGGACCCGCGCTTTCTGACGCTCGATGACCGGGTCGAGAACGGTGAGGCCATCATCGAGGAACTGGCGAGCGCTTTTCGCCAGAAAGACCTCGCTGCCTGGCGCGAGATCCTGCACGGCTGGGATGCACCCTGGGAACTGATCCAGAACATCAAGGATCTGGCCAACGACCCGCAGGCCCTGGCGAACGACTACCTGTTCAAGGTCAAGGTCGCCGATGGCACCGATATCACGGTAGTCGCGGGCCCGGTGTCGTTCAACGGCAGTGCCGTGCCGGCGAACCCGCTGTGCTCGCCCGTGATGGGGCAGGACACCGCGGCCCTGCTGCGCGAAGTGGGTGCCAGCGACGACTATCTGAGCGATCTGAAGCAGCGAAAGATCATCGCAGGTTGACGAAGCCAGTGGATCGCACAGCGCATGCTGCTCGGTCCACTGCGCACGTACATTTACATGGCTTCGTATCGAAGCGCTTCCGCTAACGCCTGGGGCCGGGTATTCATGACCTGATGCCCTGCATCGATCCGAACCTGTCGCTCGGTCTTCAGACGTGCGGCGAAGGTCTCCTGCCAGGCGAGCGGAAGAATGCCGTCACGAAGACAGACTAGGTACGTGGATGGGACGCGGCCCAGGTGCTCATAACGCCAATCCGAAGCCGCCATCGTTTGAGCCGGCCAGGTGTCCTGGCCCAGCTTCGCGAGGAATGCCGCAGTTTCCGCTTCATTCATGTCGTTGCAGAACATCAGCGGAAATCGTTTGCGAGCGTCGACCGTTTTCGGATCGAACGGCCAGCCCACCTGGTCCTTGTTGCTGCCATGCAGGCCTGAGCCCATCTGTTGCAGGATGCTCTGCCCGGGCATCGGTGCAATGCACGAGACATAGACCAGGCGACGGAACAGATCCGGCCGCTTTTCCACGAGCCGCGGCAGGATCGTGCCGGCTTGCGAATGGCCGACGAGGACGATGTCCTTCAATCCGCTGGCCGAGATATCGGCCACAAACTCGGTGACGACGGCATCCACATCCAGAGCCTCGGTATCCCTGCCGCGTTTCTCGCCGCAGCCGGGCGCATCAAGCGCAAGAGCGCGGCCGAACTTGCCTGCGGTTTGTTGATGTAGCGCGGCAATGGTCTCTTGCCAAACCCAGCCCGCTTGTCCGCCGCCATGTACGAAGACGTAATCTGTCATTGGATAACCTCATTAGTGCGTGACGCCACTTGCGAGTTGCGGGCGCGGCTGGCAACCATAAGCCGGCACTCCTGGCAGGTGCAATGCAGTAAAGAACTCGACAGACGATCGGCAAGCAGATTGGCGTTTCGATGCTGATTGCGGCGGCGATATCTGTGCCGGCATCAGCTCGGGCGCAGAGGGCCGATGGGCGCCCGCCGGGTCGCCTCTATCATCAGCTCTGCGCATGCGCTGGGCTGGCTGAGAAAAGGCGAGTGCGAGCTGTCCATCCAGAATGGCTCTACGCCTAGCCTTGTGATCGTGTGCTTCATGCCGGCCTCTCCGCCACCGCTGGACCGACTCTGGCGACAGAGAATGAGGCTGCGCGGCAAGTCGGCTGCCCAAAACCGCGGGATGGAAATGGCTTCCATCATCGGGGCCAGGGGCTGCGGCGTCAGCATGCTGCAAGCCCATTGCGCAACTTCAGGCGAACAGTCGTGAAAGAAGAAGTCGGTTGCGGCTTCGTCGGAGCGAAATCTGAACCGTCGGTCGATCGCCACCGCCTCGTGGCCGCGCTTGCGCAGCTCCGGAATGAGTTTTTCCCAGCACCAGGCGCCGTGGCAGCCGCCATGAACCAGTACAAATCGCATTGAGCCTCTCCCGGTACGACGCAGATCTGCGTCCATCGGAGATTGTCTGGGGACAAGCAATGCGGCCGCCATGGCATGCCGTCCATAAAGCGGTTCCAACGTCCATGCGTATGGGCAGTTCCAGCATCCGCTCAAGGGCTCTGTGCTGACACGGATTCGTCCGCCTGCGCGGACTTGCCGTTGAACAGTGCCCTTGCCGCATCGAGCCCACCGACGGGTTCCGATCGCTACTTCTTCGGCAACTCGATCTCCGCTTTCGCCGTCGCCATGACGGTACCGAGCTGATTGGACATCCGGACCTCGACCTGCACGATCGAACGGCCCTCTTCGTCGACGCGCTTGTCGATCACCTTCGACGTCATGATCGTGATGTCGCCGGTGAAGGCGGGGCCGCGATACGAGCAGTTGGAGTGGAGGAGTTGGCCCCACTCGCCGGCCCAGCCCGACAGGTAGTCCAGAATCCAGGCACCCATCGAGGCTCCGTAGCCGTAAGAGCGCGGCATGCCGATGTAGCGCGCCCAGCGCGGGAACAGGTGACCGCGCGAAGGGCCGATGTAAGCGCCGTCGGTCAGCTCGGGGTTGTCCAGTTCCAGGACCGGGTCCTGCTCCTTGCCGGCCATGGGGCCGGTGAAGCCTAGCGCTTCCATATCGAGATCCGTGCGACGAATGACGCCGCACCAGATGGTGAACAGGTAGGCGCGCCATTCGGTGGTGAAGCTGGCAACGCTGTGCGGACCGATGGTGCGGACCGGCAGCTCGTCACCCACGCTGATGTCGTCCCAGTAACGCTTGCCATGGCCGAGGGCGTGCAGCGACTTGATGTACTCGTACTTCTTGGTTTCCAGCTCTTCCAGCTGCTCGTCGGTCCATACCGGATCGTCGGAAGCATCCAGCGAGCTCATCTCGCGTGCCATGTCGGCGCGGTAGCGGATCGTGGTGGAGCGCTGCTTGGCGATCAGCTCGCCGTTCTGGTTCTTGTAGAAGTTGTCGCCGCGCTGGAAGCAGGTAGGGCCGGCGAACTTGGTTTCTTTGACGGTGTAGTCGAACGGAATGCGTTCGTTGTGTATCAAGTCGCCGGCATAGATGCGCGGGCCGTAGAACCACCATTCATCGCCACCGAACAGCAGGTGCGAATTGGGAATGCCGCCCATGCAGGCGGGTGCGCTGCCATGGCCGTCGTCGGTGGCGACCGCGAACGACAGCGGCGCCACGAGGCGGCGGTAGCGGCCTTCGGCGGCGAAGCCGTCGTCGTAGTGCAGGCGGTTGGGATAGTGCATGGCCTGGGCCCAGCGCCGAATATCGACGTTCCCCACCGGATCGCGCAGACGGGCCGGCTGCATCGGCACGCCCATGTACTTGTCGAGATCCGAACAGTCCAATGTCTTGTCACTCATGTCTTGACTCCGATTGATGCGCTTGTTGTTGGATGCGCTTGTTGTGTGGCGATGCTTAAACGTCGATGCAAACCTTGCCGAAGGGATGAGCGGACTGCTGATAACGCAGGGCCTCGGCCAGCTCTTCAAGGCGGAAACTCCGGTCGATCACCGGTTTGATGTGCGTGGCTTCGATGGCGTGAACCATGTCGATCTGGTCGCGCCGGCTGCCGACGGTGACGCCCTGCAGGCGCAGCCGCTTGGCTTGAATCGCCGCGAAAGGCATCGCGTCGACCGCAAAGCCGGCGACCGCGCCGATGACCGCGATATGCGCTCCGGTACGAGCGGCCATCATCGACTGCGCGAGCGTGTTCGGGCCGCCGACTTCGACCACATGGTCGACACCGATGCCGCCGGTGAGGCTCAGCACGGCGGCGCCCCATTGATTGACTTCGCGATGATTGATGACGTGATCGGCGCCCAGCGTTTTGAGCCGCTCCATTTTTTCGGCGCTCGACGAGGTCGCGATGACGGTGGCGCCGGCGGCCTTTGCGAATTGCAGCGCGAAGATCGAAACGCCGCCGGAACCCTGGACCAGTACCGAGGCGCCGGGCTTCAAGTGGCCGTCGGTGATCAGCGCGCGCCAGGCGGTCAGTCCGGCGCAAGTGAGCGTCGCGCTCTCGATGTGCGTCAGGCCCTTGGGCGCATGGGTGAAGCAGGCCATGGGGCGCGTGACGAACTCGCAGGCGTATCCGTCGGCGCCGCCGCCGGGGCTGCTCACCAGCTCGGAGCGCTCCGCGTGGCCATCCAGCCATGCCGGATGAAAAGTGCTGACGACGGCGTCGCCGACCTTGAAATCCATCACCTCGTCGCCGACCTCGACGACTTCGCCGGCACCATCCGACAGCAGAATGCGGCCATCGGCAACGGGCAGATGGCCGGCGGCGACGATGCAATCGCGAAAGTTCACGGAGTTGGCGCGGATCCGCACCTTGATCTCTCCGCGTTGCGGCGCGGCAGCCTCCGCTGTCCCGACATAGATGTTGTCGAGGCTGGCCGGAGCCCGGATTCGCATCGCTTTCATGGGGCGATCATCTCGTAGGGTGTCCAAAGCGCAGCGTGCCCACGCGCACAAGCTTCGCACCGCGTGGGCACGGCCTACGGCCTTTGCCCACCCTACAAACGTCGCTGATTCGCTTTGCTCTCATCAGCCCGGTCTTACTGCTTCATTGGAATCTTGAAGCGCTCGCAATAATCGCGAAAATGCTGACGAACTCCGGCCGCGGTCAGGCCGAACTCTTCCAGCGAATAAACGTGCTTGCCGTGTTTGCCCTGCGGGTTGTCGGCCATCAGCTTGGTCATCGCGGTCTCGGCCTCGCTGGTCAGCGGCTCGTCGAAGTGCGTGTAGACCTTGCGCATCTGGCCGACAGGATCGCGCAGCTGCTCGGTGTAGTGGATGTCGAAGATCGACTGCTCGCCGTGCTGGTCGCGGTAGGCGTTCTGGCGCGCGATCATGTGGTCGAAAGTGTCGAGCATCATCGTGGCGATGTCGCGCAGATCGACCTTGTCGCTGAACATCGGCCGCACCAGGCGGATCAGGTTGCAGGCGGAGCCGACCACTTCGGCCGGATCGCGATGCGTCATCACCAGCTGGGCGTCGGGATAGACCGTGGTCAGGTCATTCAGGAACAACGGGTGCCAGGGATTCTTCAGCGTCCAGCGCCCGCCGTTGTTCGCCTGCAGCACTTGCAGCAGCTGCTTGTGGAATTTGAAGGCCGGCAGATAGCGGGTCTTGTGCAAGAGCCATTCGTGATAGCTCGGCATATGCAGGTTGGAATCGAACAGCTGCGAGCAGAACGACGGCGCCATCGCGAACTGGCATTCACTGGGGCCATCGGCGTCCTCGTAATGCGCGGCTGCGATCTGCGGCGCGTACTTGATCGACATTTCCAGCCGCTGCCGCTCGGCCACGCAGCGCGCATCGGTGCTCAGTTCTCCGGCCTTGGCCGGCGGCACGGAGTTAAGTGACTCCCAGCGCAGCAGGCAGCGCCGGGCCGGGTCGGCGTTCAGCAGGTTGATGGTGACCGTGGTGCCGGTACGCGGCAGGCCGAAGACGAACATCGGCTTCTCGATCGGGCGATCGAGCACCTCGGGATGCTGCTTGAGATAGTCGACGACGCGCAGACGGTTCGACAGGATGCTGACGAGGTTCGCTTCCCAGCGCGGCGCGCCCACCTCGGAGAGACGGGCTTCCTCGTCCGCAGCCTTGACCAGGACTGCTAGGCCTTCGAACACGGCAGGGTCGCCCAGGTCGTCAAGGCCGGTGGCCGCGCGCGCCTTGTCAACAATGTTGCTTACTTGCATCCGATGTCTCTCCGGCTTCTATTGGTCGGCAGCGGGCGGAGTGCTCCTTTTGCGCCGATTGCTCAGCGGCCGGTGGTAGGAGGGATCTTGCTTGCTGCGGCAGGGGGCGCCATTGTCGTAGATATCGGCGACATCCGAAAAGGGCAGGGGCATTGTCGGCACCAGGCCCGACCATTCGATGAGGTTGGTGCGCAGCGCAATCTTCCACTCGCCGTTGCGCCGTTCCAGTCGGTCGATATAGCGCCCACCGGCGATCCAGTTCGACTCGTCGCGATTGCGGCCGACGAACAGGTAGTAGGTTTCGCTGTGGGCGGTGTCGCCGTCGATGTCGACCGTGTGGTTGAGGATGTTGTGATGTGTCGCGACCTGTCCGGCCTCGTGCATCGGCTGCGCCCAGTCGTAGCAGCCCTGCACGCTGCCGACATAGGGCCCGGCGGCCATCTCGGCGTCCGCGTGGAAGGCTGACAAATACAGATCACGATCGAAGCGGTCCATGCCGCGGCAGAAGCGCGTCATGCAATCGAGGATGTCCTGGCGGTCGAGCAGCGCGTCGAGCCGTGCCTGGCGGTCGGGTAAGGCTATAGGTGATGAGTCATTTGCCACGGTAGTCGACCTCCCCAGTCAATTCACTCAGCGGCTTCCAGATCGGGGAACCGCGCGTTGCGCGGGCGGATGGAATCACGCTGCCATCGACATCCGTGATGCCGTAGTCCTGGGCCAGTTCGGCGGTGACGAACTCGCCGCCCGAGCGCTTCATGATGTTTGGATCGACGGCCATCGCCGCGACGACGCGCCCCGGATGTTCGACGGTACTGCCGGTCATGCTGGTGATCGACTTGGTCATCTTGTCTCCCATCCTGGCGATGTTGTCCTGCGCCTTCTCGGTCAGGGTCAGGCCCTGCCACATCGTCACCGATGCCACGTTGTAGGGCTGCAACTCGATCGCCATGTCGCGCGACATGCGGCCGACCGCGGACTTCGATGTACCGAAGATCACGCTGTAGGTGTAGGTGACCGCGGCGAAGCCGGAGATGGCGACGATCAGGCCCGACTTCTGCGGCGCCATGAGCTTCGCCGCATGCCAGGCTGCGACGTAGTTCGACTTGACGCCGACGTCCCACATTTCCAGGTTCGACAGCGGTTTTTCCCAGAACGGCTTGGGATCGAGCAGGTCGTCGGACAGCTGGAAGGCGTTGTTGACCAGGATGTCGAGCCGGCCCTGTTCGCGCGCCACCTGCTCGAACAGCGCGGCGACCTTGGCATCGTCGGCATGATCGACCGCCACCGCGATGCCGCGGCCGCCGGACGCGCTGCCGCGCTCGGTGCATTGCGCGGCGGTTTCGCCGACCGATCCGGGCAGGTAATAGGCGCCGGGCGTTACTGTCCGGCCCGTCACGTAGACCGTCGCGCCCTGCTCCGCCAGCACCAGGGCGATGCCGCGGCCGATGCCACGGCTGGCGCCGCTGACCACGGCCACTTTTCCTGTGAGTATGCCCATGCTCAATCTCCTCGAGCGGCCGGCTTCTTGCCGAAGAAGGTTTCGCTGTAATCGCCGCTGGCGCGGCCGGTGTAGTGGCCGGCGCTAAACGGCATGCCCATCACGCCCTGCGACCAGTCGACCGACACGCCGAAATCCTGGAACCAGTCGTACAGCATCGTGCGCTGGGCGATGCGCCATTCGGCGTCGCGCTTTTCGATGCGGTCGAGGTAGCGGCCGCCGATGGTGGTGTCGCGTTCTTCAGTACCCATGTTGACGCGGTGATAGGAAACCACCTGCGTCTCCACCCGTGCCGTGTCGCCCTTCAACTCGATCAGGCTTTGCCCGAGTACATGCTGCGTGACCGGAATCACCGGCGAGCCGGGAATCACCCAGTCGAAATATTCCTGGAAGCTGCCAACGAACATGCCGTAGTCGGTGGTCGAGTCGGGCCAATAGGAGGTGCGGATCAGTTCACCGTCGCGACGGTCTTCGCCGCGCGCGAGTCGCACGATGCACTCGCGGATCTTGTCGCGCTCCAGCAGGGCTTTCAGTTCTTCGTTGATGTTGTCCAATGCGGATCTCCAGTGATTCTGAGGTTTTCAACCGTCATTCCCGCGCAGGCGGGAATCCAGGGTTTGCAGCGTCGCGCGACTCTTCGCTGGATTCCCGCCTTCGCGGGAATGACAACGCTACTTGCCCGCTTTCTGCTGTCCTTTTCGAGCCATGTCGAAGCTGCGCTGCAGATGCTCGCCAAAGCCCGACGGAACCGGCGGCAGCGCCCACAGCTTGTCTGGCAGCTTGCCGGTGTCGCGAATGGCGTCGATCTGCTCGGCGACATCGTCGATGGACCACGACGGGCGGTAAACGCCCTCGGTTTCGGCGATGAAGGCCTTGGCGACGCGACCGGCCATCGAGGTATACATCTCGCCGGTGACCGAGCAGGACTCATGCGCCAGCCAGGCCACCACCGGCGCCACCAGATCCACGCCCATCGGTGGGTACTGCGACACATCCAGGCCTTCGGCCATGCGCGTCACCGCGCCGGGCAGAATGATGTTGCTCTTGATGTTCTTGGCCGCGCCTTCGAGCGCGACCACGTTGTTCAGGCCGATCATGCCGGACTTGGAGACGGCGTAGGGCACGCCGTTGGGGATGCTGTAAAGGCCGCCGATCGACGAAGTCAGCACGACGCGGCCGTAGCCCGCCTTGGCCATATGCGGAAACGCGCTGCGGACCAGATAGAACGCGCCCATCAGATGCACGCCGACCACGGCTTCGAAGTCCGCATTCGGAATCTCTTCCAGAGACCCGTAGCGGACAGTGCCGGCGTTGTGAATCAGGATGTCGATGCGGCCGTAGTGATCGAGCGCCGCCTGGATGATGGCCTGGCTGCCCGCAGGAGTCGCCACCGAATCGGTGGAGACAACCGCGTCGCCGCTGGCCGATCGAATTTCGCGGACCACCGTTTCGGCGGGGCCGGCATCGCTGCCGTCGCCCTGCATGCTGACGCCGAGGTCGTTGACCACGACTCTGGCGCCCTTGGATGCCAGTAGCAGCGCGTACTCGCGCCCCAGCCCTCGGCCGGCACCGGTGATCACCGCGACACGGCCATCGAATCTGCGTTCTGTCACTGCATGCTCCAGGTTTCGTTAATCAGCATATCTGTTGATTGACTTCCAATACTAAACCGGCGACCAGATCGGCGAGCCGCGCTCCGCGCGCAGCGACGGGATGGTTCTGCCGTCGATGTCGGTGATGCCGTATTCCTGCGCCAGCTCGGCGCTGATGAAGCTGCCGCCGGTCCGCTTCAATACGCCCGGGTCCGCAGCAAGTGCCGCGATGACGCGGCCTGGGAACTCGACGGAACTGCCGGCCGTGCTGTTGAGCTGCGAGGCCATGCCGGCAACCGTCTTCAGGTTCTGCCGAGCCCGCTCGGTGTAGGTGAAGCCCTGCCACAGCGACAGCGAAGCCACGCCGTATGGCTTCAGCTCGATCGCCATGTCGCGCGCCATGCGGTCGGTGGCGCTCTTGCAGGTGCCGAAGATCACGTTGTAGGTGTAGGTGACGCCGACGTAACCGGAGAGCGCGACGATCAGGCCGGACTTCTGCGGCAGCATGATCTTCGCGGCATGCCAGGCCGCGACGAAGTTGGAGCGCAGCCCTACATCGATCATCTCCCAGTTGGAAATGGGCTTGTCCCAGAACGGCCCCGGCTGCGTCAGCTCGGCGGGAATGGAGATGGCGTTGTTCACCAGGATGTCGAGCCGGCCCTGCTCGCGTGCGGTCTGCTCGAACAGCGCCGCAACCTGATCGTCCTGCCCGTGATCGACTTGCACGGCAATACCCTTGCCGCCTCTGCGATCGACTTCGATCGCGGTTTCGCCGACGCTGCCGGGTAGTGGATGCGATCCGGCCGTCACCGTTCGTCCGGTGACGTAAACCGTCGCGCCCTGCTCCGCGAGCGCGAGGGCGATGCCCCTGCCGATGCCTCGGCTGGCGCCGGTCACTACAGCGACCTTTCCTGTGAGCGAGCCCATGCTAGCTCGCAAAGTCCAGGATCGCCGGCGCAAGCTTGGGCCAGCCTTCGAACAGTCCGCGACCCTGAGCAAGCGAGGCCGTCAGGCGCTCGTTCCATTCCTGGTCGGACCAGGGCGGATCGACGATTGTCGATTGCGGCAGCAGTTCATGCACCCATTCGCTGGTGCGGCGTGTGTGGCTGGTGTCGCTGTTGCCGCTGCGGAAAATCAGCGCGGGGATTTTCAGCGCCGAGAAATCTGCAGGCGTCATGCCTGGCACCGGCGAGCTTTCCGAGTAGGCAAAGGCCAGCGCCCAGCGCTGCAGGGTGTCGATGTAGCGCTCCGGGTTCTGGGCCAGGATGATGTCGCGATTGGCCGGGTTGCGTTCGATCTGCTGTGCCCAGGTGCCGAGCTGGGCCACGGCGGCCATGCCGCCGTGTGAGGCCGCCATTGCGGACTCGAAGTAGTAGTAGGACGCCAGCTGAGCCAGGGACAAGGGCCCGCCGCTGATCCACCACAGGATCAAATGCGAAACCGCCTGCGGCGCCTTGGCGGCGACGATCAGCGATACGCGAGAGCCGGCCGATCCGGCGGCCAGCGCGACCGGCCCCAGCTTCAGTTCCGCGATCAGACCGATCAGCGCGCGGGCCTGCATGTCCGATTCGCTGCTGCCTTCGAAGCAGATGTCGGAAGCGCCGCAGTTGGGCCGGTCCCACAGCAGCACCCGCTTTCCGCCTGCGACCAGGTTGTCAGCAAGCTGACGCAGGCCCGGGGTGTCGCGGGCGTAGCGGCCGCCCGGCGTCAGCGCCACCACATGTCCGTCCGCAGGCCCGATCAACTCGTAGTCGATCCCGATTCCCGCTATCACTGCTCGCGCCATGGCGGCTCCTCGTTCTAGTTATGTCGAGACTGTCGTTGCGTCCGGTGGACGGCTACACCGTCATCTCTAGGATTTTTCCACCCACTGCGCCGTTCTCGAAGTAGCCGAGTCCGTAGTCGCCCTTGATCGTCGTACGCTGCATGCGACGCGGCTGTTGCGGGTCATGGCCGCTGACGCAGTGGAGCATGCGCCAGTTGTCCCAGATCAACATGTCTGTCGACTTCCACTTGTGGAAATACGGCCTGATCTTTTCGGCGATCTCGCGGCACACCGACTCCAGCAGAGCGTCGCCTTCGGCGTCTTCGTGCAGCTCGATTCCGGCGGCCATCCACGGCGACACGTGCAGCACTTTTTCGCCGTTGGGTCTTGTCCACACCGCCGGATGAATCGCGCGCGGCATGCCCTTTCCGGATTCGGTCACCTTGTAGGCGTCTTCGTGAACTTTCAGCTCGCGGAAACCCTTGGGCAGACCGAAACGCATGTTCGCGTAGATCAGGTTCAAGGTGTAGATGACCTTGCGTCCTTCGATGCGCTTGCGCAGCGCTGGAGAAAACGCACGGTACAGTTGGAGGCCATCGGCAAAACCCGTCATCCCGCCGGTTGGCGGAATATCGATGAGCCGCAGCACACCCGCGCGATTCAGCTCGTTGTTGTAGCAATGGTCGAAATGCCAGGGCAGCCAGTTGGCCAGCCGCTCGCCCTCGATCTCGACGATGCCGCCGGTTCCGGGGACATGCCGGATATCGATGATGCCCAGCTCTTTCTCTGCATCGACCTGTGTGACGCCCGGCAACGGGTGCTTCTTCAGCGGGCCGAACACCGTGCTCAGCGCCACATGCAACTGGCTGCTGGGCTCCATTTCTTCGAAGACGATCATGCCGTGCTGCTCGAACAGCGCGTTGATCTGCTTTCGAATGGCGTCATCCTCAAGCGCCGCTTGCGTAACGCCGACGATGCGCACGCCGAACGAGAGGTCTTCGCGCAGGGGTTTCACGGCAATCGAAGGCATGTCCTACTCTGTTGCCGCGTGGCGGCAGGCAAACGGAATCACGAAGCGCTCTTTGTTCCCGCCTCGACGGTCAGGAGACGATTCTTCCGCCATTGATGCCGATGGTCTGGCCGGTGACGTAGCTGCTCTCTTCGGCAACCAGCCATGCACAGGCGCCGGCGATGTCGTCGGGCTCGCCGGTACGGCGCACCGGGATGGTCTTCACCAGTTCTTCTTTAGGAATCGGGAAACGGTCTACGGTGGCCTCGGACATGATGGTGTTCATGATCATGCCCGGCGGAATGTTGTTCACCGTGATGCCGAGTGGCCCGAGTTCCCGCGCCAGCGTTTTGGTGAGCGCGATGATGCCGCCCTTCGACGCGGAGTAATGCGCCATCGTCTCGGCGCCGGTCTGCGCGCTCGACGAGGAGATGTTGACGATCCGGCCCCAGCGGGCGGCCTCCATGTCGGGCAGCACCACCTGGGTGACGATGAAGCTGCCCTTCAGGTTGATCGCCATCACACGATCCCAGGCTTCATCGGTCAGATCCTGGAAGCGCGCATAGCCGGTGATGCCGGCGTTGTTCACCAGCACCGCAATCGGCCCCAGGGTTTCCCGCAGCTTGGAGACCGCCGCCACGACCTGCGCGCGATCGCCGATGCTGGCTGCCAGGGCGACCGCCGTGCCGCCCTTCGCCTGGATTTCCGAGACGACGGCTTGGGCGCCATCGAGGTTGATGTCGAGCACGCCAACCGCCATGCCGTCGCGCGCGAAGCGCAGGGCGACCGCTCTGCCGATACCTGCCGCAGCGCCGGTGACCAAGGCGACCTTCGTGTTCATGCCTGCACTCCTCAGACTTATCGCGGTTCGTATCACTTAGTGAGACGCTATATTATATTTGTGATACGTTATAGAGGTGGCTTGGAGCGGTCAAGGCGAGTGCGGATACAAGTGCGGATACAGGGGAGAGTTTTTTGGCCGTCAAGCGCAGTCATAGCGGCTCTCGGGTTCTGGCGGTGATGGAAGCGATTGCCAGCCATCAGCCGATCGGCGTGCGCGCGCTTGCGCGGCTGCTCGACCAGGACAAGAGCGCGATCCAGCGGGCGGTGATGACCCTGGCCGATGGAGGCTGGATTCGTCCCACCCGCGAGCCGCCGGTGCGCTGGGAAGTGACCGCCCGTATCGTGACGGTCGCCAACGCCGCGCTGGGCAGCAGCGACCTGCGTCGGCGTGCACGGCCGTTGCTGGAGCAAGTCCGCGACGACACCGGCGAAACCGTGCTGCTGGTGGTGCCGGACCTGCAGAACTTCGTCATTGCCGACGTCGTCGAGAGCCGTCAGGTACTGCGGATGGTGCCGCAGCTCGGCATTCTCGTTGGTACGCGCAATACGGCGACGGGACGCGCCGTACTTCCCTACATGGATACGGCCCGGCAGATGGCCCTGCTAGGCGCCGAGCCCGATGGTCCCTTACTGGACAGCTTTGAAGCGACGCGCAAGCACGGTTACGCCGTCAGCGACGGCGAAATCAATCCCGCTGCAACGAACATCGCGGCGCCGATTTTCGAGCTGGCTGGATTTCCGGCCGGCGCGATTGTCGTAACCGCGCCGAGAGAGCGCCTGACTCCGGCGGATCATCAGGCGATCGGGAAAATGCTCATTCGTGTCGCGAGTGAGCTTTCACGAGGAACGCCCCGATCGAGCTGATCTACAGGACCGGACGCCCCTCGATCGGGTAACCAGGATCGGTGTAGCCCGGCGTCGATGCGTGGCCTGGCGGTACCAGCGCATCGATGAAGCTTTCGTCCTCCGGCCCGAGCCGCACGCTGAGCGCATCGATGTAGCGGTCCCACTGCGCTTCGGTGCGTGGGCCGGCGATCGTCGCGCTGACGAGCCGGTTCTTCAGCACCCAGGCCAGTGCATAGGCGATGGACGTGGTGCCGCGCTCGGCTGCATGCGCCGCGATCGTTTGCGCGATGCGCAGCGATTCCGGGCGCCACTCGGTCTGCTGGATGCGCCGGTCGCCGCGGCCCGCTCGCGAATCCGGCGACGGCGGCGCGTCGATCGCGTATTTGCCGCTAAGCACGCCGCGCGCCAGCGGGCTGTACGAGACAACGCCGAGGCCGTAATGCGCCGCGGCCGGCAGCTGCTCGACCTCGGCGGTGCGATCGACGATGTTGTATAGCGGTTCGCTGGCGACAGGCCGATCGAGCCCGAGCTGGTCGCAGAGGCGAGCCACCTCGGCGATGCGCCAGCCGCGGAAGTTGGAGAGCCCGAAGTAACGGACCTTGCCCTGGCGGATCAGGTCGCCGATGGCGCGCACACCTTCTTCGAGCGGCGCGTCGGGAATCGCGCGGTGGAAGTAGAGGAGGTCGATGTAGTCGGTGCCAAGACGCCGCAGGCTGGCCTCGACCGACTGCAGTATCCACTTGCGCGACTGTCCCTGTTCGTTCGGGCCCTGCGCGAACGGGAAGCCGAACTTGGTGGCGACGACCCAGCGGTCACGCCGCTCGGCGATCGCACGTCCAACGATCTGCTCCGAACGCCCGGCGTGGTAGACGTCGGCCGTGTCGATGAAGTTGATGCCCTGCTCGGCGGCCTTGTCGATGATGCGCCTGGCTGTAGGCTCGTCGGTCTCGCCGCCGAACATCATCGCGCCGAGACACAGCGGCGAGACCTTGACGGCGCTGCGTCCGAGGTAGCGGTAATCCATCGTCGTTCTCCGTTTGTAGAGTTCAGCTGCTGCGCTCGTCGAAGACGCGCTGGGCGCGAATGCGTCCGCCTGCTTGTCGTCGCTCGCGTCGATCAGCGATCGATGCGCTTCTGCATCTGCTCCGGATATCGCGCGCCCTGCACCGCGATCTTCGAGATGGCGTTGTCGATGTCGCGCAGATCCTCAGGTGTCAGGTCGAGCGACGCCGCGCCGAGGTTTTCCGCCAGGCGATGCAGCTTCGTGGTACCGGGGATCGGCACGATCCACGGTTGCTGAGCGAGCAGCCAGGCTAGCGCGATGACTCATAAGTTTGGAAACAAAGATTGGGCTCCCTCCCCCGCGTGCGGGGGAGGGTTGGGGTGGGGGCGTGATGGCAGAACCGAGCTTTCTTCCGCGCCCGCGCCCCCATCCCGGCCTTCCCCCGCAGGCGGGGGAAGGAGACCAGCGCCGCCGTCAATGTTTCCAAACTTGTGAGTCATCGCACTAGCGCGACCTGCGCCGGCGTGGCCTGCTTCTGCGCGGCGATGCGGCCGAGCAGTTCGACGACGGTCTGGTTCGCCTTGCGCGCTTCGGCGGCAAAGCGCGGCACGATGTTGCGGAAGTCGTCGCTCGCGAACCGGGTGTCGGCGCTGACCGGCTGCACCGCGTGCGCGCGGCGGATCGTCTGCACGCCCGCTTCCGAAAGCCCGAAAAACTTGACCTTGCCCTCGGTGATCAGCGCCTTGACGGTACCGGCGACGTCCTCGATCGGCACGTTCGGATCGACGCGATGCTGATAGAACAGATCGATCACGTCGGTCTTCAGGCGCTTCAGCGAGGCCTCGGCGACCTTGCGGATGTTCTCGGGCCGGCTGTCGAGGCCGCGTTGTACTTCGCCGCCGGTAAAGCCGAACTTGGTCGCGATGACGACGTGCTCGCGGACCGGCGCGAGCGCTTCACCGACGACTGCTTCGTTGATGTAAGGGCCGTAGGCTTCGGCGGTGTCGAAGAAAGTGACGCCGCGCTCGTAGGCCGCGCGGATCAGCGTGATGGCCTCGTGCCGGTCGGTGGCCGGGCCGTAGCCGAAGCTCAGGCCCATGCAGCCCAGGCCGATCGCCGAAACCTCGAGACCGCTGCTGCCCAGTTTGCGTGCATGCATTTCATTCTCCGTGTGGGTGTTTGGAGCGCGGAGTCCCTTTGCGCTCGATCGTTCTTGACACCGGCCGGATTTTAGGCCGTAGCATAATGCTCAACAATCAGGCCAGAACTGCACAAGCTATTGAGATGTGCTCATCTATGCCGCGCCCCGTCCTGTCCGAGTTGACTGCCTTCATCGCCATTGCCGAACAGCGAAGCTTTCGCGCGGCGGCCCGCCTGCTGGAAGTCTCTCCGTCGGCGCTCAGCCGTTAGATGCGGAGTCTGGAGGCGGGCCTGGGTGTGCGCCTGTTCAACCGCACGACGCGATCGGTGGCGCTGACGGAGTCTGGCGAGCAGCTGCTGAGGCGCGCGCGACCGGCGATCGCCGACCTTGAAGACGCCGTGACCGAAGTCGCCGCGGGGCGCGACCGGCCCACGGGCGCCATCAGGATCAGCTGCGCTGAATCCGGAGCGGTGGTTCTTGTTCGAGACGTGCTGCCGGGATTCCTGGCCCAATACCCCGATATCCAGGTCGAGTTCGTCGTCGATGGCCGGATGGTCGATATCGTCGCCGACGGTTTCGATGCCGGCATACGGCTGCTTGAAGCCGTGCCGCGCGACATGATCGCGGTCCGTTTTGGGCCAGACATGCGGATGATCGCGGTTGCGTCACCGGGCTATGTCTCGCAGCGCGGCAGACCACTGGCGCCGCATGACCTCGTACAACACCGCTGCATCCGGTTCCGCTTCGACAGCGGCGCGATCTACCGCTGGGATCTCGAACGCCGCGGGAAAAGCGTCGATGTCGCCGGACCAATGACGCTGGGCAACACCAGCCTGATGATCGAGGCCGCGCTGTCGGGTATCGGCATTGCCTGGGTTCCGGAAGATCGGGTAACGGATCTCCTCGCCAGCGGCCGGCTGCTGCTCCTGCTGTCCGACTGGAGTCCTTATTTCCCGGGACTCTGTCTGTACTACCCGGCCAACCGCCACCCGCCGGCCGCGCTGAGGCTGTTCGCGCAGGCGGTGCGAGACTGGGCAAAGCACCGGGAAGCCGCGGAAACTCAACAGGCGGTTTCCTGACCGCTTGCCTGTGGAGCTAACGCCGCTTCTCTCCATCAAACAAGGATCGCGCGCGCCGCCGTTCCCCTCTCCCGCTTGCGAGAGAGACCACCGCAGGCTTGCACCTGCCGGCTTGAATCCCGGAACCGGCCAGCTCCTTCCCCCGCCTGTAGGGGAGGGAGCGGTTCCTGGGTAGCCCCGTGTTCCTTGCGGACCTGCTCACGGACCATGAACCCGACGAAGGTAGGTCGGCAATCCTTTGCCGACGTGCTCAAGCGATCGGGGCGCACACGTCGGCAAGGGATTGCCGATCTACGTCGCTGGCGGGGCAGAGCCGGTTCATTGAGAGGGTGTCGCGTAGCGCTTGGGCCCAAGCGGGGTGAGGGCTGGCGCTCGCAGCAAGACCCTCACCCGGCCCTTCGGGCCACCCTCTCCCACCAGTGGGAGAGGGGAACATCCGCTCGTTTGCCTTCGCGATCACGGCGCGATCGCGCGCGGAGGACTCCTACCGGCCCCGGTTCAAGTGCGCTCCGACCGCAGCGGCAGCGAAGGGCCAGCTCCTGACCCGGTTGCGGCCGGCGCGCTTGGCCTCGTACAGGGCACTGTCGGCGAACTCGATCAAGCGTTCGGCGGGCGTCTCCGCCGACGGGGCCAGCGAAGCGATGCCGGCGCTGATGGTGACGATGCCGCCGGCCGCGGCGGCATGCGGTTCCTGCAGCGCGGCGATCGCGGCGCAGGCGCGCTCGGCCACCGCGCAGGCCGCGGCGCAATCCGCATCCGGCAGGATGATCGCGAACTCCTCGCCGCCGTAGCGGGCGACCAGGTCGGTGTCGCCGCGCGTGACACCTGCCAGTTCCGTCGCCACCCGGCGCAGGCAGGCGTCGCCGCCGATGTGCCCGTAGTGGTCGTTGTACGGCTTGAAATGATCGATATCGATCATCACCAGGCCGATCGGGCGGGCGGTCCGTTGCGCTCGGGCCCATTCCGCGGCGAGCGTATCGTCGAAGCGGCGGCGGTTGGCCAGACCTGTGAGCGCGTCGGTGACGCTCAGTTGCGCAAGCTGCTGCTGCAGCAGTTTGCGCTCGGCGATTTCGCCTTGCAGGGCTTCGTTGGCGCGGCTCAGTGCGCTGGTGCGCACACGGACGGCGTCTTCGAGGCGGCCCATCTTCAGCTCGGCCTGCTGGGTCAATTCCCATTTCACCGACAGCGCGCAGGCCAGCTGATAGGCCTCGATGTTGTCGAAAGGTTTTTTCAGGATCAGCAGCCGGTCGCCGAGGTCGAGACGATCCGACATCTCTTTCCAGGAGTAGTCGGAGTAGGCGGTGCAGACGACGATCTGCAGGCGCGGGTCTTTCTGCCAGATGTGAGCGATGGTTTCGACCCCGTCCCAGCCCGGAGGCATGCGCATGTCGATGAACGCCACGGCGTAGGGCTGGTGGCTCTTCTGCGCCTGTTCGACCAGGGCCAGACCCTGCTGCCCCTGGCATGCCGAGTCGATCTGGAACACTGGGCGTGCGGTTTCCGCGGCGACACCGTCGCCGAACAGTGACTCCTCGATGTGCCTCAGCGCACCGCCATCGTTCGGATCGGTGCCGAGGATCTTCCTGAAGTCGTCGATGATGGAGGGATTGTCGTCGACGACGAGGATGCGACGATTGATGGTCTCGGGTGCCAGGTTCAAGAGAGCTCCTGCGCTGGCTGCAATGGCAATTCCAGAGTGAACGTCGCGCCTTGCTGCGGGCCGTCGCTGTGTACGCTCAGTGAACCGCCCATCTCCTTGGCGGCGAGGGCGCCGCTGTGCAGGCCAAAGCCATGTCCGTTTCTGCGGGTAGTGAAGCCGTGATTGAAGATCCGCTTGATGTTTTCCGCCACAATGCCGATGCCGTTGTCGGTCACCGAAATTCGTACGCGGGCGTCGGCGCAGGCCACTCGCACCGTGATGCGCTTGTCCGGGCGCCCCGAGTCGTCGCAGGCGTGCTTGGCGTTGCGCAGTAGATTGACCAGCACCTGCAGCACTCGATGCTTGTCGATCTGGATCAGCGGCACGTCGTCGGCGTATTCGCGGATGGTTTGGATGCCGTGACGGCTGCTCGAGCTTTCGTTCATGCGCAGGCTGTCTTCCACCAGTTCGGCGACTTTGGCAGTTTCGACGACGCCGGAAACCCTGGCGTAGCTCTGCTGCATCGCCACGATTTTCTTGATGTGCTCGATGTTCTGCTGCAGCGAATCGAGCTCCGCGAGCGTGGCTTGCTGGTCGGCGTGCAGATGCTCGGCGAGCTGCGCCAGGTAGGCCGGCACCAGCCGGCCCTTGGGGTCCTCGGTCATGAACCGGCCGAGGTCGGCTTCGTGCTCGCGCAGCAGCGCCGCGACTTTGGCCACGCCGACGCTCTTGGATTTCTTCACGCTGTCCGCCACCAGGCTGGCGGAGACGTTGACGCTATTGAGCACGTTGCCGACGTTGTGCAGCACGTTGGTGGCGATCTCGGCCATGCCGGCCTGGCGCGATGTGTTGGCGAGCTGCTTGTGCATCTGCTCGAGCTTGGCTTCGGCGTTCTTGCGTTCGGTAATGTTGCGCGCGATGGCGACGACCTGGTTGCGTAACAGCGGCACCAGCCGGACTTCATGGAACGACTCCAGCCCCTTGGCGCCTTCCGCGTGCTCGATGCTGACCATCGCCTTTTCCTCGATCACCCGACGCAGAACCTCATGAAAGCGCTCTCCGGAATACTTGAGCCAGCATTCCTGGATGCGTTTTCCGGACAGTTCGCGCTGCGGCAGGTCAACGCCGGCCCCGGCCTTGACCGACAGAATGGTGCCTTCATCGTCAAGGCGGAATACCAGGTCGGGAATCGCCTGGAAGATCGCCCGGATTTCCGAATTCGCCTCCAGCAGCTCCTCGGAGCTGACTTCCAGCGCGCGCTCCATCAGCTCGCGATCGACCTCGAACTCCTCATAGGCGCTGTCGACGGTCGCGATGAAGCCCTGCCATTCGGAAGGAATGCTGAAGTCGCTGCCGAAAAAACGTTTCAGCTGGCGCTTCAGCAGACTCTGCGTGGGTACCATGATCAGACCTCGGCGAAGGTGGTGATGGTCATGGTTTCGTTGTGCAGTTCGCAGCGTCCACCGGGCGCGAACGGCGCAATCTCGCCGTAGGAATAGAAGCCGGCCAGCATGGCCTGCTCGCCGAGTATCTCGCGCACGCCTTCCACTTCTTCCTCGACGCGCTGCTTCAGCACCAGCTTGCGGCCGACGCAGCTGATCAACAGGGCCAGCTCCGGAGCGATGGTCTCCGGCAGCAGGCAGGCCCGCGCCGCGCCGATGGCACCGTCGACCAGCTTCTCCGAGTTGGCCTTGGTCAGCCGCGCATGGGCGCCTTCGGGGACGTCGCCGCCAAAGGTCATGCTTTGTTGTTCCTCATCGACACCGAGCACCGCGCGCGTCACCGGCGTTTCGCCTTCCGCCGTCCATACGTTCAGCGGAAACAGCAGACCAGTGCCCGGCAAGCCCCTGGCATGTTCGCCCAGGTACTGCTTGTACAGAGCCAGCGCGGGGCGGCCGTCCAGTTCGAACAGTACATTGCCCTTGGAGCGCGTCACCCGCCGTTCCGGTCCAAAAGCGCTCCAGCCGCCGGCGCAACCGAAGCCGACTTTCAGCCGGCTGCCATAAAGGCCGACGATGGAGACGATGCCTTGCTCGGGCCGATCGCCATTGAACACCAGGGTTTCGCCGAAGCGCGCGCCGTCGCCGGCCATGCCGCCAGTCACGGCGACGTTCACCGGCAGACGTTCCATCAACCCGCGGACCAACTCGCTGCCATTGATCAGCAGGCCATCGGCCAGCACCAGCACATGGGCCAGTTTTTGCTCCGGGCCACCGTCGGGGTCGACGATTGAAGCCTGCAACTGCCGCGCCTGGTATTCGCCTGTCCGCAGGCCGTCGGCGTCTGCACCCAGGCTGATCTGCGCCGCGCGCAGCTGCGTATGCTCGAAATGGATCGCGGTGGTGACCAGCGAGTCGTCGCTGACCAGGGTGCCGCAGATCTCTCCGGCGGTAGAGCAGCCGAAGATGTGCGCGGCGGGATAGAACTCGCGGATCATTTGTACCAGGCCGGAATTCCGCAAAGCGGACATGGCGCCGAAGACCAGCACCAGCTGTGCGGATTGCGCCAGCGTCGCGGGGCCAGCGGGATTCCATCCGCTGGCGGGAGTCCAGGTCTTTTGTTCGGTCTTCACGATGGCCGCGCCTGCGCGAGCGGCGCGGCCGGCGCGGGCGCAACGGGGGCACGCATCCGTTCGGCAGCGGGCTTGTCGATGCAAGCTCGGGCGACTGCGCAAAGCATGGTCTGTTTTCCTCCGAGCGAAAGCTCGCTCCTGGCCCCGGAGCTACATTGGCCGCCGGAATCGCACCACCATACTCCCCACATCACGGTCAATCGGGTCGTTCGGTCGAGCGGCGGTGTCAGACAGAGGAGTGAGGAAAGGCATGCCGGTGCCGGCAACGAAGTCGCCGTCCGCCCGCCCGCGCCGACCGGCTGTCAGCGATGGTCCTGTTTCGCGGCCGGCGCGCCGCTAATGCATACGTGACCATCGCGTCGGTAGCGTCGCTACACGCTTTCCGACGTGCTTTCTACGGCGCCTAGCCTGGCGTCCAGCCGGATCGCTTACTTGCTGTTTCGAGAATTCGTTCATGGATACCGATAGCCCCAGTCTGAACCGCCGCATTCTGCTGATCGACGACAACGAAGCGATCCACAGCGACTTCAGGAAGATTTTCCGCGCGGTATCGGACCAGACTCGGAACAGCACCATCGACGAGTCCGAGAGTGTGTTGTTCGAAGATGCGCCGCGCCTGGTGGCGAAGCATTCTCCCTTTCACCTCGATTTCGCGACCCAGGGCGTTGACGGACTTGCCCTGGTTCGCCAGGCCGAGGAGCAACATCTGCCGTATGCGATGGCCTTTATCGACGTGCGGATGCCGCCGGGTTGGGACGGTGTGGAGACGGCCAGAAGGATCTGGCAAATCGATCCGGAAATGCAGATCGTCATCTGCACCGCCTATTCGGACTACGGCTGGGAGGAGATGCAGGAACAGCTTGGGTTCTCGGACCGGCTCGTGGTGCTGAAGAAGCCGTTCGACAGCATCGAGGTACTGCAGCTGGCCGGTGCGCTGACCAGCAAGTGGAGTCTCGCGCAGCAGGCGAAGTATCGTCGCGACGACTTGGAGCGGATGGTCACCGAGCGAACCGAGCAGCTGTTCGCGACCAAGCAGATGTATCGGGCGCTGCTCGAAAATACCAGCGCCATGCCCTGGGAACTCGACCCGCAGGATCGGTCCTGCCTGTACATCGGGCCGCAGGTCGAGCGTTTGCTGGGCTGGACTCCGAACCACTTCGCAAGGCCGGGCTTCATCATCGAATGCAGCCATCCCGACGATCGGGCTCATTTCGCCAAGGCCCTGTCCGAGCAGGGCTTCGGTGCGGATACCGCGGTTGAACACCGGCTCCGCCACCGCGACGGCCACTACATTTATTTTCGCAGCAACGTAGCGCGCAATGGCGCAGACGAACGCTGGGAGTCGGTGCGCGGCATCAGCATCGACGTCACTCATCAAAAAGCGCTGGAGCTGGAACTGCACCAGGCTCAGAAGCTGGAATCGGTGGGCCGGCTGGCGGCCGGAGTGGCGCATGAGATCAACACCCCGATCCAGTTCGTCAATGACAGCTTCCACTTCATGCGCGACGGCATGGCCGAGTTGCAGACCCTGGTCGGCCACTATCGCGGCGCTCTGCAGGACGTGGCCGAAGGCCGCAGCACGTCGCAGGCCGCGCTGCAGCAGATCCGCGCCCGTGAACAGGCCGCCGACGTCGACTACCTGCTGGAAAACATGCCGGGCGCCATCGACCGCTCGCTGGAAGGCTTGCAGCGGGTGACCACCATCGTCCGCTCGATGAAGGAATTCGCGCACCCCGACCAGAAGGAAAAAGCCTACGCCGACCTGAACCAGGCGATTCTCAGCACGCTGACCGTCGCCCGCAGCGAATACAAGTATGTGGCCGACGTCTGCACCGAACTGGGCGAGATCCCGCCGGTGTCTTGCTTCCTGGGTGACTTGAATCAGGCGCTGCTGAACATTGTGATCAATGCTGCGCACGCCATCGAAGAAGCGGTGCGCGGCAGCGATAAGCGCGGCTGCATCACCATCCGCACCGTGCGCGACGGCGGGGACGTGGTGATCAGCGTCCAGGACACCGGCGGCGGCATTCCCGCCGCCATCCGCGACAAGATCTTCGACCCGTTCTTCACCACCAAGGATGTGGGCCGGGGCACCGGCCAGGGCCTGGCCATCGCCCGCTCGGTGGTCGTCGACAAGCATCAGGGCGAGCTGCGCTTCGACAGCGAGCCCGGCGTGGGCACCACGTTCTATCTGCGCCTGCCGATCGAGCCCGCAAAGGCTGGCATCGAGAGGGCAGCAGCGTGAACCGTCTGCTGTTTGTCGATGACGAGCCCGGCATACTCGAGGCCTTGAAGAACTCGCTGCGCAAGCAGCGTGGCCGCTGGGACATGGTGTTCGTGGCCAGCGGTGCCGCTGCGCTGCAGGAGATGGAGAAGGCGCCGTTCGACCTGGTGGTTTCCGACATGCGCATGCCGCAGATGGACGGCGCCGAGCTGCTGAGGCGAGTCAAGGAGCGCTATCCCGCCACGGCGCGCATGGTGCTCTCGGGGCAGGCGGAACAGTCCGAGATACTGCGCGCGCTGCCGGTGACGCATCAATTTCTCAGCAAGCCCTGCGATCCGGAGCAGCTGCTGTCGGTGATCGATCGCACCTGCGGCGTTTATTCGCTGCTGCGAAAAGGACCCGCGCAGGACGTGATCGGCGCGCTGGACCAGCTGCCGTCGCTGCCACGCTCCTACACCGACCTGAAGCGGGCGATGGAGAAGCCGCAGCCGGACATTGCCGAAGTCACCGCGATCGTGCAGAACGACCCGGCGATGTGCATCAAGATCCTGCAGCTGGTGAACTCATCGTACTTTGGTCTTGCCCGGCCGATGAGCTCGATCCGGCAGGCGGTGACCTATCTGGGCCTGGAACTGCTCAAGGCACTGGCGCTGAGTGCGCATATTTTCTCGACCATGGAATCGGCCTGTCTGCGCGGCGTATGCCTGGATCAATTGCAGCAGCACTCGGTGCGCATGGCGCGCATGATGCGCCGCTTCATCACCGACCCCAGACAGTCGGAGGAAGCCTTCACCACCGGGCTGGTGCACGACGTGGGCAAAATCCTGCTGGCGCTGAGTTTCGGGAAGCGCTACGAGTCGGTGTCGGAGCGCGTGCGCAGCGAAGGCCTGGCCTGCCACGAGATCGAGGAAGAGCTGCTCGGCGTGACCCATGCCGAGGTCGGGGCCTATCTGCTCGGCATCTGGGGCCTGCCGTTCCCGGTGGTCGAAGCGGTGGCATTTCATCATCGCCCGAGTGCTTTTGCGGCAGGCGAGGGCGCCACGCTGCTCGCGGCTCTGCACGTGGCCGATACGCTGTGCGACGGTCCCTGCGACGGTCGGGCTGCCGGAGTCGGAGCGCTCGATCGGGCGTTCATCGAGCGCTCGGGCTGCGCCGCCGAGTTGCCGCGCTGGCGCGCCATCGTGGCGGATGAAGTGGCCGGGCGGATCGCATGATGGAACCGGCCACCAATCCTGTCAGTGCAGCGGTCGAGCCGCCGGCTGCGCCGCGGGTGCGCGTGCTGTGCGTCGACGACGAACCCAACGTGCTGGCCGGATTGGCGCTGCATTTGCGCCGCCGCTACGAACTGCTGGCGGCGACCAGCGGCGCTGCGGCGCTGGAGGCGCTCAAGCGTGACCCGGGTATCGCGGTGGTGCTGTCCGACATGCGCATGCCGGGCATGGACGGCGTCGCTTTCCTGCGCCAGGCCCGCGAGGTTTCGCCGGAGTCGACGCGTATGCTGCTCACCGGCCAGTCTGATCTCAATTCGGCGATCGCGGTGATCAACGAAGGCCAGATTTTCCGATTCCTGACCAAGCCCTGCGCGCCCGACGTGCTGCTGTCGGCGGTGGAAGCGGCGGTCGAGCAGCATCGCCTGGTCACCTCGGAGCGGGTGCTGCTGCAGCAGACGCTGCACGGCAGTATCTCGGCCTTGACCGAGGTACTGGCGCTGACCAATCCGCTGGCGTTCGGGCGTGCCTCGCGCACCCGGCAACTGGTCGGCGAACTCGCGGCGCAGATGAATCTGCGGCAGACCTGGCAGATCGAGATTGCCGGCATGCTGTCGCAACTCGGTGCCATCACGCTGCCGCAGGAAACGGTCGAAAAGGTCTACTACGGTACGCCGCTGGATGCCGACGAGCGGCGCCTGGTGGCGCGCGGAGCCTCGGTCGTCGAGCAGCTGCTCGGCAAGATTCCCAGGCTGGAACTGATACGCGAGATTCTGGCCGGATATTTCGATCCCCGGCACGCCGGCTCGATCCCGATGTTGAGTGACGACGGAAAACTGGCCCAGCTCGGTGCAGAGCTGCTGCGCGCGGCGGTGGCCTTCGATGTGCTGGAGGCGCAGGGCCACGGGCCGGGCGAGGCACTGGAGATCATGCGCGGCGAGAACCAGGTCTACAGCGAGCGTGCACTGATGGCATTGACCGCGGCACGCGGCCGGGCCGGCGTTGTTCGCGAGGTGCGGAGCATCCCGCTGGCCGCGTTGCGGACCGGCATGGTGTTCGCGGAAGACGTCAAGCTCAGCACCGGCGTGCTGTTCGTCGCACGGGGCCTGGAGGTGACGCAGGGCCTGATCGAGCGCATCGCCTCGCTGCGTCCGGGAGCCGCCAAATCCCACATCCGGATGGTCGTGTCCGCCGGCAGCGGCCGATGACTTTCACGTCGGGCGGTAATTGCCCATCGAAGCTGGCCGATTCCCGGCTCCGTAGGTTGGGGTTCGCTGCGCTCACCCCAACCTACGGTAGCGGCAGCGCCTTCACGCCGGCTTCGCCGACGACCAGCAGGCCCCTCGGTGCCGCGATGACGCCCGACAGCGTACCGCCGGCGGTTGCGCCTGCGGCCCTGGGCGCGGTCACGACCTGGAATGTCGCATCGGGCTTGACCAGCACCGAGTACTCGTCTGCGCCGACCAGCAGCGCGCCGCGGTCCTTCAGCATCGTGCCGCCGAACAAGCCCTGCTTGGAGCCGGTATCGATCTGCTTCCAGTTCTTGCCGTGCACGTCGTCGCTCAGGTAGATGTTGCCGCGCTGGCCGTAGACCAGCACGCCTTTCGCGCCCCAGGGCAGCGCGCCGTAATAGCTGCCCTCATACGGCGATTCGAGCTTGGTCCAGGGGCCATTGAGGCCGCGCACCGCGAGCGTGCCCTGCTCGCCGGCGATGAACAGCTCGCCGGTGTTCAGCCGGATCATGCTGCTCAGATGCAGCTCGTCTGCGCGCACCGGCGGTGCATCGACCTCATTCCAGGTGGCGCCGCCGTCGGTGGTCTGCAGGAACAGGCCGTAGGCACCCAGCGCGTAGGCGTACTGCGCGTCGATCACCAGCAGGTTCAGCAGCGGCTTCTGCAGTTCGGGATCGAAGTGCTGCAAGGTCCAGGTCTTGCCGGCGTCGGTGGTGTGCAGGATCGTGGCGTCGTGGCCGACCGCCCAGCCGTTGTCGCTGTCGGCGAAGCCCACCGCAGTCAGCGTCGAATTCACCGGCGACGGCGATTGCGTCCACTTCTGCCCGTCGCTGGAGATCACGATGTTGCCGCGCTCGCCGACCGCGACGATCTGCGCGCCGGCGTTGGTGATGCCGAGCAGCAGGCTGCGTGTCGCGCGCGGCATGATCTCGGCCGCATGCGGCTTGGCCGGCGGTGCCGCGGGCGCAAGGGTTTCGCTCGGATCGCCCTTGGGGTTGGACGGTTCTTCCTGCTGGGCGATGGCGTAGCCGCCGACGCCCACGAACAGCAGGGCCAGTGCTGCGATCTTGATGCTCGTCGTCTTCATGGCGATCTCGTTGCTCAGGCGCTGGCGGCGTCGCCGTGTGCGGCGTCGGCGGCAACAGGTTTGGCTTTGACCAGGAACGCCGCGAACGCCGGCAGCAGCAGCACCGCGGCCGCCGCATTGGCCAGAAACATGATCGTCAGCAGGATGCCCATGTCGACCTGGAACTGCAGGCCCGACAACAACCACGTACAGACGCTGGCGGCCAGCGCCAGCGCTGTCACCACCACCGCCTTGCCGGTCTGCTTCAGCGTGGTCTCGTAGGCCTTGCGCAGCGTCATGCCGTTGTTGATGCACTCCTCGAGCACGCTGTAGATGTAGATGCCGTAATCGACGCCGATACCGGCGGCGAACGCGGCGACCGGCAGCGTTGACACCTTCAAGCCGATATCCAGGAACACCATCACCGCATAGGTGATCACCGACACCATCCACAGCGGCAGCAGCACGCAGATCAGGCTGCCGATACTGCGGAAGCTCAGCCACACGCAGATGCCGATGCACAGGAACAGCCAGAACAGCACGGTGTGTTCGGTGTCGCGGATCACGTCGTTGGTCGCCGCCATCACGCCGACGTTGCCGGTGGCGAGCTTGAATTGCACCTGCGGATTCGGCCCCTGTTCCTTGATGAATTCGTTGACCGCTTTGATCACGGTATTGATCGTCTCGGCCTTGTGATCGGTCATGAAGATCAGCACCGGGATCGCGCTGCAGTCGTTGTTCAAAAAGCCGGTCGAAGTCGGGAACTGCTGGCCCGCCAGCACCAGGCCATCGCTGGACCGCGGCAGCACCTGGTACTTCGGGTTGCCTTCGTTGAACGCGCCGTAGACCAGCTTGCCGAGCTGCGGCAAGGACAGCGTCGACTGCACGCCTGGCGTGTTCTGCATGCGATAGGCGAAGCGGTCGATCTCCTCCATGATCGAGTAGTCGATGCAGCCGTCGGCCTTGTTCTCGGCGATCACCTTGATCAGCTCCACGCCGATCGAATAGTTCGCCGCGATCGATGCGGAGTCCTGGTTGTAGCGCGAATCCGGCCGCAGCTCGGGTACGCCGTCATGCAGCTCGCCGATCTTCAGCTGCTTGGAGATGTACTCGGCGCCGCCCCAGCCGGCGAAGGCGACGACCAGCACCACGGCGGCGACCGGCTTGAGCGTGATCGCCGACAGCGCGCGCCAGAGCGGCTCGAAGTTCGCGTCGCGCTTGCGCTGGTAGCTGCGGAACCTGGCCGGGTCGCCGAGGTGTGCGTAGGACAGCAGGCAGGGCAGCAGGATCTTCTTGCAGACGATCACCGCCAGCAGGCCGAACATCGCGTTGATCGCCATCTCGCGGATGATGCCGACCGGGATCAGCAGGATCGTGCCGAAGCCGACCACGTTGGTGACCAGCGCGGTGATGCCCGGCGTGACCAGGCGCTTGTAGGTATTGCGCGAGGCGTCGAAGCTGGAGGCTCCGCGCTCGGCGACCTCCAGCAGCCAGAAACTGGTGATCTGGATGCCGTGCGATACCGAGATCGCCAGCACCAGGAACGGCACCAGGATCGCGAACGGATCGAGGCCGAAGCCGGCCATATGCAGCATGCCGAGTTCCCAGACCACCGCGAGCAGGCCGCAGCTCAGCGGCAGCAGCGCGATCAGCGGCGAGCCGGTGTACCACCACAGCACGATCCAGGTCAGCAGCAGCGCCAGGCCGAAGAAGCCGACCACTTCGAAGGTCGCATCGCCGATGTCGCCGACGACCTTGGCGAAGCCGACGATGTGGATGTCGACGCCGGCGTTGTAGTCGGGATTGTCGCGCTCGATCACGTCGACGTCGCTTCCACGGACGCTGACCGTCTTGGCCGCGTCGGCCGGATCGGCGACCTCGATCTTGTGGAAGCGGAACGTGAATTTGCGCGGATCGGTGTAGACGCTGTCGATCACCGCGCCGGCTTTCAGGCCCTCTTTATCGGCCTTGAGCTTGTAGTCGTAGACCTTGGGGTTGATGAAGTGCTGACGCACGTCTTCAATGAGTTTGGCCGTGGCCAGATAATCCATGCGCTTGCCCGTCATCGGATCGTGTTCGAGCAGCTCGCTGAACACCATCGCGCCGGTCTGGTCGTTGGTGACGTAACGGCCGATGGCTTTCGCTTTTGCTGTGTTGCTCTTGATGATCTCGACCATCTCGGGCGTCGCCGCGTATTCGGCCGGGATCACGTTGCCGCCGCGGAAGCCGTCCTCGACGGTCTCCAGGTAGCGCACGTCCGGCGTGAACAGCGAGCTGACGCGGGCGCGGTCCACGCCCTTGGTGAAGAACACCGACTGGGTCAGCTTGCGCAGCGTTTCCATGAATTCGGGCGTGTAGATGTCGCCCTTTTTCTGCTGCAGCGAGAACAGCACGATGTTGCCGCCGCCGAATTCCTGCTGGTATTGCTTGAACACCTTCATGTACGGATGGCCGAGCGGCAGCTGCTTCTCGTAGCCGGTGTCGAGCTGCAGATGCAGCGCCTGCCAGACCATGAACAGTGTCATCAGGAAGATCGCGACCAGGGTACGCGGCCGGTTGCCGAAGACGATCGGCTCGGTCACGCGCACGAACGCCTTGGAGAACTTGCCTTGGGCTTCGCCGTGCATCAAAAACTCCTCTGTCCGCCCGCCGGGCGGCCGTGATTCGAATTATTCTGGTCGCAGGCTAGCCGGGCCGCGCCGATCGTCTAGCGTACCGGAATCGACCAGCGCCGGGCCTTGGCCTGACAGACAGTCTTGCGCTGATCGCCGTAGGTCGGCAATCCTTTGCCGACCTGTACCCTCCGATGCGCTATCACCGCCTCACGTCGGCAAGGGATTGCCGACCTACGGCGTGCCGCGCTGAAGGATTGCTCTCAGGATCCAGAAGCCGAGCAGCGGGACGACGAAGATGCCGAAGGCCAGTACGTTGTGGCCTTCGCCCAGCGGCGCCCAGGTGCGGCAGGGGATCTCGAACTGCAGGGCCGGCAGCGTCTTCCTGGTGCCGGAGATGCAGAAATCGTTGGTCTGCGACAGCTGCTCCCCGGTCACCAGCGTGCAGTCCAGGCAGACTTCCTGGTACACCGGCGGTGCCAGCTCGGGGAAGATCGCGCGCGCGCGGCCGGCATTGTTGACGTGGTAGAAAACGCCAGTCGGGTCGCGCATCACCAGGCCGCCGCCGGGGATCACCGACAGGTCGTTGATGCGCGAACGCATGCTGTCGGACAGTGGCCCCGAGACCTGCCAGCTGATCGCTGCCCAGATCACCAACAGCCCCCAGAACAGCAGCCGCCCGGCCGCGAATCCGCGTGCATGCAGGGCGCCGCCGAGGGCACGTTGGGTCTGGTCCGGGTTCATCATGCTGCCACCTGCGTTGAGTTCCCATTATAGACAGCGCGTTATAGACAGCACGGTGTCGGCCACGCCGTCCCGGCCGGTCGCCTGTGCTGCGACACCAGACTGCCATTGTCCGCCGGGGCGCCGACAGTGGCTCTGGCATACTGCCCACCAGAAAAAACACCCGCCCACGCGCTGCTGTCGCGCGTCACCGTCGCGGAGGACCAATGAACGACCCCAGGAGCGAGTCCCTGGCCTGGCCGGCATCAGCCGGCAGCGAGGCGCAGGATTCCGGTAAAGAGCAGGAGAGTTTGCTGGCGCAGTTGGAGGCGGCCGGGCAGGCCAGGCAGGATTTCCAGCAGCGGCCGCCCACCGCAGGTTTTATCCGCGGGTTCTACGACACCTCTTCGCTGGACGCGCTGCGGCTGCGCAGTGCCGACGAGCTGTTGAACCTGGCCTTCAACCAGCTGCGCTGGACCCAGGGCCGCCAGCCCGGCGAACTGCGGCTGCGGCTGCTGCGGCCGGGTGAATCCGCGGATTCCCTGAGCGGCCTGGCCCTGGTCGAGACCTGTGTCGACGACATGCCCTACCTGGTCGATACGGTCGCGATCGCGGTACGCGAGGCCGGCGTGTCGATCGACTGGGCGGTGCACCCGATCCTGAAACTGCGGCGCGACGCGGCCGGCCAGATCGTCGCGATCGGCGACGCGGCGGCCACTGACGCCGAGGCACAGCTCGAGTCCTGGATTCACATGGAGTTCGAGCCGCTGCCGAACGAGGCCGCGTACGCCGCGCTCGAGCAGGAGCTGAAGGACTCGCTGTCCGATCTGCGTCGCGCCGTCGCCGACGCGCCGGCGATGCGCGAGCGCGCGCTGGCGCTGGCCGAGGGTCTGCGCCAGATGCCGCCGAATGTCGATCCGGCCGAGTTCGGGGAGGGCCGCGAGTTCCTGCAATGGCTTGCGGACGGGCATTTCACTTTTCTCGGCTATACCGAGACGCGCGCCGCGACTGGAGCCGACGGCCGCGCCCAGCTGTTCGACGCCAGCGAATCCGCGCTGGGCCTGTCGCGGCCCGGCGAGCGTTACGCCGACACCGCCGAGCTGATCGCGCCCAAGGCCGAGTTGGACAAGTACGCCGAGTCGGCGCGGCTGATCGTGGTCACCAAGGCCAACCGCCGCGCGCATGTGCACCTGGCCGACTACATGGACGTGATCTCGGTCAAGCAGTATCGCGAGGACGGCAGCGTCGCCGGCACCTGCCGCTTCGTCGGCCTGTTTGCGTCCGACGTCTACGTGGACCGGCCGCGCACGATCCCGCTGATCCGCGCCAAGGCGGACTACGTGATGCGGCGCTCGCGCATCGCCGAGGACTCGCATTCCGGCAAGCTGCTGCGCGAGATCCTGCATCTGCTGCCGCGCGAGGAGCTGTTCCAGTCCAGCGAGCAGGAGCTGTACCGCACCGCGATGGGCATCCGCGCGCTGCGTGACCGCCATCAGCTCAAGCTGTTTCTGCGCCGTGACCGCTACGGCCGTTTCTACAGCTGCATGATCTACTTGCCGCGCGATCGTTATTCGCGCGAACTGCGTGACCGGCTGGCTGCCGAACTGCTGAAAATCTTCAACGGCATCTCGGTCGATCGTCAGGTCGATTCGCTGCGCGGTTCGATGGCGCGCGTGCGCTTTGTCGTGCGCACGCCGCCGGGCACGCAGATCGATCTGAGCGCCGAGCAGATCGAGCAGCGCCTGATCGCGGCCACGCGCAACTGGCGCGAACAATTGCGCGAACTGCTGCAGCGCACGGTAGGCGGTCGCAGCACGCAGATCCTGGCGCGTTACGCCGATGCGTTCCCGCTGTCGTATACCGAGAGTGTCAGTCCGCCCGACGCCGAGGCCGATCTGCATTACCTGCTGCGCCTGTCCGAAGCCGAGCCGCTGCTGCCGCGGCTGATCCTCGACGCCGCCGCGATGCCGGTGCGCGCCGCCAGCCTCAAGCTGTACGCGCGCGAATCGCCGGTGGCCTTGTCCGACGTGCTGCCGACGCTGGAGAACTTCGGCCTGCGCGTGCTCAGCCAGGAGCCGACGCAGATCACGCCCAAGGATAGCCCGGCGCTGTGGATACAGGAGTTCAGTATCGAGGCGCCGACGTCGAAACTGTCGGCCGAGGTGCAGAAGACCTTCTTCGAAACCGCGCTGGTCAAGACCTTCACCGCTGCGACCGAGAACGACGGCCTGAACAAGCTGGTGCTCGCCGCGGGCCTGGATTATCGCCAGGTTGCCTGCGTACGCGCACTGGCCAAGTACATCAACCAGGTCGGTCTGCCGTTCGGCCGCGTCGACATCGAGCAGCAGCTCGGTGCGCATCCGCAGATCGCGCGCCTGCTGGTGCGTCTGTTCGAGTCGCGCTTCGATCCGCGGATCGCGCCGGACAAGCGCCAGAGCGACGAAATCAAGTTCGCGCAGGAGATCGATGCGGCGCTGGACGCGGTCACCAGCCTCGACGCCGACCGCGTGCTGCGCGCCTTCCTGTCGGTGGTGCATGCGAGCCTGCGCACCAACTTCTACCAGAGCGCCGCGGACGGCTCGCAGAAGCCTTACATCAGCATCAAGCTCGATCCGTCCAAGATCCCGGAGCTGCCATATCCGCGGCCGATGTTCGAGATCTGGGTGTATTCGCCGGAGGTCGAAGGCGTGCATCTGCGCGGCGGCCGCGTCGCGCGTGGCGGCCTGCGCTGGAGCGACCGGCGCGAGGATTTCCGTACCGAAGTGCTGGGCCTGATGAAGGCGCAGATGGTCAAGAACGCGGTGATCGTGCCGGTCGGCGCCAAGGGCGGCTTCGTCGTCAAGAAGCCGGTCGACTCCGGCAAGCGCGAAGCCTGGATGGCGCAGGGCATCGAGTGCTACAAGACTTTCCTGCGCGGCCTGCTCGACATCACCGACAACCGCGTCGGCGATGCGATCGAGGCGCCGCGCGATGTCGTGCGGCTGGACGTTGACGATCCCTATCTGGTGGTCGCCGCCGACAAGGGCACCGCAACGTTCTCGGACATCGCCAACGGCGTCGCCCACGAATACGGCTTCTGGCTGGGCGATGCCTTCGCCTCCGGCGGCAGCGTCGGCTACGACCACAAGAAGATGGGCATCACCGCCAAAGGCGCCTGGGAAAGCGTCAAGCGCCATTTCCGCGAGCTGGAGCGCGATATCCAGAGCGAGCCGTTCACCGTCGTCGGCATCGGCGATATGAGCGGCGACGTGTTCGGCAACGGCATGCTGTTGTCGCGCAAGACGCGCGTGATCGCGGCTTTCGATCATCGCCATATCTTCATCGACCCGACGCCGGATGAAGACAAGAGTTTTGTCGAGCGCGAGAGACTTTTCGCGTTGCCGCGCAGCTCGTGGATGGAATACGACTCCAGCCTGATTTCCGAAGGCGGTGGCATTTATCCGCGCACGGCGAAGCTGATCAGGCTGTCGCCGCAGGCGCAGGCCGCGCTGGGACTGGACCGCGAAGGCTGGACGCCGCCGGAGCTGATGAACGCGATTCTGAAAGCGCCGGTGGATCTGTTCTGGAACGGCGGCATCGGCACCTACGTCAAGAGCCAGCATCAGAGCCATGTCGAAGTGCGCGACCGCGCCAACGACAACATCCGCGTCAACGGCCGCGACCTGCGCGCCAAAGTCGTCGGTGAGGGTGGCAATCTCGGCTTCACCCAGGCCGGGCGCATCGAATACGCCTTGAACGGCGGGCGCCTGAACACCGACGCGATCGACAACAGCGCCGGCGTGCACTGCTCGGATCGCGAGGTCAACATCAAGATCCCGCTGAACCGCCTGATGGCCGAAGGCCAGCTGAGCCGCGAGCAGCGCGACCCGCTGCTCGCGGCGATGACCGACGACGTCGCCGCTCTGGTGCTGCGCGACAACTACGTGCAGTCGGCCTGCGTCAGCCTGATGGAGCGCGAGGCCGCATCACGGCTCGAAGAGCACGCTGGCCTGATGCGCATGCTGGAGCGCGACGGCCTGCTGAATCGCGCGATCGAAGTGCTGCCCGACGAGGAGACGCTGAAGGAGCGTCGCGGTGAAGGCCGCGGCCTGACGCGCCCCGAACTCGCGGTGCTGGTCGCGTATTCGAAGATCTCGCTGAACGACGCGGCGCTGAACTCGGACATCCCGGACGATCCGTTCTTCGAACGCGATCTGCTGGGGAATTTTCCGCCGCTGCTGGTCGCGCGTTATCGGGAGGCCCTGCTGCAGCATCGTTTGAAGCGCGAAATCATCGCGACGATCCTGAGCAATGCGATCGTCAACCGCATGGGCATCGCGTTCGCTCACCGGATGGCGGCGGATCATGGCGTGACCCGTGCCGAGGTGCTGAAGGCCTATGCGACCGCGCACGAAATCTTCGGCGGCGACCGCTACTGGCGCGCCATCGAGGCGCTCGACAACCAGGTGCCGGCTACTCTGCAGTACCGGCTGATGCTGCGTGCGAGCGGCCTGCTCAAGCACGCGAGCGGCTGGATCGTGCGCTCGCGCCTGGCCGAGCGCGCGGTGGGCGATCTGGCGGCGAGCTATCGCGAGCCGGTCGCCAGCCTCGAAGCTGCGCTGCCCGGGATTCTGTCGCCGGCCTATCGCGAAGAATGGGATCGCACCTGCAACGGCATCGTCGCCGAGATCGGTGCCGACAAGGGCGCCGAGCCTTTGGCGCGCAGCCTGGCGAACACGCTGGTGCTCGGCTGCGCTCTCGACATCGCCGACCTCGCCGAGCAGGCCTGCCTGCCGCTGACCGAGACCGCCGCCGTCTATTTCGCGATCGGCGAGCGCCTGCGCATGCCCTGGCTGCACGCCGCGATCCTGGCGCTGAAAGTCAGCGATCAATGGCAGGCGCTTGCGCGCAACAACCTGCGTGACGACGCCTACAAGATTCATTGCCGGATCGCCGCGCGCGTGCTGCTGCAACCGGGCGCGAACGCGGAAGCGCGAATCGATGCCTGGGTGTCCGCACATGAGCAGGCGGTGCGCTTTGCGATGAATCGTGTCGCCGAGCTGCAGGCAAGCAACGGCGCGGACTTCCAGGCGCTCGCGGTCGCGGTCCGCGAGGTTCGCAAGCTGCGCGCCCTGTAAGGCAGTAGGTCGGCAAGCCTTTGCCGACGTGTACGCCCGATGTTGGCAAAGGACTAGCGCGGCGGCGGAGCGGCTTCGGTAACCGGCACCTTGGGTGCATCGGCGCCGCTCGTCACGAGCTTGTAGCTGTAGACTTTTTCGCCGTCGCTGGTGAGGTTCACGACGGTGTCGAAATCGTGTTTCAGATAGCGTCCATTGGCGTCGACGATGTTGATCAGGACCTTGCAGGTTTTCTCGCCCGATGCCGATTCGATCAACGGCGCGTAGCTGATATGGGCGTCCTTGCTCACGGTGATCTGGTAGTACTTGGTGGCCAGGCTGTAGCCGATGCCATTGGATTTCTCGCCGCAGTTCAGCTCGGCGAGCAGCGCCTCGTCGGCGCGGATCGCGAGCCGGCCGGGTTCGTCACGATATGAGGGTTTTTGCACGGTTTTGGACCGCATCTGGACGATCGGGCCGACGCTGACGTAGGCACCTTGCCGCAGCTTCTCGTATCCGGCCGAGGCCAGATCGGTCTGGCCGTAGGAGGCACATCCGGCGAGCCCCGTCAGCAACAGCAGGGTCGGGCCGTTCTTTGCCAGCACTGGGTTCATGTAGTCGATCGATCGTGGGTCAGGGGACCGCAAGCATAAAGCCAAGCGCCTGACGCTGGCTGCTGGGTTTGCACTCGAAGGCGCGCCGCTTGCATTTTGCGAGCTATGCCCAACGGCGGGCGGCGAAGGGCTCTGTGCTCCGGTAGCATCGCGATACCGGGCAACACAGGGATTTACGAGCCCTTACGAGGACATCGCATGGCCTACGAATACAACCCCGAATCCTCACGATTCAATCTGCCGAACCCGCATCGCGTCGAGAATGTGCTGCTGATCGTCGCCGGCGTGGTGCAACTCGCCGTTGCCGCGTTCGCGCTGTGGACCGGCCGCGAATGGCTGCTGCAGCACGCCGGCCAGGTGGCCGCGCGGCCCTTGGCGATCGGTGTCGGGCTGCTGATTTCGGGCCTGCTGATGGTCGGCATGGTCATGCGCCAGCTGGTGTTCTACTTCGGCCGCAACCAGCCGGCGCCGCTGGCCGATGTGCTCAGCCCGCAGAAGGACGGTGTCACCGAGAGCGGCCAGCAGCTGCGTGAGACGATCCGCCAGAACGCGATCAGCTTCGAGACGCCGGTCAGCGGCTTCGACCAGCTGCTCTACAAGATGATCCCGGATCTGGTGTTCTCGCCGCCGCCGGTGCAGTGGCGCGCGCGCATTCAGTTCTATAACACCGCCGTGCTGTTGGCGATCTTCCTGTGCTTCGCGGTTGCCAGTTTCGGCGTGATCAACGCGGCCGCGAAAAGCTGGATTCATCTCGGCTTCCTGGTTCTGACCGCGCTGGTGATCCTGAAGCCGCTGCGCGCACGCGCCGGCAAGCTGTCACTGGGCATCAAGCCGTTCGTGCTACTGCTGTTGCTATCGATCATCGTGCCGGTTCTGCTGAGCATGACCGCGACGCGGCCACTGCTGTATGCCGACAGGATTCATCTCGGCATGCTGACGACGGTGTTCCTGATTCTGGCGCTGGCGGCGAACCTGCTGTTTCTGCTGGCGCTGGTAGGGCAGACACTGCGGCCCGAAAAAATATCGATGGCGAATCATCTGGAAACGCTGTCGATGAACGCGCATCCGCGGCAGCTGTTACTGGAGCTGGATCGCCAGCTGCAGGCGGTCTGGACCGAGAAAATCCCGAACCGTGCCTACTCTCGGGTGTCGCCGCAGATCGAGGCCGGAACGGGATCGTTCACCGGCGAGCTGTTGGAGGAATCGCAGCCGGTGCCGCGTGATGCCGAAGCCTTGAACTTCGGTAGTGCGCTGCAAATGCGCGAGTACCGTTATCTGGTGATCGTCGATCTGTTTGCGATGATGGCCGCGCTGGTCGGCTGCGCTTTGCTGGCGTATGCGGCTTCATCGAAGGCCATTGCCGCGATCAACCCGCTGGTACTGGGGGCGCAGCTGATCGCGGTGGCCTGGTACGGCTTTCGTACCACCAACTTCCTGTGGCGCCGCTTCGAGTTCAGTTCTCGCGCCTGGTGGCTGGAAATCAGCGGCAATTACCAGACCTCCAACGTCGACTACGGCCGCGTGTTGGAGGACGCGGTGAAGACGCGCAAGCAGGTCGTCAACATCGACGACATGACCCTGCGCGTCTGGGTCGCGGATTTCTATTCCGTGGCATTCGGCCCGGACCAGCCGCGTTTTCTGGTGTCGATGTCGGGCGAGCAGGCCGAGGCCGAGCGGCTGTGCCGGCTGCTGCGCGAATTCGCCGAGAACCAGACCGCGCTGCTGGCGCCGGGCTCGGCGCGCGACATCGAGTCGGCGCAGCGGCTGGTGGCGATGAATGCGGTCGGCGATCGGGCTCGCTCGGAAGCGGTATCGCGCAGCGACGCCGCGGCTGCATTGCTGGCTTCGAGGCCGTCGCCGTCGGGTGATGAGGGCAGTGGGCCGCAAGGCTGAGCGGCTCGCAAGAAAACGGAAAATCCCCGCAGCCAGTGGGAGCGGGGCAGGGGTCCGCAACGTCGGTATCGCTGCGCGAGATTCACGTTAAAGCCGACCGTTTCGGCGCTGACGGCGTAGGCGATCGGCATCAACACCGCAGTCACCTGCCGCGATCGCGTGCCTGACCAGAACCGCAGAATGTTTTTCGCTTATGCCTCAAAGGTCATGCGCAGCATCATCATGGACTATGTTCGCCAGCGTTCGGCACGCAACTGTGGTGGCGGCCTGGCGTCGGTGACGCTGAACACCGGGATTGAGGACACCGCTTTTTCCGGCCCGCAACTGTTGCGGTGGACTCCGCCCTGCGAGCGCCGAAACAGATGGACCAGCGCGGCCACGATATTTGCGAGATGCATTTCTACGCAGGCTTGACGGTCGAGGGTCTTTGCGCAGTGACAGAACTGTCGCCGGCGACAGTCAAGCGCAACCTGCGCAAGACGCGCGCGCAGGCGCTGGCCGCCCTCGGGCACAAGGAGTAGCGGTAGCGCCCGCCGCACCCGGCGGCGCCATCCGGCAACCGGATTCGTGACGCCGTTCACATTTCTCGCTCACCGCGTGAGCTTTCTTCCCCGAAATTCCGTCTGGATAGTCAGGAGCCCCTCGCACCGGGGTTCCCCGGTTGTTTCCAGCGGATCTGGAAAACACGGGGCGAGTCGCGCAACCGTCGCAGTTCAAAGCAGCCGTTGTGGCGGGCAAGACCCAGGGAGAACTCACCGTGATTGATCTGAAAACTTTCGTACCTCGCAAGAAGATGACGCTGTCCACCAATGGAGAACACTGATGTCCCTAAATAAAAGACTGGTTGTTGTGGCCGCCGTAACGGCGATTTTTTCAAGCATGGGCGCTTCGGCGGGCCCGAATGATTCGGCCGGCCCGGTACCGGCCGATGTCGCCGCAGGATCGCTCACCGGAACCTCCGGTTTGAGCCTGTGCACCGCCGCCATCAACTCCGACGGCACGCTGGCTGGAAAGTTTCGCGCGAAGTCGTCGGCCCTGGTTGCCCCCGGTAGCTACGAGGTGCTCTTCGGTGATATCTGCGGGAACATCACGGCGGTGAATGGCTGGTCTCGCTGGGTCCAAGTTGATACCTTGACTACCAGCCAGGTCAGCGGTGGTATTACTTGCACCACCGCAGATCGCGCAGGTGCAAAGAACGGCGTCTTCATCTATTGCACGGATGCCGCCGGTGCAGCGATCAACACCTCGTTCTTCCTGTTCGTCGCTCGCTGAAGCTAGGCAGGAGCAGCGCAGGTTCCATTCCAGCCCGCACTGCTCCTGCTTTACAACTCGATTTCGAGCGATTCCGCACGTTCAGCGTCATCGGTTCCGCGTTTCCTAGCTTTCCTCGCTCGCGATGGCGCGGTAAGTGAGCGCTCCGAGCAGGGCGCCGACGATCGGCGCCAGCCAGAACAGCCAAAGCTGGGCGACGGCCCAATCGCCGACGAACAGCGCGACGGCGGTACTGCGCGCGGGATTGACCGAGGTGTTGGTCACCGGAATGCTGATCAGGTGGATCAGCGTCAGCGCGAAGCCGATCGCCAGCGGAGCGAAGCCGGCCGGCGCGCGCTTGTCGGTGGAGCCGAGAATCACCAGCAGGAAGAACATCGTCATGACCACTTCGGTAACCAGCGCAGCGAGCAGCGAGTAGCCGCCGGGCGAATGGGCGCCGTAGCCGTTCGAGGCGAAGCCCTTGGACACGTCGAAGCCCGGCGCACCGCTGGCAATCACGTAGAGCACGCCGCCTGCGGCGATTCCGCCCAGTACCTGCGCCACGATATAGGCCGGCAGTTTGCTGGCGGGAAAGCGGCCGCCCGCCCACAGGCCGACCGAGACCGCCGGGTTGAGATGGCAGCCGGAGATATGGCCGATCGCGTAGGCCATGGTGAGCACGGTCAGGCCGAATGCGAGCGCGACCCCGTGCAGGCCAATGCCCACCTCCGGAAATGCGGCGGCCAGCACCGCGCTGCCGCAACCGCCCATGACGAGCCAGAACGTTCCCAGAAATTCGGCGCCGTATTGCTTCATGTTCAACTCCCCTTGCTGGTTGGACCAAGTCGATCCGCGATTCGAGTGGCGATTCGAGCGGATCACCCCCCTAGACTCCAAAAGAGTAATCCCTGCAGCGGTCGATAACCAACAAGCTGGCTGCGTCTACCTCAGCTGCGCGGCGCGGCGGGCGGACGCGATTCCGGCCTGGCGTCCGAAGTAGGTGGCGTCGGCCAGCGACAGACCCGAGCTGTAGCCCTCGCCCCAGCGCGGCAGGCCGCAGCTGCTGCGGCCCGCCGCGTACAGTCCGGGCAGGCACCGGCGTGATTCGTCGAGCACTTCTCCGCTGACCGCAGTGTCCAGCCCGCCCATCGTGAACGTCGTATAGAGCGCGTGATCGATGCGGCAATCCAGCGCCACGAACGGTGGCTCCAGCAGCGGCTGCACCCACTTCGATGCCTTGTGATACAGCGGGTCCTCGGAGCGTTCTGCGTGCTGGTTGTACAGCGCGACGGTGGAGGTCAGCGCGCCCAAGGGCAGATCGAGTTCGCGCTCGACCTCGGCCCAGGTTTCGCCGGTGGCGCCGATGCCGATCTTGAAATGCGCGCCGAAGTCCGGCTCGGCATAGCTGTTCTTGTCGAGCAGGACGTAGATGCGGTTGCCGCCCTGTTGCAGGCAGTGATGCGAGACGCGGCCGTGGTAGCAGTCCTCGTTGATGAAGCGCTGCCCGCGCTCGTTGATGAAGATGCCGCGGATCAGGCGCTCCGGCGGATACCAGGGCAGCGTGACGAAGCCTTCGCTCATGTTGATCGCGGCGCCGCCGACGCTCTGGCCGAGTTGCACGCCGGAGCCGTCGTCGACCGTGCCCAGCGGATACTGCGCACGCAGCAGCATCGGCGCATGCCGCTTGACCATGTCGCGATTCATGATGAAGCCGCCGGCGCACAGGATTACGCCGCCGCGCGCACGCGCGTAACGGTCGATGCCATCGATCCTGACGACAATGCCGCGCACCTGATTGTCGGACTCGGCGATCAGTGACACGGCGCGCGCTTCGTACTGCACTTGCACGCCCGCTTTGATCACCTGCCCGGCGAGCACGTCCATCAGGTACTTGCCGCCGCCCATGCCCATCCACTGCGGCGTGTGGCCGCGCGGGCAGGGCTTGGCGCCTAGATTGAACGGATAGGCCTCTTCGCTGCCGCTCCACAGCAGGCAGTCGTCGGTGAGCGGCTCGACGATGCGCTCCTTGATGAAGCTGTTCTTGTACTGCAGGCCCTGTGCGACGAGCCACTGGTAGTGCTCGGCGCAGCCGTCGGCGTAGGCGCGGCACTTGGCCTGATCCGCGTTCGGGCCGCCGGCCATCAGCAGATACCGGTAGAAATCCTCGGTGTCGTCATGGAAGCCGGCGCTGCGCTGGATTGGTGTGCCGCCGTGGCCGCCCATGTAGATCTCGCCGCCGGACAGCGCTGAAGTGCCACCGTGCGCGGCGCTGACTTCGAACAGCAGCACCTTGGCACCGGCACGGGCGGCCTCGATCGCGGCCGAGGCGCCGGCGGCACCGAAGCCGACGATGCACACGTCGGCCTCGAAATCCCAGCGCGGGACTTCGTTGACGCGGCAGGGGCGGGTGCGGGAATACGTCGGCTGGCTCATGGCGGCTTGGGCGAGGGGATACCGTCCAAGCCTGCCTGCGCTGCCGACGCCGCGCTTACTCAGAACTGATGAGGCTCCGTAGGTCGGCAATCTTTTGCCGACGTGCACCCTTCGATGCGCAATCGCGGCCTCACGTCGGCAAGGGATTGCCGACCTACGCTGCTCAGGCCGCGGCGCGCTCGCCGTACTGCGGGCCGTCTTCAGGCCTCAGCGTCGCGAAGTACTGCTCCGGCGTGAACTCGTCGACCTCGATCGCCTCCAGCCGCGCCTGCAGCGCCTGCTTCAGCATCTCGGCGTCCGCTGCGGTGACGATGCCGGCCTTGACCGCCTCGTCGGCGATGTCGGCGGGCAGATAGCCGCGCGGCAGCTTGCGCGCCTTCTGCGCCCGGATGATGCGCTCTGCCGCCGGATGCGCGGCGCTGACCAGTGCGAAGGATTTCAGTAAACGTCCGAGTGCGCGCGTGTCGTCGATCGGCAGGAACACCGCATAGGTCAGGCGCTGGAACTGCTCGTTGTTCGACTGGATGCACAGTGCGGCCCTGTGGCTTTGCTCATCGCTCGGCGCGTGCCCCAGCGGATTGATCCGCAGCCACAGCCCGCCGAATACGCGCAGCAACCAGCCGAGCGGGCCACCGAAGTTCTGGTAGATGCCGACAAAGGCCTCCTGCACCTGGTGCAGCGCATGGCTCAGCGCGTAGTGCAGCATCGGCAGGTCTTCGCGTCGCCGGCCTTCGGCCTCGAAGCGGCGCAGCGCGGACACGCCGAGCAGCATCCAGGCCAGCGCGTCGCTGTAGCGGCCGGTGAGTTTGCCGCGCACCTTCAGCTTGCCGCCGATCGCGAACATCGCCAGATCCGTCATCAGGCCGAAACGCGCGCCGGCCCAGCCGATGCGTCGATAGTAGACGCGAGTCGCCGGATCGACGTCGGGAACGCTGACGGTGTGGCCGCGCGTCAGCCCGCGCAGCGCGGTGCGGAAAATGCCGGCGATGAAATGCAGGATCCAGCCGCTGAGGTTTTTCCGGAACAGCGCGACATCGTCGTTCTGCACCGCATTGACGACGTTCAGCGCATACGGATGGCAGCGCGTCGCGCCCTGGCCGAAGATCATCAGCGTGCGCGTCAGGATGTTCGCGCCCTCGACGGTGATGCCGACCGGCGCGCTCTTGTAGGCCATGCCGAGGATGTTGTTGGGCCCCTGCATCACGCCAGCGCCGCTGAACACATCCATGCCGTCGATGATGATCTCCTGGCTGATGCGCGTGGTGTAGGCCTTGAGCACGCCGGAGGTCACCGGCGGATGCTCGCCGTTGTCGATCGCCGAGCAGCCGTAGATGCGCGCGGCCTCGATCAGGTACGCCAGGCCCGCCATGCGGCCGACACGTTCTTCCACGCCCTCCATGCGGCCGATCTGGATGCCGAACTGCTGGCGCACCATCGAATACGCGCCGGTGGCGATCGCGGCCGCTTTGGCATTGCCGACCGCGCCCGCAGGCAGCGAGATCGCGCGGCCGCCGGCGAGCTGCTGCATCAGCTGCAGCCAGCCTTTGCCGGCGTATTCGACGCCGCCGATGATGTTGTCGACCGGCACCACAACATCCTTGCCGTACAGCGGGCCGTTGTAGAACGGATCACCGATCGGGTCGTGGTGGTCGCCGTTGGTGAAGCCCGGCGTGCCCTTGTGGATCATCACGCAGCTGATGCCGATCTCCTCGCCCTTGCCGAGCAGGTTATCGGGGTCCTTGAGCTTGCAGGCCAGCGTCGCCAGGTTGGCGATCGGCGCCAACGTGATGTAGCGCTTGCGGAAGTTGAGCTTGAGCTTGATGCCGCCATCGGTGTCGCGGAATACGCGGCCCTCGGCCTTGATGCTGGCCGCGTCGGAGCCGGCGGTCGGTTCGGTCAGGCCGAAGCAGGGCACGTATTCGCCGCTCGCCAATTTCGGCAGATACTCGTCTTTCTGCGCCTGCGTGCCGTAATGGATGATCAGCTCGGCCGCACCGAGTGAGTTCGGGATCGTCACGAGGGTGGCGACCGCCGAATTCCAGGTGTTGAGCTTGGACAGGATCGTCGATACACCCAGCGTCGAGAATTGCTTGCCGCCGTAGGCTTTCGGAATCAGGAAGCCCATGAAGCCTTCGTGTTTGATGAAGGCGATGACCTCGTCCGGGATGCGCTTGCTGCGGCCGATCTGATAGCGGTCGGTCATCCGCAGCAGCTGTTCGACCGGGCCGTCGAGGAAGGCCTGCTCCTCGGGCGGCAGCACCGAGTACGGCTCGGCCAGCATCTTTTCGAAGTCGGGGTTGCCGCGGAAGAAATCACCGTCGATCCATACCGAGCCGGCTTCCAGCGCCTGGCGCTCGGTATCCGATATCGAAGGCAGCATCTTCCGGGCCTTCATGTACCTCATCAACAGTCCGAACATCGCCAATCTCCTTATCAATTGGTAAGCGTCGTACAGACCGCTTGTCTGCCTGCTGAATCGCCGCTCCGTCTGTCGTTACCCGGATGTTGCGCCGCATCATTGCCGAGGTTCAACAACCAGAGAGGAAATGGGGCTTGTCGTTTGCGCGGCGCCGTTTCATAGTGGCCTTATCGAGGAGCGGTATCACCATAGAACTAGAAACAGGGGCCCATGCAAACTTCCATCGCGTTGCCTGATTTGAAGAAGCTCGATCCGGACACCCGTGTCCGCATCGAGGCCGCCGTGCTCGATATTTTTTCGACGCGCGAATTCCATCGTATTGGCCTGATCGAGATCGCGCGCGGCGCCAACGTCAGCCTGCAGACGATCTACAAGTACTACGGCAGCAAGGAGGCGCTGCTGTTCTCGGGGCTCGATTCCTGGCTGACTCAGCTGGTTACGCCGATGGGCCCGTATCTGCAGGCCAACGGTTTGAACAGCGGGGACATGAAGCAGCGCCTGCGCAGCCTGTTCGACGTGGCGCTGGATTTCTTCGAGCGCAATCCCAAGGTCATGCAGATCGTGATGAGTTCGGTGTATCTGAATACCTGGCGACGCAGCGCCGGCAGCCAGAACCGCGAGTTCTACGCGGCGATCACGCGCATGCTCGCGCAGGGCCAGGCGCAAGGCGTGTTGAACCGGCAGGTCAGCGAAGAAGTGCTGCTGGACTACTGCATCGGCATCATCGTGCGCCTGGTGCAGGGCTATATATCGCGCGGAATGAACGAGCCGCTGACGCCGCAGGCCGAAGCGTTGTTCGAAATGCTGTGGCAGGCGATCGCGGCGCGGCACTGAAGCCCGAACAGGCCGTGTAGCCCCTGGCGAGCATAGGAATCTACACATCATCCCGCCAGCGTGTAGGTTGGGGTGAGCGCAGCGAACCCCAACATCGGCGCGGACACCTGTTGGGGTTCGCTGCGCTCACCCCAACCTACTCAGTACCGTCGATGCGCAACGAAGGCCTCACGTCGGCAAGGGATTGCCGACCTACGCGTGGTTCGCGTCTGCAGACAACATCACCCGCACCGGACCGCGCAGCGCATCCGCGCGCATGTTGCGGATGCGTTCGACCAGGCTCGCATTGATCTCGTAGCCGCGCGGCACCAGACGCTGGCCGGTCTGCGTCAGCAGGTCGTCGCACAGGACCATGCCGGCGCACAGCTGCCGCACCGGCACCGTGCGCAGCTCGACGGCGAGGCTCTGCGCTCCCTTGATTGCTTCGATCGCGTCGATCAGCTCCGCATCGCCGTGCTGCGAGCGCAGTTCGGCGAGCGCGACAGTGACCGAATCGCCGCGCGCCTGCTGATCGACGAAGCGCGAGGCCAGGCGCAATACCTTGGCGAGTCTGGCGACCGGAATCGCGGAACGATGGGCGAAGGCGTTGCGGCTGATTCCGCCGTGGCCCGCTTCGCGCAGGATGTCGCATACCGGTTCCAGCCTGGGAATCGAGGCGAGCAGGCGCTGCGTGACTTCCGGCACGCGGTCCAGTGCTTCGCGATCCGATTCGCGGCGCATATCGTCGCCCGCTGCCTGGCGCTGCAGCAGTTCCGGCGGCAGGCTGACGCGGCCCAGCGGCGCCAGCATCGCGGCCAGTTCCAGCGCCCAGGTCGGTTGCAGATCGAGCTTGACCGCCATCGCCAGTGCCAGCTTCTGCACCTGCGTGGCGCGCGCGAATGCGTCGGGGTCGGTCAGTGACAGCACGTCGGTCAGCGCCTGCACGGCGCCGCGCAGGGTGCGCTCCAGCAGGCTGCGTTCGACCGTCTGAAGCCGGTACTGGCTGGCGGCATCGGCAATCGCGCGTTGCACCGTCGGCGGCGGACAGGGCTTGATCAGGAAGCGGAAGATGTGGCCGTCGTTGATCGCGCTGGCGGCCGAGGTGACGTCGGCGTAGCCGGTCAGCAGTACGCGCACCGTGTCCGGAAAGTGCTTGCGTGCGGTCGCCAGCAGCGCGGCGCCGTCGATGCCGGGCATGCGCATGTCCGACAGCAGCACTGCGTAATCGCCGGTGCGCATCAGCTGCAGCGCCTGTTCGCCGTTGGTGGCGGTGTCGACTTCGTAGTGCTGCCGCAGCGACAGCTCGAGGCCTTCGAGCACCGCCGGTTCGTCGTCGACGCAGAGCACGCGCAAGCGTGTGTCGAATCCGTATTCGTCGATGGCCATATTTTGTGGTGCTTGGTTGTGCCTAGATTCGGGTGATCGGTTTGCCGGCCTGCCAGCCGAGCACGGTTTCTTCGACGCCGAGATGCCGCAGGTAGTCGAGGTCGAACTGCTCCGGCAGGCTTTGACTATCGCTCTTGTCGTACGACAGTACGCTGGCGACATGCACCGCCGCGGTCGCGCCGAAGCGCGTGTCGCCGGAGCGCATCGGCTCGTTGTGATAGGCCACGGCCTCGACCAGCGGCACCGGCAGGCCCCACAGCGCGAGCATGCGTGCGCCGATCTGCGCGTGGTCGCAGCCCAGCTCTTCGGTTTCGAGCCGGTACAGCGCCTCGCCGGTGCGGCGCGCGCGGTTGCGGATGCGCGCCGAGGCTTCCGGCAATCCGACCGCGAGCACCAGGTAGCCGACGTCGTGCAGCACCGCGGCGGAATAGGCGGTCTTGCGCTCATCGGCATTGGCCAGCATCTGGCTGGTCAGCCAGGCGGTGTGCAGCGAACGCGTCTGCAGCTTCTCCAGCGAGAAGCCGCGCGGCGTGGCGATGTCGCTCATCGCGCGGAACAGATGCTGCTGCAGCACCGCGACACGTATCGCCTGCAGGCCCAGCGCGGTGATCGCGTCGCGCACGCTGCGCACGCTGCGCGCGGATGCGAAGAAGGCCGAGTTCGCCATCTGCAGTACGCGCGCCGTCATCGCCATGTCCTGCTCGATGATCTTGGCGACCGAGGCCGAGTCCGCGCTCGGCTTGTCGAGCTCGCGCACCAGGTCCCAGTACAGCCTCGGCAGCGCGGGCAGCCCCTGCAGCAGGCCCAGCACCTGTGCGACGGCGGGCCGGTCGCGGCTGCCTTGCAGGCCGGCGCCGCATTCGATCGCGCGCTGCAGCAGTTCGATGTCGCAGGGCTTGGTCAGCAGCTGATGGGCGACCGGCATCAGCTTGATCGCGCCGTCGGGGCCGGTCTGGCCCGACAGCAGGATGCGCACCGTCTCCGGGTGGCGCTCGCGCACCCAGTCGAGCAGCTGGCCGCCGTCCATGCCGGGCATGCGCATGTCGGAGACCACCACGTCGACCGCCTCGCGCCGCAGCTCCTTGATCGCCGCGTCGGCACCCAGCGCAAAGCGCATCTGCCAGCGCCCGGCGCGACTGTGCAGCCGGTTCTCCAGGCCTTCGAGCACGTCGGTTTCATCGTCGACGAAGAGCACCTTGATCATGCTGCGAAACCCTCGGCGACTGGCCTTGCGCTGCTGTCGTCCTTGCGGCGACCGTTGATGGGAATACGGATGGTGAACGTGGTGCCGCTGGTGCCGCCGCCGTGCTCGCTGACGAAGTCGAGCGTACCGCCGTGGCGCTCGACGACGACATTGCGCGAGATCGCCAGACCTTGGCCGGTGCCTTTGCCGACTTCCTTGGTGGTGAAGAACGGATCGAACACGCGATGCCGGATCGCTGGCGGAATACCGCTGCCGTCGTCGCTGATCGAGATCACCACGCTGTCGGCCTCGCGGTGCGTGGCGACGTGGATGCGTCCGCGCGCAGCCTTGTCACTGCGCTGCTGGCGGTCGCCGATCGCCTGCGCGGCGTTGACGATCAGGTTCAGAAAGACCTGGTTCATGTCGCCGCCGTTGCAGATCACGTCGGGCAGATCGCCGAAGTCGCAGACCAGGTCGGCGACGTAGCGGTATTCGTTGTTGGCGACGGTGAGCGTGTCGCGCAGGCCCTTGTTCAGATCCACCGCCGCCATTTCGGTCTGCGGATGGCTGAACGCGCGCATCGCCTCGACGATATGGCTGACGCGGCGCACGCCTTCGAGCGCGCGGTCGAGTGCGCGCGGCAGGCGGTCGCGGATGAAGCCCAGGTCGGTGCCCGCCTGCAGCTGCGAAAAGCGCGCGGCTTCGGCGGCGGGCAGATGCGCGCGCAGATCGGGCAGTGCGTCGAGCAGCGGCTGCAGCTTGCCGATCGCCTCCTGGATGAAGTGCAGGTTGTCGCCGATGAACTGCATCGGCGTATTGATCTCGTGCGCGACGCCAGCCGACAGCTGGCCCAGCGATTCCATTTTCTGAGCGTGACGCAGCTCGACTTCGAGCCGGCGGCGCTCGGACAGGTCGAGCGCCACGAACACCAGCGACACCGGCTGATTCTTGCGGTCGCGGTGCACCGAGGCCGAGATCAGCACCGGGATCACGCGGCCATCCTGGGCCAGCCAGTCGGCCTCGTCGCGCAGCAGGCCGCCGCCCTGGATCAGACAGCGCGCGATGAATTCCGGCGCGCTCGGCCAGATCCGTTCCAGCTGCGTGCCGCTCAGCTCGGCCATCCGGTAGCCCAGCAGGTCCTGCACACCGGCGTTGCCACTGGCGATGACGCCCGCCGGGCTGGCGCCGATCAGCGCGCCGGGCAGCGCGTCGTTCAGGCCCATCAGATAGGTCTGCGCGGCCGAGGCCTGATCCTGGGTGATGCCGAGATCGAGATTGCGGTCCTCGATCAGCCGCGACATCAGTTCGACGCGGCGTTCCGCGCGCAGCAGTCTCAGGCCTGCGGCGCCGGCGCTCACTGGCGCACCTTTTGGTATGAGCGGCGCCGGTCGCGGGCATGAGCGCATCGCCCTGCTCCCGCACCCACTGCCGCACTCGCTGCTGCTAGGGGGCAGACACCGTGTCGCAGTGCGCTCATGCGGCCACCGGCATCGGAATGTCCACATGAAAGCTGCAGCAGTCGCCGCCGGCTTCGCGCGCGCAGCGCAGATGGCGGACCCGCAACGGCGCGTTCAGGTGATCGCCCAGTCCGGTCAATGCACCCTCGATCGCCGGACACAGCAGGCCGCGCGACGGATAGGCGAGATCGGCGCCGCTGCCCTGGTACTGGATCGTGAAGTCCGCGCCGCTGAGGCCGACCAGCACTCGCCGCAGCTGCGGCAGCACGATCGTGTACAAATCGCCGATACGCTGTTCCAGCGTGCGGCCGGCGACCGTTAGCAAGGTGTAGCGGCGCACCAGCTGCGGCATCGCCCAGCGCCCGAGCCGGCGCAGGAAGTCGTCGAAGCCGACGCCGTCGAGCACCGCCGCGGCGCCGGCCCAGCGCAGAAAGTCGGCTTCCGGATATCCGAGCGCGTCCAGCCAGGGATCGGCCTCGGCGAAGCCGCTGGCCTGCAGAGCGGCGACCAGCGCCGCCTCGTCATGGCGCTCCAGCAAATATCGTTCAACAAGATTGAAGGCTAGCCCGATCACATTGTTCCCTGTATCAACCGGCCGGGAATCCGCTGCCTCATGCGGTGTATCGGCCGGAACGAGCCGTTCCTCAGATTGCCGGTGCAAGGGTTTCCCGAAAACGCGTATCCGACCCCTTCCGGGATCAGGTAAGCGGGCGGTGTACAATCGCCCGCCGCGTTCCATCAGGATTCCCATGGCTTCCGTGCCTAACGACGATGCCTCTTCTTCGGCACCTGCCGTTCGTTTTGCCGACCTACGGTTGGCTGCACCGGTACTAGAGGCGTTGACTCGTATCGGCTACGAGTCTCCGAGCCCGATTCAGGCCCGTACTATCCCGCCTTTGCTCGAAGGCCGCGACGTGCTCGGCCAGGCGCAGACCGGCACCGGCAAGACCGCCGCGTTCGCACTGCCGATCCTGTCGATGATCGACCTGTCACGTAGCGTGACCCAGGCGCTAGTGCTCGCGCCGACGCGCGAACTGGCGATCCAGGTTGCCGAGGCGCTGCAGAATTACGCTTCTGCGCTGGTCGGTTTTCATGTGCTGCCGATCTACGGCGGCCAGAGCTACGAGCCGCAGCTGCGCGGCCTCAAGCGCGGCGCGCACGTCGTCGTCGGCACGCCCGGCCGCGTCGTCGACCACATCAAACGCGGCTCGCTGAAGCTCGACAACCTGCGCCAGCTGGTGCTCGACGAGGCCGACGAGATGCTGCGCATGGGCTTCATCGACGATGTCGAATGGGTGCTGCAGCAGACCCCGCCGGACCGTCAGATCGCGCTGTTCTCGGCGACCATGCCGAGCGTGATCCGGCGTGTCGCCCAGACCTATCTGCGCGACCCGATCGAGATCTCGATCAAATCCAAGACTTCCACCGCGACCAATATCCGCCAGCGCTACTGGCTGGTCAGCGGCATGAACAAGCTGGAGGCGCTGACGCGTTTTCTCGAAGCGGAAACCTTCGACGCGATGATCGTGTTCGCGCGCACCAAGGCGGCGACCACCGAACTCGCCGACCGCCTCGCGGCGCGCGGCTTCTCGGTCAGTGCGCTGAACGGCGACATGCAGCAGAACGATCGTGAACGCACCATCGCCAAGCTCAAGGACGGCCAGCTCGACATCGTCGTCGCCACCGACGTCGCCGCGCGCGGCCTGGACGTCGAGCGGGTCAGCCATGTCGTCAACTACGACATCCCGACCGACACCGAGAGCTACGTGCACCGGATCGGCCGCACCGGCCGTGCCGGACGTAACGGTGACGCGATCCTGTTCGTGTCGCCGCGCGAGCGTCATCTGCTGAAGGCGATCGAGCGCGCCACGCGCCAGCCGATCGAGGCGATCGCCGCGCCGAGCAGCGACGTGATCAACCGGCGCCGCGTGCAGCGCTTCAAGCAGACCGTGATCGACGCACTGAGCAAGGCGCAGACCGATCGTGCCGCCGCCAGCCAGTTCGAGGCTTTCCGCGGTGTGCTCGCGGATATCGAGAACGAGTCGGGCGCCTCGCTGACCGACATCGCCGCCGCGCTGGCGTCGATGGCCCAGGGCGAGCGTCCGCTGCTGATGGCCAGCGACGACGCGCAGCTCGCCGATTATTCCTCGCGCTCGGATACGCGCTCGGATTCCCGCTCCGATACACGGTCCGATACGCGCGTGGCGGCTCCGCGGCGCGCGCCGGCCGAGCCGGTGATCGCGGAAGCCCCGCGCTCCGAGATCCGCACGACGCCGAAGCGTCCGCCGGCCGAACCGCTGCCGGCCGCGTCACCGGTGCCGTCCTCGTTCCCGATGTCGCCGAAGCTGCGCGAACGTCCGGAGCGCGTCGAGCGTCCTGCTGCGTCGCGCCCGGAACGGGTCGAGCGTCCGATCGACCGCCCGCTGCGGATGGAGCGCCCGGAGCGGCCCAAGCCCAAGAACGGCGACGAGAGCGAGACCTTCCGCATCGAAGTCGGTGCACAGCACGGCGTCAAGGCGGCGAACATCGTCGGCGCAATCGCCAACGAGGCCGGCCTCGACAGCCAGTACATCGGCAAGATCGAAATCATGGATGACCACAGCTTCGTCGACCTGCCCAGCGGCATGCCGCGCGGCGTGTTCCGCGATCTGCAGAAAGCCTGGGTGCTGGGCCGCCAGCTGCGCATCAGCAAGCTCGGCGGCGAGATCCCGCCGGCGACACCGGGCCCCGGCCCGGGCGCCAAGCGCAAGCCGCCGCGCAGCTGAGGGTATGCGTAGGTCGGCAATCCTTTGCCGACGTGTATGGTCGATGCGCAACTGGCGCCTCATGTCGGCATGGGATTGCCGACCTACGACTGGCTCTCGTCGCCGTCCAGATACAGCGTGTAGGTTGGGGTGAGCGCAGCGAACCCCAACATCGGCGCGGGCACACGTTGGGGTTCGCTGCGCTCACCCCAACCTACTCAGACAACGTCGCCGTCCAGATAAAGCCAGCGGCCGTCGACGCGCAGGAAGCGACTGGTCTCGCGCATCCGCTGCGCGCTACCGCCGCCAACGCGAAAGCGCGCCACGAACTCGACGAGCGCGGTGTCACCGTCCGGCGCGGTCTCGTGACGCAGGATCTTCAGTCCCAGCCATTTCGGTGCCTGCAGGTCGCCGTCGCCGAAAGCCAGCGACTCCGGCCTTGTGCTCGGATGACAGGTCGCCAGCAGATACGGCTCCAGCTTCAGCACATAGGCCGAGTAGCGCGAGCGCATCAGCGCTTCCGCGGAGCGCGCGACGGCGCCTTCGTGCAGCGGCGCGCAGCAGCTGGCATACAGACGCTGTTCGTCGCAGGGGCAGTGAGTGATCGCGATCCTGACCGTCATGTGCGCACTTTAAACCTGGCTTGTCGGCCCGGCGGTAGCGCCGCTTTCCGGCTCGCCGCCGGATCCGTCTCGGATTCGCTCAGCTGCTGCGCTGCCAGACGATGCAGCGATTGTTGGCCGGCATCGCGCGGTCTTCGACGAGCGCCAGTCCGGCGTCGCGCGCCAGCGCATCGACGGTTTCGAAATCGCGGATGCCGCTGAGCGGATCGCGTGCTTTCAGCCAGGCTTCGAAATCGCGGTTGCTGTCGCTGGTGAACGCACCGCGGTAGTTGAAGGGGCCGTAGGCGACGAGTTTCGCGCCGAGCTCCATCACGCCCGGCAATGCCGCGAACAACTGCGTCACGGCGGCAGCGCTCATGATGTGTAGCGTGTTCGCGGTGAAGATGCCGTCGTAGCGCGCTGGCGGCCACTCGCCGCCGACGTCGAGTGTCAGCGGCGGCAGCACGTTGGCGAGCGCGGCTTCATCCAGCCAGGCGCGGATGCCGGCGTGATGTTCGCTGCGATCCGAGGTCTGCCAGACCAGCTGCGGCAGCGCCGCGCCGAAATGGATCGCGTGCTGTCCGGTGCCGCTGCCGATTTCGAGTACACGCCGACGATCGGCGAAGTGCTCGCGCAATACCGCGAGAATGACGTCGCGATTGCGGGCGCAGGAGGGAGCATCGGGTTTGATCATGTCGCCACGATATCAAGTCGCAGCCTTCAGAAATGTAGGGCGGGTCGTGACCCGCCGTTTTGTGTTGTTGTCACAACGGCGGGTCACGATACAACGGCGGGTCACGACCCGCCCTACGGTTCATTGCCTGGGCAGGGGGAGGTTTTCAAATGCTGGACATCGGCCGCGCCAGATCCTCCAGCGAACGCCGCTCGGCCGCCAGGCCATAACGCCAGACCACGGCCGCGGCCACGATCATCAGCGCCGCTCCGAAGCCGTAGCCTAAGGCGATCGCGCTACGTTCGCCGGTACCGATCAGGCTGCCGAACAGCCAGGGGCCGACAATGCCGCCCATCGCGGTGCCGAGCGTGTAGAACACCGCGATCGCCAGCGCCCGCACTTCCAGCGGAAAGCTTTCGCCGACCGTCAGATACGCCGAACTTGCCGCGGCGGACGCGAAGAAGAAAGTGATCGACCAGGCAATCGTCTGGCCGGTCGCGTCGAGCAGGCCGTTGACGAACAGCCAGGCGGTGATCGTCAGCAGGATGCCGGACGCGGCATAGGTGAACGCGATCATCTGGCGCCGGCCAATGGTGTCGAACAGCCTGCCGAGCAGCAGCGGGCCGAGAAAATTGCCGGCGGCGAACGGCAGGATGTACAGGCCGATTTTCTCGCTGGGGATGTCGAAGAAGGTGCTTAGCACCAGGGCATAGGTGAAGAAGATCGCGTTGTAGAAAAACGCCTGCGAGGCCATCAGCACCAGGCTGACCAGTGCGCGTTTCGGGTAAAGCCTGAACAGGCTGCGCGCCAGCGCGACCGCGCCGAAGCCGCCGTCGCGCACGCGCAGTCTGACCGGCTGGGTCGGCACGTCGATGCGCCGCTCACCGGCGACAGCCTCGATCTGCGCGACGATCGCCTCGGCCTCGGCAACGCGGCCGCGCGTCATCAGCCAGCGCGGACTTTCCGGCAGGAACCGCCGCAGCAGCAGGATGCTCAGGCCGAGCACGGCGCCGATGCCGAAAGCGATGCGCCAGCCCATGTCGGCCGGCAGCAGCCCCGGCTGCAGCAGCACGATCGACCCGATCGCGCCGATCGCGGCGCCGACCCAGAAACTGCCGTTGATGACCAGGTCGGTATGGCCGCGATAGCGCGCCGGCACCAGCTCCTGGATCGCCGAGTTGATCGCCGAATATTCGCCGCCGATGCCCGCGCCGGTGAAGAGACGGCACAGTAGGAACATCCAGAAGTTCTGCGAAAACGCGGTTGCTGCGGTCGCCACCAGATACACCGCCAGTGTCAGCGAAAAGAGTTTTTTACGGCCGAGCCGGTCGGCCATCCAGCCGAACACCAGCGAGCCCAGCACCGCGCCGAGCACGTAGGCGCTGGCGCTGATGCCGATCTGTGCGTCGCTCAGATGTAGCGCAGGGCTGGATTTGAGAGCGCCGGAGACGGCGCCTGCGAGCGTGACCTCGAGGCCGTCGAGTATCCAGGTGATGCCGAGCGCGACGACCACCAGCGTGTGGAAGCGGCACCACGGCAGCCGGTCGAGTCGTGCCGGCACGTCGGTTTGGATGGCGCCCGCTTCATCGTCTGCGACCAATCCTTGTGCAGTAGCTGCTTCCACGGCAACCGTCCTTGGTTGTGCAGGATGACAGTGGTTCCGACCGCGCTGCTTCGCTGTCGTTCCGCAGCAGGCGTAGGTTAACGTGAAAGAGACCTGATTTAGGGCGCAGAGGTCCCTGGCCTTTTGAGGCCATGGGAAGCGGGGTGGAGATCAGGGTGCTGCGGGGATCAGGCCGTACTGAGTGAGGGCCTTGATCCA
>NZ_JAQGNT010000008.1 GCF_028291725.1 Hydrocarboniphaga sp. | reverse complement strand
ACCTGTAGGAGCGGACCTTGTCCGCGATTGTGCACTTCAAGGTTCCAATCGCGGACAAGGTCCGCTCCTACAGGTCCGCGATTCAGACCGTGTAGCGCGTGTAGCGTGTAGGTTGGGGTGAGCATCGCGAACCCCAACATCAGCGCGGACGAATGTTGGGGTTCGCGATGCTCACCCCAACCTACTCGGCTGACGCGATCGCCTGCGCGATCTTGTTGCGCGCCACCTGGGTCTTCGGCACTTTCGTCACAAACCAGCTGCGCACGTCCTGTTCCAGCCCGATGCCGTGCATGTAGTTGTACAGCGCCTTGTTCAGCGCGCTGCCCATCGCATCGTGATTCACGCCGGTGGGATCATGGAAACCGATGTCGTTTTTCGCGAACGTGATCGGCGGCAGCGGCAGCAGGCGCACGCCGTACTCCTCGGGATTCTTGCCGACCGGTGAATGCACGGTGCAGGTGAAGCGGTGGAAGAAGCCGCTCTGCAGGCAGCCTTCCTCGAACAGCTGGCGCACGTATTCGAGCGCATCGACAGTATCCTGCACCGTCTGACTCGGGAAGCCGTACATCAGGTAGGCGTGCACCAGCACGCCGGCGTCGGTGAACGCGCGCGTCACCCGCGCCACCTGGTCCACCGACACGCCTTTCTTCATCAGCTTCAGCAGCCGGTCCGATGCGACTTCGAGCCCACCCGAAATCGCAATGCAGCCGCTGTCGGCTAGCAGCTGGCATAGCTGAGGATTGAAGGATTTCTCGAAGCGGATGTTGCCCCACCACGAGATCGACACGCCGCGGCGGATCAGCTCCAGCGCCAGCGCTTTCAGCACTTTCGGCGGCGCCGCCTCGTCGACGAAATGGAAGCCGGTCTGGCCGGTCTCCTTGACGATCGCCTCGATGCGGTCGACCAGGGTGGTCGCCGACGCGGCGTCGTAGCGCGAGATGTAGTCGAGGCTGACGTCGCAGAAACTGCACTGCTTCCAGTAGCAGCCATGCGCGACGGTGAGCTTGTTCCAGCGCCCGTCCGACCACAGCCGGTGCATCGGGTTGAGCATGTCCAGCAGCGACAGATAGCGGTTCAGCGGCAGGCCGTCCCAGGTCGGCGTGCCGACTTCGCCGAAGGCGACGTCCGCATCGCTGGCATTGATGTAGCGGACCTTGCGCGTTGCCGCGTCGCGCACGAAGGCGCGCACCAGCGCCACCTGCGGCAGTTCGCCGCGCAGATGTGCGAGCAGGTTCAGCAGCGGTCGCTCGCCCGCGTCCAGCGTCACATAGTCGAAGTAGTCGAACACGCGCGGCTCGGCGAGTTCGCGCAGCTCAGTATTGGCGTAGCCGCCGCCGAGCACGGTGACGATGTCCGGATGCCGTTGCTTGATGGTCTGCGCGATGCGGAACGCGGCGTACACCGCGCCGGGGAAGGGCGCCGAGATCAGCACGACGTCCGGCGTGTGTTTCGCGATGGCTTCGCGGGTCAAGGCGAACAAAGTCTCGTCGACCAGATTGAACGGTGCGGCCAGCGCCGCGGCCAGCGGCTCGAACGTCGGCTGGCTCTGCGCCAGCGATTCGGCGTAGCGCACGAACTCGAAGCGCGGATCGACCGCGTCGCGCAGCACGTCGGCGATGTCGTTCAGATACAGGGTCGCCAGATGCCGTGCGCGATCCTGCATGCCGAGCGCGCCGAAAGCCCAGGCCAGCGGATCGCCGCCGTCATCGTCGACATACACATCCAGCGACGCGAAGCGCGCGCCTTCGGGCAGAAAGCGCCGGCTGACGATGCGGTGGCCTATCGTCGAATCGGTGTTCTGCAGGAAGGCGATGGTCGGCGCGATCGTCGCCAGATAACGATCGAACTGCCCGCGAAACACGGCCACGCGCGCGGTCTGTTTTTTCGGCGGCAGCGCGTCGATGCAACTGCGGATCGCGATCAGGCCCTCGGCGCAGAACAGCTTCAGCACCAGCGCCAGCGCCAGGTCTTCCTGCACCGCATCGACGCCACGCGAGCGCAGGAAGCCGGTCAGGTACGCGGTCGACGGATAGGGCGTGTTGAGCTGGGTCATCGGCGGGATGACGGACAGCACGCGGGGGTAGGAGATGGGCATGGCGGTGGCGATAGTTTAGCCGATCAGCTTTGCGCGCCTGCCGACCTACTCCGAAGCGGCGAAGGCAGGCAGAATGCCGGACCACACGGAGATCGGCATGCCATATCTATTATTGGTACAGGAAAAGTCGGAAGCGCGCCGCGCACGTTCGACCGAGAACGGGCGCATCGCGATGGACAGCATGCTGGCGTTTGCCGAAGGCCTGCGTAGCCGCGGCATCCTGATCGCCAGCGACTCGCTGAAATCCGATGCCAGCGGCGTGCGCGTCGAAATCCGCGACGGCCGGCGCTCGCTGCTCGACGGGCCGTTCACCGAGTCCAAGGAAATCGTCGGCGGCTTCTTTCTGATCGACTGCGACAGCCGCGAGCAGGCGCTGGCGATCGCCTGCGAATGCCCGGCGGCGGCCTGGGCGACGATCGAGGTGCGGCAGAGCGGGCCTTGTTATGAGGATTGAGGGCGCAGTCGCGGGTATGACCCGCTCCTACAGGGTTGCGGCCGACCTGTAGGAGCGGG
>NZ_JAQGNT010000119.1 GCF_028291725.1 Hydrocarboniphaga sp. | reverse complement strand
CGACAACATCAAGGTGACGGTTGAGCTGATCAACCCGATCGCGATGGAAGAGCAGGTGCGCTTTGCGATCCGCGAAGGCGGCCGCACCGTCGGCGCCGGCGTCGTCACCAAGATCCTCGCTTAAGTCTCGAAAAAAGCTTCACAAACCCCAGCGGCGCGCGTACAATCCGCGCCCCGCTGTTAGTTCCCACCGTTCTTTAAAGACTGAGACCTCAGTATGGCTGCCAGCCAATCCATTCGCATCCGGCTTAAGGCATTCGATCATCGGCTTATCGACAAGTCGGCGAAAGAAATTGTCGAGACCGCGAAGCGGACCGGCGCCGTTGTGCGCGGGCCCATCCCGCTGCCGACCCGCAAAGAGCGCTTCACCATCCTGGTATCGCCGCACGCTGATAAAGACGCGCGCGACCAGTACGAGATTCGCACCCACAAGCGCCTGATGCAGATCGTGGACCCGACGGAAAAGACCGTTGACGCGCTTTCCAAGCTCGACCTCCCCGCGGGCGTCGAAGTCCAGATCAAGGTCAACTAAGGCGAGATATAGACATGACGATCGCCATCATTGGCCGCAAGGCCGGCATGACCCGAATCTTCACCGAAGCCGGTGAATCGATTCCCGTCACTGTCATCGAATGCAGCCCCAACCGCATCACCCAGCTCAAGACCGTCGACACCGACGGCTACAAGGCTGTGCAGGTGACCGCGGGTGAAGTCAAAACCAGCCGCGTCAACAAGGCGCTCACCGGCCACTTCAAGAAGGCCGGCGTTGCTGCCGGTCGTCTGCTGCGGGAAATCCGCCTTGACGAGAGCGAAGGCGCTGACTTTGCTCCGGGCGGCGAAATCAAGGTCGACGCTTTCGACGGCATCAAGGCTGTCGACGTCACCGGCACCAGCATCGGCAAGGGTTTCGCCGGTGTGCAGAAGCGCTGGAACTTCGGTGGCGGCCGCGCCAGCCACGGTAACTCGCTGTCGCATCGCGCCCCGGGCTCGATCGGCCAGCGCCAGTCGCCGGGCAAGGTGTGGAAGGGCAAGAAAATGTCCGGCCACATGGGCAACAAGCGCGTCACCGCTCTCAATCTCGACCTCGTGAAGATCGACGTCGAACGCAACCTGCTCCTGGTCAAGGGCGCCGTTCCGGGTGCCGCCAACGGCAACGTGATCGTTCGCCCGACCGTGAAGTAAGAAGAACGACACATGGAACTCCAACTTCACAACAGCTCCACCACGGTCGCCGTCTCTGACGCGGTTTTCGGTGTCGAGTACAACCGCTCACTCGTGCATCAGATCGTGACGGCCTACCAGGCCGGCGGTCGTGCGGGTACCAAGAAACAGAAGACCAAGGGCGAAGTCCGCGGCGGCGGCAAGAAGCCGTGGAAGCAGAAGGGCACGGGCCAGGCTCGCGCCGGTTCGATCCGCTCGCCGCTGTGGCGCGGCGGTGGCGTGACCTTCGCGGCGGTGCCGCGCGATCACAGCCAGAAGGTCAACCGCAAGATGTACCGCGGCGCGATCCGCTCGATCGTCTCCGAGCTCGCCCGCAGCGGCAACCTGCTGGTCACCGAAACCTTTACCGTCGAAGCCGGCAAGACCAAGTCCCTGGTCGAGAAGCTGACCACGATCGGCCACAGTGACGTGCTGATCGTCTCAGAGAGCATCGACCAGAACCTGTATCTGTCGGCGCGCAACCTGCACCAGGTTGATCTCTGCGACGTGTCGGCTCTGGATCCGGTGACGCTGCTGCAGCACGACAAAGTGGTTATCACGACCGACGCGGTCAAGAAGCTGGAGGCCTGGTTGTCATGAGCAACATCGTCAATAACGCCACCAAGCCGGTGAAGCTGTCGAGCGAGCGCATCCACGCGATCATTCTTGCGCCGGTTGTCTCCGAGAAGAGCACCCGCGCCGCCGAAAAGCACAACCAGGCCGTGTTCAAGGTCCTGCGCGACGCCAAGAAGCCGGAAATCAAGGCGGCGATCGAAGCGCTGTTCAAGGTCACCGTCGAAGACGTGCGGACTTTGAACGTCAAGGGTAAGACCAAGCGCTTCGGCCAGAGCTTCGGCCACCGCAGTGCTTGGAAGAAGGCTTACGTCACGCTCGCCGCCGGCCAGGAAATCGACTTCCTCGGCACCGCAAGCGCCTGAATCGCGCGCAACAGCCAGCAAACGAAAGACTAGAGAGATAAGACCATGCCATTGGTCCAAATGAAACCGACGTCGCCGGGCCGTCGCCACCAAGTTAAGGTGGTAACTCCCGGCTTGTGGAAAGGTGAGCCGCACGCGCCGTTGCTCGAGAAGAACGGCCCGGCCGCTGCTCGCAACAACAACGGCCACATCACCGTCCGTCACAAGGGCGGCGGTCACAAGCAGACGTATCGCCTGATCGACTTCAAGCGCAACAAGGACGGCGTGCCGGCCAAGGTCGAGCGCGTCGAGTACGATCCGAACCGCACCGCGCACATCGCGCTGCTGTGCTACGCCGACGGCGAGCGCCGCTACATCATCGCGCCGCGTGGCGTGGTGGCGGGCGACACGCTGCTGTCGGGTTCGGATTCTCCGATCAAGCCGGGTAACGCGCTGCCGCTGCGCAACATCCCGCTGGGCTCAACCATCCATTGCATCGAGATGCGTGCCGGCAAGGGCGCGCAGCTGGCCCGCTCCGCCGGCGCTGCCGTGCAGCTGGTGGCTCGCGACGGCGACTACGCGACGATCCGCCTGCGCTCCGGCGAAATGCGCAAAGTGCACGCCGACTGCCGCGCCACGATGGGCGAAGTCAGCAACAACGAACACAATCTGCGTCAGTACGGCAAGGCCGGCGCCAAGCGCTGGAAGGGCATCCGCCCGACGGTCCGCGGTGTCGTCATGAACCCGGTCGACCACCCGCACGGCGGTGGTGAAGGCAAGTCCGGCCAGGGCAACCCGCATCCGGTTACGCCCTGGGGCCAGCAGACCAAGGGTCTCAAGACTCGTAAAAACAAGCGTACCGACAAGTTCATTATTCGCAGCCGTCACAAAGCGAAGAAGTAAGCCGTGAAGACCCGCAAGGATCATCAATTTTCTGGGCGCACGGATAAATTCATTATCCGTAGCCGTCACAAAGCGAAGAAGTAGGACTAGGCCATGCCGCGTTCAGTTAAGAAGGGTCCGTTCGTCGATCACCATCTCTCGAAGAAGGTGGGCGACATGCAGGGCAGCCGTGTGAAGAAGCCGATCAAGACCTGGTCGCGCCGTTCGATGATCACGCCGGATTTCGTCGGCCTGACCATCCAGGTTCACAACGGCAAGGCCCACATGCCGGTGTTCATCACCGACAACATGGTGGGACACAAGCTTGGCGAATTTGCGCCGACCCGGACCTTCAAGGGTCACGGCGGCGACAAGAAGTCGAGCTAGGAGATCGCCATGCATACTCAAGCCGTCCTCAAGTTCGTTCGTCTCTCCCCGCTCAAGGGCCGCCTGGTTGCGGACCTGGTTCGCGGCAAGAAGGTCGACGAAGCCCTGAACATTCTCAAGTTCTCCAACCAGCGTGCCGCCGGCCTGATCAAGAAGGTTCTTGAATCGGCTATCGCCAACGCGGAGAACAACAACGGTGCCGATGTCGATGAGCTTCGCGTTGCGGAGATCTTCGTCGACGGTGGTCCGGTGATGAAGCGCATCATGCCGCGTGCCAAGGGCCGCGCCGATCGCATCTCCAAGCCGACCAGCCACGTCACCGTCCGCGTCTCCGACGAAACGAAAAAGAAGTAAGCGAGAAACCTTATGGGCCATAAAGTCAATCCGAATGGGTTCCGCTTAGGGATCACCACCCAGTGGACTTCCAACTGGTATGCCGAGCGTCGCGCCTATGGCGAGAACCTCAACAAGGACATCCAGGTCCGTGAGTTCCTGCGCAAGAAGCTGGCGAGCGCCTCCGTGTCGAAGATCCAGATCGACCGTCCTGCCAAGTCGGCGCGCGTGACGATCCACACGGCTCGTCCGGGCATCGTCATCGGCAAGAAGGGCGAGGACATCGAGAAGCTGAAGCAGGAAGTCGCTGCCAAGATGGGCCTGAAGGCCGACAGCGTTCACATCTCGGTCGAAGAAATCCGCAAGCCGGAACTCGATGCACGCCTGATCGCCGAGTCCGTCGCCCAGCAGCTCGAGCGCCGCATCATGTTCCGTCGTGCGATGAAGCGCGCGGTGCAGAACGCGATGCGCCTGGGTGCGGGCGGCATCAAGATTCAGGTCGGCGGCCGCTTGAACGGCGCCGAAATCGCACGTACCGAGTGGTATCGCGAAGGCCGCGTTCCGCTGCACACGCTGCGCGCGATGGTGGACTACAACACCGCCGAAGCCAAAACGACCTACGGGATCATTGGCGTCAAGGTGTGGGTGTTCACCGGCGAGACTTTCGAAGCCGAGCGTCCGGGCAAGAAAGAAGAATCCTTTGAGCCTGCCACCGCTTAAGTCGCAACTCGCGCTACGGTCTTAATTTAGGAGTTCGCTGCCATGATGCAGCCCAAGAGAACCAAGTTTCGCAAGCAGATGAAGGGTCGCAACCGCGGCCTGGCGCAGAACGGCAACAAGGTCAGCTTCGGTGACTTTGGCCTCAAGGCCACTGAGCACGGCATGATCACTGCCCGCCAGATCGAAGCGGCGCGTCGCTGCATCACGCGCTTCGCCAAGAAGGGCGGCAAGCTGTGGATCCGGATTTTCCCGGACGCGCCTGTCACCAAGAAGCCACTCGAAGTCCGCATGGGCTCGGGCAAGGGCAACGTCGAGTACTGGGTCGCCAAGGTGCAGCCCGGCAAGATGCTGTACGAGATGGAAGGCGTGACCGAAGCCGAAGCGCGCGAGGCTTTCGAGCTGGCCGCCGCCAAGCTCTGCGTCAAGACCACCTTCGTTCAGCGGACGATTATGTAATGAAGACCACCGACTATCTGAAGTCGCTGAGCGGCAAAGACAGCGCCGGTCTGAAGACCGAACTTGCGGCTCTGCGCCGCGAGCAGTTCAACCTGCGCATGCAGGGTGCCATGGGTCAGGCCAACCAGTCGCATCTGGCAGCCAACACGCGCAAGAAGATTGCGCAGGTCAAGACCTTCCTCACATCGCAGCAGAGCAAGGCTTGAAGTCATGAGCGAAGTCCAGAATATCGCCCCGAATAGCGCTGACACCAGCACGGCGACTGCCGAGCACAAAGAGCGCCGCATCGTCGGCCGCGTTGCCTCCAACAAGGGCGACAAGACCATCACGGTCGTCGTCGAGCGCACCGTGAAGCACCCGATCTACAACAAGATCCTGCGCCGCTCCACCAAGCTCTACGCACACGACGAAACCAACCAGTGCAAGGAAGGCGATCTTGTCGCCATCGTCGAGACCCGTCCGCTGTCGCGCACCAAGCGCTTCAAGCTGGTCGAAGTCCTGCAGACGCACGCTTAAGACCGCAGGAGAACTCGCCATGATGCAGCAAGAAAGTTTTCTCGTTGCCGCTGACAACAGCGGTGCGAAGACCGTGCAGGTCATCCAGGTCAAGGGCAGCACCTACCGCCGCTACGCCAACATCGGCGACCTGATCAAGGTCACCGTCAAAGACGCGATCCCGCGCGGCAAGGTCAAGAAGGGCGAAGTGCATGACGCCGTTGTCGTCCGCACCCGTCATGGCGTGCGCCGGCCGGATGGCTCGACCATTCGCTTCGACACCAACGCCGCGGTGCTGCTGACCGCCAAGGGTGAGCCGATCGGCACCCGTATCTTCGGGCCGGTCACGCGCGAACTGCGCGAGCACTTCATGAAGATTGTTTCACTCGCGCCCGAAGTCATCTAAAGCGCGGATCAGAGAACAGATATGAGCAAGATCAAGAAAGGCGACGACGTCATCGTCATCACCGGCAAGGACAAGGGTCGCCGCGGCAGCGTGTCGCGCGTGCTCGATGGTGCCCTGCTGGTCGAAGGCATCAATATCGCCAAGCGTCACACCAAGGGCAACCCGCAGGCCGGTGTCGCCGGCGGCATCGTCGAAAAAGAGATGCCGATCGACATCTCCAACGTTGCGCTGTTCAACAGCAAGACCGGCAAGGCCGATCGCGTCGGATATCTGTTTGTCGGCGAAGGTGCAGACCGCAAGAAGGTCCGCGTCTTCAAGTCCAGCAAAGAGCTTGTCGATTAATTGTTGATAAATTAAGGCACCAACATAGGTTTTCAGTCCCAGGCAGACCGGGCTCCAGCACAGCTGGAGAGATCGGAAGCCCGACCGGAAGCAACAACTGGAAACGAGTGAGTCATGGCTAACCTGAAACAGCAGTACAAAGAAAAGATTGCACCCGCGCTGAAGGAAAAGCTCGCCTGCAATGCGATGGCCGTTCCGCGCCTGTCGAAGATCACGCTCAACATGGGCGTGGGCGAGTCGACTTCCGACAAGAAGGTCATCGAGCATGCCGTCAAGGACATGATCGCGATCGCCGGCCAGAAGCCGGTGGTCACCAAGACCCGCATCTCGATCGCCGCGTTCAAGGTTCGCGAGAACTATCCGGTCGGTGTCAAGGTCACGCTGCGCGATGAGCGCATGTGGGAGTTCCTCGAACGTCTGATCGTCGTCGCGCTGCCGCGTATCCGCGACTTCCGCGGCATCTCGCCCAAAGGCTTCGACGGCGCCGGCAACTTCAACTTCGGCATCACCGAACAAATCATCTTCCCGGAAATCGAGTACGACAAGATCGACACGCTCCGCGGCATGAACATCACTTTTACCACCACCGCGAAGACCGACGCCGAAGGCCGAGCCCTGCTCGAAGCTTTCAGCTTCCCCTTCCGCAAGCAATAAGACCGAGCGAGACCCAACATGGCCAAGAGAAACATGATCGAGCGCGAAGCCAAGCGCACGAAGCTGGTTGCCAAGCTCGGCAAGAAGCGCGAGACGCTGCGGGCACTGTCGATCAGCCCGACCGCCTCGTACGACGAGAAGCAGGCCGCCGCGGTGGCGCTGCAGAAGCTGCCGCGCGATTCGAGCTACACCCGTCAGCGCAACCGCTGCGCGATCACCGGCCGTAGCCGTGGCGTGTATGCCAAGTTCGGCCTCGGCCGTCACAAGCTGCGTGAAGCGGCGATGCGCGGCGAAGTGCCGGGCCTGAAGAAAGCCAGCTGGTAAGGAAAGAGCAATCTCATGAGCATGACTGATCCCGTTGGCGACTTCCTGACCCGCATCCGCAATGGTCAGCAGGCGCGCAAGAAGCAGGTCACCGCGCCGGCGTCGAAGCTGAAGTCCGCGATCGCCCAGGTGTTGAAGGACGAGGGCTACATCGCCTCGTTCGAGACGGTGGATTCCGGCGCCGGCAAGAAGACCCTGGCGCTGACGCTGAAGTACTACGACAACAAGCCGGTGATCGAGCGGATCGATCGCATCAGCAAGCCGAGCCTGCGCGTGTACAAGGCCAAAGACGAGCTGCCCACGGTGCTCGGCGGCCTCGGCATCGCCATCATTTCGACGCCGAACGGCGTGGTCACGGACAAGGCAGCTCGCGCTGCCGGGCAGGGCGGCGAAGTGCTCTGCATCGTCGCCTAAGCCACCCGTCGCAATAATCGACGAATCAATAGAATCAGTAGGACGAGAAACCATGTCCCGTGTAGCTAAAATGCCGGTGGTGATCCCCGCCGGCGTCACCGTCACCAGCGAAGCTGGTGTCGTGACCGTCAAAGGCGCCAAGTCGACGCAGACCGTGACGCTCGCGTACGGCATCGTCGTCGACATCGCCAATGGCGAAGCCGTCATCAACGCCGAGTCGGTGAAGACCAATGCGATGCAGGCCGGCACGATCCGCGCGCTGCTGAACAACGCCGTCACCGGCGTGACCAAGGGCTACGAGCGCAAGCTGCAGCTCGTCGGCGTTGGTTATCGCGCCTCGGTCGCCAACAAGAAGGTCAATCTGCAGGTCGGCCTGTCGCATCCGGTGGATCATCCGATCCCGGACGGCCTCAACGTCGTTTGCCCTACGCAGACCGAAATCGTCATCACCGGTGCCAGCAAGCACATGGTCGGCCAGCTGGCCGCCCAGCTGCGCAGCTACCGTCCGCCAGAGCCGTACAAGGGCAAGGGCGTGCGGTATTCGGATGAGAAAGTTGTATTGAAGGAAGCGAAGAAGAAGTAAGGCCCCGCGCCATTGCGCATTAGCCCTACTGTTATTGACTCTTCCCACTATTGAGAAGTACCGAGCCTCACGCCATGAAAGACAAGAAGCAAGTTCGCCTGCGTCGCGCACGCCGCACGCGTTTCAAGATCCGCGAGTTGGGCGTGTTCCGCCTGGCGGTGCACCGCACGGCTGGCCACATCTACGCGCAGATCATCGCGCCGAATGCCGGCGAAACCGTGGCCTCTGCGTCGACCGTCGAGAAGACCATCGCCGAGGGCCTGAAGAGCACCGGCAATGTGGACGCCGCGAAGAAGGTCGGTCAGCTGATCGCCGAGCGTGCCAAGGCCGCCGGTATCACCTCCGTCGCATTTGATCGCGGCGGGTTCAAGTATCACGGTCGCATCAAGGCGCTGGCCGATGCCGCGCGCGAAGCCGGTCTGGAGTTTTAATTCATGGCAACCAACTATCAGTTCGACGATTCCCAGAGCGGCGGCGACTTCAAAGAGAAGCTGGTCACCGTCAACCGCGTCAGCAAGACGGTCAAGGGCGGTAAGCAGTTCGCCTTCACCGCGCTGACGGTTGTGGGCGACGGCGCCGGCCGCGTCGGCTTCGGTTACGGCAAGGCGCGCGAAGTGCCGCAGGCCATCTCCAAGGCCATGGATCAGGCGCGCAAGAACATGATCATGGTGCCGCTCAAGGGCCTGACCCTGCAGCACGAGATCTGGGGCACGCATGGTGCCACCAAGGTGTTCATGCGCCCGGCGTCCGACGGTACCGGCGTCATTGCCGGTGGCGCGATGCGCGCGGTGTTCGAAGTGGCCGGCGTGCAGAACGTGCTCGCCAAGTCCTTCGGCTCGCGCAACCCGATCAACATGGTTCGCGCCACGTTGGATGCGCTCAAGCGCATGAACATGCCGTCCGAAATTGCCGCCAAGCGCGGCAAGACGGTCGAAGAACTGCTCGCTTAAGGAATGCCATGAGCACACCCGACAAACAGTTCCCGCAAGTGAAGCTAACCCTGGTTCGCAGCCTGTTCGGCCGCCTGAAGAATCATAAGGCATGCATCCGCGGTCTCGGTCTGACCCGCATGCATCAGAGCGTGGTGGTTGCTGCCACGCCGGAAAACATGGGCATGGTCAACAAGGCCGCGTTCATGCTGAAGATTGAGGAAGTGGTCTAATGAAGCTCAACGACATCAAGCCTGCAGCAGGCTCCAAGGTTGCCCGCACCCGTGTCGGCCGTGGCATCGGTTCCGGCCTGGGCAAGACGGCTGGCCGCGGTCACAAGGGTCAGCGCGCTCGCAAGGGTGGCCGCGGCAAGGTCGGCTTCGAAGGCGGCCAGATGCCGATCCAGCGTCGTCTGCCGAAGCGCGGCTTCAACAGCCCGCTGGTCAACAAGACCGCTGAAGTGCGCCTGTCCGAGCTGATGAAGCTGAAGTTCGAAGGCGTGATCGATCTGGCCGTGCTCAAGGTTGCCAACGTGGTTCCGGCGATCTGCGAGCAGGCCAAGGTGATCAAGTCCGGCGAGCTGAGCCGCAAGATCGAACTCAAGGGCATCCTGGTCACCAAGGGCGCGCGCGAAGTGATCCTGGCGGCCGGCGGCAGCATCGCGGAATAAGCAGTCCTTCGTTAGCGACCAGCCAAGCACAAGGAAATATGGCCAAGACCCCCGCCAGCGCAGGCATGGTGCCGGACCTCTCCAAGATCGGGGAAGTCCGCGGCCGCCTGCTGTTCCTGCTGGGCGCCATCGTGGTCTACCGCATCGGCAGCTATATCCCGGTGCCGGGCATCGATCCGCGCCAGCTCGAGCAGCTTTTCAGCAATACGCAAGGCTCGATCCTGGACATGTTCAACATGTTCTCGGGCGGCGCGCTGCATCGTCTGTCGATTTTCGCGCTCGGCGTGATGCCGTATATCTCGGCCTCGATCATCGTGCAGTTGATGGCCGCGGTCGTGCCGCAGCTCAAGGAGCTGAAGAAGGAAGGCGAGTCCGGCCGCCGGCAGCTGACCAAGCTGACGCGCTACGGCACCCTGGGCCTGGCGATCTTCCAGTCGATCGGCGCCGCCACCGCGTTGCAGAAGAGTGGTGTGGCGATCTCCCCCGGCTTCGGTTTCGTGTTCACCGCGACGGTTTCGCTGGTGACCGGCACCATGTTCCTGATGTGGCTGGGTGAGCAGATCACCGAGCGCGGCATCGGCAACGGCATGTCGATGATCATCTTCTCCGGCATCGTTGCCGGCCTGCCGCCGGCACTCGGCGCGACCGCGCAGCTGGTCTCCGAGGGCTCGATGTCCGGCCTGATGGTGATCGCGGTGATCCTGCTGGTCGCCGCCGTGACCTGGGGCGTGGTGTTCGTCGAACGCTCGCAACGCCGGATTCCGGTGCACCACGCCCGGCGTCAGCAGGGCCGCAAGCTGTTCGCGGCGCAGACCCAGCATCTGCCGCTAAAGCTGAACATGGCCGGCGTGATTCCGCCGATCTTCGCGTCGTCGATCATCCTGTTTCCGGCGTCGATCGTGCGCTTCTTCGGCGGTGAGCAGGGCGGTGGCTTCCTGCAGCAGCTGGCGAATGCCTTGTCGCCGGGTCAGGCGCTGCACAGCGTGCTGTACGCAGCGCTGATCATCTTCTTCTGCTTCTTCTACACCGCGCTGGTGTTCGACTCACGCGAAACCGCGGAGAACCTGAAGAAGTCCGGTGCCTTCATCCCCGGCGTGCGTCCCGGTACGCAGACCGCCCGCTACATCGACCAGGTGCTGACGCGCCTGACCGTTGCCGGCGCGATCTACATCACCCTGGTGTGCCTGCTGCCGGAACTGTTTATCGCCTACTGGAACGTGCCGATCGCTTTCGGCGGCACGTCCCTGCTGATTACCGTGGTCGTGGTGATGGATTTCATGGCGCAGCTGCAGGCGCATCTGATGTCGCATCAGTACGATGGCCTTCTGAAGAAGGCCAACCTGAAGACGCTCGGCAAGGGCGGCGAAGGCAAGCCGGGCGCGCGCGCGCTGGGCCGTTCGGAAACCAAGAGCCTGAGTGGTTCGGGCTCGCAACGTTGATTCCGGTCCGGCAACGGGTCTGAGTCGTCGCATTCAATAGTTGCATTCATTTGTAGGTTAGAGGTTCGTCATGAAAGTCCGCACGTCCGTTGGCAAGATCTGCCGCAACTGCAAAATCGTCCGCCGCGCCGGCGTTGTCCGAGTGATCTGCTCGGACGCTCGCCACAAGCAGCGTCAGGGGTGAGCCACGTGAAGAGTGCCTTGAATGGCACTCTTCACGTGGCGAACGCCCGGCCAGTGTTTGGCACAGGCGAGGCGTGACCCGATGTCACGCCGAGTTAGCCGAACACGGCCGGGCCGGGCTCTCGAGTCGGAGCCTCCGTCGCGCCAGGGATGGCTTCACCCGCTCTTCAAGGCGAAGCTTGTAGCTGTTGCTTAAGTTCTGTATGATTCGCGCCCTTTTCGCGCGCCCCGTTCTTTAGGAGTTACCAGCGTCATGGCACGTATCGCCGGCGTCAATATCCCGGACAAGAAGCACACCGTCATTGCCCTGCGGGCGATCTACGGCATCGGCGCGACTCGCGCGAAAATCATTTGCGCGGCCGCCAAGGTCAAGCCGGAAGCCCAGGTCCGCAACCTGACGGAAGCCGAGCTGGAATCGCTGCGCGTCGAGATCGGCCGCTTCTCCGTCGAGGGTGATCTTCGCCGCGAAGTCTCCATGAGCATCAAGCGCCTGATGGACCTGGGTTGCTATCGCGGCACGCGTCATCGCCGCGGTCTGCCGGTCCGTGGCCAGCGCACCCGCACCAACGCCCGTACCCGCAAGGGTCCGCGTCGTGCGATCAAGAAGTAAGCTCATTTTTCGCTACTTAATTAATTCAAGAACCGAGTCTGCTGCCTAATGGCTACTCCGAATGCTGGCGCCGCTAAGGCCCGCAAACGCGTCAAGAAGAATGTTTCCGACGCCGTTTGCCATATCCATGCGTCGTTCAACAACACGATCATTCTGATCACCGATCGACAGGGCAATACCCTGTCGTGGTCGACCGCCGGCGCCGCCGGTTTCAAGGGCTCGCGCAAGTCCACGCCGTTCGCGGCGCAGGTGGCCGCGGACAAAGCGGCGCAGGCTGCTGCTGAACATGGCGTCAAGAACGTGGAAGTGCGCGTGAAGGGCCCCGGCCCGGGCCGCGAGTCCGCAGTCCGCGCGCTCAACGCTGCCGGCTTCAAGGTCACCAACATCACGGACGTGACGCCGATTCCGCATAACGGCTGCCGCGCGCCCAAGCGCCGCCGCGTCTAAGAGATAAGATCATGGCTCGTTATATTGGCCCGAAGTGCAAACTGTCCCGCCGTGCCGGTGGCGTCGACCTTCTTCTGAAGGGGCGCGGTCGCTCGCTGGATACCAAGTGCAAGCTGGAAACGCCCCCGGGCCAGCACGGCGCGCGCAAGCAGCGTCTGTCTGACTACGCGACCCAGCTGCGCGAGAAGCAGAAGCTGAAGCAGATGTACGGCCTGCTCGAAAAGCAGTTCCGTAACTACTACTACAAGGCGACCAAGACCAAGGGCGCCACCGGCCTGAACCTGTTGCTGGCGCTGGAAACGCGCCTCGACAACGTGATCTATCGCATGGGCTTCGGCCGCACGCGTTCGGAAGCGCGGCAGCTGGTCGGCCACAAGGCCGTGCTGGTCAATGGCAAGTCGGTCAATATTCCGTCTTACCAGGTGCAGGTCGGCGACGTCGTCGCGGTTCGCGAGAAGTCGCGTGCCCAGAGCCGTATCGCCGAATCGCTGTCGATCGCCGCCCAGATCGGTTTCCCCGAATGGCTGGAAGTCGACGAGAAGGGCCTGAAGGGTACCTTCAAGACCCTGCCGAGCCGCGACCAGATCGTTCCGGACATCAACGAGAACCTGGTCGTCGAGCTCTACTCGAAGTAATCGCTCGCTCGCCGTTGGTATCGTTTCGGTTTTTTCTACTGCGAACCCTGGTTCGCAGATCGAGGTACACAAATGCAGGGTTTCGTCGCTGATTTGCTCAAGCCGCGTCTGGTCGAAGTCGAAGCGGAGTCCGCCTCGCGGGCCCGCGTTTCTCTGGAGCCGCTGGAGCGTGGTTTTGGCCACACGCTGGGTAACGCCCTGCGCCGCATTCTGCTTTCGTCGATCCCGGGCGCCGCGATCACCGAAGTGCAGATCGAAGGCGTCGTGCACGAATACAGCTCGATCGAAGGCGTGCAGGAAGACGTCATCGACATCCTGCTGAACATCAAGAACATCGCCATCCGCATGCATTCGCGCGAAGAAGCGACGCTGCGCCTGGAAAAGTCGGGCAAGGGCCCGGTCACTGCCGCCGACATCAAGCTCGACCACGACATCGAGATCGTCAACCCGGATCTGGTGATTGCCAACCTGACCGGCGGCAAGCTCAACGTCAGCCTCAAGGTCACGCGTGGCCGCGGCTACGTGCCGGCCGCTGCGCAGCGCGGCGCCGAAGACAGCAGCACCGCCTCGGTCGGCGTGCTCAAGCTCGACGCCTCGTACAGCCCGGTTCGCCGCGTCAGCTACAGCGTCGAGCGGGCTCGCGTCGAGCAGCGCACCGATCTGGACAAGCTGATCCTGGATCTGGACACCAACGGCGGCATCGACCCGGCCGAAGCGGTCCGCCTGGCGGCCCGCATCCTGCGCGACCAGCTCGCCGTGTTCGTCGACCTCGAAGCCGAGACCACCAGCACCTCGCTGCCCGGCAAGAAAGAGCTGTCGCCGATCCTGTTCCGCCCGATCGACGATCTGGAGCTGACCGTGCGCTCGGCCAACTGCCTCAAGGCCGAGAACGTGTACTACATCGGCGATCTGGTGCAGCGCACCGAGACCGAGTTGATGAAGACGCCGAACCTGGGCAAAAAGTCGCTCAACGAGATCAAGGAAGCCCTCAAGGCCCACGATCTCGACCTGGGCATGAAGCTCGAGAACTGGTCGGCACCGAAGTCGTCGGTCAACTAAGCCTGCTGACCCACAGCACTTACACGCTAAGGAAAGAAACATGCGTCACGGTAATTCAGGCCGCGCTTTCGGCCGCACCAGCAGCCATCGCAAGGCGACGATGCAGAGCATCGCAGTTGCGCTGTTCAAGAACGAGCTGATCCGCACCACGGTGCCGAAGGCCAAGGAGCTGCGCAAGCTCGTCGAGCCGATGATCACCCGTGCCAAGGAAGACGGCGTGGCCAACCGCCGCCTGATCTTCTCCCGCCTGCGTGATCGCGACGCGGTGACCAAGCTGTTCACCGACATCGGCCCGCGCTTCAACGCCCGCCCGGGCGGCTACACGCGCATCATGCGCTGCGGCTTCCGCCCCGGCGACAATGCGCCGATGGCGTATATCGAGCTGGTTGATCGCAAGGTTGGTGGCGAAGCTGCCGGTGCAGCAGCCGAATAGAGCTTCGCTTTTCGTCGGACGTGGTTAATTGGGCGCCTTCGGGCGCCCAATTCGTTTCTGGGCACCGAAGCAGGGATTGCCTCAAATGGCCGTGTCTTCGTAATACTCGAAGATCAAATGAATACGCTGGGTGTCGCCAGCGTTGTGTACGGCATGGGGGCCAAGGTTGTTCACCTCGTAGGCTTGCCCCACTTCAAAGTGGTAATTGTGCGGGTCGACATAAAACCGAACCTGCAGGTTCGTCACGATCGGCACATGGATCTTGTGGGGCCAGCTGGCTGCTGGTGCCGAGTCAATATGGGGCTTGATGACGCCGCCGGCGGGCATTCGTGCCAACATTACCCTTGGGAATACGCCCTGGGCATAACCGTAGGGCTTGCAAGCCTGGCGTAGCACCGGTTCCAGGCGATCCTTCCACTGGAGCCACAACGACCGATCGTGGGAATAACGCCAGTCATCCAGGCTATCGACGAAGCGGAAGACGATGTGTTTGGTGCCGTAGAGTTCTTCGAACCTGTTCGGCTTGGCCGCGTTCTCAAGGGACCAAATCTCCTCTGGGATCGCGAGGATATCGTCACGAATGGCGCTGATATCGACTGGCCCCAAAAATCTGACCGATGTGGTTTTACGACGATCAGCTTGCATGGCGGTCGAACTCGTAGCCGAACAGTTCCAGGTCGCGGCGATAGATCTTTCCGACGCTGTCGATCAGGTCGCGGTCGTAATACTCAGGCCAAGGACGATGCTCCGAGCTATTCGCGCGGGTTAGCGTCTCTTTTGGGAGGCCCAGGCGATCGGTGATGATGTCATATGACAGCTGCATGGTCTCGTTGCGTCCAACGTAGTCCATCGCGACGTGCCCAGTGTCGTCGACGATAAATTCATGCTGAGGCCTGCACAAAAGATGGGCGAGTAATCCGTCGCTGCTGATGACGTGCTTCATAACGGCGCGCGGCTCGATTTTGAACTCGTCGCCGCTGCGAGTCATGAACGCGCAGTACGAGACGAAGCGCTCATAGGGGTTTCTTACAAACGCAAACTTCAGATACTGGTTGAACGTGGCGTCGCCCAGAACGGGCCGGATCTGTCGTGCGCTGATGTGGCCGTGCCGAATGCCGGCAAACTCAGGAAACGGAAAGCGCTTCTGCACAAACAATCCGACCTGTTCCAGGTCTTGATCGCCAGCATGCAACCTAAGGGCCTGCCGTACCGAATGGGTACCGGTCTTCGGAATGGCAAAAAAAATGTACTGGTGTTTGTGGGAGATGATCATAAAACGAAGGGCGAATAGTGGCTACTTCCAGCGTGACGGGAAGTTTACCAGCGCCCTTGCGCGACCGAGCGGCGAGGGAATACAAGCAAAGTGGGTGGCCGAACCGGGGTAACGACGATCATCTGTCGACCTTTTGTCGAGCATCTGCATGGATGACTCCAGATTAAATTGAACTAAATCACAAAAGCGTCAAAACCCTGTCTTTTGACATGTCAAGAGGATGGGTTTCTAGGGCTACTGGGGGAAAGTTCTCAGGCTGACTGGCACGTTAATGGCTCGTGACATCACGCCGTATGGACGTCTTTTAAGCCCTTCATGTCACTAGCGAAGTTTCGTCAATGCACTTTCTTGACGCATGTGACGCGCGTCGCTATTCTCGAACGGTTGCCAGGGCAGTGCGGGTCGGGCGCTGCTATAAATGCTTGTAAAGGTTAAATATTTAGCTGTTTTGTGGTCTGTCTCATCTAGGGAGAATTCTCAAATGAAACTCAGTGTAGAAGGCAAGTTGCGTCTTGCCGCTAGGACTGCGTTGCTTGCGGGTATGACCGCGGGCGCGCAGGGAGTGGTTTATGCGCAGACTGGGCCGGCTGCTGAGCCCAGCGATACACCGGCGGCTGAAGGATCCACCGACCTCGGTGCGATCGAAGTAACGGGTTCGCGTCTGCGTCGCGTCGACGCCGAAACCGCCAGCCCGGTTTACACCATCGACCGCGCCACGATCGAATCGCGCGGTATCGCCACTCTCGGCGAACTGCTGCAGGAAATCCCGTCGATCTCTGGCGCCGCGACCAACCCGCAGGTCAACAACGGCGGCGGTGACGGTGCTTCCACTGTCTCGCTGCGTGGTCTTGGTTCCGAGCGCACGCTGGCGCTGTTGGACGGTCGTCGCCTCGGCCCGTCGTTCGACGTCAACTCGATCCCGATCAACCTGATCGAGCGCGTCGAAGTTCTGAAGGAAGGCGCCTCAGCCGTTTACGGCTCCGACGCGGTCGGCGGTGTGGTCAACTTCATCACCCGCAAAGACTATGTCGGCGCCGACATCTCCTATCAGGCCGGCGAATCCGGCCGTAGCGATGGCCAGGCTCAGTCGGTCGAAGCCACTTACGGCTTCTCCAACGACAAGGGCCACGCGATCTTCGGTCTGAACTACAACAAGCAGAACCAGATCGGTGCCGGAAATCGCGAGTTCTCCAAGCACGCATTGTATTTCTACAAGACCTACGGTGCGATAACACTGGGTTCGAGCCGCACGCCGCAGGGCCGTATCTACGTGCCGTCCGCCACCGCCACTCAGCTCGGTCTGGTTAGCTCCTCGGGCGCTCCTTGCGGCTCGGTCACGCGCAAAGACGGTGCCTCCGGTTCATCCGCTTCCGACTACCGCTGCTACACGGGCGCCGATGCGTTCGACTATCAGCCGTACAACCTGGTCGAAACCCCGCAGGAACGTGGCAGCTTGTTTGCCGACGCTTCGTACAACGTCAGCGACTCGGTTGAGTGGTATACCGACGTGTTCCACAGCCAGACGACCTCGGGCTTCGTGATTGCTCCGCTGCCCGTCGACGCCAACAACGACGACATCATCATTTCGGCGGATAGCATCTACAATCCGTTCGGTGTGGATTTCGGCGGCGGCGGCAGCCAGTTCCTGACCCGTACCAAAGCGCTCGGCAACCGCTTCTCGCATGTCACCACCGTGCTGGATCAGATGACCACTGGCTTCAAGGGTGCGATTCCGAGCACGACCTGGACCTTTGACGCCGCCTTCACGCTGCAGCACACCGACCAGCAGGCCAAGGTTAGCGGCTACCTGGTTAAATCAGCGCTGCAGAGCGCGATCGGGCCGTCCTTCATCGCGGAAGACGGTACGCCGACTTGCGGCACCGAGGACGCGCCGATTGCCGGATGTACCCCGGTCAACCTTTTCAATCTCTCCGATCCGGCGAACCAGACGGCCCTGGCTGCGATCACGTCCGGCTATGAGAATCATTTCACCGACACAACCCGTATTTACGAGGTGAACGTCAACGGTGACCTGTTCACTTGGCAGGGCGGCACGATCAAGGCCGGCATTGGCGCCGACTATCGTGAAGAGTTCGCCAAGACCGATGTGGATGAGCTGACCGAAGCGCAGGCGCCGCTGTTCCTGAACTGCGCGCTGGCCCAGGAAACCTGCTCGGGCGATTCGGCCGGCAACGACAAAGTCAAGGAGCTCTACGGCGAAATCTTCGTGCCCCTGCTCCAGGACATGCCGTTCGCCAAGGCGCTAAACGTCTCCTTCGGTATCCGTTACTCGGACTACGATAGCTTTGGTAGTACGACGAACAGCTCGGTAAAGATGGAATACCGTCCGTTCAACGACTTGCTGGCTCGCGCCAGCTACGCCGAAGTGTTCCGTGCGCCAACCATCGCCGACCGTTTCGGAGCACCTGCTTCGACCGCCGCGCTGTTCAGCGATCCTTGCACGCACCTCACGAATCAGGCCTTGGCGGCGAATCCGAATCTGGCGCTGGCTTGCGAGAACGTGACGGCGGTCGACGGTCCAATTACGGACGAGAATCCGGGCTTTGTGCCGGAAAACTCTCAGGTTAGCGGTGTACTGAAGTCCAACGAGGACCTCAAACCCGAAACCGGACATGTGCTGACCTATGGCCTGGTCTACGATCCGCACTTCATCCGCAATCTGTCGGCCTCGGTTGATATCTGGCACTACAAGGTGAACCAGGCAATCGCGTCTCCGGATGTGAATGTCATTGCTGATACCTGCGCTTCCACCGGTAGCGAGGAATTCTGCAGCGAGATTCATCGTCGCGACAACGGGCAGATTCAGTACATCGATCTGCCGACGACGAACGTGGGCTTCTTCGAAACCGATGGCGTCGATATGGGCCTTAAGTACAGCATGCCCAAGACTCGTTTCGGCTCGATCCGCGCCAGCGTCGACTCGACCTACACCGACAAGTTCAAGTACAGCCTTGGTGAAGGCGTTCCGACGACGAATGCTGCGGGTCGGTTCGATCCGACCTTTGGCAACTACGCTCGCTGGCGTGCCACGTCGTCAGTGAGCTGGGCACTTAATAGCTTCGAGTTCCTATGGTCGACCCGCTTCATCTACGGTCTGGATATCACCAACAGCGAAGTGGCGACAGTCGACGGCAATCCGATTCACATCCCGTCGATCATCTACCACGACTTTGCTGCCGCTTATACCTACGAGCCGACTCGCACCAAGCTCACGCTTGGTGTCCAGAACGCTTTCGACAAGCAGCCGCCGCTGTTCTACCAGTTCGTGCTGAACGCGAACACCGACGTCAACACGTATGACACGGTCGGTTCGTTCTTCTACGCGCGCTTGACGCAGAGCTTCTAAGTCACGTAGTACTGCTGTAGTTTTACAAGGCCGCGCGATCTGATCGCGCGGCCTTTTTCTATGACCGACCCCAAAATACTTGCGGAACAGGCGATCTCGGCGCTGAATCAGGGCGAGCTCAAGCTCGCCGAACGGCGGGCGCACGAAGCTTATCGGCTAGCACCTAGTCTTCCATTTGTTCTAATCGCCTACGGCGCGGTCATGAACGCACGTGGCACTTACGCGGCGGCGACCAAGGCGTTCCGGCGTCTGACCCAGTTGGAACCGCGTGCCGCAGTGCACTGGATGAATCTGGCGACGTCGTTACGCGCATCGGGCGCCCTATCGGAGGCCGCGCAGGCCTATGAACATGCTGCCAGGATCGGTGGTTGGACTGCCGAATTGCTTTACAACAGCGCGCTGCTCGAGCTTGAAGGTGGCCGCTATGAGGTGGCGCGCGAACGGCTCGGGCTCGCCGCGAAGGCGGCTCCGCTAGACTTTGAAATCAATTATCGCTATGCGCACCTGCTGACATCCTGCGCCGATATTGATGGCGCCTTGCTCGCTACGCAGCACTGGCGCCTCTGGCAGGACCCGAACCCGGAACTGCTCGCCAAGCTCGGGGCGCTACTGATGACCTTGAGCGATCAGCACTCTGCGGTACAGATTCTGGACAGTGTTCGCAATTCTCCGCCCCCGAGCCTCGAGTTCGAGTTGTCCATCATCAGCATGCTCGAGCGCACGAACTCACTGCATGAGGCGACGGAACGGCTGCAGAAGATCGAACACTTGTCCGTTGATGAGATCGGCGCGGAAATGCAGCAACGCCTGCTCGGTGTGCGGGCCAATATCGCCGCGCGCAATGACCGGCCGGACGAGGCGATCACGCTGTATCGGCAAGCACTCTGTGTGGCGACGCAGCCGGACGAGCAGCAGGATTTCCTGTTTCCGCTGGCCAAGGCGCTGGACGCGAAAGGCGACTATGAAACCGCAGCCGAAGTCGCCGCCAGGGCGCATGCATCGCAGATGGCGTTTCTCGATCTGACATCGCCAATTCCCGCCGATAGTTCCGGTACGGTGCTGGCGATCGCCGACTACAGCTGTGATCCAGACGATGTGGCGCAATGGACCGAGCCGGCACCGCCGGTCGAGGCCGACAGTCCGGTTTTTATCGTCGCGTTTCCGCGCTCGGGCACGACCCTGCTCGAGCAGGTGCTCGACGCACACCCCGATTTGAAAACGATGGACGAGCAACCGTTTCTGCAGGAGGCGTTGGCGCGTCTTCAGCAGCAAGGGGCGCTGTATCCGGAGAAGCTCGCCAGCGTGCAGCCGCACGAATTGGCCGAGGCACGGAGGCACTACTGGGCGCTGGTCGCGACCAAGCTGCGCCTGTCGCCGGGCCAGCGGCTGCTCGACAAGAATCCGCTGAATATCCTGCGGCTGCCGGCGATCCGTCGATTGTTCCCTAACTCACCGATCCTGCTGGCAATCCGCCATCCGTTCGATGTGATCACCAGCAACTATTTCCAGCACTACTGGGCGCCGGCCTACTCGCGGCTGTGCCGCGATCTGCCCACGTTGGCTCTCGGGTATCGGCGCACGTTCGATTACTGGTATCAGCAGGAGGCGCTGCTCAAGCCCAAGGTGATGGAGATCTTCTACGAGCGTTTCGTCTCCGATTTCGAGGCGCAGTCGCGTGCGATCGCCGATTTCGTTGGGTTGCAATGGCATGACGCGATGCTAGAGCCGGCCAAGCATGCAAGGGGCAAGAGCTACATCAGCACGCCGAGCTACAGTCAGGTGATTGAGCCTGTGAACCGCAAAGCGGTGGGCCGCTGGCGCCATTACGAGCGCCACCTGATGCCACTGCGTGAACAGATCGCGCCACTGCTTGATCGCTGGGGATACGAAGCCTGAGCGGCTTCGGCAACATCGCGAAAACCTTAAAAAAGCAGGTAAGTGGACAGAATGTATTTGTCACCGGATATCGGCGGCAGGCCCGCGTGCTGGAACATCCAGTAGGGCGGGAACATCAGCAGGCTGCCGCGCCGCGGAGCGATCTTGACGCCCAGCGCCGGGAACTCGGTCTCGCCGCCTTCGGCCACGTCGTTCAGGTACCACAGCAGCACCAGGTATCGATTTGAACGCTCGTTGAGCGAGTCGAAATGCAACTGGAAGTTCTCGTCGCGGCCCGGCTGATAGCGCTTGATCGTCAGCTCGTCGAGCTTCGCGCTATTCGGTATCGGGATGCTCAAACCGGTATCCCGGTTGTAACGGCCCAGGCCGAATGTGATCTTCTGCCGCAGCTTGCCGAGCAGTGCGGCATCCGCGATGCGCGTGATGGTGAGTTCGGTCCACGCGCTGTCTTCGAGCCCGGAGCGATGCCCGCGGCCATTGAGTTTGCGCAGATGACTCAGCGAACCGAACGAGGCCACCAACTGATCACACAGATCGGCTGCGAGGTCGCCATCGTAGACGCGAATATAATTGGCGAGCTGGGTATTCATACCCACAATTATGCAGTGGACATCCCTTGTCCAATTATGCAGTGGACATCCCTTGTCCGCCGCCAGGCTTGCCCCCAAACTTGGCGTCAGCATCTGTCGATACAGGCTCTGTCATGGTCGCCGCGACCCTATCCCCCGCTGTCGCCGAATCGCTGCTCACTGCGCGAGCGCTGCTGACGGCTGGGAAATTCGTCGACGCGGCGCGCGCCTACGAGCGCCTGCTCGGCGATTCGCAGATTGTCGGCCAGCCGCAGCTCGAAGCGCTGAACGCGCTGGCGATCATCTCGATGCATCGCGGTGATCTGGTTCGTGCGCGCCACTATCTGACGCAGGCCCGCGACACGGCTCCGGACGATCTTCTGACCTTGAATCACCTCGCGCAGCTGGCGCAGGCAGAGGGCGACCGCGACCAGGCGATCGCGACTTACCGGCGCGTGCTGAAGATGCGTCCCGAACTGTATGCATCGCGGCTGTCGCTGGCTCAGCTGATCGACGAACAGGGCGATCAGGCCGCGGCGCTGCCGCATTATTTTCGCGCGATCACCGACGCGCAGCGCGCGGGCCGCTGGCTCAGCGAGCAGTCGACGCCGCCGAATTTGCGGCCACAGGTTCAGCAGGCGCTGGGGCTGGTCTATCGCGGCCGCCAGCGAATTTTCGGCGACATCCTCGCGCGGCTCGAATCGCGCTTCGGTCAGAGCGAAATGGTGCGTGTCTCCGGCAGCATCGAGTTGCTGATGGGTGACGCCCGCTATACGCCCAGCGACGCTCGCCAGCAGCCGAAGATCTATACCTTGCCCGATCTGCCGGTCGCGCCGTATCTCGACAAGCAGCTGGTACCGGAACTGCAGCAGCTCGAGGAACAGACGGCGCAGATTCGCGACGAACTGATGCAGGTGATGCACAGCGACCGTGGTCGCGAAGAAGTGTTCCGCGATCCGGCGCTCGCCGCCGCGAATCTGCGCAGCGATCGTGGTCAGGCCTCGTGGAAGGGCTACTACTTTTATCGCTACGGGGCGCGCAACCGGATCAACTGCGACGCGTGCCCGACGACGATCGCGGCACTCGACACGCTACCGCTGTGTCACGTGCGCGATCACGGTCCGGAAGTGCTGTTCAGCGTGCTCGATGCGGGCACGCATCTGCTGCCGCATCGCGGTGTCACCAATGCGCGCGTGGTCGGGCATCTGCCGCTGATCGTGCCGCCTGATTGCGCGCTCAAAGTTGCGGAGATCGAGCATCACTGGCGCGAAGGCAAGGCGGTGCTGTTCGACGACACATTTATGCACGAAGCCTGGAACCGCAGCGATCGGCTGCGCGTCGTGCTGATCTTCGATCTATGGCATCCGCAGATAACTGAACCCGAGCGCGTCGCGGTGACCGAAATTCTCGAAACGCTCGGCGATTTCAGCGCCGCTGCTGCCATTTGATCGCGGTCGAATGAAGCTGCCACAACCTTTCATCCGCCTGCCGCTGCGCTTCGATACGCAGCGGCTGGCTGCGGAAGTCGCGGCACTGCCGGCGTCGGCGTGGGCGCGGCATCCGACCGGTTTCGAAGGCAACAGCGCGGCGCGGCTGATCACCGTCGACGGCGGCGAAAATGACGCGGTCAGCGGGGTCATGCAGGAAACGCCGCACCTCAAGGCTTCACCCTACATCCAGCAGGTGCTTGCGAGTTTCGGCGTGGTCTGGAGCCGCTCGCGGCTGATGAAGCTCGCGCCCGGCGCGCAGGTGCCTGAGCACTCCGACATCAACTATCACTGGTTCCAGCGCGTGCGCGTGCACATACCGGTGACGACGCGGCAGGGCGTGCTTTTTTATTGCGACGATCAAGCCGTGCACATGGCCGCAGGCGAAGCCTGGATCTTCGACAACTGGCGCCAGCATCGGGTCGACAACGCGACCGATCAGGAGCGCGTGCATCTGGTTGCGGACACATCCGGCAGCGCGATGTTCTGGAACCTGGTTGCAGCCGGCATGCGCGGCCAGCCCGCGCAACTGATTCCGTACCGGCCGGGCCATAGCGTCAGTATTCCGATGGAGCGCTTCAATAGCTTCAGGGTGATGCCGCCGGCGGAGATGGACCATCTGCTCAAGGATCTTGCGGCGGATATCGTGTCGGAAACGCCGGGTCAACCCGGGCATGCAGCGGTGGCTCAGTTCGCGTCGCTGCTGAACAGCTTCTGCGCCGACTGGCGCCAGCTATGGGCGCTGCACGGCGACGGCGACAGCGGAATCGAACATTACCAGCGCCTGTCGCAGGCGCTGTGGGAGCGTGCCGGTGCGATCAGGGCCGGCATCGTCATGCGCAGCATCGGCCTGCCAGTGATGAGAGTGCTTGATGCCCGCGTGCTCGAATATGCGATCAGCGACAAATCGGCGCCGCTTCAGCCGCACGCAACGCGGCCAGCCGCCGTGGCGGCGCCGGTTGCGCGTGCGCGCAGCGCGCGTTTCGACCGGCCGGTCTTCATCGTGGCCGCGCCGCGTTCGGGCAGCACGCTGCTGTTCGAAACGCTGGCATGCACGCCGCAATTCTCAACGGTCGGCGGCGAAGCGCATTGGCTCGTCGAAGGCTTCGACCACTTGTCGCCGGGTGCTCCGGGGATCGACAGCAATCAGGTCGGCGCCGAGCACGCCACGCCGGATGTCATCGCGGAAATGCGCGAGTTGCTGACCGAGTGTGCACAGGATCCGAATGCGCGTCGTACTGACGCGAGCGTGATTCGCCTGCTGGAAAAAACACCGAAGAATTCGCTGCGCATCCCGTTTTTCGATCGTGCTTTCCCGGATGCGCAGTTCATTTATCTGTGGCGCGATCCGCGCGAGAACATCAGCAGCATAATCGAGGCTTGGCGTTCCGGTGATTGGGTAACTTACCCGCGGCTTCCCAACTGGAACGGTAGTTGGTCATTGCTGTTACCGCCGGGCTGGCCCGCGCTGCGCGGCCGCCCGCTTGAGGAGATCGCCGCATTCCAGTGGCAGACGGCGAACCGCATCATCATGGACGATTTGTCTAAGATTGATCCAACTCGCCGAATGGTCGTGCGCTACGACGATTTCCTGCGAAATCCCGCTGCGGAAGTGGCGCGGATTTGCGCATTTACCGGGTTGCAGGTGGACGACGCGCTGCGCATGCGCGTCGCGGCTGAGCTGCCGCCGTCGCGGTATACACAGACCGCGCCTGCTCCCGGGAAGTGGCGCAAAAACGAAACGCTGATCAACCGCGTACTCCCTGGCGTGCTGCCGTTGATGCCGCGACTCGAGCAATTCGGATAATTCTGTGGCACCGTTTGTGCGTGGCGGAATTTATAGCGTACCGTTCAACTGTATTGACGCTTTAAGCGCATGGTTGTATTCCCGAAAATCCACGTCGCATTCAGGACGTGTGACAAATTTGCGATCCCTGTGGATCAGGAGTTTAGAAATGAAGCACCACTTTCGTGTATTGCTGCTGGCTTCGGTGGCGGGCCTGCCGTTGTCGACTGCGATGGCTCAGGCAGCCAACGACCTATTGGCCCCGCAGGTGACTTCCGGGGCGGCACCCGCGCCCGCTGCGTCCACGCAGACCGCTGTCGCCGACCCCGACCGTATGATCTGCAAATCGGAGAGTGTGACCGGCTCCACCCTGCCGAAGCGGGTCTGCAAGACAGCCTCTCAGCGCGCTGCCGAAGCGCAGGCAAGCCGGAATTTCCTTGATCAGTCCAGCCGCAAGCACTCGTCTTTCGGCGGCGGCTGATTAATTGCGCATTACCCGGCGGAGCCCCGCGAATATCACGTCGTTTTTCGATAAACAAGAGTGAAATCCGACGTTTCAAGCGGGGCTCCGGTTAATGATACCGATGTTAGGATGCCGTCCGTCGCCGGCATTCATTCTAGCGGCGTTCAAACTCTTTCTCGTTTTCTTCCCGGTAGGTACATCGACATGATTCTTCGGATGAGGCGGCCTGCCCAGGTCGGAGCCATCGCAGCCTGCGTGATCGCGATGGTCTGGTTCGCCAACGGGTCCCAAGCTCAGGACAAGGTCAACGCCGTCGTCGGCGAGCAGACCAAGACCGAGGAGGCCGCCCAGGCCTCCCAGAAGCGCATCACGCAGCTCGACGAGGAAGCCAGCAGCATGCTCGGCGACTACCGTCAGGCGCTGACCGAGGCGCAGAGCCTGAAGGCGTACACCGACCAGCTCGGCGCCCAGGTCAAGTCCCAGGAAGACGAAATCAAGGGCATGTCGACGCAGATTGCAGACATCGAAACCACGTCGCGCGAAGTGCTGCCGATGATGACCAAGATGCTCGACACGCTCGACCAGTTTGTGAAACTGGACATGCCGTTCCTGCCCGATGAGCGCAGCAACCGCATCGCTACGCTGAAAGAGATGATGACGCGGGCCGATGTGTCTCTATCCGAAAAGTATCGTCGCATCGTCGAGGCCTATCAGGTCGAAATGGAATATGGCCGCACGCTCGAGGCCTACGAAGGCAAGGTGGGCGAGAAGACCGTGCAGTTCCTGCGCGCCGGTCGCGTTGCTCTGCTTTACCAGACGCTTGACGGCAAGGAAACTGGCTATTGGGACGTGAACGCCAAGACCTGGAAGATCGATTCCGCCTACAACGATTCGATCACGGCAGGCCTCAAGGTCGCCAAAAAGCAGTCGGCGCCGGACTTCATCAAGGTTCCGGTTCCGGCGCCGAAGGAGATCAAGTAATGTCGCGCTCGATGTCCAGAACGGTTGGCGTTCCCGTCGCCATGCTGATGCTGTTCGCAGCATCTCTTCCCGCGGCCTATGCCGTGGCTCCCGGCAATCTCGACGAACTGCTCGAACAGACTCGCTCGCTGCGCGATCGCGAAGCGGCTGCCAACAAGGAACGCGAAGCCAAATTTTTGGCCGAGCGCAACAAGCAATCCGAGCTTCTGGCCCAGGCCAAGGCCGAACTCAGCGAATTGCAGCGCAGGCAGCAGTCGTTGTCGGCGTCCTTCGATTCCAACGAAAAGAAGCTCACCGAGCTGCAGGCCCAGCTCGACGCCAAGTCCGGCAACATGGGTGAGATGTTCGGCGTCGTGCGTCAGGTCGCCAACGACTTCTCGTCGGTGGTTCGTAACTCGATGATCAGCGCGCAGTATCCGGATCGCGAAGCGTTCGTCAGCAAGCTTGCCGCCACCAAGGCGCTGCCGTCGATCAGCGATCTAGAGCGCTTCTGGTTTGAATTGCAGCGCGAAATGACCGAGACCGGCTCCGTCGTGCGCTTCAAGAGCATGGTCGTGCAGCCTGACGGCGCCTCGGTAGAACAGGCTGTATCGCGCGTGGGTTCGTTTACCGCGGTGTCCGACGGCAAGTACCTCGCGTATCTACCCAGCGAGCACAAGCTCGCGGTGATGGCCCGGCAGCCGGGCGGCAAGTTCGCATCGGCCGCGTCCGATTTGAGCGACGCCACGTCCGGCTATGTCGGCACCGAACTCGACCCGACTCGCGGCGTGCTGCTGACGATCTACGCGCAGCGTCCGAACTGGATCGAGCGCATCAAGCGCGGTGAAGCGGTCAACTACGTGATCCTGCTGGTCGGCATCGTCGGCGCGCTGCTCGGCATTTATCAGTTCGTCTACCTGATGGGCGTGCGCGCCAAGGTCAAGACGCAGCTGACCCAGGTCGGCAATCCGACTACCGACAATCCGCTCGGCCGCGTGCTGTCCAGCTTCAAGGGCGACGGCAGCCGGATCGAGGAAGATGCCGAAGTCGTCGAGCTACGCATCTCCGAGGCGGTGCTGCGCGAAGTGCCGCCGCTGGAACGCTTCCAGGCCTTCCTGCGCCTGGCTGTTGCCGCCGGCCCGCTGCTCGGCCTGATCGGTACCGTCATCGGCATGATCATCACCTTCCAGAGCATCACCGAGTCCGGCTCCAGCGATCCCAAGCTGATGGCGGCCGGTATCTCCGCGGCGATGATCGCCACCGTGCTCGGCCTCGGCATCGCGATCCCGCTGCTGTTCGCCAATGCCTGGCTGACCTCACTTTCCAAGCAGATCATCCAGATCCTCGACGAGCAGAGCACCGGCCTGCTGGCCGAACGTCTCGAGGGTAAGACCGGTGCTTGATACGCTGGTCGGCTATCTGGCAGCACCGTTCGTCGCGCTGCACAGCATGCGCGAGCTCGGTGGGCCGATCGTCGACTTCATTTTCTTCGCCTCGCTGGCGATGTGGACGCTGACCTTCGAGCGCTACTGGTATTTCTCCAAGGTGTTGCCACAAGACGCCGCGGCGCTGCTGGCCGAGTGGCAGGCGCGTAGCAATCACCATAGCTGGGCATCCCGCGCGGTGCGTCAGGCAATGATCTCGCGGCTCAATGCGGGCATGACCAACAACCTGCAGCTGCTGCGCGTGCTGGTGCCGCTGTGCCCGCTGCTGGGTCTGCTGGGCACCGTCTCGGGCATGCTCAATGTTTTCGATTCGATGGCCGCGCGTGGTTCCGCGGATGCACGGTCGATGGCCAATGGCGTCTCGGAGGCGATGATCTGCACGCTTACCGGCCTGTCGGTCAGCATCAGCGGGCTGTATCCGGTGTACTACTTCCGCAATCGCGCACGACTCGAAACTGAGTTGCTCGCCGACAAGTTCGAGTACTAGCCGCTCATGAGAATGCGTCGTCGCTCGATGGAAAACCATGATTCGGACGGCTCCGGCATCGATCTCGCGCCGATGCTGGATTTTGTGTTGAATCTGCTGATCTTCTTCATCATCACCGCGGTCTTCGTCAAAGAGATCGGCATCACGGTGAGCCGTCCGACTTCAGCGGCGGCCGAGAAGAAGGAAGGCGGCAGCATCATCATCAACATCCGGGCGAGCGGCGAAATCTACGTCGGTAATCGCCTCGTCGATCTGCGCGCGGTTCGCGCGAACATCGAGCGTCTGCACGCGCAAAAGCCGGAAGACGCGGTCGTGGTGCTTGCAGAGAAGGAAGCTCCGACGGGTTCACTGGTGCAGGTCATCGACCAGGTGCGCCAGGGCGGTGTGCAGAACGTCTCCATCGCGGCATCTGCCGCAGCCGCGGGAGGCTGATCCTTAGATGAGATCCCGCCGCCACACCCCCGAGAGTGACGAAACCGGCATCGACCTGGCGCCGATGCTCGACTTCGTTCTCAACCTGCTGATCTTCTTCATCATCACCACTTCGTTCGTCAAAGAGGCCGGCGTCACCGTCACGCGTCCCGAGGCGGAGACCGCGGAAAGCCGCGACAACGGCAACATCCTGATCGCGATCCGCCCCAACGGCGACATCTGGATGGACAAGCACCGCATCGACCTGCGTGACGTGCGCGGCTCGGTCGAGCGCCTGCATGCCGAGCGTCCGGACGACACGGTCGTGATCATCGCCGACCAGGCCTCGCAGACCGGAACGCTGACCCAGGTCATGGACCAGGTAAAGCTCGGCGGCGTCAACGACGTCTCGATCGCCGCCATGCATTCGGGCGGATAACCAGGAATGCAAAGCGTAACTTCCAGCCGTAACCGCCTGCTGCCTGCCGCCTTGGCCGGGCTGACCTTCTCCGCGCTGATGTTCCTGATGCTGTACGGCCTGATCAGCCGGCATGGCGGGGGCATCGATAAGGCCGATACGCTCCCGACGATCGATTTTGTTCGGCTGAAGCGCGATACCGAATTGCAGACGCTCGAGCGCCGCAAGCCACCACCGCCGCCACCGCCACCGAAGACACCTCCGCCGCCGAAATTGAAAGTGTCGAGCGAAACGCCACCGGAACAACAGACGCCCTTCGCGATGCCGAACCTGGGTCTGTCCGCCAGCGTGGGAGGAGGTCCGTTCCTTGGTGCGCTGGGCTCGGTTGGCGGAGCGCCGGCCGGTGGCATGTTCGACGGCGACATCATCCCGCTGCAGCGTATTGCGCCGACCTGTCCTCGTCAGGCTCAATTGGATGGGCTGACTGGTACCATTACGCTAGATATTTTGGTCAATGCGGACGGGACTGTTAGAGCAGCCAAAGTCCTGCAAGCCAAGCCGCGTGGCATTTTTGACTCTGCGGCGATTTCGTCCGTTCAACGATGGAAGTTTAAACCCAGGGTGGTCGACGGCAAGCCGGTTGAGCAGCACGGTACGCAGGTTATGAACTTCAATTGTGGCGGCGAGTAAAGGCATGTCACTTAACTTTTTCAAAGTGATGGTCACCCTTGGACTGGTTGGACTATCGCCGACCGTTTTGGGGCAGAGCGCCGATTGCGCCAATCCGCGCAAAGCCGACGGCGCGATGTCGGAGACGTACTACCGCGGCGTTGAACAGGCCATGGACCTGATGTCCAAGTCCAAGAACCAGGAGGCCATCGACCGCTTGTCGAAGATGGTCGACGGCGGCAGCGAGTACGAAAAAGCGATCATCTATTACAACCTCGGCTTCGCTTACAGTTCAAAGAACGATTACGGCAACGCTGCCAAGAATTTTGAGAAGGCGTTGGCGTTGAACGCGATGCCGCAGCAGCAGTACGACCAGCTGATGTTCAACCTTGGCCAACTCTACGTTGCCGACAAGCAGTACGACGCTGGTATCCGGACACTGGAACGCTACATCGCCGAATCCTGCACGCCGGTAACGGCTGACACGCATATCTTCCTGGCGCAGGCTTACCTGGAGCAGAAGCGTTTCAAGGACGCACTGCCGCAGGTCGACCTCGCAATCGCCAAGTCCAAGCAAGTCAAGGAAAGCTGGCTGCAGTTGAAACTCGCGATCAACTACGAGTTGAAGAACTATCGTGCCTGTGCCGACGTGTTGCTGAAGCTGATCACGATGGTGCCAGCCAAGGCCGACTACTGGAAGCAATTGTCCGGCATGTTCTCGGAACTCAAGGACGACGCGGGTGCGGTCGCGGTGCTTTCGCTGGCCGATCGTCAGGGCTTCCTGACCACGCCGAACGAGATCCGGAACCTTTACAACATCTACATGATGGTCGATCTGCCCTACAAGGCCGGTAACTTCCTGCAGGACGCGATCGACAAGAACCGAGTACCGGGCGACGAGAAGAACCTGAATTCGGTGGCCGACGCCTGGATCAATGCGCGCGAATCGGCCAAGGCCGAGGTAGTGCTGAAGAAGCTCGCCGCTACGTCCGACAAGGGCGAGTACTACTTCAAGCTCGGCGCAATGTACGGCGACGACGAGCGCTGGAAAGAGTCGCGCGAGATGCTCGAGAAGGCCGTCGCCAAGGGCAGCCTCGGCAATAAGGCGGGCGAAACCTATCTGCGACTAGCGGTTGCCGATTACAGCCTGAAGGACTACAAGAACGCCGAAGCTGCCGCCAACAAGGCCCTGGGCTACGACAATGTTCGAAACCAGGCGAGCCAGTGGCTGCGTCAGATTCGTATGGACGCCAATGGCGGTGGTGCAGCGGCGGCGGCCGCAGAGCCTGCGGGCTAGGCGCTGCCCGCGTAAAATCACCGCTTGCAAAGATCGCCCGGCTCTTCGCCGGGCGATTTGCTTTTGGGGGCTGTAATGAATGCTCGCGCGGTACGTCTGCTGCTCGCTTTCGCGGCGGTTTATCTGGTTTGGGGTTCCACGTATCTGGCGATCCGTATCGTCGTCGAGCATCTGCCGGCGGCCTTGTCCGCCGGCATCCGCTTTCTGGTTGCCGGTACTTTGATGCTGGTTTACGCGGGCCTGCGCGGCGGCCGTCTGCCGAAGACCCGCGGTGAGTGGGCCAGCGTCGCCTTCACCGGCATCGCGATGCTGGTCGCCGGCAATGGCCTGGTGACCTGGGCCGAGCAATGGGTGGAGTCCAACCAGGCGGCGTTGATCATCGCAACCTCCGCGTTGTGGATGGCCGGCCTCGGCACGCTGGGCGCCAAGGGCGAGCGCATCACGCCGCTGGCTTTGTGCGGCCTGTTCGCCGGCTTTGCCGGTGTTGCGCTGCTGGTGGGCGGTGCGCTGCAGGCTCGCAGCGCGCCGATGCCCGCATACCTCGCGCTGCTGGCGGCGCCGTTTTTCTGGGCGCTGGGTTCGGTCTACGCCAAGCGTCATCCGGTCGCGATCACCTCGGCGATGTCGGCCGCGTTGCAGATGCTGATCGCCGGCGCAGTGCTCGCCGGTCTGGGCCTCGCGGCCGGCGAGGCCGCGCAGATGAGCTGGGAGCCGCGCGGTCTGCTCGCGCTGCTGTACCTGATCGTATTCGGCTCCTGCGTCGCCTACGGTGCGTTTTTCTATCTGGTGCATGAAGTGTCGCCGGCCCTGCTCGGCACCTATGCCTACGTGAATCCGGCGATCGCGGTCGTGCTCGGCTGGTGGATCCTCGACGAGCATCTGGGGCGGGCGCAGATCATCGGTACCGCGGTGATCCTGCTCGGGGTGGTGCTGGTGAGCGTGGGCAGCGCAAGAAAGAAGGCGCCGGCGTGACATCCCGGCGTAGGGTGGGTCGCGACCCGCCTTTTAGCTGGCTGCCAGTAGGTCGGCAATCCCTTGCCGACGTGTACGCCCGAGGCGCAATCGAGTTTCACGTCGGCAAGGGATTGCCGACCTACGTGTGGCTGTTGCTGGGGTTGCTGTGCAGCGGCTCCGTGGCGCAGGCCGGCGACGTGGTGCTGCGCCGTGGCAACGGCCCCGACGTCGAGACGCTGGACCCGCACCAAGTCCGCAGCGTCGCTGCCGGCAATGTCGTTCGCGATCTGTATGAAGGCCTGGTCAGCGAAGCGCCCGATGGTTCGCTGATTCCCGGCGTTGCCGAACGCTGGGATATTTCCGCAGACGGCCTGGTGTATGTTTTTTTTCTGCGTGATACCGCGCGCTGGTCCAATGGCGATGCGGTGACCGCCGCCGATTTCGTCGCCGGCCTGCGGCGCAGCGTCGATCCGCAGACCGCCTCGCCCTCATCGCAGCTGCTGGCGCCGATCGCACAGGCGAGCGCGGTGATGGCCGGCCGCAGCCCGCCGGCCGCGCTCGCGGTGCAGGCGCTGGACGAGCACCGGCTGCAGATCGGATTGCAGTCGCCGACGCCGTATTTTCTGGCGCTGCTGGTGAATCCGGCCGCATACCCTGTGCATGGCCCGGTGCACGGACAGGGCTTCACCAGCGCGGCGCCACTGGTCTCCAATGGCGCCTATCAATTGCAGGTCTGGATGCCGCAGTCGCATATCGAGCTGCGGCGCAATCGCCACTACTGGAACGACGCCGCGACTCGTATCGACCGCGTGCAGCACATCGTCACCGAAGACATGGGTTCGGAATTCCAGCGCTTCCGCGCCGGCGAACTCGATATCACCGAACAGGTGCCGGCCACGCAGATCGCGGCGATGGCGCCGACGCTGCGCCGGCAGCTGCGCATCGCCGATTATCTCGGCATCTACTACTACGGCTTCAATGTCAGCCAGCCGCCGTTCGACCAGCCCGGGCTGCGGCGCGCGCTGAGCCTGGCGGTCGATCGTGAGGTGATCGTGCGCAAGGTGCTGGGCAGCGGCGAGCGCGCCGCCTACGCATGGTTGCCACCGCATATCGCTGGCGCCGACAGCCTGCAGCCGCCGTGGGCGAGCTGGACGCGCGATCAGCGCGTTGCGGAAGCGCGGCGCCTGTACGAGCAAGCCGGATACTCGGCACAGTATCCGCTGCGCACCGAGATCCTGTACAACACCAACGACTACCATCAGAAAATCGCGCTCGTGATCGCGGCGATGTGGAAGCAGTTTCTCGGCGTCGAAACCCGCCTGCGCAACGAGGAGACCAAGGTGTTCCTGCAAAGCCGCCGCGAGCGCCGGCGCACGCAAATTTTCCGCGGCTCCTGGGTCAGCGACTACGACGACGCCAGCGGCTTTCTCGATCTGCTCGGCGGCCACAATCCGCGCAACGACACCAGCTATGTCAGCCAGCGCTACGACGCTGCCTTGAATGCAGCGACCCACCTGCCCGAGGATGCGCGGCGGCAACAACTGCGCGATGCGCAGCAGCAGTTGATCGATGATGCGCCGGTGATTCCGATCTACTTCTACGTGACCAAGCATCTGGTGTCGCCGCGCGTCAGCGGCTGGCAGGACAACGCGCTGGATCATCACTACAGTCGCGATCTCGGGCTCTCGCCGTGAGCTTGCCGCGTTCTGGTGGCGATGTTGGGGATCGCTGCGCTCACCCCAACCTACGCAGCCGCCAGGTAGGTTGGGGTGAGCGCAGCGATCCCCAACATTCGCCCGCATCGAGCCCTGCATGAGCGCACGCCTGCTGCGCCGCCTGCTCGAGCTGCTGCCGACCCTGCTGCTGCTGGTCACGCTGACTTTCGCGATGCTGCATGCCGCGCCAGGCGGCCCTTTCGATTCCGAGCGCGCGCTACCCGAAGCCACCCGCGTGCAGCTCGAGGCGCGCTATCACCTCGATCAGCCGCTGTGGCGGCAATACCTGATCTATCTCGGCGACCTCGCGCACGGCGATCTCGGGCCCTCGTACCAGTACCCGGATCGCAGCGTCGCCGAGCTGATCGGCGCCGGCCTGCCGGTATCGGCCCTGCTCGGTTCGCTGGCGATGAGCCTGGCGCTGATCGTCGGCATGGCGCTCGGCATCATCGCCGCGATGAAGCCGCATCGCTGGCAGGATCGCGCCGTCATGGTGCTCGCCGTCGGCGGCTTGTCGATACCGAACTTCGTGCTCGCGCCGCTGCTGATTCTGCTGATGGCGGTAAGCCTGCACGCTCTGCCGGCCGGCGGCTGGAGCGGGCGGCCGCAGGAACTGCTGCTGCCGGTGCTCGCGCTGGCCTTGCCGCAGATCGCGACCATTGCCAGGCTCACGCGCGCCGCGATGCTCGAAGTCATGCAGACACCGTGGATACGTACCGCCCGCGCCAAGGGCCTGAGCGAACGCCACGTTGTGCTGCGGCACGCGCTGCGGCCGGTACTGTTGCCGGTGATTTCCTACCTCGGCCCCGCTGCGGCCGGTACGCTGACCGGCTCGGTGGTGATCGAGCAGATTTTCGGCCTGCCCGGTGTCGGCCGCTACTTCGTGCTCGGCGCCTTGAACCGCGACTACGGCCTGGTGCTCGGCGTCGTGCTGATCTACGGCACCCTGATCGTGCTGTTCAATTTCGCAGTCGATCTGCTGTACGCGCGGCTCGATCCGCGTCAGCGCGAATGAACCGCGTGCTCGACGCTCTGCGCCGCAATCGCTGGGCGATGTTCTCGGCCGGCCTGCTGCTGGCGATGACGCTGCTGTGCATCGCCGGGCCCTGGCTATCGGCCTGGGATTTCGACACGATCGACTTCGACGGCAGCTGGTCCGCGCCGCCTTCCGCGCAACACTGGTTCGGCACCGATTCCCTGGGCCGCGATCTGTATGTGCGCACGCTGTGCGGCGGCCGTATTTCGCTGGCCGTCGGCCTGGTCGGCACTTTGGTGTCGCTGCTGATCGGCGTCGCCTATGGCGCCGTTGCCGGCTATATCGGCGGCCGTGCCGACACGCTGATGATGCGCGCGGTCGACATCCTCTACGCCCTGCCGTTCCTGTTTCTGGTGATCCTGCTGATGGTGCTGTTCGGCCGCCATCTGCTGCTGGTGTTCGTCGCGATCGGCGCGATCAACTGGCTGGACATGGCGCGCATCGTCCGCGGTGAAACCCTGGCATTGAAGCAGCGCGATTTCGTCGCTGCCGCGATCGTCGCCGGTGCCGGCCCGCGTGCCATCATCACGCAGCACATCGTGCCGAACCTGCTCGGCGTGGTCGTCGTCTACGCGACGCTGACGGTGCCGCAGGTGATCCTGATGGAAGCCTTCCTGAGCTTCCTCGGCCTCGGCGTGCAGGCGCCGGCGACCAGCTGGGGCGCGCTGGTCAGCGAAGGCGCGCGCGACATGGAGGTGGCGCCGGCCGCGCTGATTTTCCCCGCGACGTTTCTGGCCGTGACGCTGCTCGCGCTGAACCTGCTCGGCGACGCGCTGCGTGATGCGCTTGATCCGCGGCGCCGCGCATGACGACCGCGCCCCTGCTGTCGGTGGAACAGTTGTGCGTGGCGCATCGCACGCCGCGTGGCGACGTTGAAGTGGTGTCCGGCATCAACCTGCAACTTGAAGCGGGTGGCACGCTCGCCATCGTCGGTGAATCCGGCTCCGGCAAGTCGCAGACGGCTCTGGCGATCATGGGTCTGAATGGCCCGAGCGCGTGTCTCACAGGGCGCGTGCTGTTCGACGGCGAGAATCTGCTCACGGCGTCGCCGGCGCGCCGCCGTGCGCTGCGCGGCGCGCGCATCGCGATGGTGTTTCAGGACCCGATGGCCAGCCTCAACCCCTATCTGCGCATCGGCCTGCAACTCGCCGAAGTGCTGGAGACCCATCGCGGCGCATCGCGCAGTGCGGCCTGGGCCGAAGCGGCGCGCACGCTGGATTCGGTGCGTGTATCGGCCGCGCGCGAACGGCTCAATCAGTATCCGCACGAACTCTCGGGCGGCATGCGCCAGCGCGTAATGATCGCGATGGCGATCATCGCCGGCCCGCAGCTGCTGATCGCAGACGAGCCCACCACTGCGCTCGATCCCACCGTGCAGGCGCAGATCCTGGCGCTGCTCGACGAGCTGCGCCGCGATCGCGGCCTGGCGATCCTGCTGATCACCCACGATCTCGGCGTGGTCTCGCGGCTGTGCGAGCAGACCCTGGTGATGTATGCCGGCAAACTCGTCGAGTCGGCACCGACACAGCAACTGCTGAGCCGGCCACGGCATCCGTACACCGCGGCGCTGCTGCGGGCGCGCCCGTCGATGCAGCATCCACCGGGCTTGCGACTGGACGCGCTGCCGGGGCAGCCGCCGGATCTGCGCCAGACGATGCCGGCCTGCCGCTTCGCGCCGCGCTGCCGCTATGCGCAGCCAGACTGTGCCGATGTGCCGCTGCAATTCGAGCGCGGCGTGCTGTGCCGGCACCCACTGTAGGTCGGCAATCCCTTGCCGACATGAGGCCTTGTTTGCGCATCGAAGGGTACATGTCGGCAAGGGATTGCCGACCTACGTCGGCCGAAACCTACAAAAAATCCAGCTTATTCCCGATTGTCCCGCCGGCGGATGCCGTATATCGTCCCGGCGCCGGGTTCTACCCGAGCCCTGGCAGTCTGCGCGGACACGAACCTAAAGGTGGCGTCATGTTTCAGCTTATCCGGATTCGGCTGCTGCAGATTGCGGTGGCATTGGGCTTTGTTTGCGTGTCTTCGAGCGCCTTCGCGGCGATCGTGCCGCTCTCCGGCGTCTCCAATTTCAAGCTCACGATCACCTACCAGGGCGTCAGCCGCTCGGTGCTGTATTTCAAGCCGACCGCGGCCAGCACCACCAAGGTGCCGCTGCTGGTGATGCTGCATTACAACGGCGGCACGCCCGAGGCGATGTCGACGCTGACCGAAGTGCAGGAGCTGGTGCGCGACTACGGTATCTGGGTGGCGCTGCCGCCGGTCGCCGACGGCAGCTGGCACGACGACCCCACCGACACCAGCACCACCGACGACGTCGGCTTCCTGACCACGCTGATCGAGACTTCCGTCGCGAGCTATCCGGTCGATGTGAAGCGCGTCTACATGACCGGCTTTTCCGACGGCGCGATGATGACACTGCGCTACGCCTGCGACCGCCCCGACAAGATCGCCGCCGCCGCCGCGGTCTCCGGCGTGATGCTGAAGAGCCTGGTGTCGGTCTGCGGCAGCCCGAGCTTCGCGACACCGATGGCGATGATCAACGGCACTGCCGATACCATCGTCAAGTACAGCCCGGGCAAGTACGCGATCTCGATCTCGGTGCCGGATTCTGCCAAGCACTGGGCCAAGATCAACGGCTGCGGCGCCGCGCCGGTAGTCAGCAACCTCGCCGACATCGCGCCCAGCGACGGCACCACGGTCACGCTGACCGCCTACCTGGGCTGTGCCACTGGAGATTCGGTCGACCTCTACACCGTCAACAACGGCGGCCACACCTGGCCGGGCTCGCCCTACAACCTGAACTATCAGGGCAAGACCACGTTCGACATCGACGGCACGCTGACGGTCTGGAACTTCGTCAAGGGCTTCAGCCGCTGAGTCCAGCTAGTACCGTGGCGCAGAGGTTTCGCAACAAAGGCGCGAAGGGATGGGGGCGCGAGACCAGGCGCGAGGAGGAGTACTGAGATGCGAGCATACGACACGATCGAGA
>NZ_JAQGNT010000112.1 GCF_028291725.1 Hydrocarboniphaga sp. | reverse complement strand
TCCTGCTTGATCTTCTGGAACGCGCCCTGGTATTCCGTCTCGATGGTCTGCGTCAGATCGCCTTCCGCCAGCGCGCCGAATACACGGCCGACATCAACGACAACAGCGCTCATGTTCTCGACCAGGCAATTGACACCTTCGCACAGATCGCGCACCGCGCCGGTCTTGCCGTCCAACGGAATACGCTGATCCAGATCGCCGTGGCGCGCCGCGACCACCACGTCCTGGGTCTGCTTCACGGCCAGCACCTGCCCGGTCACGTCGGTGGCGTATTTGACCACCTTGAACGGCTTGCCGTTCATGTCGAAAATCGGGTTGTAGCTGGCCTGCAGCCAGACTTCGCGGCCGCCCTTCGCGACGCGCTTGTACTGCCCCGCGTCGTATTCGCCGCGTCCCAGCTTTTCCCACAACTGCTGGTAGTCGGCGCTCTGCCGATATGCCGGCTCGACGAACATGCGGTGATGCTGGCCGCTGATCTCGTTCAAGCGGTAGCCGACAACGCGAAGAAAATTATCATTGGCGGCGAGAATGCTGCCATCCATACCGAACTCGATGACCGCCTGCGCCTTGGATATCGCGGCAACCTGGCCCTCAAACTCGGCCTCGCGCAATTTCTGCCGAGTGACATCGGCGGCATACTTCACAATCTTGAATGGCCTACCGCCGGTGTCAAAGATCGGGTTGTAGCTCGCCTGCAGCCAGACTTCGCGGCCATCCTTTCCGACACGCTTGTACTGCCCTGCATCGTATTCGCCGCGGCCGAGTTTGTTCCAGAACTGCTGGTACTCCGCGCTCTGACGATACGCCGGCTCGACAAACAAGCCGTGATGCTGGCCGCGCACCTGCTCCAGCGAATAGCCCATGACCTGCAGAAAGTTCGGATTGGCGTCCAGCACATGCCCGTCGAGCGTGAACTGGATCACCGCCTGCGATCTGCCGATCGCATCGATCTGCCCCTTCAGATCCGCGTGCTCGAGCCTGTCCTTACGATCAAACACGCGGCCGGCAACGGCTTTCGCCGACGAGAGCGCCCGGGACCACGCATCGCGATCGATCGAGAAAAAAGGGGACATATTGCTGCTCCTGCACCGAGTGGTAGTCGCCGGATATCGCACCGACGATCGTGTAGCGAATGAGATCGGGCGGCGTCGCGCTTCAGGCCGCGATCGCACTGGGCGGCACGGCCGCCACCGGTGCATAGAGCGCCACATCGGCGCTGCCGAGCAGCTTCTCGATGTCGATCAGGATCAGCATGCGCTCGTTGACGCTTGCCAGGCCCTGCAGATAGCTGACGTCGAAAGACGAGCCGAAGTCCGGTGCCGGCGCGATCTGATCCGCGGTGAGCGGCACCACGTCGCAGACGCTGTCGACGACGATGCCGACCACCCGGCCGCGGACATTGAGCACGATCATCACGGTCAGGCTGTCGTAATCGGCACGGCCGAGCTTGAAGCGCAGGCGCAGGTCGACGACCGGCGCGATCGTGCCGCGCAGATTGACCAGGCCCTTGATGTAGTCGGGCGCGTCGGGAATGCGCGTGACCACGTCGTAGCCGCGGATTTCCTGCACGGACAGAATGTCGATGCCGTACTCTTCCGCGCCCAGCGTAAAGCTGAGGTATTCGCGCGGAGCCTGTTTCTTGTCTTGCATTTTCATGGTCTGTCTTCGTGCGGTTCAGGCGGCCAGGGAACGGCCGCAGGTGCGGACAACTTCGGTGACGTCGATGATCAGCGCGACCCGGCCGTCACCGAGAATGGTGGCGCCGGCGACGCCGAAGACGCGGCGGAAATGGGCCTCGAGGCTCTTGATCACGGCCTGCTGCTGGCCGATCAGGTCATCCACCAGCAGGGCGAGCTTGAAGCCGTCGGCTTCGATGATCACGGCGATCGACTGGCAGGCTTCGCGCGCGGCGCCGGGCACGCGGTACAGCTCGCGCGCCGAGATCACCGGGATGTATTCATCACGCAGACGCAGCACCTGGCCCTGTCCGGCAATGCGCCTGATCTGCTCGGGCGCAGGCTGCAGCGATTCAACGACGCCGATCAGCGGCACGATGAAGGTCTCGCCGCCGACGTCGACGAACATGCCGTCGACGATCGCCAGCGTCAGCGGCAAGCGGATGCGCACCGAGGTGCCCTCGCCTTCCTGCGACCTAAGTTCGACTTCGCCGCCGAGCGATTCGATGTTGCGGCGAACCACGTCCATGCCGACGCCGCGGCCTGAGACGTCGGTGACTTCCGCGGCGGTCGAAAAGCCCGGCGCGAAGATCAGGTTCCAGACTTCGCTGTCGCTGGCGTTGTCGGAGATCACCAGGCCATTGGCGCGCGCCTTGTCGAGAATGCGCTGGCGCGACAGGCCGCGGCCATCGTCGATGACTTCGATAACGATCTGGCCGCCCTGGTGCGCGGCGGTCAGGGTCATCGTGCCCTGCGCCGGCTTGCCGGCGGCGACACGCACGGCCGGCAGTTCAATGCCGTGGTCGATACAGTTGCGCACCAGATGCGTCAGCGGATCGCCGATCTTCTCGATCACGCTCTTGTCGAGTTCGGTGGCCTCGCCGACGGTCTGCAGGCGCACCTGCTTGTTCAGGCGCGTCGCCAGATCGTGGACCATGCGCGGAAAGCGGCTGAACACCGAGTCGATAGGCAGCATGCGCGTCGACATCACCGATTCCTGCAGCAGCCGCGCGGTGTGTTCGAGTTGCTGCACCGAGGCCAGCAGGCGCTCGTGCACCAGCGGATCGAGGCCGCGGGTGTACTGCGTCAGGCTGGCCTGGGTGATGACGAGTTCGCCGACCAGATTGATCAGGCCGTCGATCTTGTCGATCGAAACGCGGATCGAGCTCTCGGCGGGCGCGCGCGACTTGGCGGCAGGCGCCGCGACGGCAGCGGCAGCGACAGGCGTAGCGGCAGTGATCGGCACGACATTGACGTGCACCGGTTCGGCCGACTCGACCGGCCCGGCCGCCAGCGGCGCTATCGACAGATCGCACTCGTCCTCGACCCAGGCGAACATCTCGCGCACCTCGGCCTCGGTGGCCGCGCCACACAGGCGCAGCGTCCACGACAGGTAGCACTGCTGCGGATCGATCTCGGCGAAGCCCGGCAGATCCGCAGCGAAATGCAGCTCGGATTCGAGTTCGCCCAATGTCCCCAGGCCGCGCAGGATGCGCAGTGGATCGTTGCCGCTGGCGAACAGATCGCGATGCGGCTTGAACACGATGCGCCAGCCGCTGGTCGCGGCGGCGGCGGTGACAACCACGGCAGCGCAGGCCGGCGCAGCGACGACCGCGGCAGTGTCGCCGGCGAGCGCCGCCTGCAACTCCGCTTGCAGCTGCAGGCTGAGCGCCGCGTCTGCGTTGCCGCCGTCGCGCGCGGCGTTCAGCAGCGCGCGCACCTGGTCGGACGCGCGCAGCAGCAGGGCGACCAGCGGCTTATCGACACCGCGGCTGCCATTGCGCACCGAGTCGAGCAGGGTTTCGACGTGATGGGTGAAACCCGCAACGGCAGCGAAACCGAACGTCGCGGCGCCGCCCTTGATCGAATGTGCGGCGCGGAAGATGTCGTTGATCGTCTCGGCGTTGTCGGCGCCGCCTTCGAGCTGCAGCAGGCCCTGCTCCATCGCGTCCATCCGCTCGAAGCTCTCTTCGAAGAACGCCTGGTGAAACCGGGCCAGATCGATGGACATGGTTCTACGCCAGTACGCGCTTGATCGTCGAGATCAGCTGCTCGGGCACGAAGGGCTTGACCAGCCAGCCGGTCGCGCCGGCAGCCTTGCCTTCCAGCTTCTTCTCGGTCGTCGACTCGGTGGTCAGCATCAGCATCGGCGTGAACTTGTATTCGGCCAGCCCGCGCAGCGCACGCACCAGCGAGAAGCCGTCCATGTTCGGCATGTTGACGTCGGCCAGCACCAGGTCGAACTTCTGCTTGCGTGCGATCTCGAGCGCGACCAGGCCGTCTTCGGCCTCGGTCACCTCGAAGCCGGCCGAGGCGAGCGTGAAGCACACCATCTGGCGCATCGAAGTGGAATCGTCGACTGCAAGGATACGGTTGGACATGGCGGTACTCAGGATTCGGTCAGGGAGATCTGCAGCAAAGTGGATGCGCCCAACAAGGCTGCGGCTTGTCGCAGGAACTCGGATGGACGCAGAAATTCGACTGCGCCGCCGTTGGCCCGGCGATCACGGCAGAACAGGCATAACAGCTGCAGCGCGGCGCCGTGGATGCGCTGCACTTCGGAGGCCTCGATGCGCACCGGCTCGGCCTGCGCCAGCCGCGGCGCCAGCCCGGCCTGCAGTGCCATCGCCTGCTCGATGCCGATATCGGCCGGAAGCCGGATCGGCTCGGCTTCCGCGGCCGACGCATTCTTGTTGCGTGATTTAGTCATTTTATTGATGCCCTTTCGACGGATGTCGGCAGCGCGGGAAGGAACTTGAGCGGGCGGATATCGGAGGTCACGGACGGCGGGCCGGCGGATCAGAACAGCTCGACCGCGCCGGATTCCATGCTCACCTGGGCCACCGGCTTGTGCTGCGGCTGACGCCAGTCGGACACGGTCAGCACCTGGTTGACTGCATTGTTGGCCGGAGCCGGAGCGCGCAGCATCGAGCTGGCCGGCGCATGCACGTGGTCGGCGCCCTTGACCAGCGGCAGCATCGCCGCCTCGTCGTTGATCGACACCAGACGCGAGACATGTGCGTCGGCCGCGGCCAGCGCCTGCGTCGCGATGTCCTCGAACTGCAGCGAACGCACGGCCTCGGACACCGCAACACCGATGCGCTCGCCGCTGACCGAAACTTCCTTCATGCCGTCGCCGAGCGCGCGGTTGATGACCGCGATGCGCTCGAGCATCTGCCCGACTTCGACGCGCGCCTGCTGGCTGCGCTGCTGATGGCGCGTGGCCAGCCCGCCGACCGTTTCACGAACCCTGGCGATCGCCTCCTTGGAGTTGGCGACACGCTTGCGGATCTGCTCGTTGAAGTTGTTGGAGCGCTCCGACAGGTTGCGCACTTCCTCGGCGACGACCGCGAAGCCGCGGCCAGCCTCGCCGGCACGCGCCGCTTCGATCGCCGCGTTCAGCGCCAGCAGATTGGTCTGGTCGGCGATCGAGCGCACGTCGCCCAGCAGCTCGAAGATCGCGTCCAGGTGCGACACCATCGAGTCGATCTGCTGGATGCTGGCGATGCTCTGGACGCTGGCCTCCGACAGCGTGTCGACCAGCTCGCCGGTCAGGCGCCCGGCCATCTCGGCAAAGTGGCGCACTCCGGCGCGATGCGCGTCGTCGCCATCGGTCTGGTCGAGAATCCGCGTCACCACCGAATCCTGCTGGCGCGCATGTTTGTTCATCGCCTCGAAGCTCGAGGTCAGCTGCCGGATCGCGCCTTGCACCAGGCTGCGCACGCGGGCAATTTCATGCCGCAGACCATCGACCTCGTTGGCCAGGCCATGGCGAATCTCGGCCAGGTTGCGGTCGTGATCCTGGCGCTGCGCGGACAGCGCATCGTCGCGGCGTACGCGCTCGGAGAGTTCGCGATGCCGTGTCCAGAAATACCAACCCCAGGCCGCAGCAATCAGCACCGCCAGAACGAGCTCGGCCATAACCGACGGCTTCAGAAACGCGATCAGCAAACCGCTGGTCGACACCGCCGCTGCCACGCTATCAGGTCTTAATTTGATCATGTGCCCATCGTCCGTCGCGGCACACCAGCGTGCCGTGTCTAGGTTCTTATCGGCGAGCGGCGCGTCAGCTTTAGCGAATCGCCCGGCTTTTTGTTGCCGTACCGAGTTGCCTCGCGCCGATGTTGGGGTTCGCTGCGCTCACCCCAACCTACAACGGCACCCGTAGGTTG
>NZ_JAQGNT010000099.1 GCF_028291725.1 Hydrocarboniphaga sp. | reverse complement strand
GTCATACCCGCGACTGAGGCCCCACCGGCACAGTCGCGGGTATGACCCGCTCCTACACAGGAGGCTCGCAAGCAACAAAAAAACCCGCCGTTTTCGCGGCGGGTTTTTGTTTACGGCAGACGCGCCTACTTCAGCAGATCTTCGATCGCCGCGCGCTCTTCGCGCAGCTCGTTTTCGGTCGCGGTCATGCGGCTGCGGCTGAACTCGTCGATCGACAGGCCCTGCACGATTTCGTACTTCCCGCCCGCGCAGGTCACCGGGTAGCCGTAGACCACGCCCGGCTCGATGCCGTAGCTGCCGTCCGACGGAATGCCCATCGACACCCACTTGCCGTTGGTGCCCAGCGCCCAGTCGCGCATGTGATCGACCGCGGCCGAGGCCGCCGAGGCGGCCGAGGACAGGCCGCGCGCCTTGATGATCGCGGCGCCGCGCTGCTGCACGGTCGGGATGAAATCGGACTCGATCCAGGCCTGGTCGACCAGGCTCTTGGCCGGCTTGCCGGCAACCGTGGTGTGGCTGATGTCCGGATACTGCGTGGAGCTGTGGTTGCCCCAGATGATCATCTTGTCGATGTCGTTGCCGGAGCTGCCGGTCTTGCTCGCGAGCTGGCTGATCGCGCGGTTGTGGTCGAGGCGGACCATCGCGGTGAATTGCTTGGGGTCCAGCGACTTGGCGGCGCTGGCGGCGATCAGCGCATTGGTGTTGGCGGGGTTGCCGACCACCAGCACCTTGACGTCACGGCTGGCCTTGGCGGCGATGGCCTTGCCCTGCGGGACGAAGATCGCGCCGTTGGCGGTCAGCAGATCCTTGCGCTCCATGCCCGGGCCGCGCGGACGGGCGCCGACCAGCAGCGCGTAGTCGGTGCCGTCGAAAGCTTCCATCGGGTCGGCGGTGGCGACGATGCCGGCCACCAGCGGGAACGCGCAGTCGTCGATCTCCATCACCGTGCCCTTGAGCTTCTCGAGGGAGTCCGGGATATCCAGCAGTTGCAGGATCACCGGCTGATCCGGGCCGAGCATGGAGCCGCTGGCGACGCGGAAGATGAGCGAATAGGCAATCTGGCCGGCGGCGCCGGTAATGGCGACCTTGACGGGCTTTTTCATCAAAAGAACTCCGGGAGCGGGGGCGGATAGAGGACGGCGATTTTAATCCATTGGACAGCGGGGCATCAGGCAAGGCGGTTCAGTAGGGGTTAACTGCCCGGCTGCCCTAGATGCAGGCGTTGTATCACGTCAAGGAGAACCATCATGAAACCCAATACCCCCATTCGTGGCATCTCGCTGCTGCTCATCGCGGCAGCGCTCGCACTTGTTCCGGCACTCGGCTCGGCCCGCGACCGCGACGACAATCCACCTGGCCCCGCAGGCGGCCCGGGGACCAACTGGGAAAATCCGCCCGGAGAAAAGGGTGGGCCCGGCGCGTCGCCGGATCGCCCGATCGTGATCTCCAATCAGACCTACCAGTTCCGCGCCGTCGGCGGCGGCTACTACTACCACCCCGACTACGGCTACTACAACGACAAGCACGGTTACTGGAACCAGGGTCGCAAGTGCTGGTCTGACAATGACAACAATCCGCCGGGACGCGCCGGTGGCCCCGGTACCAACTGGGAAAATCCGCCCGGCCGCAAGGGTGGGCCCGGTACATCGCCGGATCGCTACCACAGCTGCAAGTAGCGTCCGGTAGTAAGCCCGGCCGTCCCGCGCCCCGCGCGAGGCGGCCGTTTCAGGAGCACCTGCGCAGCCGGGGCTCACCGGTTTTGACGAGTTGAGCTGAACGTTTTCCATGCTGATGACCTCGCCGCCCGACGAAGCCTCTCCCGCCAGCCTGCAGGCGAAGGAGGAGTTGCTGCACCTGCTGTCGATCTCCGGCACGCTGTCGGGTATCTGCATCGGCGGCGTCACGCTGTTTCACACGATGAATGCGAGTTCGCGGGCCGGCACGCTGGTCGACGATCTGCTCGCGATATGCGCACTCGGCTTTCTGATCTGCACCTACCTGATCGTCTGGGCGCTGCGTACCCGCGTCAGGCGCTATCTGCCGCAGCTCGTCAGGCTCGTCGACGGCATGTTCCTGCTGTCGTTGACCGGGCTGGTACTGGCCGGATTTCTGATGGTTTACACGGTGCTTTGACGCGAACCTGCGGGCGGTGCGGCGCGCGCTCAGCGTGGACGGAACAGCTGGAAGTCGCGGAACTCCAGCACCTGGTCCACCGGCGAAGCCCAGGACGGGTCGTCGCCGCCAAAGAAGCTGCTGAACATCAGACCGTCGATCGCGATCTCGAGGCTGCGGCGGTACGCCAGGTCGTGGCGCTCCAGTTTGAGATCGCCGTCGACCCATAGCGCCAGGCTGCCGTCACTGCTATCCGGCCGATTCAGCCGCAGCTCCAGTTCCAGCGTTGTCCAGCGGCCCGGCTGCAGCCGCGCGACGCCACGGCCGATGCTGGTCCCGGGCGCGGCGTTGGCGATGTAGGCGTAGGCCTCGAGGTCGCCGCCGCTGCGCCACATCAGACGCATCGAAAAGCCCTCGATTCCGTCGACCGGCTTGCCGCCGCCGGGCGCGTCGCCGCCGTACAGGCCGGGCAGCTTGCCGCCCTTGACGAAGCGAAAACCGGATGGCACCCGCAGCTGGTAGCGCAGGCAAGCCGCTACTGCGCCACGGCCTTCGTGGCGCAGTAGCGGCGCCAGGAAACCGGCCCCGCCGCGCGGCGCCGCCGTCGCCGACGGCACATAGGAGCCGGCCGGATAGCGCAGGCGCAGCAGCGGCCCGCCGTCCGCGTCGGCGGCACCGAGGCTGAGGTTCTCGGCCACGCCCCAGAGCCGCTGGTAGCCGGCCGCACGCCAGATGCGCTGCAGATCGGCAGCACTCGCGGCCGGGGCCAGCGGCAGGCTGGCGAGCCACTCACCACTACGGCTGCAGGGCGCGGCCGCGACCGGCCGCAGCGTCATCAGCAGCACCAGGGCGGCGGCCAGCGTCGCGATCGGCCGCAGCCGCGGCAAGCGGGCCCGGCGATCAGAGCACATGATCGAGCACGCCGCCGAGCAGGATTACGCCAAGAACGAAGACCAGCAGCGACATCGCCATCAGCACCGTCGATACGAGATGCGGCACGCTGTCCGCGGCCCTGATCTTCTGCCGCGTCCAGTTCTGAACATTGGGATGGAACGTCGCCCAGATCTTGATCGCCGAGCCGACCGTCTGGCCGTAGAACAGCAACGGCGGAAACCAGATGCTGAAGCGGCCGGCAAACAGGCCGACGATCAGCGCCTGCACGCTGCGCACGGTCGCGACCCAGACCAGGTAAAGACCCAGCACGTGCGGCCCCTGGAACGCGGTCAGCGTCAGGCACAGTGTCGGCCCGATCAGCGCGCTCCACAGCGACAGCCGCTGATCGATCAGCACCAGATACGGAAACACACCGACGCGCCGCCAACCCAGCCCCAGCGCGCGGCCGCTGGCACGGACCATGTTGCCGAACCATCGCCGCATCAGCGACGTCGAGCCGCGCACGAAGGATTTCGACGGCAGCTCCTCCAGGCAATAGACGCTGGCGTCGGGCAGATAGAGCATCTGCCAGCCGCGCGACAGCACCCAGAACCAGGTCGACTTGTCGTCGCCGGACAGCATCTTGATGCGGCCGAAACGCCAGTGCTGCACTTCGTCGTCGAGTATCCGCTCGGCGAAGCCCGGATCGAAGGCGATCGCACCGCGATAGATCGAGAAGCGGCCGGTCAGCACCAGCAGCTTGCGCGACAGCGCGATCGAGCACATCAGCAGATGCCGCTGCGCCATGCGCAACCGATACCACTCGCGACTGATCGTGGAGCCGCGCACCAGCGGAATGTTGTCGACGGTCAGCGCACCGACCTCCGGATAGCGGCGCAGCAACGGCAGGCTGTGGCGCAGGATGCCGCGACGGATCAGCGTATCGCCGTCCATCAGCACCACCGCCGAATTCGACGGCAGCGCCAGGCTTGCCAGATGCCGCAATGCCCGCGCCATCGCGTGGCGCTTGCCGAGCCCGGCCTGCGGTATCAGCGACACGTCCATGCGCCCTTCGCAGCCGCAGGCCGTGCCCACCGCGCGCAGCAGACGCGCGTCGGCCGGGTCGGTCATGCAGGCCACCACGGTGGCGCGAGCGCCGTAGTCGAGCAGCTCGCGGAACAGCGCCGCGTAGACCGCGGCATTGATCTCGGCCTCGATGCGGAAGCTGGTGATCACCACGGCGACATGGTCGACCCGGTCGCGCTGCAGATCGAGGCCGTCACGCAGCCGCGGGTAGGTGTAGTGGCGATACCAGCAGGCACGCAGGTAGTGCGTCATGGCCCAGGAATAGCGCCAGAGGCCGATGAGACTCAGGCCGGCCAGCACCGCCCGGTGGGCACCGTCACCGATGCCGGAGCGCGACAGCAGCAGCATCGCCAACAGCGGCACCAGGAACACCGCCGCGCCCCCCAGGCTTTCGCTGCGCGGCGAGTGGGCGGCAAAGCCCCCAAGGGAGGTCTGCGCCGGCGCGATGCCGGCGTCGATGCCGCCGTCGGCGCTCAAGGCCAGCGCAGCGCCGGCTTCAGATGGAACAGCACTTCGGCGACGGTGCCGTCGGCGGTGTCGGCCAGCGCCGACGACAGCTTCACTTCCACTGCAGCCATCGTGAAGAGCACGTCGCGGCCCAGAGGAACGCCGCTCCATTCGTCGGTGGCGCGGTAGCTGATGCGCGTGATGGTGCCCGCGATTTCACGGCCGTCGGAGAGCTGCACGTCCGCGGCGAGCCCGGGAGACAGCCGGTTCGCCGACCGCGCCGGGATCAGAGCCCGCACGATCGGCTGCTCACCGGTCCGGCGCAGCCGCAGCACCGGCTGCGCGGCCTGGGCCAAAGCGCCGTCCGCCAGCAAGAGGGCCTGCAGCTGGCAGTCGCAGGGGCTGCCGACGATCTGCCGCCGCTGCAGGCCGGCGAGTGCGGTATCGACCGCCGCCAGACTGCGATCGGTACCGCCGAGTTCCTCGCGCAGCCGGCCCGGCGTCTGCGAGGTGTCGTTGACCGTCGAACTGAGCACACCGGTGCCGGCGAGGCGGATCTGCGCGTCCAGGTTGTCGCGTTCGGCCTGCGCGTCGGCCAGCTGCCGCTCCAGCTGCGCCAGCTCGGCGCGCTGCTGATCGAACTGGATCATCGGCACATAGGCCAGCATCAGCGACATCTTGGCGACCATCGCCGACTTGTCCTGGATCTGGTTCTGCAGGCTGCCGACCCGCTTGACCGTCGCCACGCGCTGAGTCCGGTAGGACGAGCGCATCGCGCTGATCACCTGGCTGGATTCGGCCAGCTGCTGCTCCAGCATCGAGCGCCTGGCCAACAGATCGGTGCGCTGGCCGAGCAGACGATCGGCATCGTTCTGAGCGATCGGCCGGATGTTGAACAGCGCGCTGCCGGCCGCGTAGGACTGGCCCGACGTCGGGGGCTCCATCGTGATCGTGCCGGCTACCGGCGCCACCACCGTCACCAGCGGCGCCACCACGCCACCATAGGCCGAGCGAATCGTGAACACCGCGCGGTACACAACCAGGCCCAGCACGGCAACGGTCAACGCCAGTCCGCCACCGGCCAGCCATACGCGGTAAGCCGGCTTCACCCGAGCCGTCGCGCCCGTGGCCAAAGCGCGCCGCGGACCGCGCGTCAGCAGATCCTCGAAGCTGCTGAGCTGCCCGGCGAGATGATCCGCGACGATGCGCTCGAGCAAATGGCGGTGGCCCGGCTGCAAGCCGACGAAAGAAAGCGCGGCCGGGTGATCGGGGCCGGCGCGCACGACGACGGCCTTGATGTCTCGCAGACGGATGTCGGAATCGGCGCCGCCGAAACGCAGGCACAGCTGCACGGTGTCGCCCGGCCGCATCCGATCCATTGGTTGTGACAGCGACAGTCCGCCAATCGACCAGTCGGCCGCCTCGATATCGCAGCCCTGGATTTCAACGATGAGCGGCAGGCTGACGCGCGGCTCTCTTCGCTTGCCAGAAGGACTGACGAACGAAGTCGGAACCACGCTGGTCCCCGGTACCGCCTTTGTGTCCGACATCAGCGCTCCGCCCCTGTTGCGGCCAGTTCTGTAGCACAAACCACTACGAATTCAGCGACCGCGGCCGGGGCTTCCGACAGGCAGGTGTGGCGGCCGTACAGACGGCACGCTGCGCAGTACGCCTAGCCTCCCGCGAGCACCACCCGCGGCGGCGTATCCAGCACCTTGCGCAGCGACCACCAGCCGAGCGCGACCACCAGCAGCGCGCCGCCGAGTCCGCCGCCCAGCCACAGCAGCGGGCTGAGGCTATAAGGCAGATCGAAAACCTGCCGCGCCAGTATCAGCGCGGTGATCTGCGCGGCCGCCGCGGCGACCAGCCCCGCGAGCAGGCCCAGCGCCGCATATTCGGTGATCAGACCGAGCGCGATCGTGCGCCGCCGCGCGCCCAGCGTGCGCAGCAAGGCGGTCTCGCGCACGCGTTCGGCGCGCGTGCTCTCGATCGCCGCCAGCAGCACGCAGGCCCCGGCCGCCAGCGCAAACGCGAACAGGAACTGCACCGCGCCGACGACGCGGTCGACGATGCCGCGCACCTGGTTCATCGTCGCCTCGATGTCGATCGCGGTCACGTTCGGGAACGCGGTAATCAGTTCGCGCAGCAGCGCGCGCTGCTCACGCGGCAGATGGAACGCGCTCAGGTATTGCGCGGTGCCGGCCGCCTCGTCCAGCACGCCGGGTGGCGTCACCAGAAAGAAATTCGGCTTGAAGCTCTCCCATTTCACCTTGCGGATGCTGGTGATGGTCAGCGTCACTTCGCGATCGGCGATCGCGAGTGTCAGCTGCGAGCCGATGCCGACGTGCAGACGCTCGACCACGTAGTCATCGACCGACAGCTCGGGCTTGCCGACATCGGTGCTGGCCCAGTAGCGGCCTTCGATCAGCTCATTGTCTTCGCCGAAACGCTCGGTCCAGGACAGGTTGAATTCGCGATTGATCCAGCGCCGCGTTTCCGGATCGTCGTAGGAATCCGCGGTCACCGGCTTGCCGTCGACCGCGGTCAAACGGCCACGCGCCATCGGCCACATCGCCGGCTCGGCCACACCGTGCCGCACGAAGAACGCCTGCAGCGGCTGCACCTGCCCAGGCTGGATATTGATCAGGAACTGGTTCGGCGCATCCGCCGGCACGCGCTGCTTCCAGGCATCGAGCAGATCGTTCTGCACCACCGCGAGCAGCAGCAGCGCCAGCAGTGCGACACCGAGCGCGACCACCTGCGCGACGCTGGCGCCGCGACGCCGCGCGACATTGCCGAGGCCGAAGCGCAGCGCGGTATGGCCGGCGCGGCGCAGCGGCGTCAGCAGCGCCACCAGCAGCAGCGCAAACGCGGCGAGCACGCCGCAGGTCACCAGCGTGCCGCCGAGCACCCATAGCGCGAGCCTGGCGTCGCCGGCCTGCCACCACAGCATGCCGATCACGCTGGCGACCGCGGTCAGCGCGATCACGGTGCCGCCGCCATCGGCGCTGTCGTCGCGCTGGAACACGCGAATCGGCGCCACCCTCCGCGCCTGCAGCACCGGCGGCAAGGCGAAGCCGAGCAACAGCGCCAGCTCGAGCGCAGCGGCGGTCAGCAGCGGTTGCAACGACGCGGCGGGCAAGGGCGTGTCGACCAGGCTGCCGATGATCAGCGCCAGCACCGCCTGCCCGGCATAACCAAGCGCCGCGCCGATCAGGCCCGCGATCAGGCCGAGCGCCAGCAGCTGCAGCACCAGCACCGCCGCGATCGTGCGGCTGCTGGCGCCCAGGCATTTGAGCAGCGCAACTTCATCGCGCTGGGCCTGGCCGTGCTGCCGCGCCGACAAGGCCACCGCGGCAGCCGAAAGCAGGATCGCGGCGAGCACCGCGATATCCAGAAACTGCCCGGCGCGGCCGAGCGCCCGGCCGATTTCGGGGCGCGCGGTGTCGGGTTTCAGAAAGCGCGCGCCCTTGGGCAGCTCCAGCACCACGGCTTTCTGCAGCGCGTCCGCGGCGCCGGCCAGCAGCAGCGAGTACTGCACGCGGCTGCCGACGCTGACCAGCCCGGTCGCCGGCAGATCGTCGGCGCGGATCAGCACCCGCGGCGCCAGATCGGTGAAGCCGGCGCCGCGATCGGGCTCGTACTCGATGATGCCGGCGATGCGAAAGCTCGACTGGCCGAGCTGGATCGCCGCGCCCGGTTGCAAACCCAGTTCCTGCCAGACGCGCACGTCGATCCAGGCGCTGCCGGCAGGCGGCAGATCGGCGACGCTGCGCGCCGTGCCATAAGGCTGATCGGCGATGCGCAGCGCACCGCGCAGTGGATAGCCGGTTTGCGCGGCCTTCACCGACACCAGCAGCGTGTTGTCGCCGGACAGCACGACGCTGGTCAGCTCGGTGCTGATGGCGGTACGCAGCCCGAATCCGCGCAGCTGCGCGACCAGTTGTGCCGACGGCAGATCGCGACTGCTGATCAGCGCGTCCGCGCCGATCGCCTCGCCACTCTGCGCCTGCACCGCGCGGCGCACGCGGTCGCTGAACAGACCGACCGCGGAGGCGGCGGCGACCGATACCACCAGCGCCAGCGTCAGGATCAGCAGCTCGCCGCTGCTCCAGCCGCGGCGCAGCCGGCGCAGCGCGAATTTCAGCGCGGTCGGCATGGGGATATCTCGCGCTTCAGCTGATCCTGGAACTGTAGGAGCGGTCCTTGACCGCGATTGAAAGCCTGCAGAACAGAATCGCGGTCAAGGACCGCTCCTACAGGTGCGCAATCGGAATTCATTACGACACCATCCGCCCGCCGCTCAACTTCAACTGCCGATCACAGCGCCCCGCCAGGCTCGCATCGTGAGTCACCAGCACCAGGGTCGTGCCGCTGACGCGATTCAGCTCGAACAACAGCTCGATGATGCGCTCGCCGGTCTCCGAGTCGAGATTGCCGGTGGGCTCGTCGGCGAACAGGATGCGCGGCTGCCCGCTGTAGGCACGCGCGATCGCGACGCGCTGCTGCTCGCCGCCCGAAAGCTGGTAGGGATAGTGAGTGAGCCGCGCGCCCAGGCCGACACGCTCCAGCGCCGCCTTTGCGCGCGCCGGCGCGTCCTTGAGACCGGCGAGTTCGGCCGGCAGCATCACGTTCTCGTGCGCGGTGAAGCCGCCGAGCAGCTGGAACGACTGGAACACGAAGCCGACGCGGCCGGCGCGCAGGCTGGCGCGCGCGTCCTCATTCAGCGGCGTCAGCGACTGGCCGTCGAGCAGGATTTCTCCGCTGCTCGGGCGATCCAGGCCTGCGAGCAGGGACAGCAAGGTGGTCTTGCCGGAGCCGCTGCTGCCGACGATCGCGACACGCTCGCCTTCAGCGATGCGCAAGTCGACGCCGTCCAGGATCGTGAGCTGGGCCGCGCCACTGCTAATCTTCTTTGAAACGCCCCTGGCTTCGACCACCGACCGGACCGACGCTTCCATGCTGCTGCGACTACCTTCGCTCATCTTCATCCTTTTGTTGGCGATACCGGCACTGGCCGCGCCGGCTCATGCCGAACCGCCGCCGGCCAGGCCGGTGATTCTGGTGCTCGGCGACAGCCTGTCCGCCGGTTACGGCCTCGATGCGCAGACCGGCTACGTCGCGCTGCTGCAGCGCCGGCTCGACCGTGAGGGCTACTCCTGGCGCGTGGTCAACGCCAGCGTATCCGGTGACACCACCTCGGGTGGCCTGGCGCGGCTGCCACCGGCCTTGGACCGGCACAAGCCGGCAATCGTTCTGATCGAGCTCGGCGGCAACGACGGCCTGCGCGCACTGCCGCTGAAGGCGCTGCACGACAACCTGATCAAGCTCGTCGACCTGAGCCTGGCGGCTAAGGCCAAGGTGCTGCTGTTCGAGATCCGCATTCCGCCGAACTATGGCGCCGTGTACACCGAGGGTTTCAGCCGCACTTTCAGCCAGGTCGCCAGCGAGCGCAAGCTGCCGCTGCTGCCGTTTTTCCTGATGCCCCTGGTCGGCGTGCCCGGCGCGTTCCAGGACGATGGCATCCACCCTTCGGCCGAGTCGCAGCCGAAGATGGTCGAGGCGGTCTGGCCCAGCCTCAAGCCGCTGTTGAAGCCGGGCTGAAGTGAGGCCCGTCGAGACGCCCATCCCGGGGCCAGCGAAAAAAAAGGGGCTCCGGGCGCGCGCCCGCGGCATGGTCATCGAGCAGCTGCGGCGCGGCATCACGCCGCACCAGCTGGCGCTGACCTTCGCCGTCGCTTCGGTGCTGTCACTGTTCCCGGTTCTCGGCACCACGACACTGCTGTGCATCATCGTCGGCACGCTGATGAAGCTGAATCATCCACTGATGCAACTGGTCAACTACCTGATGACTGGCCTGCAATTGCTGCTGTTGCTGCCGCTGTGGAAAGCCGGCGAATGGCTGGGCGCACCGCACCTGAGCTTGTCGTTCGAAGAACTGAAAACGCGCTTCGACGCCGCGCCGTGGCAGAGCACCCGGGATTTCGGCGAAATCCTGCTCGGCGGCATCGGCATCTGGGTGCTATGCGCGCCAGTCTGGATCGCGCTGGTCTACGCGATCATGCGTCCGCTGCTGACGCACCTCGCCGAGCGCCGCCGGCTCACTGCAGGATCGCGAAGCCCGCTTTAAGCTGCCGGCTTCCGCAATCCGCGGCTAGCCGAGATCGACAATGGCCCATGCCCCGTTACCTGTCCCGCCCGAAAAGACCTTGATCGGTACCCTCGGTATCGAATTGAAAGAGATGACCAAGGAGCGCGTCAGCGGCACGATGCCGGTCGACAGCCGCACGCATCAGCCTTTCGGCCTGCTCCACGGCGGCGCATCGGTGGCCCTGGCGGAGACGCTGGCTTCGGTTGCGGCGCAACTGAATGTCGCGCCGGGAGAAATGGTGGTCGGCCTGGAGATCAATGCCAACCATCTGCGCGGGATTCGATCCGGCACGGTCACCGGCGTCGCGACGCCGATCCATATCGGCCGCCGCACCCAGGTGTGGAGCATCGACATCCGCGACGAGAACGACAAGCCGGTGTGCATCTCGCGCTGCACGCTGGCGGTGATTCCGCTGGTGACGAGTTGACAGCGCGTAGGTCGGCAATCCCTTGCCGACGTGCGAAGCCCGATGCGCAACCGAGGCCTCACGTCGGCAAGGGATTGCCGACCTACAACAGCCGTCGGCCCAAAGAAAAAGGGCGGGTCTTTCGACCCGCCCCAAGACAACACCCCTAGGGATTGTGCTGCCCAGCGTTCAACTAGAGCCTCAGTTGTAGGCCTTCTCGCCGTGTTCGGCGACGTCCAGACCTTCGCTCTCGGCTTCCTCGGAGACGCGGATGCCGATCGTGAACTTGAGGAGCAGCATGGCGATCGCCGACACCACCGCGCTGAGCACGATGGCCACGATCACCGTTTTCACCTGGATCATGATCTGGCCGGAGGAATAACCCGCCACCATCTCGAACCAGTTGTTGTACACGCCGACGCCGCCCTTGGCCGGATCGACGTAGACGCCGGTCAGGATCGCGCCGAGCATGCCGCCGATGGCGTGGACGCCGAAGGCATCGAGCGCATCGTCGTAGCCGATCAGCTTCTTCAGGTAGGCCACCGAGAAGAAGCAGACCACACCCGCCAGCGCGCCGATGATCAGGCCGCCGGTGATACCGACGAAGCCGCAAGCCGGGGTAATGGCGACGAGGCCGGCGACCGCACCGGAGATGATGCCCAGCAGCGAGGGCTTGCCCTTGAAGATCCACTCGGCGAAGAACCAGGCGGCAGCGGCAGCGGCGGTTGCGAACAAGGTGTTGGCGAAGGCCAGCACCGCGTAGCCGTTGGCTTCAAGGTTGGAGCCGGCGTTGAAGCCGAACCAGCCGAACCACAGCAGCGAGGCGCCGATCATGCTCATCACCAGGCTATGCGGCGCCATCGCGACCTTGCCGAAGCCCTGACGCTTGCCCAGGAAGATCGCGCAGACCAGACCCGCGATACCGGCGTTGATATGCACGACGGAACCGCCGGCGAAGTCCAGCGCACCGAGCTGCCACAGGTAGCCGGCGGTTGCGTTGACGGCGTCGACCTGATCGGCGCTCTTGTACGCATCCGGGCCCGCCCACCACCAGACCATGTGGGCCATCGGCAGATAGGAGAACGTGAACCAGATGACCGAGAAGATCATCACGGCCTTGAACTTCATGCGCTCGGCGTAGGCGCCGGCGATCAGGGCGACGGTGATGCAGGCGAAGGTCATCTGGAACACCGCAAACAGCAGTTCCGGAATGACGACGCCCTTGCTGAAGGTACCGGTGGCGGTGAAGAAGCCGTTGGCGTCGTAGACCACGCCCTTCAGCATCATCTTGGTGAAGCCGCCGAAATAAGCACTGCCGTTATAGCCGTCCGAGAACGCCACGCTGTAGCCGTAGACGACCCAGAGCACACCGATCACGCAGAAAATCGCGAAGGTCTGCGTCAGTGTCGACAGCATGTTCTTGCTGCGCACCATGCCGCCGTAGAACAGCGCGAGGCCCGGAATCGACATCAGCAGCACGAGGGCGGTGGACGTCATCATCCAGGCCACGTTGCCTTCGTTGAAGGTCGGCGCCTTGGGTGCGTCGGCCGGAGCAGCGGCCTCGGCAGGTGCGGCTTCAGCCGGAGCGGCGGCTTCGGCAGCAGCTGGAGCGGCTTCCGTCGCCGGAGCAGCAGCGGCAGGTTCCTGAGCCCAGACTGCAGCCGAGCCGCAGGACGCGGCCAGCACCAGGGCCAGCACGAATTTACGAATCATCGACATCTCCCCTATTCGATTTTGAAAAATTCAGAATCCGACCTGTTTTAAAGTGCGTCCTTGCCCGTCTCGCCAGTGCGAATACGCACTGCCTGCTCGAGGGTGAAAACGAACACCTTGCCGTCGCCGATCTTGCCGGTATGCGCGGCCTTGCTGATCGCATCGATAGCGGCATCGAGCTTGTCGTCGTCGACGGCAACCTCGATCTTCACTTTCGGCAGAAAATCCACCACGTACTCGGCGCCGCGGTACAGCTCCGTGTGGCCCTTCTGACGACCAAAACCCTTGACCTCAGTCACCGTGATGCCGGCGACGCCGATCTCTGACAGGGCTTCCCGAACCTCATCGAGCTTGAACGGCTTGATGATGGCTGCAATTAACTTCATTGTCTGAACTCCTTGAACTGGCAGCGATTTCTGATTTGCTTGCACACGTCGCAGGCTGCATCCCCGGTCTGCGGAACTGCAACAAAGCATGGAGCATGCCAGTGACTTCCCCCTGTAACACGAGGGAAAACCCTCAGGAGAGCCCGACTTCGCACTGTTTTAGTGCGCTGCCGACGAGCCGGCGTTCACCGCTGCGCTCAAGCTAGGGCCTGTTGACATGTAATCGGTCGCTGCGCCGATTACATGTCAACAGGCCCTAGCGCTTGAGTCGTGCATAAGGGTTCATCGATCCGGCCGGTTGCCGGCGGTAACGCTTGTAACTCCACCAGTATTGTTCCGGCAGATGGGTCAGCACCGCCTCGATGCCCTGGTTGAGCATCGCCGCGCCCAGCGCCGGATTGTCGACCTGCTGGGGCGCCGGCGTGATGTGGAAGCGGAAGCCTCGCCCATGGCCGAGGCGCTCCGCATAACAGAACCAGACCGGCGCGCCGGTGCGGGCGGCCAGTCGCGTAACCAGCTCCGAGGTATGCGCCGGCAGGCCGAACAGCGGTGCGAACACGCCGGCGCCCCAGGGCGGATCCTGATCGGGCAGGATGCCGACCATCTCGCCGTGGCGCAGCGCGTGCAGCAGCGCCTTGACCCCGCCGCCGGTGGTCGGTACCAGTTTGGCGCCAAGCCGCGAGCGGCCTTCGAGGATGACCCGGTCGATGATCGCGCCCTGCGGCTTGTACAGCGAGGTGATCCTGCCGACCGTGGAGCAGAACAGGCCGGCGAGTTCCCAGGAGCCGATGTGCGGGCACAGGATGATCGCGCCACGGCCCTCAGCGAGCACCGAGCGCAGCTTGTCGCGCGCCTGACCATCGTTCAGCCAAGCCTTGATCCGAGCCTGCGGGCCGAACCAGATTGCCGGCGCCTCGCAGACTGCCTTGGCCATGTGGCTCAGGCTGAGCTTGGCGATCTGATCGCGGTCCGCCAGCGGCAGTTCCTCCAGGCACAGATCGAGATGCAACTGGGTGACGCGCTTCAGATCGTTGGGGAAGTACCAGACGAGGCGGCCGAGAATCACCGCGAACCCATGCAGCAGCGGCAGCGGCAAATGGCCCAGGATGATGAAGAGGCCGCGCAAAAGGGTCGACATGCGCCATTCTAGGCAGCCGCGGCGAAGTCTCAAGTAGCGCGCTCAGACAAGCACTCGCCAACGAGCGCACGAAACACTACGGAGGCTGGATGATCGGTCTGCTGCAAAGAGTCGCCAGCGCGCAGGTTCAGGTCGACGGCGAAGTGGTCGGCGCGATCGGCGCGGGCCTGATGGTGCTGGTCGGCGTCGAGAAAACCGACGACGAAGCCGCCGCCGCACGGCTGCTGACGCGGCTGCTCGGCTACCGGGTGTTCGCCGACGACACCGGCCGCATGAACCGCTCGCTGGCGGATATCGATGGCGGCTTGCTGCTGGTTCCGCAGTTCACGCTGGCCGCCGACACGCGCAGCGGAACCCGGCCCGGGTTTTCGACCGCGGCCGAGCCGGAGCGGGCACGCGCGCTGTTCGAGCATCTGTCCAGACTCGCCACCGAGCGCCATTCGCAGGTCGCCGGCGGCGTGTTCGGCGCTCACATGCAGGTCAGCCTGACCAACGACGGGCCAGTGACGTTCTGGCTGACCAGCTGAAGCCGCGGCCCGGGGCGGCGTAAGGCGACTGTTGCTACATCCGCGCCGCGGAGTATCCTTGGCGCCCTTTTTTTGTTCGACGGCTGCCAGCCGATCATGCCAGCACGTACCGCCAGCATCGCCCGCGATACCCGCGAGACGCAGATCCAGGTCCAGATCAACCTGGACGGCACCGGCACGTCGGACCTCGCCACCGGCGTGGCTTTCCTCGATCACATGCTCGACCAGGTGGCGCGCCACGGCCTGATCGATCTCAGCGTCAAGGCCAGCGGCGATCTGCATATCGACGCCCACCACACCGTCGAGGACGTCGGCATCACGCTCGGCCAGGCGCTGGACCAGGCGCTCGGCGACAAGCTCGGCGTGCGCCGCTACGGCCATTCCTATGTGCCGCTGGACGAGGCACTGTCGCGCGTCGTCGTCGACCTGTCCGGCCGCCCGGGCCTGGAATACCACGTCGAGTATCCGCGCGCGATGATCGGCGGCTTCGACGTGGACCTGCTGCGCGAGTTCTTCCAGGGCCTGGTCAACCACGCCAAAATCAGCGTGCACATCGACAACCTGCGCGGCCGCAATGCCCACCACATCGCCGAAACCATCTTCAAGGCCTTCGGCCGTGCGCTGCGCATGGCCGTGGAACCCGATCCGCGCGCCGCAGGCAGCATGCCTTCGACCAAGGGCAGCCTGTAAAAAGCCAACTAAAAACCAACGGGCACTGCCTTGTCTAGCATCGGCGTCATCGATTACGGGATGGGCAATCTGCACTCGCTCGGCAAGTCGCTGGAGCGCGTCGCGGGCTCGCAGCGCATCGAGATTTCCTACGATCCGGAAAAACTGCTGAAGTGCGACCGCCTGGTGCTGCCGGGTGTCGGCGGCGTGCTGGCGTGCATGAACGAGCTGCGCCGGCTCGAGCTCAACGACCTGGTCGTCGAAGCCGCCAAGAAGCTGCCGATGCTCGGCATCTGCCTGGGCATGCAGGTGATGCTCGAGCACTCCAACGAGAACGGCGGCGTCTCCGCGCTGGGCCTGTTTCCCGGCAAGGTGGTGCGCTTTCCGGACCCGCCGGCCGACGCGGCCGAGCGCCTGAAAGTGCCGCACATGGGCTGGAACCGGGTCCGGCAGACCCAGCCGCATCCGCTGTGGCGGCAGGTGCCGGACGACAGCTGGTTCTACTTCGTGCACAGCTATCACGCCGAACCGCTGAACCCCGAACACGTGCTCGGCGAAACCGACTACGTCAAGACTTTCGCCTCGGCGATCGCCCGCGACAACATCGCCGCCTTCCAATTCCACCCGGAAAAGAGCCAGGCGGCGGGCCTGCAGCTGCTGGCGAATTTTGCCGAGTGGAACGGCAATCCCTGAGCCGGAAAGCGACGCGATCCGAGCCCAACTTGCCAATGCGTCCAGGGATCGGGCAGAGTCGAGTCTCTCGGGAACTCTCTCCTTACGCCATTGTCTCGCGGCGCTTGCGCCGTCTACGTCTGTCTGATCCGGCCGCGTGCTCAAGCTCCCATGTTGTTGATCCCTGCTATCGATCTTAAAAACGGCCACTGTGTCCGCCTGCGTCAGGGCAACATGGACGATGTCACGGTGTTCTCCGAAGACCCGGTCGAGATGGCCAGGCAATGGGCGGATCAGGGTGCGCAGCGCATCCATGTCGTCGATCTGGACGGCGCGCTCAAGGGCCTGCCGGTCAATCTGAAAGTGGTCGAGGCGATCGCCGCCGCGGTCGACGTGCCGGTGCAGATCGGCGGCGGCATCCGCGACGAGGAGACCGTGCAGCGCTATCTCAACGCCGGTGTTGCCTACGTGATCATCGGCACCAAGGCGGTCAACACGCCGCACTTCCTGCGCGACCTGTGCCTGGAATATCCGCGCCACATCATCGTCAGCCTCGACGCCAAGGACGGACGCCTGGCGCTGAACGGCTGGAGCAAGCTGACCCATTTCGACGCGATCGAAGCCGCGGTGCATTGCGAGCGCGACGGCGTCGAAGCGCTGATCTACACCGACATCGGCCGCGACGGCATGATGGCCGGCTTCAATGTCGAAGCCACGCGCGCGCTGGCCCGCGCGGTCAACACGCCGGTGTTCGCCAGCGGCGGTGTGTCCACGCTCGACGACATCCGCAGGCTCAAGGATCTGGAAGGCGAAGGCGTTGCCGGCGCCGTGATCGGCCGCGCGCTGTATGAAGGCGGGTTTTCGCTCGCCGATGCCCTGAAAATATCAGCGGCATGATCGCGACCGCCTGAGAGCTTTGCCATGCTGGCCAAACGCATCATCCCCTGCCTGGACATCGACCGCGGCCGCGTCGTCAAGGGCATCAAGTTCGCCGAGATTCGCGATGCCGGCGACCCGGTGGAAGTTGCGCGCCGCTACGACCTGCAGGGCGCGGACGAGTTGGTGTTCCTCGACATCACCGCCAGCTCCGAAGAGCGGCCGACGCTGTTCGCGACGGTCGAGGCGGTGGCGCGCGAGATCTACATTCCGCTGACCGTCGGCGGCGGCGTGCGCACCAGCGCCGACGTGCGCGCGCTGCTCAAGGCCGGCGCCGACAAGGTGTCGATCAACACCGCCGCCGTACACAAGCCGGACTTCGTCACCGAAGCCGCGGAACGCTACGGCGTGCAATGCATCGTCGTGGCGATCGACTGCAAGCGCGTCAGCAAGAAGAAAGAGCCGCCGCGCTGGGAAGTGTTCACCCACGGCGGCCGCAAGGCCACGGGGCTGGACGCGGTCGAATGGGCATCGAGGATGGTCGACAAGGGCGCCGGTGAAATCCTGCTGACCAGCATGGATCGCGACGGCACGAAAAGCGGCTTCGACCTTGCGCTGACACGCGCGGTGTCCGACGCTATATCAATTCCGGTGATTGCGTCGGGCGGCGTGGGCTCGCTCGCGCATCTCGCCGATGGCATCACCGAAGGTCATGCCGATGCGGTGCTTGCCGCCAGCATCTTCCACTATGGCGAACACACGGTCGGCGAGGCGAAACGCTTCATGGCCGATCAGGGTATTTCGGTGAGGATTTAAGCGGTGACAGCACAAACTGAAGAAGCGGGCTGGCTCGAGAAGGTCAGGTGGGACGCGAACGGCCTTGTGCCGGTGATCGCGCAGGAATCCACAACGGGCGACGT
>NZ_JAQGNT010000053.1 GCF_028291725.1 Hydrocarboniphaga sp. | reverse complement strand
CGATGGATTTCGGCCTGTGGCAAGGCGCAAACCACAGCAATAGCACCGCTATTGCGAGGATTTGCAACGCCGCCGCAGGTCGAAAGACGCGGTTTTATGTGCCGTCAAGCGTGCAACGGACCACTAGGACTTCCTGGCGAAATGGCGGTAGTCCGCGAGCAGTGTTCCGGTGGCAAGGATCTCCGCTTCTTGCTCGGTCTCGCGCAACGGTTCGGCGAGGCCTGCCGCGTACCAGTCCTGCATCGACGGCAGGGCCAGCAGGCGTGTCGCATAAGCGGTGGCGGCCTCACCCAGCGGTAGTCCGTAAGTCTGGATGCGGAATGCGACCGGGCCGAAGAACGCGTCGGCCGCGGTGAAACGGGTGCCAGCGAGGAAAGGCCCGCCGAAGCGCGACAGGCCTTCGTTCCATAACTCGTCGATGCGTGCGATATCGCGCTGCAGATCGTCGGCGATCTCGTTGGGCTTGACGCGTAAGCCGCAATTCATCGGACACCTCGTGCGCAGCGCAATGAAACCCGAATGCATCTCGGCTGCAGCGCATCGCGCCCAGGCTCGAGCTTTCGCATCGGCCGGCCAGACGTTGGCGTAGCGTTCAGCGACATATTCGGTGATCGCCAGCGAATCCCAGACCGTGGTATCGCCGTCGACCAGGCAGGGCACCTTGCCGTTCGGTGAGAAGCGGCGAAACGTATCCCAGCTCGAGCCCTGCGGGAACGACACGAGCTGCTCGTCGAACGCGATGCCGCATTCGCGCATCAGCAACCAGGGGCGCAGTGACCACGACGAGTAATTCTTGTTGGCGATGTAGAGCTGGAACATGACGAGAGCGAGCCGATCGGGTGTGCGCTTAGTGTTGATGACCCGCGCGTAAAAAGCATCACCGGCCGGCGTTCAGTTCGGTACGGGCATGCTGGGCCGGTGTTCACCCTTCAAGGAAGATCGTCATGAAGAAGCTGCTCGGAATATTCGCAACTCTGGCCATGTTCGCCGGCGTGGCCTCGCTGGTCGGCTGCAACACCATGGAAGGCGCGGGCAAGGATGTCGAGGCGACCGGCCAGGTGATTCAGAAGTGTGCCGACACCACCGATCCGTCCTGCAAGCGCTAGCAGGCGCAGCTCGGTTTATTCTTTCCAGTAACCCACTGCCTTGACCCATTCCGGCGGATGGCCGCGCTGCTCGGTCAGATGATCGCGGATCACCATCGCGCGGCGTGATTCGCAGGCGAGCCACACGTAGCAATCGCCGTCTGGCAACTCGAGCGTGCGCATCGCGCGTTCGAGCAGGTCGCCGGGCGCAGCGCCGTTGCGATGCAGCCAGTACACGATCGTATTGACCGGCAACGGCTGCTGCTCGTCGGCGTTCGCGACTTCCGCGACGACGATGACATTGGCCTTTGCCGGCAGTTCTTCGAGCCGGCGCGCGATCGATGGCAGCGCGGTTTCGTCGCCGGCCAGCACGTAGGAGTCGAAATCGTTCGGCGCAATCGTTGAACCGCGCGGGCCACCGACGCCGATCCACTGGCCGGCCTTGGCCTGCGCCGCCCAGATCGCGGCCGGGCCTTCGCCATGCAGCACGAACTCGATATCGAGTTCGCCGCTGCGGGGGTCGTAGCGCCGCGGCGTGTAGTCGCGCGCCGGCGATATCATGGTCTTTGCGGCCGTGCCTTCGGGCAGGCTCATCGGCTCGCCGCTGAAGTCCGGCATGCGCGGCCGGTCTTCGCCGGGCAACGGGAAAAACAGTTTCACGTGATCGTCCGGAGACGGGCTGGTGAAGCCCGCCAGATCGGCGCCGGACAAGGTGATGCGGCGCATTTTCGGCGTCAGGTCGACTACGCGCCTGACCTGCAGCTGGCGCGGCACCAGTCGGTGCCGCACACGGGTAAAGACGTGGGCCTCCGGCAGCGCGATCATTCGCCGGACTCCGCACCGATGTCGGCAACCGCCTGGTCGATGATCGCGACGACGCGCGCGGTTTCAGCCGCGTCCCAATTACGGTCATGGCCGATCAGCGCGCTCTTCAGGTGCTCGACCGAGTCGCGCAGCGCATTGGGTACCGAGAGCTTGGCGCGCACTCGCGACGACATCTTCAGGCCCTGCTTGACCGCCTCGACTTCGACGCGGTTCTTGAGCAGGAAGGCGCGGCCCTCTTCGGTGATCGTGTACTGCTTCTTGGCGCCCTCTTCGGCCTGATGGATCGCGGCGTAGCCGGATTCTTCCAGGAAGGTCAGCGTCGGATAGATCGCGCCGGGGCTGGGCGTATAGGTGCCGCCACAGAGATCCTCGATCGCGCGGATCAGCTCGTAGCCGTGCCGCGGTTCTTCGGCGATCAGCGCCAGCAGCAGCAGCTTCAGGTCGCCGTGGCCGAACATGCGGCTGGAACGAGCGCCGCCGCGGCGGCCATCGCGGCCGGGGCCGCTGCTATCGTCGCCGTCGCGGCCGAACGGGCCGCCGCCGAAAGGACCGCGGTGATGACGGCCGATCATCGCCCAGAGGCCATGGTGGTGATCGCGATGATCGTCGGAATGGGCGCCGTGGCCGCGGCGGTCGTGGTGGGGGTGTGATTCAGAAGAATGGCGATGCATGAACACTCCGTGATGCGTATTTAAGTAATGCTCTTAAGATCTAGTCTTAAGTAACGATCATAAGATATATCGTAATTACATCGATGGCAAGCCCCGTAGGTCGGCAATCCCTTGCCGACGTGAACCCTCCAATGCGCAACCGGGGCCTCACGTCGGCCAGGGATTGCCGACCTACGGGGGCGCTTCCCAGCCGCCGCCCAGCGCCTGGATCAGTGCCACGGCCGTGGTCTGGCGATCCAGCGAGGACTGGATCAAGGTGCGGCGCGCCGACAAGGCTGAAGCCTGCGCAGTGACCACTTCGGTATAGCTGACCTGGCCCGCCTTGTACTGGTTAAGGATCAGCCCCTCGTTCTCGTCGGCCACGGCCGAGGCCTTGGCGCGCAGCTCCTGGGTGCGTTCGAGCACGCGCACGCCGGTGAGTTGATCCTCGACGTCGGCGAACGCGGTCAGCACGGTTTGCCGGTAGGTCGCGACTGCCTGGTCATAGGCTGCGCGCGCCTGCGCCACCTGCGCCTTGCGGGCGCCGAAGTCGAGCAGGGTTTCGGTGGCCGAGGCGCCGATCGACCACAGCATCGACGAGGCGCTGAACAGATCGCCGAGGCTGCTGGTCGACGAGCCGTACGACGCGCTCAGCGACAGGCTCGGGAAATACGCCGAGCGCGCGATGCCGATCTGCGCGTTGGCCGAGGCGACGCGGCGCTCGGCACCGGCGATGTCGGGGCGGCGTTGCAGCAGCTCGGAGGGCACGCCGACCGGCACGCTCGGAACGACACCATTCCAAGGAGATGGCTCGAGCCGGAAATTCGCCGGCGCCTGGCCGACCAGCACCGCGATCGCATGTTCTAGCTGGCCGCGGGTGCGGGCCAGGCCTTCCATGTCGGCCTGCGTGCCGTACAACTGGGTCTGTGCCGACAGCACGTCGGTGCGCGCCGCGATGCCTGCGCGATAGCGGTTCTGCGCGATCTGCAGCGCGCGCTCATAGCCTTCCAGCGTAGCCTTCAGTAGCCCGATTTCCGCGTCGGTTTCACGCAGCGACAGATAATCGGTGACCAGTTCGCCCTGAGCCGACAAGGTCGCGCTGGCAAGATCCGCGGCACTGGCCTGCGCCGATGCGCTGGCGTTTTCGACGGTCCGGCGCAGCCGGCCCCAGACGTCCGGCTCCCAACTCGCGCCGATGCTGGCTTGATAGCTGTTGCTGATGCTGCTGCCAGACGAAATCAGCGTGGTTTCGCCGGTGCTGCTGTCGGTGACGATGCGGCTGCTACCGCCGCCGCTGTCGGAGCGCGTGCCGCTGCCGTTCAAATCGATGGTGGGGAACAGGCCCGCGCGCTGCTCGCGCACCAGCGCGCGGGCCTGCGCATAAGCGGCCTGCGCGGCGGCGATGTTCTGGTTGGAGACGGCCACCTGTTTGGCAAGCTCATCAAGCTGCGGGTCCTGGAACAGCGACCACCAGTCGCCGCGATGGACCGCATCGGACGGCGCGGCGGCGGACCAGCCCTCGGCTTCCTTGAACGATGCTGATGCCGCGGAATCCGGACGCTGATAGTCGGGGCCGACCGCGCAGCCTGCGGCCAGCACGACGAGAGCCGCAGCAGCCGCACTGCGCAGGGATGAAAGGCTAGGGAACATGTGCAACGAACTCCTCATAACGCATCCTGCACATCACCGTGATGCCGGCTCAATTTCGCCTCATCCGGACGGCGGCGGCGCAGGCGATCCATGTAAACGTAGACCACGGGCGTGGTCAGCAAAGTCAGCATCTGGCTGGCGATCAGGCCGCCGATGATCGCGACGCCGAGCGGGCGGCGCAGCTCCGAGCCTTCGCCGTAGCCGATCGCCAGCGGCAGCGCGCCGAGTATCGCGGCGAGCGTCGTCATCAGGATCGGCCGAAAGCGCAGCACGCAGGCTTCGCGCACCGCCTCGATCGCGGTCAGCCCGCGCGAGCGCTCCGCGTCGAGCGCAAAATCGATGATCAGGATCGCGTTCTTCTTGACGATGCCGATCAGCAGGAACAGGCCGATCAGCGCGATCAGCGAGAACTCCATGTTCAGCAGCAGCAAGGCGAGCACCGCGCCGACGCCGGCCGAGGGCAGCGTCGACAGTACCGTGACCGGATGCGCGTAGCTCTCGTACAGCACGCCGAGCACGATGTAGATCACGACGATCGCGGCCAGGATCAGCAGCGGCTGCTGCGACTGCGAATCCTGATATTGCTTGGCCTGGCCCTGAAAGCTCGCGGAAATACCGATCGGCATGCTGATATCGGCCTCGGCCTGCTTCACCAGCCGCTGTGCATCACTGAGGCTGACGCCGGTTTCCAGGTTGAACGAGATCGTCGTCGCCAGCGTCGCGTCCTGATGGTTGATCGAGGTCGCCGCGGCGCGCTCCGTGATGGTCGCCAGCGCCGCCAGCGGCACCATCGTCGCCGTCGAGGTCGCGAGTGCCGCGCCGGTGGACGGGTCGCGCAGCGCCGGATTGGCGACCAGGCTCGTGTCGCCGCTCGTGGTGTTGCTGGACGGCACGTAAACATCGCCGAAAGCCAGCGGGCCTTCGCGATAACGCAGTGCCGCCGCCAGGATCACGCTGTACTGGTTGATGTCCTCGTAGATCGTCGCCGCGGTGCGCTGGCCGAAGGCGTCGTACAGCGCGTTGTCGATCGCCCGCGGCGTGATGCCGAAGCGCGACGCGGTGTCGCGGTCGATGGTGACGAAGCTTTCGACGCCGTTGGCCTGCTGGTCGGTGTTGACGTCGGTCAGCTGCGGCAGGGTCTTGAGTTGCTCCGACAGCTTGGTCGCCCATTCCTTGAGTTGCGCCGCGTCGTCGCCCTTGAGCGTGTACTGGTAGGTCGCGTTGGCGGCTCGGCCGCCCATGCGCAGGTCCTGCACCGGGTTCAAAAACACGCTGACGCCGGAAATCTGCGCGAGCTGGGGCTTGAGCCGGGCGATGACCGCCGAGCCCGGCTCGCCGCGCTGCGCCAGCGGTTTCAGATCCACGAACATGAAGCCGCCGCCGGCGCGCGTGCCGCCGGTGAAGCCGACCACCGTGGACACCGCGGGGTCCTTGCGGATGATGTCCATGATGCTGATCAGCTTGGTCGACATCGCCTGGAACGAGATGCTCTGGTCGGCCTGCAGGCCGCCCTGCAGCTGGCTGGAATCCTGCTGCGGGAAAAAGCCTTTCGGGATGATGCCGATCAGATACCAGTTCAGCGCGATCACCGAGATCAGCAGCAGCATCACCATGCGCCGCGATTCCAGCGCCCAGTCGAGCTGGCGCACGTAGCTGCGCTGTACGAACGAAAAGCCGCGCTCGGCGACGCGCGCCAGCCGGCCGGGCTGGCGCTCGGCGCCGGGTGGGCGCAGCAGCCAGGCGCACATCATCGGCGTGGTCGTCAGCGAGATCACCAGCGAGATCGTCACCGCGACCGACAGGGTCACCGCAAACTCGCCGAACAGGCGCCCGACCTGGCCGCCCATGAACAGCAGCGGGATGAACACTGCGATGAGAGACAGGCTGATCGACACCACGGTGAAGCCGACTTCGCGCGCGCCGAGCAGCGCCGCCTTGAACCGGTCCATGCCGGCTTCGATATGCCGCGTGGTGTTCTCCAGCACTACGATCGCGTCGTCGACGACGAAGCCGGTGGCCACGGTCAGCGCCATCAGCGACAGGTTGTTCAGCGAAAAGCCGAGCAGGTACATCACGCCGAAAGTGCCGAGCAGCGACACGATCGTGGCGACCGCCGGGATGATGGTCGCGCGCAGGTTGCGCAGGAACACGCTGACCACGAGCACCACCAGCACGATCGACAGCACCAGCGTGAACTCGACATCGTGCAGCGAGGTGCGGATCGAGTTGGTACGGTCGGAGGCGACCTGGAGCTTGATGCCTTCCGGGATCTGCGCCTGCAGGCCGTCGATCGAGGCGCGCACCGCGTCGACGGTCTCGATCACGTTGGCGCCGGGCTGTTTGCGGATCAGCACGATGATCGCCGGCTGGCCGTTGAACAGGCCCATGGTGCGCTCGTCGGCCATGCCGTCCTTGACCTCGGCGACGTCACCGAGCCGGATCGGCGCGCCGTTCTTCCAGGCGACGATCAGCTTGCGGTAGTCGGTCGCGGCCCGGCCGACATTGTTGGTGTAGATCTGAAAGTGCTCGTCGGCGCTTTCGACCGCGCCCTTGGGGCGATTCGCATTCGCCGATTCGATCGCCGCGCGCACGTCCTCGAGGCTGACGCCGTAGCGGTTGAGCGAAAACGGCACGACCTCGATGCGCACCGCCGGCAGCGAACCGCCGCCGACCTCGACTTCGCCGACCCCGGGAATCTGCGCGATCTTCTGCTGCAGCACGTTGGTGACGGCTTCGTACATCTTGCCGGTGGAGGCGGTCTCCGAAGTCAGTGCCAGCACGATCACCGGCGAGTCGGAGGGGTTGCTCTTGTTGTACGTCGGGTTGCTGCGCAGCGAGGCCGGCAGGTCGGCGCGCGCGGCGTTGATCGCGGCCTGAACCTCGCGCGCGGCGCTGTCGATGTTGCGCTCGAGCGCGAACTGCAGGTTGATGCGCGTGCTGCCGGTGGAACTCTGCGAGGTCATCTCGTTGACGTCGGAGATAATGCCGAGCCGTCGTTCCAGCGGCGTCGCGACGCTGGTCGACATCGTCTCGGGGCTGGCGCCGGGCAGCTGCGCCTGCACCGATATCATCGGGAAATCGACTTGCGGCAGCGGTGCTACCGGCAGCACGAAGAAGCCGCCGATGCCGGCCAGCGCGACGCCGATGGTCAGCAGCGTGGTGCCGATCGGGCGCTGGACGAAGGGGGCGGAGAGGTTCATCAGTTTTTCACTCTCTCCCTCAGGGAGAGACCGCCGCAGCTTGGCGCTGCCGGCTTGAGCCCCGGAACCGACCCGCCCCTTCCCCCGCCTGCGGGGGAAGGTTGGGATGGGGGCGAGACGATAGCGCCGCGCCTGCTCGCCCCCACCCC
>NZ_JAQGNT010000050.1 GCF_028291725.1 Hydrocarboniphaga sp. | reverse complement strand
ACACGGAAGTGAAACGACTCAGCGCCGATGATAGTGTGGCAATGACCATGCGAGAGTAGGACACTGCCAGGCTCTTAATACCCCAACCCTCAACGCACACCCGTTGAGGGTTTTTTTTGCGATTTTTTCGTCCGCAGTGTGACTCCGGGCACGAATCGAGGTTTCCATGTGATCCGCTGCACAGGTTTTTTGCTGCTATTCGACCAATCTGACGATGCCGCAATTCGCGGTCTAGCAGGGGTTGTCGAAATGAAAAGGGAACTGTTGAGCATTCGGCGTTGGATTCTGGCTTTGACGCTCGTAATGTTTTCAAGCCTCGGTTGGGCGTCCGTCAACATCAACACGGCCGACGCCAAAACCATCGCAAAAGAGCTGGATGGCGTCGGCGACGCGATGGCTTCTGTGATCATCAAGGAACGGGAAAAGGCGCCGTTCACCAGCATCGAGGACGTGGATAAGCGAGTGAAAGGCTGGGGCAAGAAGACCAGCGAGAAAAACAAGGACAAGATCAAGTTCGCTGAAAAGTAGCTGCAGCAATGGCGAGTGCGATCGACTCAGACGATATGGGGTCGATCGCCTCCCAACGTCGGCTAACGGGGCGAGAGCTCTATCTCGAACAACTTCGGCCAGCATTTTCCGGTTATGAAGAAATGGCCCGAGCTTTCGTCGAACGCGATGCCGTTCAATACATGCTCTTCGGCGCGCCAACTCGCAGCTTCTTCAAAGAGTGAAGGCAGCTTGCTGAAATCCACCCAGGCGCGCACTTGACCGGTGCCTGTTTGAATCACTGCAATTCTCGGGCTCATCCAGACGTTGGCGTAAATCTCACCGCGGGCATACTCCAACTCGTTGAGGTGCTCGACCGGAGATCCAGCCTCCGTGACGCTAATGCTGCCGGTCTCCTTCAAGGACACAGGGTCCAGCTGATAGAGCTTTGAACTGCCGTCACTCATTAACAGGCGCTCGCCGCCCAGGGTTGGCATGTGGGTGAGACCCCAACCTTCACGTGGAAGGCTGAATCGACGCCTTTCCTTGAGACCCCGATCGAAAACGAAGCCGAGGCCTTCGCGCCAGGTGAGAACGAAGATCTGATCCCTCAGGACGGTCAGCCCCTCGCCGAATACCGACTTGGGCAGGGGTGTTTGACGGGTGATTGCTCCCCGTCGCAGGTCCTTGACGAAAATCCGCGATTCGCCGTACCCGCCAGCACTCTCGAAAAGCTGCCCGTCGCTGATTTCCAGCCCTTCGGTGAAGCTCTGCATATCGTGTGGATACTCGGCCACGATGCGGTAGCTGAGCACCGGCGTATTCTCCGCAGCGACAGCGCTGGCGGAAAAAATGAGCAGGGTGGCGATCGCCGTCCCCTGGAAACCCCTTACAAGCCCTCGGAATGCAAAGGATTGTGATAGAGGATTGACTTTTCTAGCCAAGTGCGTAAAGTTCCAAAATAGCGAAGAATGGGTTCTTCGTTAGCTTAATCTCAACAATGCTGGAACGTCTTTATAGACGGAGGATAGACACATGGCGGTGAAATCCAAAGCGGCGAAGAAGTCCTCGGCAAAGAAGGCGTCTAAGAAGATCGCCAAGAAGGCCGTGAAGAAAGTTGCCAAGAAGGCAGCTCCGAAGAAGGCCACTAAAAAGGCCGTGAAGAAGCTTGCCAAGAAGGCAGCTCCGAAGAAGGTGACGAAAAAAGTTGCCAAGAAGGCCACCAAGAAGGCCGCCCCGAAAAAGGCTGCCAAAAAGGTCGCCAAGAAGACCAGCGTCAAGAAGGTTGCCAAAAAGGCTGTCAAGAAGGCCAAGGTCTCCGTCAAGAAGCTGGTCGCCAAGGCCAAGGGTGCTGCCAAGAAGACCCGCAAGGCTATCAAAAAGGTCGTCGCACCGGTCGTTGCGCCGTCCGAACCGGCCCTTGCTCCGGCACCGACTCCGATCGTCTAAGTTCGCGAGCGGTTCCGCCGCCCGCAATTAGCACCGCCAAAGATGCCCGGACTGATCATCGTCCGGGTTGCTTTGTCATCGGAATCAAGGGGTCGTCGGCGGTCGTCGGCGCGCTTTACACTATGTCGATGGCTCCGGGCTCCCCGGAGTGAAGTCGACAGGTGGCGCCGATGGACGGGATTTCATGATCCGCAGCATGACGGGCTATGCCCGCTCCGAATCGCAGGGCCCTTGGGGGCGCCTGAGTTGGGAGATGCGCGGGGTCAATCATCGTTATCTCGACCTGCAGTTCAAGCTGCCGGACGATTTCCGCTCCCTGGAAAACGAATTTCGCAATCAAGCGACGGCACATGTTGCCCGTGGCAAGGTCGAATGCGGTCTGCGCTACCAGCGCGAAGCGGCCGCCGGTGGCTCGATCTCGATCGATGAAACCCGCCTGCTCGACGTTCGGGCAGCGCTGGGTCTAATCTCGCAGACGCTCACGGCCGTTGCCCTGCCCGATGCGCTCAAGGTGCTGTCTTATCCTGGCGTTACCCGGGAAGAGTCGCTCGATACCGCGCCGATGTTGAAAGCGGCACGGGTATTGTTCGACGAAACCCTCAAGGACTTCACCGACACTCGCACCCGCGAAGGCCAGCGGCTGGGCGAATTCCTGGTCGAGCGCTGCGACGCGCTGCAAGTTCTGGCCGCCCACGTCCGGGACCGCTATGCACAGGTTCGCGGCCTATGGTGGGAGCGCATGCGCGGCCGGGCTCGCGAACTGGGCGTTGAAGTGGATCCCCTGCGGCTCGAACAGGAATTGGTTATTGTGTTGCAACGCCTTGATGTAGAGGAAGAAATATCCAGACTGCTATCACATCTGCTGGAGGTTCGCGCCACGCTGGATCGTCCTGAGCCGGTGGGCCGCCGCCTTGATTTCCTGATGCAGGAACTCAATCGCGAAGCCAATACCCTGTCGTCCAAGTCCCAGGATGCCGAGATGACACGCCATGCCGTCGAGATGAAAGTCAGTATCGAGCAGATGCGCGAACAGGTGCAGAACATCGAGTGATTGTGCGGACTCCTGCCCTCTTTCGGTGAGCCGGGTTTAACCTCAAACTGCGCCGCCTGCGCGCTGCGTATCGCCAAAACCGAGCTTTTTCTGTGACCCTTTCTCCGTCGTTCCCCGGTGGCCTTTTTATTCTTTCCGCGCCCTCGGGTGGCGGCAAGACCAGCCTCAGCCGGGCACTGCTACCGTATTTGGCGGCCCACGGTGTCGATGCCGAGATCTCGGTGTCGTACACCACGCGGGCGCCGCGTCCGGGCGAGCAGCATGGGGTTCACTACCATTTTGTCGACGGCCCGGGTTTCGGCGCCATGGCGCAAGCCAACGAATTCCTGGAGCACGCCGAGGTTTTCGGCCGCCGCTATGGTACGGGCCGGGCGCGGACCCAGGCGCTGCTCGATGCGGGGCAGGACGTGATTCTGGATATTGACTGGCAGGGTGCGCGCCAGGTGCGCAAGCAGGTGCCGGGCGTGACCAGTATCTTTATCCTGCCGCCGTCGGCCGCCGAACTGGAACGCCGGCTGCGTTCGCGTGGCACCGACAGTGACGAGGTGATCGCCGGGCGTATGGCGGCCGCGCGTCAAGAGATGTCGCACCACGACGAGTACGACTATCTGGTGATCAACCGCGATTTCGATCGGGCGGTTGCGGAACTGGGCTCGATTCTGCTGGCGCCGCGCCTGCTGGCGGCGCGGCAGCGTAAAGGGCATGCGGCTCTACTCGAGGATTTGCTGGCCTCGCCGGGTTGAATCGGCTAAACTCGCCGCCCTTTTCCGCTGCCCGGGTTGCCAATATGGCCCGCGTTACTGTTGAAGATTGCCTCGATAAGATCCCGAATCAGTTCGAACTGACCCTGGTCGCCGCCAAGCGCGCCCGTCAGCTCGCCCGTGGCGCCGAAGCCCGGCTGCCCTGGGGCAACCACAAGTCCACCGTGTTGTCGCTGCGCGAAATCGCCGACGGCTATGTCGGCAAAGACGTGCTCGCCGAGCAGGACCTGCCGGCAATCCAGCAGCCGAAGGTCGACCTCGAGCCGCTCGACGCCAGTTTCGACCTCTGATTCTTTGGCGGTGCAGCGGCGCGAAGGGGCCGGCCTTGTTGCCGGCCCTGTTGTTTCCGCGGCTGTGTCTCCGACTGTGACGTTTTTGTCGTCTTGCTGAGTCCCAGTCCATCCGGGGACAATGGCGCCCGTTTTCCTTCTTTGAGCGCAATGCCCACACGTCTCGAACTCGCCAACGCGATCCGCGCCCTCTCGATGGACGCGGTGCAGAAAGCCAACTCCGGCCACCCTGGCATGCCGATGGGCATGGCCGATATCGCCGAAGTGTTGTGGAACGATTTCCTCTCGCATCACCCGGCTGACCCGAAGTGGTTCAACCGCGATCGTTTCGTCGTCAGCAATGGCCACGGCTCGATGCTGCTGTATTCGCTGCTGCACCTGACCGGTTACGGCCTGACGATCGACGATCTGAAAAACTTCCGTCAGCTGAAGAGCAAGACGCCGGGTCATCCCGAACAGTACGTCACCGCCGGCGTCGAAACCACGACCGGCCCGCTCGGCCAGGGCCTGGCCAACGCGGTCGGCATGGCGATCGCCGAAAGCGTGCTCGGCTGGCAGTTCAATCGCGACGGCTTTCCGGTTGTTGACCACTACACCTACGTGTTCGCTGGCGACGGCTGCCTGATGGAAGGCATCAGCCACGAAGCCTGCTCGCTGGCCGGCACGCTGGGCCTGGGCAAGCTGATCGTGTTCTATGACGACAACAACATCTCGATCGACGGCGAAGTGCATGACTGGTTCGCCGACGACACGCCGGGCCGCTTCGAAGCCTACGGCTGGCAGGTGGTGCGCAAGGTCAACGGCCACGATCCGGCCGAGATCAAGCTCGCCATCGAAACCGCACGCGCGTCCAGGGACAAGCCGACGCTGATCTGCTGCAAGACGATCATCGGCTGGGGCTCGCCGAACAAGGCTGGCAAGGAATCCGCGCACGGCTCGCCGCTGGGCGCGGACGAAATCGCCAAGACCCGCGAACAGCTGGGCTGGACGCATCCGCCGTTCGAAATCCCGCAGGACATTCGCGACGGCTGGAACACGAAAGAGAAGGGCGCGACCGCGCAGCGCGTCTGGAACGCGTTGTTCGACCGCTATGCCGCCGAGTATCCGAAAGAAGCCGCGGAGCTGCGTCGTCGCATCGACGGAAAACTGCCGGAAAACTGGGCTGAAACCGTAGCCCAGCTGCACGCGAGCTTCCTTGCCGTCGACAAGCCGGTCGCTACTCGCAAAAGCTCGCAGAACGCGCTCAACCTGATCGCGCCGCGGTTGCCGGAATTCCTCGGCGGCTCTGCCGATCTCACCGATTCCAACCTGACCCGATGGGAAGGCGCGCTGACCAGCAAACCGGCCCGCGTGTTCGGCAACTACATTTCCTACGGCGTGCGCGAATTCGGCATGGCCGCGGCCATGAACGGCATGCTGCTGCACGGTGGCCTGATCCCGTTCGGCGGCACTTTCCTGGTGTTCTCGGACTACTCGCGCAATGCGGTGCGCATGGCGGCGCTGATGAAGATCGGCGTGATTCACGTTTTCACGCACGACTCGATCGGCCTGGGCGAAGACGGCCCGACCCACCAGCCGGTCGAGCATGTTTCGGCGCTGCGCCTGATTCCGAATCTGGAAACCTGGCGGCCGGCCGACGCCTTCGAAACCGCGATCGCCTGGCAGGCGGCCGTCGAGCGGCGTAACGGCCCGACCGCGCTCGCGCTGTCGCGCCAGAATCTGCCGCCGCAGCCACATCCGGCCGGCCAGGCGGAACAGATCCTGCGTGGCGGTTATGTGGTGCATGAACCGCTTGGCGCGTTCGAGGCGATCATCATCGCGACCGGCTCGGAGGTTTCGATCGCGGTCGACGCGGCCAGGAAATTAGCCGATGGCGGTCACGCGGTTCGCGTCGTGTCGATGCCCTGCGCCGAGCGCTTCCTTAAGCAGGACGCGGCTTATCGCGCGAGCTTGCTGCCGAAAGGCTCGAAGCGCCTCGCCGTCGAAGCCGGCGTCACTCAGTACTGGCGCGGCTTCGTCGGCGACGACGGCGATGTGATCGGAGTCGACAGCTTCGGCGAGTCGGCGCCGGCGCCGGCGCTGTTCGAGCACTTCGGGCTCACGGTTTCCAATATCGTTTCGCGAGTCCAGGCGCTGTTGGGCTGAGCATCGCTCCAACATTCGTTGACCCATTCGTTCAGTGTTCAGCTAACAAAGAGGATCGAGACATGGCAGTGAAAGTAGGCATCAACGGCTTCGGCCGCATCGGCCGCAACGTGCTCCGTGCCGCGGTGCAGAACTTCGGCGGCGACATCGAAATCGTCGCGATCAACGACCTGTTGGAGCCCGACTATCTCGCCTACATGCTCAAGTACGATTCCGTGCATGGCCACTTCAAGGGCGATATCGCCATCGAAGGCGGCGCGCTGCTGGTCAACGGATCGAGGATCCGCCTGACCCAGGAACGCGACCCGGCCAACCTGAAGTGGGCCGAGGTCGGTGCCGACGTCGTCATCGAGTCCACCGGTCTGTTTCTGGACAAGGTCACCGCGCAGAAGCATCTCGACGCCGGCGCGAAGAAGGTGATCCTGTCGGCGCCGTCGAAAGACGACACCCCCATGTTCGTGTTCGGCGTCAACTGCAAGACCTATGCTGGCCAGGCGATCATCTCCAACGCCTCGTGCACCACCAACTGTCTGGCGCCGCTGGCCAAGGTGATCCACGACAAGTGGGGCATCAAGCGCGGCCTGATGACCACGGTGCACGCCACTACCGCGACGCAGAAGACCGTCGACGGCCCGAGCAGCAAGGACTGGCGCGGCGGCCGCGGCATTCTCGAGAACATCATTCCGTCGAGCACCGGCGCGGCCAAGGCCGTCGGCGTGGTGATCCCGTCACTGAACAAGAAGCTCACCGGCATGTCGTTCCGCGTGCCGACTTCCGACGTCTCCGTGGTCGACCTGACCGCCGAGCTTGAGAAGGAGGCGACTTATGAAGAGATCAAGGCCGAAATGAAGGCGCAGTCCGAGGGCGCGCTCAAGGGCATCCTCGGCTACACCGAAGACAAAGTCGTCGCCACCGATTTCCGCGGCGACGCGCGCACCTCAATCTTCGACGCCGACGCCGGCATCGCGCTGGACAAGACCTTCGTGAAGTTGGTCAGCTGGTACGACAACGAGTGGGGCTACTCCAACAAGTGCCTGGAAATGGTGCGTGTGGTTGCCGGCAAGTAAGCTGCCCGCGTCATACCGTAAACAAAAATCCCCGCTTCGGCGGGGATTTTTGTTTACGGCCGCGGCAGAATGAAGGTGAAAACGGAGTTGCCATGAGCGCGTCCGACAGTCGTTTCGAGTCGCCGCAGGATTTTTCGAAAGACGATCCCTGTTGGCAGCGGCTGCAGGGCTATTTCGACGCCTGGCCCGAGTTCGTGCCGCGGCTGATGGACAAGCAGGGCTGGACGCAGTCGTTCGCGCGCCAAGCCTTGATCGAATACCTGCGCTATTGCTGGCTGAGTGTGCACAGCGAGTCTGCGCTCAGTCCCAGCGACACGGTCGACCAGGTTTGGCATCAGCACCTCCAGTACACGCGCGACTACTGGCAGCGGTTCTGTCCGCAGTTTCTCGGCCGTCCGCTGCATCACGAACCCGGCGAACCGGGCCGTCCTGCAGGTGAGCGGTATCGCGCCCAGTACGCCGAAACCCTCGCGAGCTATCAGCGCTGCTTCGGTCTACCGCCGGCGGTGTTCTGGCCCGCGGCGGGGCGGGGTCCGCGCTATCGGATCGTTGAAGTCCAACAACGCCTGCCGGGACGCTGGCGAGCAGCCGTCGCGCCGTCCGCGCTTACGGTGGCCGTGGTCGCAGCGCCCTCGGCGATGGCAGGCGCCCTGGGTCCCCTGGACTGGAGCGGCTCCGCTTTCCTCGGCCTGTTCCTGCCGCTCGTGGCCATCGCGATCTTCGCGGCTCAGCTGCTGCGCTGGCTGTTGCGTCGGAGCGACGGTGCCGCCAACCCGGTGAATCTCACGGCGCTGGAGCTGGCCTATCTCGCTGGCGGCCGATCGCGGATGATGGACGCGGCCATCGCCGAGCTGCTGGCCAGCGGCATCGTCAGCTGGGACGCCGCCGTCGGTCTGAAGGTCGGCGCCGATCCCGCCGGCCTGACGCCGGAACTGCGGGCCGTGGCGAACATGATCCGGCTGGAGCCCAAGCCTGCGCGATTGGCCCGCAAGCTCGGGCCTGCGCTGCGGCCGGTGCAGGCCTCGCTCGAACGCCGCGGCCTGATCCTCGGCGCTGCGGCGATCTGGCGCCGACAGTGGCTGTCGGCGGCGATTCCTGCTGCACTTTGCGCCTACGGTATCGCGAAGATCGCCATCGGCATGTCGCGGCACAAGCCAGTCGACATTCTGGTCGTGCTCTGCATCGTGCTCGCCGTCTATGCACTGGTCCTACTGTTCCGTCGCCCGCTGCGCAGCTGGAACGGCGACGCCGCGCTGCAGCAGGCCCGCCGTACGCACACCGCGGCAATGCGGGTGCCACGCGCGTCGGACCTGGGCCTCGCGGTCGCGTTGCTCGGCACCGGCGCGATGGCCGGCTCGACCTACGCTGCCTATCACGAGGCGCGGCGATCCCCGGACTCCGGCGACGGCGGTTCCTCCTCCTGTAGCAGTGGCGGCGGTGATGGTGGCGGCAGTGGAGGTTGCGGCGGTTGCGGTGGTGGAGGCGACTGAAGGGTACTCCGCCGTTGCGGCAATTCCCGTGGCGCGCGTTTGCCCTTAGGCTGGGAGGCTCAACAGCCGCCCCGAACCCAAGCTCAGATCCCATGCAATTCAAAAAACTCGCCGACCTTGATCTCAAGAACCAGCGCATCTTCATTCGCGCCGACCTCAACGTGCCGCAGGACGATGCCGGCAACATCACCGAGGACACGCGCATCCGCGCGTCGATTCCGGGCATTCAGCTCGCTTTGAAGAAAGGCGCGGCGGTGATGGTCACCAGTCATCTCGGCCGTCCGACCGAAGGTGAGTTCAAGCCCGCCGATTCATTGGCGCCGATCGCCAGGCGCATGAGCGAACTGCTGGGCCAGGAAGTGAAGCTGATCCAGAACTGGGTCGACGGAGGCTTCGTCGTGAAGCCGGGCGAAGTCGTGCTGCTGGAGAATTGCCGCTGCAACAAGGGCGAAAAGAAAAACAGCGAAGAGCTTGCATCGAGGATGGCGAAGCTCTGCGACGTCTATGCGAACGACGCCTTCGGCACCGCGCATCGCGCCGAAGCGACCACGCATGCGCTCGCGCTCGCTGCGCCGGTCGCCTGCGCCGGCCCGCTGCTGGCGGCTGAGCTCGAAGCCCTCGGCGCCGCACTGCTGAATCCGAAACGTCCGCTGGTCGCGATCGTTGGTGGCTCCAAGGTCTCAACCAAGCTGACGATACTCGACGCGCTCGCCGACAAGGTCGACCAGCTCGTGGTCGGCGGCGGTATCGCCAATACCTTCCTGCTCGCCGCCGGCAAGCCGATCGGCAAATCGCTGGCTGAAAAAGATCTGGTGCCGGAGGCCCGGCGCATTATCGACAAGCTCGCCGCGCGCGGCGCCTCGGTGCCGATCCCGACCGATGTCATCGTCGCCAAGACTTTCTCGGCCGATGCGACCGCGACGGTCAAGGCGGCGGAAGATGTGGCCGAAGACGATCTGATTCTCGACATCGGCCCGAAGACCTCGGCGCTGCTGGCGGACCTGATGGCCAAGGCCGGCACGATTGTCTGGAATGGGCCTGTAGGCGTCTTCGAGTTCGAAGCCTTCGCCGGTGGCACCCAGGCACTGGCCGAAGCGATCGCCAAATCCAGCGCCATGTCGATCGCCGGCGGCGGTGACACCGTTGCCGCAATCGCCAAGTTCGGCATCGAGAAAGACGTGGGTTACATCTCCACGGCCGGCGGCGCGTTCCTGGAATTCCTCGAAGGCAAGAAGCTGCCGGCGGTCGAAGCGCTGGAGCAGCGCGCCAAGGGCTGAGGCCCGACCCTCAACATCACTTGGAATCACCAGGCCGCGCCCCCATAGTCCGGGTGTGCGGCTTTATTCTGTGCGAGGAAGGGAAATGAAAAAGCTTTGGATGATGTCGGTTGCGGTGCTGCTGGCCGTTAGCTTGTCCGGCTGCGGCTACAACAAGATTCAGCAGCAGGACGAAGCGGTTACTGCGTCCTGGTCCGAGGTGCTGAACCAATATCAGCGCCGTGCCGATCTGGTGCCGAACCTGGTCAACACCGTAAAGGGCTACGCCCAGCAGGAAGAAAAAGTGCTGACCGAAGTCACCGAGGCACGTGCGCGTGTCGGCGGCATCAACGCGACGCCCGAACTGGTCAACGATCCGGCGGCGTTCGAGAAATTCCAACAGGCGCAGGGCCAGCTGACTTCGGCGCTGTCGCGCCTGCTGGTCGTTACCGAAAATTATCCGAACCTGAAATCCGACGCCGCGTTCCGCGATCTGCAGGCGCAGCTCGAAGGCACGGAGAATCGCATCGCAGTCGCGCGCAAGCGCTATATCGAAGCCGTGCAGACCTACAACGTCACGATCCGCTCGTTCCCGAGCAACCTGACCGCGAAGCTGTTCGGCAACAGCGTCAAGCCCAACTTCAAGGTCGAGAACGAGGCGCAGATCGCCAAGCCGCCGCAGGTGGATTTCGGCAAGCCCGAATAAGGCAGCGCCGTGTTTTTCCGCCGATGGCTGATGCTCGCGGCGCTGCTGGCCGCGATGTCGGCCGCGGCGCAGATTGCGGTGCCTGCGCTGAAGGCGCATGTCACGGACACCACCGGCACGCTGACGAGTAGCGAAGAGCAGGCGCTGGACAGCAAGCTCGCTGCGTTCGAGCAGCGCAAGGGAAGCCAGATCGCGGTGCTGATCGTGCCGACGACCGGCGATGAGACCATCGAGCAATACGGCATCCGCGTCGCCGAAGCCTGGAAGCTCGGCCGCAAGAGTGTCGACGATGGCGTGATCCTGCTGGTCGCCAAGGACGATCGCGCGCTGCGCATCGAAGTCGGCTACGGCCTCGAAGGTGCGGTGCCGGATGTAATCGCCAAACGCATCATCAGCGAGACGATCACGCCCTACTTCCGCAATGGCGATTTCTACACCGGCATTTCCGCCGGCGTCGATGCAATGATCAAAGTGGTCGACGGCGAGCCGCTGCCGGAACCCTCCCGCGAGCGCTCGCATGGCGCGCGTCAGCTGCAGATTTCACCGCTGGGTGTGCTCGCGGTGATCATCGGCGTGATCGTCGGCTTCGTCGTCCGCTTCTCCAGCAACCGCGTCGCCGGTGCCGGCACCGCGCTGATCGTGTCCGGCATTATCGCGGCGCTGCTGATCGGTCTGGCCGGCGCGCTGATCTATGCGGCCTTCGCCTTCATCTTCGTCATCGGCGGCGCCGAAGCCGTGCTTTACGGCATGCTCAGCGGTGGTGGTGGCCGCGGCGGCGGTGGTTTCAGCGGTGGGGGCGGCGGATTCGGCGGCGGCGGCGCTTCGGGGAGATGGTGATGACATCCGCAAGCAAAGGCTCGCGTTTCTGGCGTCATCTGTTCGCTGGCGCCTGGAAGACGCGCCGTGATTTCCCCGCTGCGGTGCTGGCCGAGGTCGAGGCCGCGACGAAGCGTTGCGAAAGCCTGCATCCCGGCGAGATCCGCTTCATCGTCGAAGGCGCCCTGCCGATCGCCAGCGTGCTGGCCGGCATCACGCCGCGCCAGCGTGCGGTCGAGCTGTTCGCGCATTACGGCGTCTGGGACACCGAACACAACAACGGCGTGCTGATTTACGTGCTGCTGGCCGATCGCGATGTCGAGATCGTCGCCGATCGCGGCGTCGCCGGCGGCCGTGTGCCGCAATCCGAATGGGAAAGCTGCTGCCGGATCATGGAGACGCATTTCGGCGCCGGCCGCTTCGGCGAAGGCTCGATCGCCGGCATCGAGGCGGTCGTCGCGGTGCTCGCCCGGTACCCGCCGGACCGGGCCGATGTCGGCGACGAACTGCCGAACACGCCGATCGTCATTTAGACTGCGGTATCGCTGAGGTACCGCTGGGCTATACAAACGAGGATCTGCCGTGCGCTTTGAAGGAACCGAAAACTACGTCGCCACCGACGATCTGACGATGGCGGTCAACGCCGCCGTGACGCTGGGACGGCCGCTGCTGGTCAAGGGCGAGCCGGGCACCGGCAAGACCCAGCTGGCGCGCGAAGTGTCCAAGGCGTTGAACCGGCCGTTCCTCGACTGGGCGATCAAGTCCACGACCAAGGCGCAGCACGGCCTCTACGAATACGACGCGGTGTCGCGTTTGCGCGATTCGCAGCTCGGCGACGACAAGGTCAAGGACATCGGCAACTACATTATCAAGGGCAAGCTCTGGGAATGTTTCGAGTCCGATCAGCAGCCGGTGTTGCTGATCGACGAGATCGACAAGGCCGACATCGAGTTCCCGAACGATCTGCTGCGCGAGCTCGACCAGATGGAGTTCTACGTCTACGAGACCAAGCAGACGATCCGCGCCAAGCTGCGGCCGGTGATCATCATCACCAGCAATAACGAGAAGGAGCTGCCCGATGCCTTCCTGCGCCGCTGCTTCTTCCACTACATCCGTTTCCCCGAGCGCGACACGATGCAGAAGATCGTCGACGTGCACTTCCCCGACCTGAAGAAGAATCTGGTCAAGGAAGCGATGGAGGTGTTCTTCGGCTTGCGCGATCTGCCGGGCCTGAAGAAGAAGCCCTCGACCTCCGAGCTGCTGGACTGGCTGAAGCTGCTGATGGCCGAGGACATCGATCCTTCGGTGCTGCACGATACCGCGAGCAAAAAGTCGCTGCCGCCGCTGTACGGCGCGCTGCTGAAGAACGAGCAGGATGTGCACCTATTCGAACGTATCGCGTTCATGGCACGCCGCGGTAACTAAAGTCGTGAGCGGTCTGTTCGAGCCTTACAAGTTGCGCGACGTCGCGCTGCGCAATCGGATCGCGGTATCGCCGATGTGCCAATACTCGGCCGTCGACGGCGCGCCGACCGACTGGCACCGCGTGCACCTTGGCAGCCGCGCGATCGGCGGCGCCGGCCTGGTGATCGCGGAAGCGTCCGCGGTCGAAGCTCGCGGCCGCATCTCGCCGGGCGATGCCGGCATCTATCGTGACGAGCACATCGCCGCCTGGACGCCGATCGCGCATTTCATCCGCGAAGCCGGCGCGGTCGCCGGCATCCAGCTCGCGCACGCCGGCCGCAAGGCCAGCGTCGATCTGCCCTGGCGTGGCGGCGCGGCGCTAACGCCGGAGCAGGGCGGCTGGTCGCCGATCGTCGCGCCGAGCGCTCTGCCCTTCGACGTGCCCTACTCGACGCCGCACGCACTGGCGGCTTCGGAATTGCCCGAACTGATCGCCAGTTTCGCGCTCGCCGCGCAGCGCGCGCTGGCTGCCGGTTTCCAGCTGATCGAATTGCACGGCGCGCATGGCTATCTGCTGCACGAATTCATGTCGCCGATCAGCAATCAGCGCAGCGACGCCTACGGCGGCAGCTTCGACAACCGCATTCGGCTGACGCTGGACGTGATCGCTGCGGTGCGCGCGGTCTGGCCCGAGCACCTGCCGTTGCTGCTGCGCATTTCGGCGACCGACTGGGTCGACAGCGGCGGCTGGGATATCGAGCAGAGCATCGAGCTGGCGCGGCGGGTGAAGCCTCTGGGCGTCGATCTGATCGACGTCTCCAGCGGCGGCAATGTGCCGAAGGTGAAGATCCCGATCGGCCCCGGCTATCAGGTGCCGCTGGCGGCCCGCATTCGCCGCGAGGCGGACATTGCCACCGGCGCGGTCGGCATGATCACCGAGGCGCATCAGGCGCAGGCGATCATCGAGTCCGGCGGCGCCGATCTGGTGCTGTTGGCGCGCGAACTGCTGCGTGATCCGTACTGGCCTTATCACGCGGCGAAGACGCTGGGCGTCGAGATTCCGGTGCCGGAGCAGTACCAGCGCGCCTGGTAGCTTGTCTCCTTCCCCCGCAGGCGGTGGAGGGAAACAAGCAAACTCAACCGACTTTCGGCGCCGCCTCCATCGCGCGCCACAGATACCAGCTGGCGATTGACCGATACGGTGCCCAGCGTGCAGCGATGGCCAGTGTCGCCTCGTCGTCAAGCTTTTCGCCGTTGTTGTAGAGCCGGTTGACGCCGTTGCGCAGGCCGACATCGCCGAGCGAGAAAATGTCGAGCCGCGCCAGCGCGAACATCAGGTACATCTCGGCGGTCCAGCGGCCGATGCCGGGCAGCGCGTCGAGCGCCTCGATCGCGGACTCGTCGTCCATGCGGCGCAGCTTCGCAAAGCTGAATTCGCCGCTATGCACGGCCTGGGCGATGCCGATCAGCCATTTGGCCTTGGCGTTGGACAGGCCGGCCGCGCGCAGCAGCGCGTGCTCGGCGTCGATGAAATGCGCCGGCATGAACTTGGCGCCGGCCAGTACCGCGGTGGCGACGCGCGCCTGGATCGTATCGGCGGCCTTCACCGACAGCTGCTGGCTGATGATCGAGGTGCACAGCACGTGGAAAGGATCGCGCCGCGACTGGCCGATGGTGCAGCGGGCGTAGGTTTTGATCAGGCGTTTCATCACCGCGTCGCTTTTGGACAGATGACGTTCCGCGGCGGCCATCTCGTCCGCGCTGATCAACAGCTTGTTCGGCGGCGGGCTCAAGAGCGTGCCCATGATGCGTACAATGCGGTGAACCCGTCGCCACCCGGATCGGTCTGGACCATGCTGTTCTCGTTCTTTTTCACGCTGCGTGCCGCGGGATTGAAAACGGCACTGTCCGAGTTTCTCACCCTGCTTGAAGCGCTGTCCAAGCACGTCGCGATCTTCTCGATCGACGACTTCTATCACCTTGCCCGCGTCACGCTGGTCAAGGACGAGAGCCAGTACGACCGTTTCGACCGTGCATTTGCCGCCTATTTCAAGGGTATCGAGGCGGTGACCGGCGAAGTCTTCGGCGCCGATATTCCGGAAGACTGGCTGCGCAAGCAGGCCGACAAGTTCCTGACCGACGAAGAGAAGGCCAAGATTGCGGCGCTCGGCGGGCTCGACCAGCTGATGGAGACGCTGAAGCAGCGACTCGAAGAACAGAAAGAGCGGCACCAGGGCGGCAACAAATGGATCGGCACCGGTGGCACCAGCCCCTTCGGCAACGGCGGCTACAACCCCGAGGGCGTGCGCATCGGCGGCAGCGGTGGCAACAAGCGCGCGGTCAAGGTCTGGGAGAAGCGCGACTTCCAGAACCTCGACGACAGCGTCGAACTCGGCACCCGCAACATCAAGGTCGCACTGCGGCGGCTGCGCCGCTTCGCGCGCGAAGGTGCGGCCGACCAGCTCGATCTCGACGACACCATCCGCTCGACCGCGCGCAACGCCGGCTATCTCGACATCAAGATGGTCCCGGAGCGCCGCAACGCCGCCAAGGTGCTGCTGTTTCTGGATGTCGGCGGCTCCATGGACCCGCACATCAAGGTCTGCGAAGAGCTGTTCAGCGCGGCCAAGACCGAGTTCAAGCACCTGGAGTATTACTACTTCCACAACTTCATCTACGAGAGTGTGTGGAAGGACAACCACCGCCGTCACGGCGAACGCATCCAGATGTACGACGTGCTGCGCAAATACACGCCGGACTACAAGATCGTGTTCGTCGGCGACGCGGCGATGAGCCCCTACGAGATCGTGCAAGCCGGCGGCAGCGTCGAGCATTGGAACGAGGAAGCCGGCTCGGTGTGGATGCAGCGGCTGATCAATGCCTATCCGCATCTGGTCTGGTTCAATCCCGAGGCGCCGCCGCGCTGGGAGTACACGCCCTCGATCAGCGTGGTGCAGAAGCTGATCGGTGCGGACCGCATGTTCCCGTTGACCCTGGCCGGGCTCGAACAGGGCATGCGGCGGCTCGGACGCTGATGCCTGCAAGGCGTCCGTTACACTAGCGCGCTGCTGGACAGAACTTGAACAAGAATAGCCAGGGGAGACGATCATGAGCGCCATTCACGCTTTGCTGGGATTTGCAGGCTGGACTTTGCTGCTGGTGCTGATCGTGTTCGGCTATCGCGCTGTCCGGTTCCTGACCGGCACCCCGATCAATGCCTGGCCGCGCGGCTCGCGGCCGGCGAACGAGGCCGGTTTCGCCATCCGCGCGGGTGATGCGCATGCGAATGCGGTGGAGAACCTGGTGGTGTTCGGCGCCATCGTGCTCGCGGCGCAGGCGCTGGGACGCGGTGATGCGATCGCACCTTTTGCGATTTGGGTGTTCTATGCCCGTATAGCTCAGAGCCTTGTGCATCTGATCGGCACCAGCCAGCCGCTGGTCTTCGTACGCGCCAGTTTCTGGTCGGTCCAACTCTTCCTCATGCTCTGGATGCTGTGGCAACTCTTCGTCTGAAACGACTGCGGCGCCGGCTCTGGCGCCTGTTCTGGACCGCGCTGATCGCGATCGCGGTGCTGACCCTGCTGGCCAATCGCTGGGTCATCAACAGCACCGACGCCTACGTTTACCGCAATTGGGCGCTGCTGCCGGAGAACGACGTCGGACTGGTGCTCGGCACCAGCCCGTTCACCGGCGGCGGCAAGCCCAACCCGCATTTCTACGGCCGTATCGAGGCCGCCGTGCAGCTGTACCAGATCGGCAAGATCCGGCACATCATCGTCAGCGGCGCGAACCCGGACGAGACCTACAACGAGCCGCGCCAGATGCGCAAGGAGCTGGTCAAGGCCGGCATTCCGGACAATGTCATCACCATGGATTTCGCCGGCCTGCGCACGCTGGATTCCATTACCCGCGCGCACGACGTGTTCGGTCTCGATCGCATCACCGTGATCACCCAGGAATACCACGCGTATCGCGCGGTGTTCATCGGCAAGAAAATCAATATGCGCATCGCCGCCTACGCAGCGCCCGGCCCCGGGCCCGGTTTCCAGCCCTACACCCGCGAAATCTTTGCGCGGGTCAAGGCGGTGCTTGATCTGTTTGTATTGCGCACCCGGCCCAAGTTTCTGGGCGAGCCGCAAAGCATCGATCTGAACAAGAGCGGCAGCGCCGGTAGCGGTGACAGCGGCGGGTCGCGGTGAGTGGCCGATGAGCCGTCCATGAGCCGTGATTACAGCTCTGCCGATCGTCTGCTGATCGGCTTGCAGCAGCGCCTCGCCGGTTTCAATCGGCCGGCGTCGACCGCTGCGATCGTCGCGCCGAGCCCGGCGCGCACCGCGCCGCCCGACGAACTGCTGGACTCCGAGCGCCGCCACGCCGCAGGCCTGATGCGGGTGAATCACGCCGGCGAAGTGTCCGCGCAGGCGCTGTACCGCGGCCAGGCCTTGGTTTCGCGCGATCCCGCTGTGCGTGAGCACCTGCTGCACGCGGCGGACGAAGAGCGAGCGCACCTGCAATGGTGCGAGCAGCGTCTGGCCGAGCTTGGCGAGAAGCCCAGCCTGCTGCAGCCGTTGTGGTATGCGGGATCGTTCGCAATGGGTGCCGCAGCCGGGATCGCCGGTGACCGCTGGAGCCTAGGCTTCGTCGAAGAGACCGAGAAGCAGGTCGCCGAGCATCTGGACGAGCATCTACAGCGTCTGCCGGCGGACGACGCGCGCAGCCGGGCGGTGGTCGAAGCGATGCGCGCTGACGAGCAGCGCCATGGCCAGCAGGCTCGCGATCTCGGCGGCCGCCCCTTACCCCCACCGGTGCGCGGGCTGATGCGTCGCATCGCCAGCGTGATGAAGCAGGCCGCTTACCGCTTGTAGGTCGGCAATCCTTTGCCGACGTGGAAGCTCGCCTATTGGAGCACCACGTCGGCAAGGGATTGCCGACCTACGAGTGAATCGTGCTCCAGATCAGTGGAGCAGCTGCAGCAAGGGCATTCGCGCCGGTTGCGGCTTCACGCGCTCACAAAGCTGCTCCAGCAATTGCAATCCCAGCGGCCACTCCGAGTAGCCCGATTTGGTATTGATGTGGCCGGCCGCGTCCAGCCGCACGAAGTCGCTGCCCCAACGGTCGGCCCAGGCCTGGGCCTTCTCGAACGGCATCCAGGGATCGTTGGTGCTGGCGACCACCGTGGTCGGGAAGTCGATCGTGTGCTGGGGTAGCTTGTCTTCGACACGGAAGCGCGCCGGATCGGCTGGCGCCACCAGCAGCGCGCCGGCGATCAGATTGCTCTGGAACACCGAGGCGCGGACCGTCGCCAGGCAGCCGAAGCTGTGCGCGACGATCACGACCGGCTCATTGGCAGTGATCGCAGTCTCGACCACCTTGCGCGACCAGCGCTCCAGGTTGGGCCAGGTCCAGTCGTCCTGCTCGACGCGGGTGAAGCGCGGATGCTGGCGCTGCCAGGCCGACTGCCAATGATCCGGGCCGCTGCCGAACAGCCCGGGGGCCATCAGAACCCGAACCCCGGCAAAGCGCGCGCCGCCGACGTCAACCAGGGGCTGGGCGTCCGGAGCGACCTCGCGATTGCGGTCGCCGACCGTTTTGCGGCTGTCGTTGCGGGTCTGCGTCGGGACCCGCGCTGGGCGGGCAAGGGCTTGAATCGGCATCACGTTCTCCTGGTCCGCAACCCGTGCTGCGGTGCGATCACCTTAGGCAGAACGTGCTTAACGGAAAAGGAATATAAAAATCTTTGCCGGTTACAAACCGATATAAACCGAGACGTTTTTAGTGCTGGATCAACCGTCCGTAGAAGATTTCCATGATCTCGTGATCGACGCGCTCGCTGATGCGCTTGGCATCGCGCGGCGGCAGCTCCGCGGCACCTTCGCCGAACAGATAAGTGTCGAGATCGAGCTCCTTGAGGCGCATCTTGGTGTGGAAGATGTTCTCCTGGTAGACGTTGACGTCGACCATGTTGTAGCGCTCGCGCAGGCTCTTGCTGATGAAGTTTTGAATCGAGTCGACGTTGTGGTCGATGAAGTGCTTCATGCCGCGCACATTGCGGGTGAAGCCGCGCACGCGGTAATCCATCACCACGATGTCGCTCTCGAAGCTCTTGATCAGGTAGTTCAAGGCCTTCAACGGCGAAATCTTGCCGCAGGTGCTGACGTCGATGTCCGCGCGGAAGGTGCTGATGCCGGCGTCCGGATGCGTTTCCGGATACGTGTGCACGGTGATGTGGCTCTTATCCAGATGCGAGACCACCGAGTCCTTGGTAATGACAGTGCCCGGCTCGGGCATGCCCGGTGTCGGCAGGCCGTCGAGATGGCCTTCTGAGATCAGCATGGTTACCGATGCGCCCTGCGGGTCATAGTCCTGGCGGGCGACGTTGAGCACATTGGCTCCGATGATGTCGGCGACCTCGGTCAGAATCGCGGTCAGGCGCTCGGCGTTGTAGGCCTCGTCGATGTACTCGATGTATTCCTGCTGATGCTGCGGGCTGCGCGCATAGCAGATGTCATAAATATTAAAGCTCAGCGTCTTGGTCAGGTTGTTGAACCCGAGGAGCTTGAGCTTGGGATTATTGGTCGGTTTGGCCACGCAAGGATCCCCGAAGAGATGAAGAAATAAAGAAGGGACCGCGTGCAAACCCGCACGCGAAGGGGCGACATTATGCGGGAATTCGATGACAGGGGCGCGTCGGCCGCACGGCCTGTTTCCGCAGGGCGGATAGCGACCCCAATGGCACTACTTTAGGAAGAAAATCCCCTCTCCCGCTTGCGGGAGAGGGTGGCGCGGAGCGCCGGGTGAGGGGCTTCTTCCCGCCGAACAGCCCCTCATCCGCCCCTTCGGGGCAGCATCGAACGCAAGCGGGAGAAGGGA
>NZ_JAQGNT010000019.1 GCF_028291725.1 Hydrocarboniphaga sp. | reverse complement strand
GCGGGGGAGGGTTGGGGAGGGGGCGTGATGGCAGAACCGAGCTTTCTTCCGCGCCCGCGCCCCCATCCCGGCCTTCCCCCGCAGGCGGGGGAAGGAGACCAGCGCCGCCGTCAATGTTTCCAAACTTGTGAGTCATCGCACTAGGGCGCCGGCACGCGTTGCTGCGCGGAGGCGACGATGCGGCCGTCACGCTTGCGCTGGGCGAAGGCAATCACGCGAAACCGTCCGCCGCCGCTCACCGCGGGCAATGGCAGTGTTGCCGGTGATTTCGGATCGACCGTTTGCAGGCTGCGCACCACGCCGTCCTCGCGCAGCTTGCGGCCGCCGTTCTCGCCGCTGCCGACGGCGGTGACGATGCCGTCCTGCACCAGTGCGATGAGGTAGCGCAGCTCGTCGCCGGAACTCGTGATCGGTGTAAGCGACAGGGTCAGCACATCGTCACTGCGGCCGAAGCTGAATGTCAGTACCTGATGCGGTTGCGTCGCGGCCTGCTTCAGCCCGGCGATGACGGCCGACTCGTCGCTACCAATCGCATCGATGCGACCGTCGATGATCGCCTGCGGCGTGTACACGTGATTCGGCTGGCCGAGGGTGGTCGCATAGTCGCGCTGGCGCTCGGTCAGCGATGCCGACGAGTAGGGATCTTTCCAGCCGCTGTCGTTCCAGTAATCGACGTGCTGAGCCAGCGCCAGCACCTCGACGCCGGGGATCGGCTGCTCGCTGTTCAGGCGCTGTGCCAGGGCTTCGGCCGGCGGGCAGCTGGAGCAGCTCTGCGAGGTGAACAGTTCGAGGATGACCGGCGTGCGCGGCGCATCGGCACTGGCGGTACCGATGCAGGCGAGGGCGATGATGGCGACCAGGCGTTTCATGTCGATGCCGGATTACAGGAGTGAGCCATTAGACCGCGGGTGGATCGGAGTCGGCATGGCTGCGCGTCCGGTGATTCTGCCGCGGCGTTCGCGTTGGCTGCGATTTCGCAATCGCGGACAAGGTCCGCTCCTACAGTCGCGTAATAACCGGTACGCAACACTCCTGTAGGAGCGGACCTTGTCCGCGATGGGCACTTCAAAGCCAGCGCATCCCCTGCCGCAGACTTTCCTTCGCGTTCGCCGTGATGATGTCCCCATGCGCCACGATCACGCGGTCGAACGGCAGCGCCAGGATCTTGGCCATGCTCGCGCGCGCCTTGCGGCGGTTCACATAGACCAGGCGCAGCAGCGGGTGCCAGCCCACCTTGCCAAGTATGCCGCCGAGCTTCAGATACCAGCGCGTGAACGCATCCGCGTTGTCGGCGAAGTTCTCGACCAGATCGCTGGTGATCAGCGTGCGGCTGGGCACGTGATACAGCACGGTTTCGGCCATCAGGCTGCCGGCGATGGTGGTCGGCAGCAGCTCGCCGCTCCAGGCCGGATGCGGCGTGTCCGACAGCGTCGCGGTGAACCGCAGATCGCGGCGCTTCTTCTGCAGCCTCGAAGGGCCGTACAGCAGCGCGGCCGGATACGCCCGCACCGCTTCGCCGGCGTAGCTGTGATGAAACATATTCGGGCAGACGATGTGTTTGACCGGCCCGATCGCGTCGATCGCGCGGCGCAGCTCGTCGGTCAGCGCGACCGGCGAATGCAGCAGCACCTCGCCCGACGACAGCCGCACCACCGTCATCCGCGTGCCGATATGCAGGCCGACGAAACGGTGCGGGATCGACGTGATCCACAGGTTCTCGTCGATCCGGGTCAAGGCGGCCGCATCGATCATCGTCTTGAATCAGCCGTGATACTGGGTCGCCAGCTCGACTTCGTTCTTCGAGCCCATGATCACCGGCACGCGCTGATGCAGCTTGCTCGGTTGGAGATCCATGATGCGCTCGCGGCCGGTGGTCGCCGCGCCGCCGGCCTGTTCGATGATCATGCTCATCGGGTTGGCCTCGTACAGCAGGCGCAGCTTGCCGCCCTGCGCTTTCGTCTTGCTGTCGATCGGGTACATGAAGATGCCGCCGCGAGTGATGATGCGGTGCACGTCGGCGACCATCGAGGCGACCCAGCGCATGTTGAAGTCCTTGCCGCGCGGGCCGCTCTTGCCGGCCACGCATTCGTCGATATAGCGCTTCACCGGTTCTTCCCAGAAGCGCTGGTTGCTCATGTTGATCGAGAACTCCTGGGTGTCCTCGGGGATCATCATGTCGCGCTGGGTCAGCACGAAGCTGCCGAGTTCGCGATCGAGCGTGAACTGGTGCACGCCCTTGCCCAGCGTCAGCACCATCGTCGTGCTCGGGCCGTACACGCAGTAGCCGGCCGCGACCTGCTTGACGCCGGGCTGCAGGAAGTCGGCCTCACTGGCCTGGGTCACGCCTTCCGGCACGCGCAGCACCGAGAAGATCGTGCCGACCGAGACGTTGACGTCGATGTTGGACGAGCCGTCGAGCGGATCGAACAGCAACAGGTAGCCGCCTTTGGGGTACTGGTCGGGGATCGCGTGCGGATGATCCATTTCTTCCGAGGCCAGGCCGGCGAGATGGCCGCCCCATTCGTTGGCCTCGAGCAGGATCTCGTTGCTGATCACGTCGAGTTTCTTCTGCGCCTCGCCCTGGATGTTGCCGGTGCCGGCGTCGCCGAGCACACCGCCGAGCGCACCCTTGCCGACTGCGATCGAGATGCGCTTGCAGGCGCGGGCCACGACTTCCAGCAGCAGGCGCAGATTCGGCTGCAGCTTGCCGGCGCTGCGCTGCTCCTCGATCAGGAACTGGGTCAGGAAGATCGGCTTTTTGGACGGGTTCATGGAGGCCGTGGCGGTGGGATCGGTTGACGCCGCTAGTGTAAGCGGATGTCACCTCATGAGGCGCGGCGCGGCTCATGGGTGTTCAAAGCCGCCGGCGGATTGTTAGACTCCGCCCATGACAAGGACGTGTTTTGTAGTGGGCTTGATGCTGCTCCCCGTGTGTGCCCTCGCCCAGGACGGCGGCAAGCAGCTATACATTTCGGACGACATCAGCATCACGGTCCGTGACGGGCCACGCAATGACGCGGCATCGGTCGGCGTGGTCAACAGCGGCGACCGGGTGACAGTGCTCGAGACCCTGGGCGAACAGAGCTTCGCGCGCATCCGCACGCCCGATGGCCGCAGCGGCTGGATCACGTCGCGCTATCTGTCGGTTTTGCCGGCCGCCAAGGATCGCGTGCAGGGCCTGCAGACCGAGCTGACGACCAGCCGCAATCAGGTCAAGTCGCTGCAGGCCGAACTCGATGCCGCGCAGGGCCGTCTCGAAGGCGCGCGGCCGGCGATGGAACTCGCTGCCGACAACGAGCGGCTGAAGGCGGAGCTGGCGACGGCGCAGCAGCAGAACGAGGACGCGCAGATCCGCACCATTGATGAAAGCGCCAAGCGCCGCACGCTCGTCACCGGCGCCGCGCTGATCGGTGGCGGCATCCTGCTGGGCCTGATACTGCCGCTGATGGGTCGGATGGGCGGGCGCCGCAAGCGGCGCAACGAACTGTAGAGCTGTAGGTTGGGGTGAGCGCAGCGAACCCCAACATCAGCGCGGGACCAACGTTGGGGTTCGCTATGCTCACCCCAACCTACGACTACGATGGAGGACTCAGTTCGCGCCGATGAAATCGGGCTTGCCCAGCACCACCCCGTTGTGGCGCAGGATCAGGTACGCAGTGGCGACGTGGAAGTGCACATTCGGGATCGCGAAGTGCAGCAGATACTGCTTGCCGGAAAAGCGCATTTCCCCGTTGCGCATCTTCAGCACGATCTCGCGGTCTTCGCTGCCGTCGATCTGCGACGACGAGAAGCTCTTGACGAACGCCGCGGTCTTCTCGACGCGCTCGCCGAGTTCGGCAAACGTGGTTTCCTTGTCTTCGTAGGCCGGCGGCTCGACACCGGCCAGGCGCGCGACGCAGCCCTTGGCCATGTCGGTGGCGATCTGCACCTGGCGCGTCAGCGGGAACATGTCCGGATACAAACGGAACGTGGTCAGGGCGGCAGGATCGAGCTTGTGCTGCTCGGCATGTGCAGCGCCCTTGGACAGGATGCCGCGCAGATTGTCGAGCATGCGCGACAGTGTCGGAACCGATGCTTCGTACATGGACAGGCTCATTCAAACTCTCCCAGTTTATGATCCAAGGCGGCAATAATAGGCCCGATCTGGCGTCGCCGTGTGTTTGGAGAGGCAGCCGCGCCGGCTGGGCCAGAATAAAAGCCGTTCCATAAAACCGATCCTGGAAACAAGGACGTTCCGATGAAGACGCATCGTTCGCTCAAGGCCTTCGCCGCCTGCCTGGCGCTGCTTCCCGCCGCACACAGCTTCGCTGCGGACGACACCCAAGCCGAGTCCGAGCCCGCCAGCGCTGGCAGGCATATGGTCCAGGTCGGCGTGTTTCATCTCGATACATTGGACAGCAGCGATCCGCTGCACACCACGCTCAAGCCGGGGGCTGCTGCGCTGCTCGGCGTGCAGAGCGAGTTCGATTCGCCCGGCACCAGCGCAACCGTCAGTTCGTCGAACACGCTGGCGCTGATCTACTCGTATTTTGTGACCGACCATTTCGCGCTGAAGTTCGAGGGCGGCATTCCGGCCAAATTCAGGCTCTACGGCAATGGCATTGTCGCCCCGACCGGCCCGGCCGGCGCGCTGATCAATGTCGATCTCGGCGATCCGGCCAACAATCCGCTGGCCGAGGTCACGCAGTGGAGCCCGGTGTTCATGGTGCAGTACTTCTTCCGCGATCCGCAGAAGCAGATCCGCCCCTACGTCGGCGTCGGCGTGACCTACACCTGGTTCACCGGCATCAAGCCGGACCAGGACTTTGAAGACGCGCTGAACAACAAGTTCGGCACCACGCTGGCGCTGGCCAACCTGACCCCGGGCCAGACCACGGTCGATGCCAAGGCCAGTTCCGACATCGCGCCGGTGTTCAACCTCGGCGTCAGCGCCGAACTCAGCAAGCACTGGAGCCTGTCGGGCTCGCTGTCGCTGAGCCTGCTGTCGACCACGGCGACGATCTCGATCGACGCGGCCAACGGCGACCGCCTGGTCACCAGCAAGACCAACCTCGATCTGAACCCGCTGGTCGCCGCGCTGCTGCTGGGTTATCGCTTCGATATGTAGGTCGGCAATCCCTTGCCGACGTGAGGCCGCGATTGCGCAACCAGCGTGCACGTCGGCAAAGGATTGCCGACCTACTTCAGGTATTCCCAGGCTTCGCTTAGCGCCTCGCCGACGCCGCGCTCGATCTTCAGCGCCAGCAGCGGATCGGCGCGCGTGAGGCCGCGGTTGATCGCCGCGATCGGGATGCCGCGATCCGCCGCCATGCGTGCAAAGCGGAAGCCGGAATACACCATCAGCGACGAGCCGACCACCAGCATCGCGTCGGCGCTCGCGACGCCGGACATTGCATCCGCCACCTGGGCCGGCGGCACGTTCTCGCCAAAGAACACCACGTCGGGTTTCAGCAGCCCGCCGCAGGCCGCGCATGGCGGAACCACGAAGCCGGAGAAATCCGCCGATTCCAGATCGGCGTCGCCATCGGGCGCGCTGCGGGCGCTGAGCACGGCCCAGGCCGGATTCAGCGCCGTCAGGCGCAGCTGAAATGCCTGGCGCGGCGTGACATCGCCGCAGGCGGTGCAGACGATACGGTCGATGCGGCCGTGCAGGTCGATCACGCGCCGGCTGCCGCCGGCCTGGTGCAGGCCGTCGACGTTCTGCGTGACCAGCAGGTCGACATGGCCGGCGGCTTCGAGTTGCGCCAGCATGTGGTGGGCGGCATTGGGCGCGGCGGCGGCCATCATCGGCCAGCCGATCAAGCTGCGTGCCCAGTAGCGTGCACGGGTCGGCGGATCGTTCCTGAACGCCTGCCAGGTCACCGGCGGGCGCCGCTTCCAGGCGCCCACGTCGTCGCGATAGTCGGGAATGCCGGACGCGGTGCTGCAGCCGGCGCCGCCAAGCACGAACAGCCGCCGGTAGCGGCTGAAAAACGCGGCGAGCTGGGTAATGCCGTCGGCCTCGTCGCGCGCCGTCGCGGTGTGGCCCCGGCTCGGTGTAGGGTGTGCTTCCGTCATCGTCTTCAGAGCATAGCGGGCATGCCCGAACAACGTCTTATCGACCTGGAAATGCGGCTCTCCTACCAGGAAGCGGCGCTGGAAACCCTCAGCAGCGAGATCGCGCGCCAGTCGCGGCTGATCGAGCAACTGCAGCTGACGATGAAGCGCATCGCCGAACGCATGCCGGATTCGCCGGAGGGTGCCGCGCGCGGCTCGCTGAGCGACGAGCTGCCGCCGCATTATTGAAACCGCCGCGTATCGCCCCATTTCACCGTAGGTTGGGGTGAGCGCAGCGAACCCCAACAGGGTTCCGCGCCAATGTTGGGGTTCGCTGCGCTCACCCCAACCTACAAACGTATTCCAAGGAGTCCCCCATGTTCGGCAGCAGTCTGAAAATCAGCCCCAAGGATTTCCCGGTCGCGGATCTGGACGAGCCGCAGGCATCTGCGCCGGGCCGCAAACTGGCGGTGCTCGCCGGTGGCTGCTTTTGGTGCGTGGAGGCGGTATACCGCGAACTCGATGGCGTGCTCGACGTGGTCAATGGCTACTCCGGAGGCAGCGCCGACGACGCCGACTACAAGGCCGTCTGCACCGGCCGCACCGAGCATGCCGAAGTCGTGCAGATCACCTACGATCCCTCGCGCACCAGCCTCGGCGCACTGCTGCGGATCTTCTTCGCGGTGGCGCACGATCCGACCCAGCTCAATCGTCAGGGCAACGACATCGGCACGCAGTACCGCTCGGCGATCTTCTACGCCGACGACGAGCAGAAGCGCATCGCCGAGGCCTACATCAAGCAGCTCGATGCGGCCGGTGTCTACGACACCGCCATCGTCACGCGGCTGGAGAAACTCGAAGACTTCTTCACCGCCGAGGCGTATCACCAGAACTACGCGGCGCTGCATCCAACCGAAGGCTACATCGCCGGCGTCGCGCTGCCCAAGGTCGAAAAGCTGCGCCGCTACTTCGGTGAAGAACTCAAGGTTTAGAAACCGAGAGCGCCAGCAGCGCTCATGTCCGATTCATCCGCCCACCCGAAGAATGCGAACTTGAGGTGGGTGAGGTTTCGCAAGTGAATACCTTCCCACGTATTCCTAAAGAATCGAATCCAGGAGCATGTCATGCCAGGCGATAGCAACGCTCAGCCGACGAACAACGGCGTACAGAAGAAACCGTTTCTTACCGACATCAAGATCATCCGCGACCGCGCGCGCCAGCACATCAGCGATGGCGCCGTCACCAGCGGCTATTCCGCCGACCGCGCCAAGGTCATCGAACTGCTCAACACGGCGCTGGCGACGGAGATCGTCTGCACGCTGCGCTATCGCTACCACTACTACATGGCCTCTGGCATCCACGCCAAATCCGTGGCCGCCGAATTCCTCGAGCATGCCCAGGAAGAGCAGGCGCATGCCGACCTGATTGCCGAACGCATCACGCAGCTCGGCGGCAAGCCGAACTTCAATCCGGAAGGCCTGGCCACGCGCAGCCATGCCGAATATGTCGAAGGCGACAGCCTGGTGCAGATGATCGAAGAAGATCTGGTCGCGGAGCGTATCGCGATCGACAGCTATCGCGAGATCGCACAGTTCATCGGCCAGGATGACCCGACCACGCGCCGCCTGATGGAGCAAATCCTGGCGATGGAAGAGCAGCATGCCGAAGACCTGAGCACGATGCTCGACGACCTCGGCAAGAAGGGCGAGCCGGCCGCGGCGCCGCTGAGTGCCAAAACGCTCGGCAAACACTGAGGCATTCATCGGAGAAGCGTGAGCCGGAACGCGCCGAATAACTGGGATCGCCCCGGCAATGCCGGCCCGACGCGCTGGCAGCATGCATGGCCGTGGCTGCGCCGCGCGCTCACGCTGCTGTTTTTCTGCGGCCTGGCGCTGCTGCTGGTCGAGCGCGGTCGCGCGCTGGACTGGGCCGAGGTCGGCGCATCGCTGGCCGCCTATGACGCCGAAAGCCTGGTCCTGGCCGGCCTGCTCGGCGCTTTCAGCTACGCGCTGTATTGCAGCTTCGATCTGTTCGGCCGCCGTTACACCGGGCACAAGCTGTCGACGACGGCGGTCGTATCGACCGCGTTCGTCAGCTATGCCTTCAATCTGAATCTCGGTGCACTGGTCGGCGGCATCGGCTTCCGCTATCGCCTGTATTCGCGCTACGGACTGAATGCCGCGACGATCACGCGCGTGCTGGGCCTGTCGATGCTCAGCAACTGGCTCGGCTATTTGCCACTGGCCGGCGCAGTGTTGGCGAGCGCTGTGGTGTCGCTGCCGGCGCCGTTCCGCGTCGGCGAGATGGCCTTGCAGATTCTGGGCGTGGTTCTGCTGCTGACGGCGCCGGCCTACCTGGCAGTATGCGCATTCTCCCGCCGGCGTTACTGGCGCCTGCGCGGGTTGCGCATCGATCTGCCGCATGCGCCGATGGCGCTGGCCCAGTTGGGCCTGTCCACGGCCAACTGGCTGTCGATCGCCGGCGTCGTCTGGATGCTGCTGGGCGGCGCCGCCGACTACCCGAGCGTGCTCGCCGCGCTGCTGCTCGGCGCGATCGCCGGCGTGCTGACGCATGTGCCGGCTGGCCTGGGTGTGCTCGAAGCCGTGTTCCTGGCGCTGCTCGGCGGCCGCATCAATGAGGCGCCGATTCTGGCGGCGCTGCTCGCTTACCGCGCGCTCTACTATCTGCTGCCGGGCCTGATCGCGCTGCTCGTCTACCTGGGGCTGGAGGCGAAAGCGCGCTGGCGTCCGCTGGCGCTGCGCTCGTCGATGTGAGCCCGCACGGGGCTCAAACGCCCCAGGTGATTTCCTTTTTCTTCTTCGCGGCGCGCTCCAGCATGTCGATCAGCGGATAGGCGCGGCGCCCCAGGGCTACATCCTGTTCGCGGCGCTGGCGCTCGTCCGGATCATCGGTGTCTTCCGGCTTCGCGTGCTGCGGCGTGTCTCTGGCGATGGCGGCGCGCAAGGATGCCAGCACGCCCGGGATCTCTTCGGGTGAAATCACTCCGCGCTCGCCGCGGCTCTTGCCGATCGTGTCGAGCAGCTGCCCGGCGTGCTCGTCGAGCATGTGGATGTCGGCGGCGGCCGGCGATGAAAATCGGATCATTGGGGTGCTCCATGCTCGTATACGGCAACAGCATCGCGCGCGCAGCTGAGCCGCGACTGACACAGCGCATTGTAGGTCGGGCTTTTAGCCCAACCAACGCGCGCCGGCGCATGTCGGGCTGAAGCCCGACCTACAATTGCGGTTTACGAAACGGTCCCGCTACTCCATGTCACCGACGACCAAAGCCCAGTGGCAGCTGCATTTCTGCGTCCTGCTGTGGGGCTTCACCGCCATTCTCGGCAAGCTGATCACGATGCCGGCGCTGGCCCTGGTCTGGTGGCGCATGCTGATCGTGGCGCTGTGCTTGGCCTGCGTGCCGCGGGTCTGGCGCGAGCTGCGGCGGATGCCGTTGAAGCTGCTGGCGATCTACGTCGGCATCGGCGCGCTGGTATCGCTGCACTGGCTGACGTTCTACGGCGCGATCAAGCTCGCCAATGCCTCGGTCGCCGTGACCTGCCTGGCGCTGGCCCCTGCGTTCCTGTCGCTGGTCGAGCCCTGGGTCGCGCAACGGCGTTTCGAGCTGCGCGAACTGCTGCTCGGCCTGGCCGTGATTCCGGGTGTTGCGCTGGTAGTCGGCGGCGTTCCAGCCGGCATGCACGCCGGTGTCGCCGTCGGCTGCTCGTCGGCCTTGCTCGTCTCGTTCTTCATCGCGCTGAACAAGCGCTACGCGGGGCACTCGGATTCGCTCGTGGTCACCGCGCTGGAGCTGGGCACCGGTGCGCTGCTGCTGCCGCTGCTGGCGCCATTTTTCGCCGGCGGGCTCAAGGGCCTGTTGCAGCCGCCGCAGGGCATGGACGCGGTGTGGATGCTGGTGCTGGCGCTGGGTTGCACGTTGCTGCCGTTCACGCTGTCGCTGGTTGCGCTGCGCCAGCTGTCGGCGTTCTCGGCGCAGCTCGTCGTCAACCTCGAGCCGGTCTATACGATTGTGCTCGCAGCGCTGCTGCTCGGCGAGCAGCGCGAACTGGGCCCGGCGTTCTACGCCGGCGTCGCCGTGGTGCTGAGCGCGGTGTTCCTGCACCCGCTGCTGGCGAAACGCGCCGAGCTGATCGCGCCCGACGCCCTCGCGGCCGACGCGGAAAAAGCCTCGCCCTGACGCGGGCCCGAGCCGCGTTTGTTTCAGTTTGTACGTAGGTTGGGGTGAGCTTGTGAACCCCAACATCGGCGCGGACCCATGTTGGGGTTCGCAAGCTCACCCCAACCTACCCGTTGCGCGTGGTGGCTCGGCGCAGCGCCGGCGGCGGCCTGCCCTGCAACGGGCTCGGCATCGATCACCGGCTACACGCTGATCGCGACGCCGGTCGGCGTACAGGCCCGCGATACCGGCTGCAGCACGCTGTGCCTGACTTCGAGCGGCATCCGGCTGGCGTCGGCGGGTACCGCGGCGATTTGCTGGTCGCGATAGTCGTAGGTCGGCAATCCCTTGCCGACGTGAGGCCACGGTTACACATTGAATATGCATCCACGTCCGCGGTCTCGTTCAGGCGAAGCTCATGATCGGTTTTGCAAGGTTCATCCGTGCCACGTGTGCCAAGGATGGCCCGTGACAACGACGCAGCCCGTGGGCTGACGGTCAGTAGATTGGGGGTCTGCTCGCAGGCTTCACCGAGGCTCCGCTCAAGGATGGGCGCGCAGTTCCGGAATCGCTGCGCCGCCATCGGTGATGCTCGATGTCGGGCAGGTGCGCGTGACATCGGAGGGCCGCTATCGCGGGTTTCTCCGTTCGGCGCTGGCGCTGTGTGCGCCGGCGATCCTGACGTCACGACATGAGAGGGGTATTCATGAGCTGGGCAGGTAAATTTCAAACCCGTATCGGCCGTTCCAATCAATCCGCACCGATCAGACTCACCGGTTCCTCTTCAGCTCTCGCAAGTCGCCGCAACAGCCGTACGCCGACGCTGCTATGTCTGTCGCATCTGCGCTGGGACTTCGTCTATCAGCGCCCGCAACACCTGATGTCGCGCTTCGCGCGTGACTTTCGCGTGATGTTCTTCGAAGAACCGGTCTACAGCGCCGTTGACGAGCCGCTGCTGTATGCGCGGCACGAGGAGGGCGTCGAGGTCATGGTCCCGCATCTGCCTGAAGCCTGGGAAGACGGTGAGCCGGCGCAGATTGACGAGGCGCTGCGCGGCCTGCTCGATACGCACATGGCCAACGCCGGCATTGCTGCCGCCGAGCTGACGCTCTGGTACTACACGCCGCTCAGCCTCGCGTTCACATCGCAGCTGTCGCCGTCGCTGGTGGTGTACGACGCGATGGACGAACTCTCGGCGTTCAGGGGCGCGCCGCCGCGGCTGCTGGAATACGAAGCGCTGCTGCTGAAACGTGCCGACCTGGTGTTCACCGGCGGCCACAGTCTCTACGAAGCCAAGCGCTCGCGGCATCCGCGGGTGCATGCTTTCCCCAGTAGTGTGGAAATAGCGCACTTCGCACGTGCCCGCGGCGCGCTGTTCGAGCCCGGCGATCAGTCCGCGATCGCCGGTCCCCGCCTGGGTTTCTATGGCGTCATCGACGAGCGTTTCGATCTGCCGCTGATTGCGGCGGTCGCGGCGGCGCGTCCGGACTGGCAGATCGTGCTGGTCGGCCCGGTGGTCAAGATCGACAAGCAGGATCTGCCGGCGAACGACAACATCCGGTACCTCGGCGCCAAGGTCTACGACGTGCTGCCGCATTATCTGAGCGGCTGGGACGTCGCGATCATGCCGTTCGCGTTGAACGATTCGACGCGCTACATCAGCCCGACCAAGACGCCGGAGTATCTGGCCGGCGGCTGCCCGGTGGTATCGACGCCGATCCGCGACGTGATCCGCGGCTATGGTGACAGCGGCGTGGTGCATATCGCCGATTCGGTCGAGGCCTTCATTGCCGCGGTGGAAAAAGCGCTGGAGCAGCGCAAGGATCGCCGCATGTTCTCGGCGGCCGCCGATCGCGCATTGGGCGGGATGTCCTGGGATCGCACCGCGGCCCAGATGAACGAATTGATGAGCCGCCTGCGTGCCGCGCAGCCTGAAACCGATGCGGCCGAACCGACCCAAGCCGCCGGTGCGGCGAGGGCCAGTGGCGCCAATGCCGCCGCCACGATGGCGGCTGCGATGCGGGGCGTCGACGATGGCGGCGTCAGTGGCCACATGGTATCGATCGAGACCGCGCGCCGCGGCCGTAGCCACCCCGTGCATCACCGCCGCGCCGGTTTCGATTACTTGATCGTCGGTGCCGGCTTCGCCGGCTCGGTGCTTGCCGAGCGGCTCGCCTCGCAGGCCAACAAGCGCGTGCTGGTGGTGGATCGCCGCCCGCACATCGCCGGCAATGCCTACGACTGCTATGACGATCATGGCCTGCTGATCCATCGTTACGGCCCGCACATCTTCCACACCAATGCGCCGCGCATTTTCGACCATCTGTCGCAGTTCACTGCCTGGCGTCCGTATGAGCACCGCGTGCTCGCCGACGTCGATCGCAAGCTGGTACCGATTCCGATCAACCTGACCACGATCAACCGGCTCTACGACCTGGATCTCGACGAGGCCGGCGTCGCCGACTTCCTGTCCGCCAGGGCGCAGACCCTGCCGCAGATCCGTACTTCGGAGGACGTGGTGATCAGCCAGGTCGGCGAAGAGCTGTATCGCAAGTTTTTCCGCGGCTATACGCGCAAGCAGTGGGGGCTGGACCCGAGCGAGCTGGACAAGGCGGTGACGGCGCGCGTGCCGACGCGCACCAATGCCGACGATCGCTACTTCGGCGACAGCCATCAGTTCATGCCGCTGCACGGCTACACGCGGATGTTCGAGAACATGCTCGACCATCCGAACATCCGCATCATGACCAACACCGATTTCGAAGATATCCGTGGCGACCTCAAGTACCAGCACCTGATCTATTCCGGCCCGGTCGACGAGTTCTTCGACTTCCGCTACGGCAAGCTGCCCTATCGTTCACTGCGCTTCGAGCACAGGAACCTCGACCAGGAAAACTTCCAACCGGTGGCGGTGGTCAACTATCCGCAGGAAGACCTGCCGTATACGCGCATCACCGAATACAAGCACCTGACCGGGCAGCGGCATGCACGCACCAGCCTGAGCTATGAATATCCGTCGGCGGAGGGCGATCCCTACTACCCGATTCCTCGTGACGAGAACCAGGCGCTGTACCGGCAATACAAGGCACTCGCCGATGCCACACCCAGGGTCAGTTTTGTTGGCCGCCTCGGCACCTATCGCTACTACAACATGGACCAGGTGGTGGGCCAGGCGCTGAGCCTGTTCTACAAGCTGGTCGAGGCCGACGTCGCGACGGCCGCGCGCGAGGCCGCCGCGGTTCAGCGCCTGCGCGCCAACGCGAGGCGCTGAGGCATGGACAGCCCATCGATGGCCGGTAGCACCCCATTGCTGCACACGCCGCGCGTGTTCGACAGTTTCTTTCTCGGTGGTTTCGAGTGCTCGACGCATCGACGCAAGGACGGCCGCCGGCTCGATCTGCTCGCGGCGACACGCCATGATCAGCTCGCCGCCGAGGATTATCAGGCGATGCGCGAGCACGGCATCCGCACGCTGCGCGACGGCCTGCGCTGGCATCTGATCGAAACCGCCCCGGGCCGGTACGACTGGAGCAGTTTCCTGCCGATGCTGCACGCGGCCAGGGCCCAGGGCGTGCAGGTGATCTGGGATCTGCTGCATTACGGCTGGCCCGACGACCTGGATATCTGGAGCGGTGCATTCGTCGAGCGTTTCGCCGCATTTGCCGGCGCCGCCGCGCGCCTGGTTCGCGACGAAGGTGGTGCGGCGCCGTTCTATTGCCCGGTCAACGAGATCAGCTATTGGGCCTGGGCGGGCGGCGAAACGGGCATGTTCTGGCCGCTGGCAAAAAAGCGTGGCGACGAGCTGAAGCAGCAGCTGGCGCGCACCGCGATTGCCGCGGTCGCCGCGATCCGCGTGGCCGATCCGCGGGCGCGCATCGTGTTCGCCGATCCGGTCATCAACGTCGTGGCTCAGACGCCGGCTTCGGCAGAAGACGCCGAGCGGATGCGGCTCGCGCAATACGCGGCCTGGGACATGCTCACCGGCCGCCAGGCGCCGGAACTCGGCGGCACGGCGGACACGCTCGATCTGATCGGCGTGAACTACTACTCCGACAACCAGTGGCTGACCAACGGCACGACGATCGCGCGTGCCGACCGCGCCTATCGACCGTTCTCCGAGCTGCTGCGCGAAACCTATGCGCGCTACGGCAAGCCGCTGTTCGTCGCCGAAACCGGTGCCGAAGGCGAGGCGCGTTCGGAATGGCTGGCTTATATCGCCGGCGAAGTGGTCCGCGCGCTGGGCGACGGTGTTCCGCTCGAAGGCATCTGCCTGTATCCGGTGCTCGACTACCCGGGCTGGATCAACGACCGTCATTGCGAAACCGGGCTGCTCGGTTTCGCAGATGAAAACAACAACGGTCAGCGCGAAGTGCACCGTGAGTTGGCGCGTCAGCTCGCGTTCCAGCAGTCACGCATCGATGCGTTGCGCACCACCGGCCACAGCCCGATGCCGGCGCCGCTTGCGTGAAACGCGCGCGCGCCAAGGCGCCGTTCCCGAGGCGGCCGATCCCGTTTCTGTGGCGCTACGTCAGGCTGAGGCCGGTTCACTTCGGTCTGTTGTTCGCGATCATCGTCGGCGCGGCGTCCTGCGCGGTCGGCGTGCAGTACGGCATGAAGCTGATCGTCGACGCGATGAGCGCCGCCGACCGCGCTGCGGCCAACTTGTGGTTCCCGCTCGGCCTGTTCCTCGGCCTGATCGCCGTGGAGAATGTGCTGTGGCGGTCCGGCGGCTGGCTCGGCTGCCGCGCTATCGTCGCCACCGGCGTCGATCTGCGGCTGGATCTGTTCCAACACCTGACCGGCCAGCCGATGCGTTACTTCGCCGAGAACTATTCCGGCGCGCTCGGCAATCGCATCTCGCAGACCGCGACCGCGACCGCGCAGATCTTCACTGCGCTGACCTGGAACATCCTGCCGCCGGTGGTCGATTTTCTTGGCGCCGTGGTCGTGCTCAGCGTCATCGACGTCGACATGGCCGGCGCGCTGGTCGGCTTTGTCGCGATCGTCGCCTCGCTGATCCTGGTGTTCGGCTCGCGCGGCCGGCCGCTGCACCAGCGCTTCGCCGAAGAAGGTGCGCGTACCAATGGCCGGCTGGTCGACGTGGTCGCGAACGTCTGGACGGTGAAGGCCTTCGCGGCACGCCAGCGTGAACGCGAGCGGCTCGAGCGCGAACTCGGCACCGAGGCCGAGGCGCAGAAGCGCAGCTGGATGTTCATGGAAAAAACCCGGCTGCTGCACGATCTCAGCCTGTGGATCATGGCCAGCACGATGCTGCTATGGTCGGTGCTCGGCTGGCGCTCCGGCCATCTGACGGCCGGCGACGTCGTCGTCATCAGCGCGCTGACCTTCCGCATTCTTCACGGCTCGCGCGATCTGGCGTTCTCGCTGATCAATGTGTCGCAGCAGTTCGGCGGCGTCGCCGAGAGCCTGCGGGTGATTGGCCAGCCGCATGCGGTCACCGATCCGGAGGACGGCCGCGCGTTCAGGCCGACGGCCGGCGCAATCAGCTTCCGTGACGTGCGCTACACCTATCCCGGCGGCCAGCAGGTGTTCGATGGTTTCAATGTACAGATTGCGGCGGGCCAGCGCGTCGGCATCGTCGGGCCCAGCGGCGGAGGCAAATCGACGCTGATCTCGCTGATCCAGAGGCTCGACGATGTGCAGCAGGGTGCGATCGAGATCGACGGCCAGGATCTGCGCGAAGTCACCCAGGATTCGCTGCGCGCCAGGATCGCCGTGGTGCCGCAGGAAATCGCGCTGTTCAGCCGCACGATCTTCGAAAACATCCGCTACGGCCATCCCGATGCGAGCGAGGAGCAGGTCTACCAGGCGGCACGCCAGGCGTATTGCGAGGACTTCATCCGCGCCTTGCCGAACGGCTGGGATACCCAGGTCGGCGAGCGCGGCGTGATGCTGTCCGGCGGCCAGCGCCAGCGGCTGGGGATCGCGCGCGCATTCCTGAAGAATGCGCCGATTCTGGTGCTGGACGAAGCGACATCGGCGCTCGATACGCATTCTGAAATCGAGATCCAGACAGCGCTCGAGCATCTGATGCATGGCCGCACCGTGCTGGCGGTTGCGCATCGCCTGTCGACCGTCGTGCGTTTCGATCGGATCCTGGTGCTGGTCGCCGGCCATGTCGCCGAAGATGGCTCGCCCGAGGCGCTGCGCCGCCAGGGCGGCGCATTCGATGCGTTGTGGAGACTGCAGGGCGACTCGCATTCGCGCCAGCCGGCTTCCGGAAACCCTTGGATGCGGCTACGTCGCGCCGGGACTTGACTCGGCGCCGGGCCGACGGCAGCGCCTGGTGTCCCGCGGTCGCGATCAGTCCAGCGCCATCGGCGTCTGGCCCTGCAACCGGAATTCGCCCTCGGATCGATCGAAGTCCCAGCGCTGCAGCAGGCAGGCGCGGGCGGCGCTGTCGTAATCGATGATGTTGACGCTGTTCGGTGCCTCGAATCTGACCCGCCTGGATATCGCTGTACCGGCCTGCACGCACCAAGTGGGGCGCGCAAGATCGGGGTAATGCTCGCGCAGATTGCGGGCGTAGGGCAGATGGATATGGCCGCCCAGGATCAGGTCCGCGCCGGCCGCCGACCAGGCGCGGATCGCTGCCTGATGCCCGCGAAGCAGGTTCGGTAGATCGCGCTGCTCGATCACGTGCACCGGCTGATGGGTGACGACGATGCGCAGTTGCCCGGGTTTGGCCGAGCCCAGCCGTGCACCGATCCGCTCGATCTGTCCCGGCGAAACCTCGCCGTCGGTATGCCGGTACCAGCGCGTGGTGTTCACGCCGAGCGCGAGCAATTGCTCGTTCTCGAACCTGGGCATCAGCGGCGCCCGCAGCGCGTGCCGGTAATTGCCGTAAGGCGACAGAATGCGGCTGGCAAGGTTGAACAGCGGGATGTCGTGGTTGCCCGGCAGCGCCAGCACCGGGATCTCCAGACACTCCAGAAAGCTCGCGGCCGCGGCGAATTCGGCGCGATGTGCGCGCTGGGTGATATCGCCGGACAGGATCGCCATCTGCGGCGCCTGCGCTTCCGACAGCCGTAGCAGGGCGTCGGCGACCGGCGACAGTTCGGTGCCGAAATGCGTATCGGACAGATGCAGGATGCGTAGCGGGCTCATGCCGAATCCGATGTTGAAGACAAAAATACGATGATGAAGGCTGCGTCTGGCAGCATTGAGGATTTGCAAAAGTCCTTTAGCACAGCGACCCCGTCCGCGGCCCGGCTACGACGAGGCCGCGATGATTTTCTCCACCGCCCCCGAGCGATAGAACGGCTCCAGATAGCGTCGCAGCGTCGCATCCAGCATCTTTTTCTTTTTCAGGGTTTTCAAGATCGGCGGCGCATAGCGCAGCGCCTCGCCGATCATCATCTGGCGGCTGATGCCGATATCGTCGATCAGGCCGAGCAGCGTCGCATTGCCGTATTTATCGAAAAAGCTGTCGATCCCGGCGTCGATCAGCGTGCTGAAGAAATCGGTGCGGCGCAACTCCTGGAAGTGCTCGTAGCCGATCACGAACAACTCTTCCTGATCGAGGCTGCCGATGTCTTCGCGCAGGCTCGCCACCGGCAGTTCGCGCACGCGCTCCCAGATGTCCAGCATCATCTCGCGAATCGCGTCGTCATCGATGTGATGCAGCAAATAGTCGACGCTGCGGCGCGAAGTGGCTTCGACGCTCCGGCCGATGTATTTCTTCAGCCCGTCTTCCAGCGAGGATTCGAGCCCCGGCGAGGCCTTGTTCATCACACGCTTGCCGAGCTTCATCATCGAGCCGGCACCGGGGATGTTGCGCGTCAGCGGGTTGTTCGACAGATAGCCCTGGATACCGTGATACAACAGGTCCGACGCAAACTCCGCGTACAGCGGCCCCGAGAACAGCTCGATCGCGATCTTCTCGCGCAGCGACTTGAACTCGAGCAGCTTGTCGATGAACTCGCCGAGCGCGCGGTCGGATACCAGGTCGCCGAACATCGTCGCTTCGTGGATCTTGTGGCCGTGCAGAGCGCGGGCGATGTCACCGACCAGCTCCGGCAATCCGCCGGCGAACTGCAGCTCCACGGCATAGGTGCGCGTGGTGTCCTTGATCATCTTGGGCGTGACCACGTCCTTGAGCTTGAGTTTGCCGGCATCGAGCAGCAGTGCGTCGAGCCCTTCTTCCAGCAGCGGCGCCAGCGCGTCGCCGGTCAGTTGCTCCAGCACGAAGGCGACATGCGCATCGAGCAGGGCATCCGCGATACCCGTGCCGGCTTTTCGTTTTGCCATGAGATCGCCCCTGATGATGCAGGCGGCGACGATAGCAGAAGCCGCAGCGGCTTCAGCTTCGAGGCCGAATCGGCTGCCTGCCTGCAAGCCTGCGACAATGCCCCATGGCAACGAGCATTCCCGGACCGCTGCGATTGAAGGCGCGCCTGCGCCAGGCGCTGATCGACCTGCTGACGCGCGAGGACGGCAGGCCGGTCGACTACGGGCAGCCGCTCGGCGATGCCGGCCTGTTCGGCCCACGCAGCGTGACCTGGCAGGTGCATGCGGATTTTCCCGGCATGATGGCCGGCGGTGTCTGCGCCCTGATGCTGCAGACCCTGCATCCGCGGGCGCTGGCCGGCGTCTATGACCACTCCGATTTTCGACACGACCTGATGGGCCGGCTGCGCCGTACCACGGCCTTCGTCGCCGGCACCAGTTACGCGCCGCTGGCCGAGGCGGAGAAAATGATTGCGCGCATCGCGCGTATCCATACGCGGGTGCGCGGCGTCACCGCCGATGGCCAGCCTTATGCGGCGGACGATCCGGACCTGCTGGTCTGGGTGCATGTGACCGAGATGTCGAGTTTCCTGGCCGGCTACGAGCGCTATCGCGGCCGGCGGCTGACGCCGGCCGACCGCGATCGGTACTTTCGCGAGACCGCGCGTATCGCCGAAAGGCTGGGCGCCCGGCGCGTACCGAAGTCGGCGGTCGCGGTCGAACGCTACTTCGCCAAGGTGCAGCCGCAACTGCGCTGCGACGGGCGCTCGCTTGAAGTGCTGGCCGTGCTGCAGTCCATGGAGGTACCGGTGCCTGGCGGCGCGCTGGCCCGCGAAGTGTTCCTGGGCGCGGGTGCCGCGCTGCTGCCGGACTGGGCCTGGCGGCTGATGCGCCGCACGCGGCTGCAGCGTCTGCGCGCCGCCGCCGCAGCCCTGAGCCTGAATCTGGCGGCACCGACGCTGCGCGCCGCGCTGGCCGAAGGCGTGGTCGCGCGATCCTGCCGGCGCATGGGCGAGGACCCGCGGCGATTCCTACAATGAGAGTGTCGTAGGTCGGCAATCCCGTTGCCGACGTTTTGGCCCGATGCGCGATCGAGCTTTCAGGTCGGCAACGGGATTGCCGACCTACGTACGGCATCCGGAACTGTTTCAAGCGCGTAAGCGTCTGAGTCTCATAAAGGAGCACCCCATGTCGGCTTCGATCCCCCAGAAAATCGTCACGATCGCCGCCGCGCTGGTGGCGGCCTTGCTGGCGGCCTGCGCCACGGCGACGCCCTACCAGCCGGCGAAGGACGGCCAGGGCTACTCCGAACAGCGGCTCGAGACCAATCGATATCGGATCAGCTACACCGGCAATTCGGCGACGCCGCGCGACACCGTCGAGAATTACCTGATGTACCGCGCCGCCGAAGTCACGCTCAACAATGGCTACGACTGGTTCGTGATCGCCGACCGGCAGACGCGTGCCGATCCGGCGAAGTCCGGCGGCTCCAGCGGTAGCGTTGGCCTTGGCATCGGGGGCAGCTCGGGCAATTTCGGCTCGGGCCTGTCGATCGGCCTCGGCACGATCCTCGGCGGCGGCAACGGCCAGGCCTACGATGCTCAGGCCGATATCCTGGTGTTCAAGAACCCGAAACCGGCGGACAACCTGAAGGCCTTCGATGCGCGTGAAGTCCGCGACAACCTGCAGGCCGGCATCAAGCGTCCGCCGGCGAAATCCTGAGGTGAAGGCTGCGGCGCACCACACCGAGACCGGTTTTCAGAATCCCGATCCCGGCCTCCGCATCGCCGGTGATTTCTGGCGCTGGCAGCGCGAGCGCCGCCGTAGCGGCGTGCCGCATCCGCCTGCGCTGGGCTACGAGGCCTTCGCCGCGCAATGGTCTCAGAAGCCGGATTTCACGCTGGCCGATGACGCGGCCCCGCGTGTCTGGTGGCTGGGCCATGCCTGCGTGTTGCTGCGCGTCGACGGCCTGTGGGTGATCACCGATCCGGTGCTGTCGCGCCGTGCATCGCCGCTGTCGTTTGCCGGTCCGTCGCGCAAGGTCCGCTGCGTGGTCGACGTCGCGGCGCTGCCGGCGATCGATGTCGTGCTGATCTCGCACAACCACTACGATCACCTGGACAGCGCGACCGTCAGAGCATTGGCGCGTCGATCGCAAAGCCAGGCTCGCGCGACGCGTTTCCTGGTGCCTCTGGGCCTCGCATCGAAACTGCGCGGCTGGGGCTGCGCCGACGTGCATGAGCTCGACTGGTGGCAGCGCCACGAGCATGCGTCGCTGAGCTTCGACTGCGTGCCGGCCCAGCACTGGAGCGCGCGCGGCCTGTTCGACCGCAACCGCACGCTGTGGTGCGGCTGGACCGTCCGCAGCCGGCGTTTCGGATTCTATTTTGCCGGCGACACCGGCTACTGGTCGGGCCTGGCCGAAATAGCGAAGCGCACCGGCGCGATCGATCTGGCGGCGCTGCCGATCGGCGCCTATGCGCCGCGGTGGTTCATGCAGGGGCAGCACATCGATCCGCAGCAGGCGGTGCAGCTGCATCGCGAACTGGGTGCGCGCCATTCGCTGGCGATTCACTGGGGCAGCTTCGAGCTGGCCGATGACGCGCTCGACGAGCCGCCGCAGCAGCTGCAGGCTGCGCTGGCGGCTGCCGGTTTGAACCAGCGCGATTTTTGGTTGCTGCGGCAGGGCGAGTCGCGCGCTATCCAGGACTATCGGACTGCAATCGATGAACAGCATCGTCACGGATTGCCGTCCACAAATCAGCGGGAATCGTCATTCAACAGTCGCCAATAACGAAGGAGTGTCTTTAGTGAAGATCGGATTTATAGGTCTGGGCGAAATGGGGCGGCCGATGGCGGCCAATCAGCTCAAGGCCGGGCATCAGCTCACGGTGTGGAACCGCAGCGCCGAACGCGCCGGGCCGCTGGTCGAAGCCGGCGCCAGCCTGGCCGCGTCCGCAGCCGATGTGGCCGCGGACGCCGACGCCATTCTGCTGATGCTCGCCGACGATCACGCGCTGCGCTCGGTGATGAGCGCAGGGCTGCTGGCCGCGATCAAGCCCGCCACCGTCGTCGTCAACCATTCGACGGTATCGGTCGCCTACGCGCGCGAACTGTCCGCCGCGGTGACGGCGCTGGGCGCCACCTATGTCGCGGCGCCGGTGTTCGGGCGGCCGCCGGTTGCCGAAGCCGGGCAACTCAACATCGTGCTGGCCGGTGACGATGCGGGCATCGACAAAGTCCGGCCGGCGCTCAACGCGATGGCAAAGAAATGCTGGCCGTTCGGCGCCATTGCCGAGCAGGCCAACGTCGTCAAGATTGCCGGCAACCTGATGATCGCCAGCGCGATCCAGAGCATGGCCGAAGCCAGCGCCCTGGTGCGCGCGCATGGCATAGAGGCCGGCGGCTTTATCGGCATGATGACGCAGACCCTGTTCGCGACACCGGTCTACAGCGGCTACGGCAGCATGATCGCCGAACGGCGCTACGAGCCGGCCGGCTTCAAGGCGCAGCTCGGGCTCAAGGACGTGGAACTCGGCCTGAGCGCCGCCGCCAGCGTGCACCTGCCGTTGCCGATCGCCGGCGTGATCCGCGATGCGCTGCTGGACGCGCTCGCGCATGGCGGCGGCGACCAGGATTGGTCGGTGCTCGGTGATGTCGCCGCGCGCCGCGCCGCGCTGGATGGCCGCCGGGCGCGGGCCACCTGGTAGCCGCGACAGGCGAGACGCGGCTTGCGGAGTAGACCGCTTACGCGAGCAGCGCGCATGGCCGGCCCCTTGCTTGCCCAGCCGCACCGCCTGCCGCAGTCTCGCCCCATGACTCGCCTGATTCCCTGGTATCTGCTGCTGGTGCTGGCCGCCTGCAAGGCGCCGCCGCCGGATCCGGACGCGCCCTCGGTGCAGGCCGATGCGCCGATCGTCGAGAACTCCTGCTTCTGGAACGGGCCCTGGGTGCGGGAAGATCCGGCACGCAACTATGCCTATCCGGATACCGGCGCCGCCTACTGGGCGGCACGCTTCACGCTGCCCGAGAACACCGAACTCGAACTGGGCGGCGACTTCGCGTACGCGCGCTACACCTCGCTGGTGCTGTACGAAAACGCCGGCGAACCCAGCGATTCGCTGAAGGACGTCGACATCGCGCCGGACCCCGGCAGCCGCAATCCGTATCTCGACGGTACCGAGCGCAGCGCCAGGCCGCGGCGCTGGCATGCGCGCATCGCCGCCGCTGACGTGCCGACGCCGCGCGCGCCGAATCACCTGTATTCCGGCAAGGACAAGCGCGAGGTTGCGCTGCTGTATCGCGTCTACGTGCCGGACAAGCAATATGGCCGCACCGGCGGCGTCGCGCTGCCGCGTGCGCAACTGGTCGGCGCCGACGGCGCGCGGCTGTCGGAGGCCGAGACCTGCCAGCGCATCGCCGCCAACGACAAGCCGATGCCGGGAACGGTACCGGCGAAAGCGGCCTACGCGGTGGCGCGCGATCGTCCCCTGCAGGCCAGGACCTTTCCGGCCGACGACCCGCCGCAATGGCATGCGTTCTACGACACGCGCCACCAGGCCGCGTGCATCTATCTGAAGAACTGCGTTGGCGAGCCGCAGCGCAAGGGCGGCGTGCTCAGTAACCCGGACAATGCCTATCTGACCGCGATGATCAATCGAGGCTTCGGTCCACTGCTGGTATTGCACGGCCGCCTGCCGCGGATACCGGCGACCGAGGCCGGTGGCGGCCGCATGCGGGCCGGCGATCTGCGCTACTGGTCGATCTGCAACTACGAGGCGTACACGCAGAAGGCGATGGCCTGCCTCTACGACGAGCAGCTGCCACTGGATGCCGAGCGCGGCTATACGATCGTGGTCAGCCGCGCTGGCGACCGGCCGGCGAACGCACGCCGTGAATGCGGCGTCGCCTGGCTGGAATGGACCGCGGCCGGCGACGGCGCCGGGCACGACGACGACGGCATGCTGTTCCTGCGCAACATGCTGCCGTCGCCTGGCTTTACGCACGCGGTGCAGAGCACCAGCAGGCCCGGCGACGAGCGCGAGGTGATGGGCGAGTATCTGCCGGTGGCGGCGTATTCGAGCGTCGCGGAATTTGAGAGGCGTGGTTGCGGCAAGCCGTAGTTGCGTCCCTGGATACGCCTGTCCCGAGCGCCATCGAGGGGCCGCTGAGCGGCTACCCGGATGAACGGGTTTTGGCTTATAGCGTGCAGGTTGGGGTGAGCTTGCGAACCCCAACATGGGTTCGCGCGATGTTGGGGTTCGCAAGCTCACCCCAACCTACTCAGCCGATCTCACCACTGCCCTCGATGGGTAGTCGCGGCCCCATGTCGGCAAGGGATTGCCGACCTACGTCCTGCCGCTGTCACACTATGCCGATGAACATCGAACCCGCACCTCCCGGCTCCTGGCGATCCCCGATCACGCTCGACGCGGTGTTCGCAGACGGCCTGGGCCTGAGCGGCGTCAGCATCCGTGGTCACGACATCTACTGGCTGGAATCGCGTGTCGCCGAAGGTGGACGCTCGGTGCTGGTGCGGCGCGACGGTGCCGGCGACATCCGCGACATCAGCGCGGCGCCGATGAGCCTGCGCAACCGCACGCACGAATACGGCGGCGGCGCCTACGCGCTCGGCGGCAGCAGCGTGTATTTCTGCAACGATGACGACCAGGCGCTGTACGCGCTGAGCCTGGCCACGCGCCAAAACGATCTGCTGGCCGACACGGCCGGCATGCGCTACGCCGACCTCATCGTCGATGCGCGCCGTCGCCGCCTGATCGCGGTGCGCGAGGATCACAGTGTCGATGGCCGCGAGGCGCTCAACACCGTGGTCGCGATCGCCCTGGATGAGCCGCATGCGCAGACCGTGCTGCAGCAAGGCGCGGATTTCTATTCCTCGATCTGCCTGAGTCCCGACGGCCAGCAGCTCACCTGGCTGAGCTGGATGCATCCGAACATGCCCTGGGACGGCACGACGCTGTGGATCGCCGGCATCGATTCCGACGGCGCGCTGCGTGATCCGCTGTGCGTCGCCGGCGGCGATGCCGAGTCGATCTTCCAGCCGCGCTTTTCGCCGCGCGGAGAGCTGGTATTCGCTTCCGATCGCAGCGGCTGGTGGAATCTGTATCGCTGGCGTGATCGCCAGATCCAGGCGCTGCATCCAATGGAAGCGGAATTCGGCATGCCGCAGTGGGTGTTCGGTCTGAGCCTGTACGGCTTCGATCGCGCCGGACGGATCGTCTGCGCGTTCCGCCGGCGCGGTGATTCGCAACTGGCGACGCTCGATTGCGACAGCGGCGAGCTGACCGAGATCGTCACGCCGTATCGCGACATCGGCGAGCTGCAGGTCGGCGACGGCTTCGTCGTCTTCGTCGGCGGTTCGCCGACGCAGGCGCCGGTTCTGGTCAAGCTCGATCTCGCCAGCGGCCGGATCGAGGTACTACGCCGCGCCAGCCCGCTGCAGATCATTGAGGACTACGTGTCGGTGCCGCAGGCGATCGAGTTCCCGACCACCGGCGGCAACACCGCGCATGCGTACTTTTATCCGCCGCGCAACCGCGACTACGAGCTGCCGCCGGGCGTGAAGCCACCGCTGCGCGTGATCAATCACGGCGGCCCGACCAGCGCGACCACGGCCACGTTCAATGCGGCGGTGCAGTACTGGACCAGCCGCGGCTTCGCCATCGTCGACGTCAACTACGGCGGCAGCAGCGGCTACGGCCGCGCGTATCGGCAGCGCTTGAACGGGCAGTGGGGCGTGGTCGATGTCGACGATGCGGTCAACGCCGCGCGCTATCTGGTCGAGCGCGGCCTCGTCGACGGCGACAAGCTGTGCATCAAGGGCGGCAGCGCCGGTGGCTACACGACGCTGGCGGCGCTGACGTTCCGCGACACTTTCAAGGCCGGCGCCAGCTACTACGGCATCGGCGATCTGGAGACGCTGGCGCGCGACACCCACAAGTTCGAGTCGCGCTACATGGACAGCCTGGTCGGCCCGTATCCGGCGATGCAGTCGCTGTACCGGGAGCGCTCGCCGATCCATCACACCGAGCGGCTGTCGACGCCGCTGATCCTGTTCCAGGGATTGAAGGACATGGTGGTGCCGCCGAACCAGTCGCAGGCGATGTTCGACGCGGTGCGGGCCAAGGGCGTGCCGGTGGCCTATGTCAGCTTCCCGAACGAGCGCCACGGCTTCCGCGCGCTGGAGGCGAACCAGCGCGCGCTGTCGGCGGAGTTTTATTTCTACGGCCGCGTATTCGGCTTTGTACCGGCCGACGAGATCGAGCCCGTGGCGATCGAAAACCTGTAGGAGCGGTCCTTGACCGCGATTGAGGCTTTCAACTGCACAATCGCGGTCAAGGACCGCTCCTACAGTTCGGAATCTGGTGGTTTGCACCGTATGTTCGACTGCCGGAAGCGCCTAGCATGGTTGTTCTGTATCCGACCAGGAAATCTGATGCTCAAGCTGCGCTTTTCGGCTGTGCTGTTCGCATTGGCGGCCGCTGCCGCCAATGCACAGGCCGACCTCAAAACCCTCTCCGAAAAATCCGGCTTCACCAAGACCGGCCGCTACGACGAGGTGATCAAACTCTGCACTGACTTCGCCGCGCGCTGGCCGGAAGCGGTCAAATGCAGCGAGTTCGGCCGCACGCCGGAGGGCCGGCCGATGATGCTGATGATCGTGTCGCGCAGCGGCGTGCTGACGCCCGAGGCCGCGGCGGCGAAGCACGTCCCGGTGATGCTGATCCAGGGCGGCATCCATGCCGGCGAGATCGACGGCAAGGACGCCGGCTTTCTGGCACTGCGCGATGTGCTCGAGAACAAGACCGACAAGGGCACGCTAGACAAGCAGGTGCTGCTGTTCGTGCCGGTGTTCAACGTCGATGGTCACGAGCGCTTCGGCGCCTGGAACCGGCCGAACCAGGTCGGGCCCGAGGAAATGGGCTGGCGCACCACCGCGCAGAACTACAACCTGAATCGCGACTACATGAAGGCCGACACGCCCGAGATGCAGGCGATGCTGCAGCTGATCGATGCCTGGGACCCGCTGGTGACCGCCGACCTGCACGTCACCGACGGCGCCAAGTTCCAGCACGACGTGTCGATCACGATCGAGCCGGTGTATTCCGGCGACGAGGCGCTGCGGTCCGCCGGCATCGGCCTGCGCGGCGATATCATCAAACAGCTGAGCAAAAAGGGCTCGCTGCCGCTGCCGTTCTATCCGTCCTTCGTCGTCGACGACGATCCGGCTTCTGGCTTCGCCGACAACGTGCCGTCGCCGCGTTTTTCCAATGGCTACTTCGCGCTGCGCAATCGTTTCGGCGTGCTGGTCGAGACGCATTCCTGGAAGGACTACAAGACGCGCGTGCGCATCACCCGCAACACCATCGACGCGCTGCTCGATCTGATGGCCCAGCACGGCGATGAATGGCTCAGGCTCACGGCCGCCGCCGACATGCGCGCGATCCGGCTCAAGGGCCCGGTACCTTTGAGTTGGAAGCCGAGTGACAAGACCCGGACCATCGACTTCCGCGGATACGTCTATACACGCACGCTGTCGGATGTTTCCGGCGCGCTGATGACGCGTTACGACGAGCGCAAGCCGCAGGTCTGGCAGCTGCCGATGCGCGACGACGTGCAGCCGCTGCTCAGCGTCGACGCGCCCGGCAGCGGCTACATCGTGCCGGCGGCGCAGGCCGCCTGGATGAAGGAGAAATTCGCGCTGCACGACATCGTGTTCCAGGTACTCGACCAGGATCAGCCGCCCGGCCCGGTGCAGACTTTCCGCGCGACCGCGGTGCGCTACGCCAAGGAGCCGTTCGAGAATCACATGGGCGCCGAGTTCGACGGCGAATGGCAGCCGGAGACGCGCGCGGTTCCGGCCGGCTCGCTGTTCGTGCCGATCCATCAGCCGAAAGCGCGGCTGCTGATGTCATTGCTGGAGCCCAGGGCGCCGGACTCGTACGCGGCCTGGGGTTTCTTCAACATCGCGTTCGAGCAGAAGGAATATATGGAGGCCTATGTCGCCGAGGACGTGGCGCGCGCGCAGCTGGCGAAGGATCCGGCACTGGCGGCGGAGTTCCAGAAGAAGCTCGCGGACGATCCGGCCTTCGCCGCCGATCCGCGGGCGCGGCTGACGTTCTTCGCACGCCGCGCGCCGTCCTGGGACGAGCGCCTGAACCTGTATCCGGTGATGCGCGTCGATTGATTCGGGCCGGCGGTAGGTTGGGGTGAGCGCAGCGAACCCCAACATTCGTTCGCGCCGATGTTGGGGTTCGCTGCGCTCACCCCAACCTACGAGATGAGCTCAATGCTTGCGCCCGCGCGGCGTCAGCGAAGTCTCGCGCACGTCGATCTCGTACAGCAGTGCATTGAGCACCACGTCGTTGATCTCGTCGGCGCGATGCATGCGCATGAGCTCGTTGCGCTCGGCGCGGATGCCGATCAGGCGCAGTGCGAGATCGGCGTCGGAGCGCTCGCGGTGGTTGGCCGGGCCGTCCTCCTCGCGCAAGCTGCGCAGCCGCTGCTGGTAGGCCTGGATCATTCTCTGCGCGGCGCGCGAGGTCGCCGAATTCTCATCTTCTTCCTCGCGCTCGCTGCCCGGCTCGCTGGCGGCGACCGCGATCGCAGCCACGGCCGCTTCGCAGGCCTGGATCCGCGCGAGCTGTTCTTCGCGTTCCTCTGGATCTTCCTCGACGGCCATGCCGCGCAGCAGCCAGGGCAGGCCGATCGCGGCGGCGATCAGCGAAATCAGGATCACGCTGGCGGCCAGAAACACCATCAGGCTGCGCTGCGGGAAAGCCGCGTCGCCCTCGATCACGAACGGCAGCGACAACACGCCGGCGAGCGTGATCGCACCGCGCACGCCGGCCAGGGCGGTGGCGAACAGCAGCCGGCGTCGGGGCATCACCCGCTGTCTGTCGCCGCGCCAGCGCGCCGCCAGGTGGGTGACGCGCAACATGCCCCAGACCCAGATCAGCCGCGCAAAAATCAACGCCGCCCAGGTCGCCGCCGCCCAGGTCAGCAGACGTGCCGGATCCCTCCAGCCGCCTTCCTCGAACGATTCGCTGAGCGCATCCAGAATGATGTCGGGCAGCTGCAGGCCCATCAGCACGAAGATCACGCCGTTAAGCACGTATTCGAGCATCGACCAGATATGCGTGGTCGCGATGCGCGTGTCGGCACCGGTGTCGGCGGCGCTCTTCAGGTTCAGCGTGATCCCGGCGGCGACCGCGGCGAGGATGCCCGAGGTGCCGGCTTCTTCGGCGATCAGATACGCGGCGAACGGCAGCAGCAGGATCAGCACGATGGTGCCCTGAGCCTGCACCCGGGTCCAGCCGGCCAGCCATTGCTGGAACAGCGCCATGCCCCAGCCCATCAGCGCGCCGATCGCGACACCGCCGATCGCCACCAGCACGAAGGCCATCGATGCGTCGTACAGCGAGAACGCACCGGTGGCCGCGGCGGCGACCGCGAACTTGAACGCGGTCAGGCCGGACGCGTCGTTCATCAGCGCCTCGCCCTCGAGCGTGTACATCAGCCGCTTCGGGATGCCGGTGCGGCCAGCCAGTGCCGACACCGCAACCGCGTCGGTCGGCGACAGCACCGCGGCCAGCGCGAACGCCGCGGCCAGCGGCAGCTGCGGAATCATCCAGTGCAGCAGGTAGCCGACCGCGAACACGGTGAACAGCACCAGCCCGAACGCGAGGGCGAGGATGCGTTCGCGCGCCTGGAAGAATTCGCGCTTGGGCATGCGCCAGCCGTCGGCGAACAGCAGCGGCGGCACGAACAGCAGCAGGAACAGGTGCGGCTCCAGATCCACATGCAGGCCGTAGCTGGGCACACTGATCACCGCGCCGAGCGCAATCTGGGTCAGCGGCAGCGGCAGCCGCGCGACGCGCACGATGATCGCGGAGATCGCCACGCACAGCAGCAGCGTCAGCACCAGGATTGCGGCATTCATGTCGGGGTTCGGCTCGCTCGGTGCCGGTGTCGATGAGGCCGAAGGATAGCCTGTGGGCCAATGACGACGTTCGCGTAGGTCGGCAATCCCGTTGCCGACATCCATGAACCGAGAGCCCAACCCACCCGTAGGCTGGGTTGCAGCGAAGCGGAAACCCAGCGCTGGATTCGGGCCGCCGTGCTGGGATTCCGCTTCGCTCCATCCCAGCCTACGCAGGGGTTCATGGTCCGTGAGCAGGTCCGCAAGGAA
>NZ_JAQGNT010000017.1 GCF_028291725.1 Hydrocarboniphaga sp. | reverse complement strand
TTCCTTGCGGACCTGCTCACGGACCATGAACCCCTGCGTAGGCTGGGATGGAGCGAAGCGGAATCCCAGCACGGCGGCCCGAATCCAGCGCTGGGTTTCCGCTTCGCTGCAACCCAGCCTACGGGTGTGTCGGGCTCTCGGTTCATGGAAAGAACCCCGCGTGGGCACGGCCTTCGGCCTTTGCCCACCCTACGACTGCTAGGGGTGTGTTACTCGTTGCGCGATCTGCATAAGGCCACGCAGCGCCTCATTGACGGCGGCTGGAGTAGAAAAAACTTTTGCGACCTCTGGCTGTAACAGAACAAGATTGGTGCCTTGTGTGTGCTGTTGAAAATACTTTCCACGCACGCCTTTGCCCAGATCCTCGCGCCGATACTCGGCACGCATGGTGTCCTGGTCGGTAGCCTTAGCTTTCTTGGTAGGTTTTGCGTTCATGTGCGGTCGCTTTTCTGGCGCTGATGATGTGGGTGCCTTGTCGGATCGCCGATCGGAACTGCCGGATGCGGTCCCGCATGTTCGGTGGGGGCCGGGGGCGTTATGGCCCCCGGCTACCCGATTGGGCCAGCGCGTCACGATAGGACTTGAGCACAGCATTCATGCGCGTTTGCCAGCCCGTGCCCTGGCTACGGAACCAGCTAAGGACATCTGCATCTACGCGCAGTGCGATTTGCTCTTTGCGGCCCGGCAACGGAAGGCCGCGATGCGCTACTGCCTCTGCCCAGTCTTCGGGTGAGGTTTGAGGGGCATCCTCGGTGAATTTTATGGCCGAGTCTGGCATTGCTTTCAGCTTTGCCCAGTCCGTTTTGGCTTTAACGCTTTTGGTAACGCGACTGCCACGCTTTGTATTCATGGTTTTCCGCCTTTCTTGCAGAGATCAGATGCGGGATGTCGCTCTCTTCGCCGCGTGGAGTCCACACAACGAACAGCGCGACGCCGTTGAACACTCCGACGCTCTGGAACCGCTGTTCTTGATACGCCTCCCGTATGTCCTCACGGGTGAGAAGATCGCCGCCGAAGTAAGCTTCAAGGTCAGCGAAATCAACGCCGTGATCCTTGATGTTCTGTTCGCGCTTGGGATCGTCCCATGTGTTCATGCGCCACAGTGTATATGCATTTCGCATACACGGAAACTGATGTGCGGGCTTAAGTTCGCTGTGTAGGTTGGGGTGAGCGCAGCGAACCCCAACATTCGTCTGCGCTGATGTTGGGGTTCGCGATGCTCACCCCAACCTACACAGCCGGCGGTACGTTACGCTTTGACTCATCCATCAGAAGTAGTAGGCCGTGTTACCGAGGGCGCGCTTTGGGTGAGGCTGGCCAGGGTTTTTTCGAAGCGGCCGAGGATCGCGTCTTTGTCCAGATGGTGTTCGGCGTAGCGGCGGGCATTGTTGCCGAGGCGGATGCGCAGGCCGGGGTCGGCGGCCAGGCTCAGCAGGGCTTCGGTGAGGGCGCCGGCGTCTTCGGGCGGGGTGGCGATGCCGGTTTCCGCAGTGGCCACGGCCTCCCACAGCGCGGTGCCGGGCTCGGCGGTGGCGATCACCGGGCGGCGGCTAGGATGTTGGTGAGCTTGGAGGGCATGACCAGGTCGGCGGTATGGGCCTTTTGGATCACCAGGTGGATATCGGCGGAGCCGAGCACCTGGTTGAGTTGTTCCAGCGGCTGCAGCGGCAAGAAGCTCATGTTCTGCAGGCCGCGCGCTTCCGCCTCCGCACGCAGCTGCTCGGCGTCGGAGCCGGAGCCGATCATCACGAAGTGAAAGCGCGGCTCGCTGGTCTGCAGCCAAGCGGCGGCATCCAGTACCAGGGGCAGGCCCTGCTTGCGGCCCATGGCGCCGGCGTACATCACCAGCATGGCGTCGCTGCCCAGGCCGAGGCGGCTGCGGAACTCGGTTTCGCGGGGGATGGGGTAGATGCTGTGCACGTCGCACCAGTTGGGCAGCTCGAGCACACGCTCGGCCGCGGCGCCTTTGTCGATGGCGCGCCGGCACATGGCGGGGGTGATGGACGACACCCGGGTGGCGGAGCGGATCAGGTGGTTCTCGACGCGGTAGAGCAGTTTGCCCAGGATGCCGTGCTTGATCATGCCCAGGCTCATGGCGGCGTCTACCTGAAAGTCCTGTATGTGATAGACCCAGGGGATGCCGCGCAGCTTGGCGGCCAGCCAGGGCCAGATGCCGGAGAACAGCGGCGGGCAGACGGCGATGACCACGTCGGGCCGCTGGCTTTTGGGGGCAAGCAGGATGCCCAGCCAGTTGACGGCGCTGTTGGCGAAGATGCTGAGGTCTACCAGGATGCGGCGCAGCGAGCTCACCTTGCCGTCTTTGGGGATGTAGTGCGGTACGCGGTGGATGGTGACGCCGGCCCAGGTTTGGGTGAGGTAGCGGGTGCGGGTGTACCCGGGCGCGAGCTTCCACTCCGGGTAGTAGGGGTAGCCGGTGATGACGTGCACGTCATGCCCGCGCCCGGCGAGCCAGGCGGCCATTTCACCGGTGTATTTGCCGATGCCGGTTTTTTCCGGGAAGAAGTTGCCGGAATAAATTTGGATGCGCATCTGCTTGTTTTTAGAGGGTGATATCACAGGTAGGTCGGCAATCCTTTGCCGACGTGAGGCGGTGATTGCGTATCCGAGGGTACACGTCGGCAAGGGATTGCCGACCTACGGTGTTGCGGCGTGGGCTACTTGTTCAGCGATCTGCTCCGGCAGTTGCACGGCCAGGAAGAAGGATTCTGGGTACAGGTAATCGTCTCCGGATTCGTCGATGACGCGGACTTGATGGTGCTTTGTGGCCGCCGGGTCTGTAACGAGTTCATAGAGCTTGCGGAGTTCCAGGGACGCTTGATAGCCGGAGTTTTGAATGCAGACTACGAATTGATGGGCTGACATGGTGCGACTCCAGGTATCGCTTAACGGTAGCCGTGTAGGTTGGGGTGAGCGCAGCGAACCCCAACGTGTGCCCGCGCCGATGTTGGGGTTCGCTGTGCTCACCCCAACCTACACGCTTTGCCGACGTGAGGCGGTGGTTGCGCAACCGAGGGTACTGCTCACGGACGATGAACCCCTGCGTAGGCTGGGATGGAGCGGAGCGGAATCCCAGCGTTGCGGCCCGAATCCAGCGCTGGGTTTCCGCTGCGCTGCAACCCAGCCTACGGGTGGGTTGGGCGCTCGGTTCATGGAAAGATGGATCCGCGGCTCCGCAGTTCGCCGTGTGTTTCGTTGTGTATGACTGTGTGAAATTGCACGGTACGCAACATTTACCGCCAGGCCGGTTGGCCCTGGGAATAGGAGAGGCTCATGTTTTATCCCTTGCCCGTGTTCAAGTTTGTCCGTGGAGGCTTCGTCGAGCTTGGTTTGCACCCGATCCTGAAATCCTTCCAAAAAGCCCTTCTGTATTCCCTGTTGTCCGAACTCCCGGGTTCACTCTTTGACACCTTCGGCCAGCACGTTCTGTGCCTCGGGCGAAGCTGCCGTCAGGTCCAATGCTCCTGCACGAAGACGGGTGCTACCTGCGTGCCATCGACAACAAAATACGAAACCCTGCTTGTTCGAAATGATGATCGCTTGTGAATATGTCGCGGATTCCATGGTCACGCGCGACCAGGATGCTGGAACAGTCGGCAAGGCTCCAATCCTTGTCGGCACGTTCCCGGAATAAGGCCTTCGCCTCCTGCATCAAAAGCTCGGTAACGAATCGCGTCATCCTCGGCAAACAGCGCGAGGAACGCCGCGGTATCCACAAACACCTTAGCCACTGTTCTTCTTGTCTGCGCCGTAGATGTAGTGGTCGTGTTCTTGTGAGAAATCTGGCATGCCGGTCGTGAAGGTCAACGACGGCAGCGCTTCAAGGAATCCGCCCATTAGATCGCGCTTCCCCATCACCTCGGATTGAGGAGTGGAAGACGCCTTTTTTGCACGCCGCATGATCAGGCGTTCAGCCGCTGCGACCACCCGAGCACGCTCTGGTTCTGGGAGCTTGGCATACAGTTCGGCGGCGGGGCCGTTGATGGGGATCGAGATGGGCATGCGTGAGTACTATATCAACTGCGAAAGCAGCGGTGGTTGCGCGTCCGAGGGTACATGTCGGCAAGGGATTGCCGACCTACGGTGAACCGAGGTTGATGAGTTGGCGGCTTCGCGGCTCGTCGCGTATTTCGTTGTGTATGGGTGTGTATAATCATGCCCATGAACAGCGCTGATCTCATCCGCCGGTTGAAGTCCGAAGGCTGGACGGAGGCGCATGTGAAAGGATCGCATCACAAGTTCAAACATCCCACGAAGCCAGGGCATGTGACTGTTCCGCATCCGAAGCGCGACCTGCCCATGGGCACGGTACGCAACATTTACCGCCAGGCCGGTTGGCCCTGGGAATAGGAGAGGCTCATGTTTTATCCCTTGTATGTCCATCGCGACGAAGGCAGTGCCTACGGTGGTACGTTCCCGGACTTTCCGGGTTGCTTTACCGCCGCCGACGAATTGGCCGATTTGCCGCGCATGGCGCAAGAGGCGGTGGAGGTTTTCTTTGAGGGTGAGGACACCGAGATCCCCGCTCCCAGCGACATCGCCCGCTGGAAGGACCATGCCGATTTTCAAGGCGGCTTTTGGCTGTTGGTGGAGATTGAGCTTGCGCAGGTCAATGCCAAGCCGCTGCGGCTGAATGTGTCGCTGCCCGCCCATTTGGTGCAACGCATCGACCGGTATACCGAGGCGCATCACATGACGCGCAGCGGGTTTCTGGCACGGGCGGCGGCAGAATCGTTGGCGCATCGGGCGTAAGGTGGCGTTGCGTATCCGGGGGTGCATGTCGGCAAGGGATTGCCGACCTACGGGGGCCGCGGGCATGCCCCGTATTGATGGGCTCTCAATACGCACCTCTCTGGCGGAACGGCACCACTACCGTTTCGATCAGGTACCAGAGGTCTTTCCACAGTGACCATTCGCTGGCGTAGCGGACGGCGTGCTCGAACTGGTCGTCGTAAGGGTGCGCGCTGCGGAAGTACAGTTGCCAGGGGCCGGTGAGGCCGGGGCGCAGGCGCTTGTACAGGCGGAAGTACGAGCCCCAGCGGTCGCGCTCGTCCACGGCGATGGGGCGCGGGCCTACCAGGCTCATCTCGCCCACCAGAACGTTGAACAGCTGGGGCAGCTCGTCCAGCGAGGTTTTGCGCAGTACGCGGCCGACGCTGGTGATGCGCGGGTCGTTGCGCAGCTTGAAGAACTCGGCGTATTCGGCCTGGGCTGCGGGGTCTTCGGCCAGGATTTTTTCCAGCATCAGCTCGGCGTTGGGCACCATGGTGCGGAACTTCCAGCAGGGGAACAGCCGGCCGTGGCGGCCGACGCGCTTCTGGTTGTAGAAGGCCGGGCCGCCTTCGCGCTTGATCAGGATGAACAGCAGCGCGAACACCGGCAGCAGCAGCAGGATGATCGCCAGCGAGGCGACGATGTCGAGGCTGCGCTTGATGTAGGGGTTGGGTACCGGGGCGGTGTCGGCCTCGTCGCCGAGCAGGTCTACGTCTTCGCCCAACTCGGAGCTGTTGAGGCAGCCGTAGCGGTCGCAGAACAGGTACAGGTGCTGGTCGCGGTCGTCGACGAGGTTGGTCAGGTTGACGTGCACGCCGAGTGCGCCCAGTGCCGAGCTGCGCACCACTTGCGCCTCCAGCGCCAGCACCAGGGCCAGGTCGTGGCGCAGCTTGTCCTGATGCCGGGACAGTTTGCCGCTGGCGGGGAGCGAGCGCAGCAGGGTGGCGTTGATGGCGACGCTGAGGCTCGCCAGGCTGCCGGATTTTTTCTCCAGCCGGCGGTTGTGCAGATCTTTGGCGCGGGCTGCGAGCTCGGGCCCGCCTCGGCCGTTTTGCAGCTCTTGCGCGGCAACGCTGCAGGCCAGGGCGAAGCGGGTGGTGACATCGCCGGGCTCGGGGGCGGAGAGCATGGCGTCGTAGATCAGCGCCAGGTCGAAGACCACGGCGTTGGTCAGCGACGCGGGCACGAACAGGCCGGCGCGGTAGGTCTGCTGCTGCGTGGCTTCGTGGGCCCGGAGCTGTACGTAGTGCAGCAGCTTGTCCGAGGCGGAGTGGACGGACAGCACCTGGGTGCGGCCAGTCAGCTGCGGCCGCAGGGGGGTGACACGGTTGGGGGCCTGCGGTTGTTTGAGGGTGATGGGCATCTTTACCCAGCGGTATTGGTTGCGGTTTGTGGCGGGGGCAGAAGCCCCTCTCCCCCCGCTTTGCGGGACCCTCCCCCAGGGGAGGGGAACAGCGCTAGCTTTTGATGTCCCCTCCCCTGGGGGAGGGTGGCGCGATAGCGCCGGGAGAGGGAGAGGGCCTGTCGTCAAACTCCGTGCATGTGCGCGACGGTGCGCAGGACCAGGCTCAGGTCGAGTAGTGGGCCGGCGCGGTCGATGTAGGAGCGGTCCGACGCCAAACGGCGGCGCAGGTCGCGCTCGCCTTCCACCAGCCACAGGCCGGTAAGGCCGGGGCGTACGGCCAGGCTGAAGCGGGCCAGGCGGCCGGCGCCCATCAGCTCTTCTTGCGACAGCGGGCGTGGGCCGACCAGGTTCATGTCGCCCTTGATCACGTTCCACAGCAGCGGCAGGTGGTCCAGGCGGCTGCGCTTCAAGAACTGGCCGAAGTTGTCCGTGGCCGGGGCCTGGCCGGCGCCGAGCGAGCGCAGCGAATCCGGCACCATGGTGCGGAAGTGGAGCACGGTGAACGGCCGGCCATGCAGGCCCAGGCGCTGGCGGCGGATGAACACCGGCCGGCCCTGGCGGGACAGGATCAGCATGATCGAGACGAGCACCGGTGCAGCCAGCAGCGTGGACGCCAGCGCCAGGATCAGCCCCAGCGGGCGCTTGAGCCGCCAGTAGAAGCCACGCAGCAGGGCGAAATCGCCGCTGCTGGCGAGGGTGCTGTGTGCGTCGTCGTTTGCTGGCAGCTCACCGGCACTTTCAAGTGTGCCTGCTGCATAAATGGACTCGTCCCCGCCTGCCATATCCATAACCCCATTCACTGCGCGAATTGCGCGCTAATGCGTCCATGTCGGTACAAATTGTCCAACTTCCATGCCAACTGACATTCAGTTCTTCTAGCAACGGCTTGCTGTCTGGCTGGTCACTGTGCTTTTACGACTTTATACGCAAAGTCCAAGACATAGATATGAACTACCACACAATTGTGACATAAGTATCCGTCCGCGTGAGTAACATCTGTTTTCATATCAAAAGCACTATTTTGTATGTTAGACAAGGTTTTGGCGTTCAGTTTGCAGATGGTTTGGATTGACAAGTTTTTGCAAGCCTTTGTTACGGGATATAGCCTGTTTGTATCGCCTTTTCTTCTTCGAGATCTATTTTTGTGATTCGTCGCATCGTGGTGGTTTGCACCGGCAATATTTGCCGCAGTCCTATTGGCGAGTGCCTGTTGCAGCTGCGGGGGCAGGGCCTGGAGGTGAGTTCTGCCGGGGTGGGGGCGATGGTCAACTGGCCGGCCGATCCGCTGGCGGTGGAGGTGATGGCCGACAAGGGCCACGACATCGGCGCGCACCGCGCGCGGCAGCTGACCCGGGCGATTTTGAGCGAGAACGACCTGGTGCTGACCCTGGATCAGCACCATAGCGACTGGATCAACGGCCGGTTCCCGGAGTACCGCGGCAAGGTCCACAAGCTGCTCCGCTGGCGCGACAACGCGGACGTGCCGGACCCGTATCGTCAACCGAAGGAGGCGTTCGAGGAGGTGTATCGGTTGATCGATCAGGGGGTGGAGGATTGGTTGAGGAAGTTGTAGGCGCTATCGCGCCGGGAAGTAGGTTGGGGTGAGCCTGCGAACCCCAACATTCGTTCGAGCCGACGTTGGGGTTCGCAGGCTCACCCCAA
>NZ_JAQGNT010000016.1 GCF_028291725.1 Hydrocarboniphaga sp. | reverse complement strand
CCTCCGCCCAGGTTCGCGCGAGGTTGCGCACTGCCGCCTTGCTCGCGCTGTAGGCGGTGAACGCCGGGGCGCCCGTGGTGCCGGCGCTCGATCCGGTCAGGATGATCGAACCGCCCTTGCCCATCAGCGGCAGCGCCTTCTGGACCGTGAAGATCGTCCCCTTCACATTGATGTCGAAGGTTTCGTCGATGTGCTTGGCGGTGATCTCGCCGAGCCGAAGCTGGCTTCCCACCCCGGCATTGGCGAAGACGATGTCGAGGGTTCCGCGCTCGGCCTTCACCGCCGCATAGAGTCGGTCGAGGTCGGCCTCATCCGAGACCGAGCCCTTTACCGCGCGGGCATTGGGCCCGAGGTCGGCCACAGCGGCGTCGAGCGCTTCCTGCCGGCGGCCGAAGATGAAGACGAAGGCGCCCTCCTCGATGAAGCGCTTTGCCGCGGCGAGGCCGATGCCGGTAGCGCCACCGGTGATCACGGCGGTCCTTCCATTCAGTCTGGTCATGTCGTGCATCCTTCCTTGGAGTTGTACGGAATCAGGGAACTGCTTACCGTGTATCTGGAGTCTTTACTCATGAAGACAATTGACTGAATATCGATATGTATCATCTACTCTTTAGATAGTTGTGCTCGATAACGTCACTATCAATCAACTTCGGGCCTTCGTTGCCGTGTGTGACCAAGGAAGCTTTTCCGGGGCTGCACGAGAGCTGAACCGTGCACAGTCGGCGATCAGTCACGCGATCAAGGCACTCGAGAGTGCCTTTGATGTGCAGCTGTTTGAGCGCGACACTCGCAAAGCGACGCTTACGGCCGCAGGCCGCAGCCTCCTGCCTGATGCTCGTGCGGTGATCTCACGCACCGAGGAAATGAAGACGCGCGCGGTTTCCATTGCTGCAGCCGGAGTACCGCAAGTCTCGATTGCCGTGGATACCTATTTTCCGCGCGCGCACCTGATTGAATGCCTGCGCAGCCTGCAGGCGGACTTCGTGACGGTTGCAATCAATCTGCGCATGACGACCATGCAGGGCGGCGAGCGTTTGGTTCTCGAAGGCACATGCGCATTGGCGGTGACGATCACGGACGTGCCGGAGCTGAGCCCGGGTGCCATAGAAAGGCAGCATTTATGTGAAGTGCAAATGGTGACCGTCTGTGCGCCATCGCATCCGCTGGCCGCAATCGCGGGGCCGATCCCGCGGGAGGAATTTGGCCGGCACATCCAGCTCGTCGTAACCGACAATCAGCCCGATGCAGAAAAGACACAACAGGGGGTCGCCGGCGAACGCCAGTGGCGGGTGAATGACCTCGGCGCGAAGCACGATCTGCTCAGGGGAGGCTTGTGCTGGGGGCACATGCCGCGTCACATGGTTGCGGAAGACCTCGCGAATGCAACACTCGTCGAACTCCAACGGCGCGCATGGCACATGCGCCCCCTCACCTTCATGATCTCGCAGCGGCGCGGGTACTCGTTTTCCGAATGCGAGACACGGCTGGTCGAACTCCTTGGCGATCCTCAGCGCTTCCCGAAGGAGACCAGCCAGCGCTCCGTCTCACGCAAAGGCAAAAAACCCTGAAGGCCCGCCATGCGTGAGCAACAGTCAGTACGGCCTGCCGCTCCTCGACGGATGTCACGCGGGGCGTGAAGATTGTGGGGAGTTATGAATAGCCGCCTTTGAAGGATCTGGAGGCCGATCACGTGCTGGTGCGGACCGACTACAAGGAGGTGCCGCCGCGCGTGGACTACGCGCTCACCCCGCTTGGTCGCAGCCTGGCCGACGCGATCGTCCCGCTGTGCAGCTTGGGAACCGAGAACATGGCGGAAATGGCCAGCATCTTCGCCAAGCGCGACACTTTGCCTTGAGCGGATGCTGAAGAACCGCTGAGTCGGACGACCCTGCGCATTCGTGGGAGGGCGGCAGGTCGAATTCTTCAGATCAGACCGTCAGGATGCGCGGTTTGGGCGCTCTGGCCCACGGTGTCCGAGGAAACATAAGACGGGCCCTTGCCTCGTCAGCTCTTTATCGACGGCTCTATCCGTCGTGTCCGAACGTCGGCCCGAAGGCGCCCCCAAAACTGCAGACGATTGGCGAACGGACTTGGTATCGCACCGATTGATATTGGACTTCGCGTCCCCCGATCGATGAAGTATTGAACACCCGCGAGGGGCGGCTCGACAGTCTCGCTCGCAGACTTCCCGAGAAGACCCGGCGGCCCAAGTGCCGACTAGAAAAGTGCTGACTAGATTAGGGGATGAGGCGCATGGCCTATCGCGTTGTTCTGTGGGGCACGGGCATCGTCGGCGCCCATGCCGTAGCCGGAATCATCGAGCATCCCGATCTCGAACTCGTCGGTGTCTGGGTGTCGTCGGCAGCCAAGAGTGGTCGCGACGTTGGAGACATCGCCGGGCTCGGCCGTAAACTCGGCCTGGCAGCGACCAACGATGCCGAAACGCTGCTCGCGTTGAAGCCCGACTGCATCGTCCATGCAGCGGCTTCGGACAACCGGCCATTCGAAGCCGTCGCCGATTTGGAGCGGTTCCTGAGAGCCGGGAGCAATGTGGTCTCCACCGGCCCCGTGAGCGCGCTCTGGCCGGCGCAGGGAGAGGATTTCGGCGCGTCTCTGCACAAGACGGCGCTGGCGGCTGGAAAAACCGTTTGGGTAAACGGCATCGATCCCGGCTTCGCCAACGATTTCCTGCCGATGGCGATCACCGGGCTGTGCCGGCGAGTCGACAAAGTGCATTGCACCGAGATTTTCAACTACTCCGGTTACCTTCAGCCCGACACCCTGCGTGCGATGGGTTTTGGCGAACCTGCCGATTCCCAACCCATGCTGGCCATGCCCGGTATCTTGACGATGGCATTCGGCGGCGGCCTGCGCCAAATCGCCGCCGGACTGGGCATCAAGCTCGACTCGATCGAAGAAAGCTGCGTTCGGGCGTTCGCGCCGGAAGACTTCATGACCGCTATCCCGATCAAGAAAGGCACAGGCGCCGGCATACGCTTCAAGATCGCGGGGATGCATGCCGGGCGCGAGGTCTGCGTGATCGAGCACGTGACTCGCATGCGCGACGATATCGCCCCCGAATGGCCGCAGCCGTCGGATGGTGACGGCTACCGTGTGTCCGTGACCGGCGAGCCGAGCTTCACTCTCAATCTGCAAATGGGAATGAAGGACAACCCTCACGATCATGTCAATGCGGCGTGCCTGGCGACCGCGATGCGCATCATCAATGGGGTACCTGCGGTCGTCCAAGCCCGGCCAGGACATATTTCAATCTATGACCTGCCGCTTCTGACCGGGCGGGTTTCCATGCGTTGAAGACGCGATCTGAAAAGCAGAACGCCGACTATATGGAGAGAGACTCAATATCGCCTGGAATCATATTGGACTCGTGATAGAGGCAGTAATACAGTCCCGGCCGTAGTCTCAATCGAACACCCGGTCGCCGCATTGCTCAATGCAGCATGTTATGGCGTCAGCGACAAAAGGGGGATCACGAATAGTGTCTGAGGAAAAAAAATACGGGCCCTTGCCTCGTCAGCTCTTTATCGACGGCGAGTTTGTCGCCGGCGCGGGCGCTGTCGTCGAAGCCAGAAACCCCGCTACCGAAGAAGTGTTCGCGGAATTCCGCGGTGCTTCGCCCGACCAGGTGCGCCAGGCCATCGGCGCGGCGCGGCGCGCTTTCGATGAGGGGGGATGGGCGAGCCAGAGTCCGGGGTATCGCGTGGCCGCATTGCGCCGCTTCATTCAACATTTGACGGAGCGGTCAGCGGCGATCGTGGATCATCTGGTGTTGGAGACCGGCTGTCCGCGCTCGTCCATGACCATGATGGTCCAGTTGGCGATGCCCTTGCGCAGTTGCCTGGAGTATCTCGATCTCTATCTCAGCCTGCCCGACGTGGTGGAAAATCCGCTGTCCTTCAATGCGCGGATGACCGCCACCGGCGCGGTGCTCCAGAGCATCCGCCGCTATGTTCCGCTCGGTGTCGTTTCTGCCATTTCGGCTTATAACTTCCCGCTGTTCATGGGGCTGTGGAAGGCCATTCCGGCGCTGGCCACCGGCAATAGCGTGGTGTTGCGGCCTAGCCCGCTCACGCCCATGTCTTCCTTGGTTTTCGGCGAGGCGGCTATCGCGGCCGGGCTGCCGCCCGGCGTGCTCAATATCGTGACCGAGGCCGGGGCCGAGGGTGCGATGATCATGACCAGCGATCCGGGCGTCAATATGATCACCTTCACCGGCTCCAGCGATGTCGGCGAAAAAGTCATGGCCCAGGCGGCCCGCGGTATCAAGCGCATCCAGCTCGAGCTAGGCGGCAAGTCGGCGCAGATCTTCCTGCCCGATCGCGTTGAGGCGGCGGCCGGTGTGGCGCTGTCGGTGTGCCTGGCTCATGCGGGGCAGGGCTGCGTGCTCGGTACCCGCGTCTTTGTGCCTGCGGCCGAAAAGCAGGCAGTGCTTGAGAAACTGGCGGCTTCGCTGACCCGGGTCACCATCGGTGATCCCAACGATCCGGCCATCCAGATGGGTCCGGTCATCTCGGCGGCGCAGCGCGATCGCTGCGAGCGTTACGTCAAGGCGGCGATCGACGCCGGCGGCAAGGTGGTGTTCGGCGGCAAGCGTCCCGCTCATCTCAATCGGGGCTATTTCTTCGAGCCGACGGTGCTCGATCTTCCGGACAACAAAAATCCGGCCGCTCAGGACGAAATCTTCGGACCCGTGCTCGGCGTTATCGGCTATGAGTCGGTCGATCACGCGGTTGAGATGGCCAATGATTCGGTCTATGGACTGTCGGGCTATGTGTTCGGCAAGGACACCCGCAAGGCGGTCGAGGTGGCATGCCGGCTCAAGACCGGGACGGTCAATGTGAATGGCGGCAGTCTCAGCCCCTTCATTTCCTCGGGCGGCTGGGGCCGCAGTGGCATCGGTCGCGAGCGCGGTGAGGAAGGTTTGCGCATGTACCAAGAGATTCAAGTTCTTAACATTACAAATTGAGGCGGGTCCATGCTTCTTCTTAAGGATAAATCTGTCGTCATTACCGGTGCCGGTTCCGGCGTCGGACGCGCTGCCTCGCTTATTTTCGCGCAACACGGCGCGCGCGTGGTCTGTTCCGATCTCAAGGAAGAGTGGGCGGCGGAAACGGTGCGCCAAGTTGTCGAGGCCGGTGGTACTGCGGTCGCGCAGGTATGCGATGTGCGTCGGGAAGCCGATTTGATCGCGGCGATCGAGCGCGCCGTCGCCGAATTCGGTCGTCTCGACATCATGTACAACAACGCCGGCGTCGCCACTGCGACCGACGGCAAGGGACATCGTCTTGTCGATCAGGGCGACGATGATTTCGACCGCATGGTGTCGATCAATCAGCGCGGCGTTTATTACGGCTGCCGTCAGGCGGTCATGCGCTTCCAGATACAGGGCGATCATCAGGGCGTGATCGTCAATACGGCGTCGGTTGCCGGCATGGTGGGAATGGGAGGGGTTCTCTACGGTTCCACTAAGGGAGCGGTGATTCAATTGACCCGCGCCCTTGCCATTGAGGTGGCGAAGGACGGCATCCGCGTCAATGCGGTCTGTCCCTGTGGGATGCTCACCAATTTCGGTCGCTCGGACGAGCGTGCCTTCGGCTCGGTATCGGCCGAGCACGTCGACCGGATCAACAAAATGCATCCGCTGGGCCGCGCCATCACACCGGAAGACACCGCGAACGCGGCCTTGTTCCTGGCATCCGATATGGCCAAAAACATTACCGGCGTCGCACTACCCGTGGATGGCGGTTACACCGCCGCTTGATATTTCCTCTTATCTGAATGTGAGGTCTGCCATGACCGCCGTCGAAGCAAAACAGTCTGCCATCACCAGTCAGGATCCCCGCTATGAGGAGATTTTCGATCTGATCAGCCACGCCAAACTCATGGGCGTCGATCTGGTGGAAAACCCCTTTCCGATGCTGGCCGAGGCTCGCGCCAAGGCGCCAGTTCAAGCGGGGACCCTGCTCGATATTCTGGGCATCCAGAATAGGCGTATGCCGATGTTCGAGGTCGAGCGTCCGCATTTCATTGCCTTGAGCTTCGCCACCATCGACGAGATGCTCACCAACAACGATGTCTATTCGTCGTCGGTCTATTACGAGTTCTTTCCCACCAAGCAGCTCGGCAAATCGATTCTGCATCTCGGCGGTACCGAACACCGTCAATATCGAGGCACCGTGCAACCCTTGTTCACCCGGCGCAACGTGGTGGAATGGTGGCAGCCGACCTGGATCGTCGGTCTGGTGGACGAGTTGATCAGCACTTTCGAGAAGAAAGGCAAGGCCGATCTCAATCAGGAGCTTTGCGCCCGCCTGCCGATGCACACCATCACCCGGGCCTTCGGACTGCCGTCCGAAGATGCGCTCGATTTCCGCTATCACCTTATGCGCGGCCTCAATATGCAGATCAGCAAGGAGGATCGCGCCATTTCGGAAGAAGTGGTCAGTCGCCTGCTGGCCCGGGCGATTCTGGCGCGGCGCGCCAGCCCGGGCAACGATGTCATCACCCGGCTGGTCGCCGCCCAGTTCATCGACGAGGACGGTACTCGCCGGGTTCTGTCGGACGACGAGATCGTGAGTTTCTGCAAATTGATCATCGCCGCCGGCGGCGGCACCACCTGGCGGCAATTGGGCATCACGCTGGTGGCGCTGATGACGCATCCCGAACAGTTCGAAGCGATCAAGAAGGACCGCCAACTGATCGACGCCGCCATCTCCGAATCGCTGCGCTGGCACAACACCTCGCCGCATTTCTTCCGGCTGACCACCCAGGACGTCGAACTGGGAGGGATCGAGATACCCAAGGGTTCCATTGTCGAGTTCAACCTGAACGCGGCGAACCGCGATCCGGCCCGCTGGCCCGATCCCGACCGCTATGACATCTACCGCCCGCAGCAGCGTCACCTGGCGTTCTCGTCCGGGCCGCATACCTGCCTCGGGATGTATGTGGCGCAGGCGGAGATGAAAGTTGCTATCAACGCGCTGATTGATCGCTGTCCCAATATGCGCCTCGATCCCGACTTCGAGACGCCGCGGGTGACCGGAACGCTCGAAATGCGCGGCCCTTCGCATGTGAATGTGATCTTCGATTGAAGGGATGTGGCCTGTGATTGAACGTGGCCCTCGATTGAAGGGCGGCTGTCGCTGGCGTGGACAGCGGCGATCAAGCAATGGGAGCGCGTGAGCGGTATGGACACACTTGCGCAATTGTGGAATCGCAACGTCCGCTACAACGGTGATCGTCTGGCGACGGTGGTTGGCGAGCGCCGGACCAGCTTCAAGACCTTGTTCGATCGCGCTACGAAGCTGGGAAACGCACTGTCCCGCCTCGGACTCAGAAAGCATGATCGCGTCGCCATGCTGGCGATGAATCGTCATGAGTGGTTCGAGGTGTATGGCGCGTGTCATCTCAGCGCCTTCATTGTCGCCACCGTCAATTTTCGTCTGGCGCCGCCGGAGGTCGCCTATATCCTGGGCGACTGTTCGCCGCGTGTGCTGATCTTCGAGGAGCAGTACGCGCCGATGATCGAGGCGCTGCGCGCCGAACTGCCGGGCATCGAGCACTATGTCTGCATCGGCGCCAAGCCCGACTGGGCGCATGACTACGATGTGTTTCTAGACAGCGGTGCCTCCGAACCCATCGCCGTGATCCCGCGTCCCGATGATTACGCGACTCTCATCTATACCAGCGGTACCACCGGGCGCCCCAAGGGAGTGTTGAAGACACAGCTGCAGAACATGGTCGGCTATCAGCGCAACGTCATCGTCATGGCGATGCAGGCGCATGACCGGCTGCTGCTGCAGATGCCGCTGTTCCATGTCGGCGCCACCTCGCTCGCCTTCGGCGCCTTCTGTGCCGGCGCCAGCGTCGTGCTGCACCGTCAGTTCGATCCGGCACAAACCCTGCAAACCCTGCAGGACGAGCGCATCACGATGGGCCATATGGCACCGACGATGCTGCAGTCGATGATGGATTTGCCGCAGATCGACGACTACGAGCTGTCATCGCTGCGCATCGTGAATTGCGCTGCGGCGGGCATGCCGGTGACGCTGTTGCGGCGCGCGGTCAAAAAGTTCGGACGGATATTTCTCAATTCTTACGGGGCCACCGAATCGAGCGGGTCCATCCTCTATCCGCATCAACATCATCTCGAGGGCAGCGAAGCCGAGCTGCGGCGACTCGGATCCGTGGGTGAGCCCTTCCCCGATTCCGAACTGCGTATCGTCGATGACAACGGCAAGGATCTCCCGGCCGGTGTTCCGGGCGAGGTCATCATGCGGACCCAGGGCACCATGGCTGGCTATTGGAACAATCACGCCGCCACCTTGGATGCGATCAGGGACGGCTGGTACTACAGCGGCGACGTCGGCTATTTCGACGACCACGGGTTTTTGTACCTGGTCGACCGCAAGAAAGACATGATCATCTCGGGAGGGGAGAACATCTACTGCCGCGAAGTCGAGGAAGCGCTGTTGGAGCATGGCAGCCTGGCCGATGTCGCCGTCTTCGGCGTTGCGGATGCGCATTGGGGCGAGGCCGTCAAGGCGGTGGCGATCCGGAAACCCGGCGCATCGGTAACGGCCGAGGAACTGATCGACTTCTGCGCCACTCGCATCGCTCGCTACAAGCGTCCGAAGAGCGTCGATTTCGCCGCCGAATTGCCGCGTCTGCCGAGCGGGAAGGTGAGCAAGGTCGTTCTGCGCAACCTCTACAAAGCGCGGACGGCCGCGGAGTCATAAGGAAAAATCGGCATGGACTTTTCTCTCACCGAAGAGCAGACCCTGCTCAAGGACACTTTCGAACGGCTGTTTCGCGAGCAATCGACGAGCGACCGCATCCGCGCCACAGAGGCCACCGGCTTCGATCCGGCGCTGTGGGCTCAGGTGGTGGCGATGGGGATGCCGGTCATGCGGGTGCCCGAGGAATTGGGCGGCGGCGGCAGCAGCTTGTCCGACGCGGTGCTGGTGGCGGAGAGCGCCGGCCGCCATCTGGCGTCGATCCCGCTGGTCGAATCGATCGTCACCGCCCGGCTGCTGGCCGACGTGAACACGCCGGAATCGCGAAGCTGGCTTGGTCGTGTCGCCGACGAGGGGACGATCGTCACGCTCGCGCTCCATGCAGTGGCGCCGGCGGTGGGACAGGATCGTCAATTGATCTCGGGTGGTGGCGTCGCTCAGGGGATCATTGCCCTGCGCGGGACGACGCTGGTGTTGTTGCCGGCGGCTGAGCGTCCGGTTGCCAATCTCGGACAGCTTGCGCTGGCTTATCGCAACTTGGCAGACGACGGCGAAGTGCTTGCCGAGGGCGCTGACGCCGTGCGCCTTTACCATGCTGCCATCGAAGAGTGGACGCTGCTGACCGCGACGCTGATCGCTTCCGCGAGTCGCCAGGTTCTCGAACTGGCGGCCGACTATGCCAAGGAACGTCAGGCCTTCGGCAAGCCGATCGGTGCCTATCAGGGGCTTGCCCATCCGCTGGCGGATTCCTGGACCGATATCGAGGGCGCAAGCCTGCTCATCTCGCGCGCCCTATGGGCTTTGGCTCATGACCCCGGCCATGCGGCTGCCGCGATCACCATGGCCTATTGGTGGACCACCGAGGCGGCGGCCAAGGCGACGGTGCGTGCGACCCGGGCGTTCGGCGGCTACGGCATGACGCTCGAATATGACGCGCAACTTTATTTCCGCCGCGCCCGCGCGTGGTCGCTGCTGAAGGGCGACCCCAAGCAGGAACTGGAACGCCTCGGCGATCGCTTGTGGACCGAGCACAGCACGGCGCTGCCGGATGCCGGCCTCGTAACAATTGACATCGATTTCAGCGACGAGGCGAAGGCGTTCGGTGCCACTTGCGAGAAGTTCTTCAACGAGGTGATGACCGACGAACTGCGCGCCTTCACCTTTCACACGACCGATGGCCACGATCTCCAGATGCAACGCGAGCTGGCCGCGCGCGGTTTCCTGTTCCCGGACTGGCCGGCGGAGTATGGCGGGCAAGGAAGGACACGTTACGAAATGTCGATGCTGCGCCGGGCGTTCGGTGCGGCCGATTGGTGGGTCGCGGCGATCGGCGTGACCAATCTGACTGGCAAGATCGTCGCGGCATTCGGTTCCGACGAAGTGAAGCGGGAGATCCTGCCCAAGTTCGCCAGCGGCGACTACAACGCGACGCTTGGCTACACCGAACCGTCGGGCGGTTCGGATATCTTCGCCGCCAAGACCCGCGCCGACTGGAACGGCAGCGAATGGGTCATCAATGGCCAGAAGATCTTCACCTCCCATGGCCATATCGCGCAGTACGGCCTCTTGATCGTGCGCACCAACCACGAGGTTCCCAAGCATGCCGGCGTCACCTTGTTCCTGGTGCCGTTGGATCAGCCCGGCTATGAGTGTCGTGAGATCAAAACATTGGGCGGAGAGCGGACCAACACCACGTTCTATACCGACGTCAAAGTACCGGACCGCTATCGTTTGGGTCCGGTGGATGGCGGCGCCAAGGTGATGGCCCATGCCCTGTCCCTGGAACAAAGCGCGGCTGATTACTATGTCAGTGCATTGGCGCGGCAATTGCGCCATGCCCTGGCTTGGGCGAAAACCGGCGGCGACAAGGCGCCGATCGGTAGCCGGGCGACGCGTGCCCGGCTGGCGCGCGCGCAGACACTGCATGACATCACCGATCTGCTCGGCCGCCGCTGCCTGTGGTCGGGCGTGGTCGGGCAGCAAGACAAGTCTTTCGGTCCGATGGCCAAGCTGTTCGGCAGCGAGGCCTGGGTCAGCTCGACCACCGATCTTCTCGATCTGGCGGCGCCCGATTCGCTGGTCACGGAAATGAGCGATCTCGGCGTGATCGAGCAGGAACATCGCAAGGCGATGGCGGCGACCATCTACGCCGGCACCAGCGAAGTACTGCGCAGCATCATCGCCGAAAGCGCGCTCGGCTTGCCGCGATCGCGCATGTGAGCTGAGCGGCCACTTATGCGGCGTGCTTGGCGTATTTGCCCAATGAAAAACAGGGTTCTCCTGATTGTAGTGACGGCGATGCTGGCCGTCGGCGCGGCGTCTATGGCGGCCGGTACGCCGGTCGGCGACTGGGAGACCATCGACGACAAGACCGGACAGCCGCAATCGATCATTCACATCGCACAGGTCGACGGAGAACTGCAGGGCACGGTCACAAAGTTCCTGCGCGCCGACGCCGTCTCCAATGCGACCTGCACCCGCTGTGACGGCGCGCGCAAGGACCAGCCGATTCTGGGGATGGCCATCCTTTGGGGGATGAAGCCGGATGGGGATGCGTTTTCCGGCGGGACCATCCTGGATACGCGCAGCGGCAAGACCTATCGCTGCAGGCTGACGCTGAGCAGGGACGGCAGCAAGCTCGAAGTGCGCGGCTACATCGGCCTGCCGGCTCTGGGCGGATCGCAGACCTGGCTGCGACAGTAGGATAGTAGTCACAGCGCTGGAAACCTGGCGAATTCGGGCGGTAAAATGGGTATGACGAGAACTCATCTGGTGTTGCACTTGGAACTTGAATCCGTCATGCATGCATTTATCGATACATTGATAATCTTGCCGGTGCGCCGATGAGCAGTGCAGGATATTGCACCGTCTGCGGCACGATGCTGCAGCTGAGACGGCCGGACAACGACACCCGCGATCGGCTCATTTGTCCGGGTTGCGGTTTTATCCACTACGAGAATCCAAAAATTCTCGTCGGCTGCTCGGTGACTTCGCGGCAGCGGATTCTGCTTTGCCAAAGGGCCATCGAGCCATCGCGCGGCCTATGGTCGCCTCCCTCGGGCTTTCTTGAATGCGACGAATCGCTTGAGGCGGGCGCGGCCCGCGAAGTGTTCGAGGAAACGGGTGTGGTGATTGATCCAGAATTGCTCGTGCCCCATATCATTACCAGTTTGCTCGACATAAAGCAGGTCTACGTGTCCTTTAGAGTGGATATCGACGACTGCATTGTCACGCCGGGACATGAAGCCTTGAATGCCGCTTTCTTCAGCGAAAGCGAAGTTCCGTGGGAGCAACTGGCTTTCCCTGGCATGCGCGAATATCTCAAACTCATGTTCAACGAACATGCCGATGAAAGGTATAGCCTCCACGTTAGCCGGATCGCAGACGCGGCCTCTACGCGACGGGGATTCCATCTATTGACAGACCGCTATCAGCGGCACCTTTTGAAGTAGACGCCTCAGCATTGCCTTGTTCGCGACCGCCTTCGCGGGAGCCGGCCCTCATGATGGCGAGCCTCCAGGATATTGATCCCGGCGTCTCCGATATTGGACGGGGGCAAAGCAAGGTTCGCATACTCGACCTCTGATAACAGAGGCTTGTCTCTGACAGGCTGATCAAACGCAGTGGTGCTTCGCATTGAACCTGATGTTTGTGTAGAGCTGGCACTGCATTTAGAACGGGAATGGAAGTGAAAGTGGAAAACAACGGGATGTTTGCGGGCGTTCGGATCATCGAGTTGGCGCAATACGTATACGTTCCGGGCGGCAGCGTGCTGCTGGCCGATCAGGGCGCCGAGGTTATCCACGTGGAGACACCGGGTACCGGCGATCCTTATCGTTCGCTGCGCGTAGGCGACGGCCGCGAAACCAGTTCTGTCAATCTGGCGATGGAACAGAATAATCGTGGAAAGAAAAGTATCGCACTCGACCTGAAGTCCAAGGACGGAAGGGACGCCTTGCTCGCATTGATCCGAACCGCGGATGTGTTTCTAACCAGTCTGCGTCCGAAGGCGTTGCGCTCGCTACACCTGGATCCCGAAGATCTTTGGGCGGTAAACCCGAAACTGATCTATGTGCGCGGCAATGGGCTGGGTTTTCGCGGCCCCGAAGCCGGCAAGCCCGGCTTCGATGCGTCCGCCTTCTGGGCGCGTGGCGGCATGGCGTATGTGATGTCGCCGCCAGGGCAGCCCCTGACGACGCCGCGCGCAGCCTTGGGCGATCATTCGGGATCGATGGCACTCGCCTTCGGCATTGCGGGCGCGCTATTCCGGCGGGAAAAGACCGGCAAGGGGACGCTGGTTGAGACCTCGCTGCTGGCCACCGCCGTCTGGATGCTGTCGTCGGACGTCACGTATTCTCAGGTCCCGGGATATGTCGCACATAACCCGGATCGCAACCGCTTTCCGTTGATGGCGGCTTACCGGACACGTGATGATCGCATGTTGCAGCTCATGCTTCTCGATCCGCGACCGTACTGGCCGGGGCTGTGCCAGATACTCGGACTTGACGAACTCGTGGAAGATCCACGCTTTGTCGATAATCCGGCGCGCATGCGCAACGGCGCCGCGCTGGTCAAGCTCATCGGCGAGAAGATCGCGCAGCGCGACTGGGCCGAGTGGAAGCCGATCTTCGATGCCTGGGACGCGCCCTGGGAACTCATTCGCACGATTCATGAGATCGCGACCGATCCGCAAGTGATCGCGAACGACATGCTGTTTGAACTCACGGTGGAGGATGGCACCAAGGTACGCGTCGTAGCGGGTCCGGTGGCGTTCGACGGACACAACGCGCCTGAAGTGCCCCGCGCTTCTCCGGGTCTGGGCGCCCATACCGACGAGCTGCTGCGTTCCGTCGGCTATTCCGATGAGGCAATCTCGGTCCTGAAGGCCAAGCGCGTCGCGCAATAATCATCGCTGACGGTCTTTGACAATCTTGCCGAGACGGTGACGGGAAAGTCGAGGCGCGCGTCATTGGCGAAGCTGAACACTCAGCCTATCGTTACAGCCCGGCGCGGAGGACGAAGCGGCGCAGGCAGCGCTCTTCGCAGCGGCTCAGCCCAATCCACCGAGCGCGCGCCGAAGTGCGGATTAGCTGCTGAAACACGCACCAGGCGGTCACCATGGCGACGCGGTGGCGCTCACTCGGCAGCTTCAAACTCCACCAGTTCGGCACCGTCCTTGACTTGCTCACCGACGCTGCAGAGATAAGCGATCACACGGCCCTTGGCCGGTGCCACGAGCGTGTGCTCCATCTTCATCGCTTCCATGACGACCAGTGCTGCGCCCTTGTCGACTTCGGCGCCGACCGCTGCCGGCAGATCCACGATCTTGCCGGGCATCGGCGCGCTCAGCCCTCCGTGTGCTTCCTGATCGCCGGCGGCATGAGCGAGCGGGTCGAACGGCTGGAGCACGTGATGTAGTCCGCCACTGAATACGTGCAGTTGCTCGCCCAGGCGCACGATGCTGGCGCTGAGGCGCTGCGTGCCGACCGTGTACTGCTGTTGGCCATCGCCGCTTCCGCTCACCGCTGCCGCGCTGCCATTGAGTTGCACGCCGCTGCGCTCGTAGCGCACTTCGACGGATCGCCGCGTCTCGCCTTCGCGATATTCGAGCCTGCGCGTCTGGCTGCCGTTGATGCGCCAGCCATCGACCTCGCCCCAGGGCGAGTGCGGGTCCGCGCTCGCGGCCGTCGTGATGCGGATCGCCCGCGCTTCGCTCTGCAGCGTCCAGAGGCTGGCCGCGGCCAGGGCTTCTGCGGGTGCCGAGGCCGGTGCGGGAATCAGTACCGCGCGCTCGCGCTCGATCAAGCCGGTATCGACGCGGCCTTCCCGAAATTCCGCGTGGTCGATCAGCCGCGACAGGAAGGCGATGTTGTTGCCGACGCCGGCGATCTCGAAGTCGGCAAGCGCTGTCAGCATGCGATCCGTCGCGCGCTCGCGCGTCTCGTCCCAGACGATCAGCTTGGCGAGCATCGGATCGTAGTGGGGGCTCACGGAATCCCCTTCGTCGACGCCGGTATCGACGCGAATATTCGCGGACTCGGCGGGCTTGCGGAAGTGCGCGAGCCGGCCGATCGAGGGCAGGAAGCCCTTGGCTGGCTCCTCGGCATAGAGGCGCACCTCGATCGCGTGCCCACGCAGCGGAATCTGCTGCTGCGTCAGCGGTAGCGCTTCGCCGCTGGCAATACGCAACTGCCATTCAACCAGATCAAGCCCGGTGATCATCTCGGTCACCGGATGCTCAACCTGCAGACGCGTGTTCATTTCCATGAAGTAGAACGAACCGCCCTGGTCGGCGATGAACTCGACCGTTCCCGCGCCGACATAGCCGACGGCGCGCGCGGCGTCGCAGGCGGCGCGTCCCATCTCGGCACGGCGCGCGGCGTCGATGCCCGGCGCCGGCGCTTCCTCCACGACTTTCTGGTGACGACGCTGCGCCGAGCAGTCGCGCTCGAACAGGCTCACGATGTTGCCCTGGGTGTCGCCGAACACCTGAATCTCGATGTGGCGCGGGCGTACCAGATACTTTTCGATCAGGACGCGCTCGTCGTTGAACGACGCCGCGGCTTCACGCTGGCAGGATGCGAGCGCGGCGGGGAAGTCCGCGCTGCTCTCGACGATGCGCATGCCCTTGCCGCCGCCGCCCGCGCTGGCCTTGATCAGCACCGGATAAGCCATGCCGTCGGCCTGCTGCTGCAGGAACTCGGGGTTCTGCTCGTCGCCGTGATAACCCGGCACCAGCGGTACCCGGGCGGCCTGCATCAGGGTTTTGGCCGCGGACTTGGAGCCCATTGCGCGGATCGCCTCAACCGGCGGGCCGATGAAGACGATGCCGGCCTCGGCACAAGCCTTGGCGAAGCCCTCGTTTTCGGACAGGAAACCGTAGCCGGGATGCACCGCCTGAGCGCCGCTGTGCAGAGCCGCTACGACGATCCGGTCGGCACGCAAATAGCTGTCGCGGGATGCCGCAGGCCCAACGCAATACGCTTCGTCGGCGAGACGCACATGGCGCGCGCCGGCATCGGCTTCCGAATAGACCGCGACCGTGCGGATGCCGAGTCGCCGGCAGGTCTTGATGACGCGGCAGGCGATTTCGCCGCGGTTGGCAATCAGTACTTTGGTGAACATCACGAGCCCCGAACGGGTTTGCGCTTGTCGAAAATAGTGTCGCGGCCGCTGCGCGCGGCCGCGATGCGATCACATGCGGAAGACGCCGAAGTGTGTCGGTTCGATCGGCGCGTTGAGCGCGGCTGAAAGCCCCAGGCCCAGCGTGCGCCGCGTCTGAGCGGGATCGACGATGCCGTCGTCCCAGAGCCGCGCGCTGGCGTAATAGGGGCTGCCTTGCAGGTCGAACTGCGCGCGTGTCGGCGCCTTGAACTTCTCTTCATCTTCGGCGCTCCAGTGCTTGCCCTGGGCTTCGAGTCCGTCGCGGCGCACGGTGGCGAGCACGCTGGCGGCCTGCTCGCCACCCATTACCGAGATGCGTGAATTCGGCCAACTCCACAGAAAGCGCGGTGAATAGGCGCGGCCGCACATGCCATAGTTGCCGGCTCCGAAGGAGCCGCCGATCAGTACCGTGAACTTGGGTACCTGGGCGGTCGCGACGGCGGTCACCAGCTTGGCGCCGTCCTTGGCGATGCCGGCGTTTTCGTACTTGCGGCCGACCATGAACCCGGAGATGTTCTGCAGAAACAGCAAGGGAATACCGCGTTGCGCGCACAGCTCGATGAAGTGCGCGCCCTTCTGCGCCGACTCGCTGAACAGGATGCCGTTGTTCGCGAGAATGCCGACCGGATAGCCGTGGATGTGCGAGAAGCCGGTGACCAGCGTGCTGCCGTAACGCGCCTTGAACTCGTCGAGCCGCGAGCCGTCGACGATGCGCGCGATGATTTCGCGCACGTCGTAGGGCTTGCGCGTATCGGCCGGCACGACGCCGTAGATTTCCTCGGGATCGTAGAGCGGTGCTTCGGGCGTTTGCAGGTCGATGCCGATCTGTTTGCGAATGTTGAGGTGCGAGACGATACCGCGCACCAGCGACAGCGCGTGGTGATCGCTCTCCGCAAAATGATCGGCTACGCCGGAGATGCGCGTGTGCACGTCGGCACCGCCCAGATCCTCGGCGCTGACCACTTCGCCGGTGGCGGCCTTGACCAGCGGCGGGCCGCCGAGAAAGATCGTGCCCTGGTTCTTGACGATAACGGTTTCATCCGACATCGCCGGGACATAGGCGCCGCCAGCCGTGCAGGAGCCCATCACGCAGGCGATCTGCGGAATGCCCATCGCCGACAGGTTCGCCTGGTTGTAGAAAATGCGGCCGAAATGCTCCCTGTCCGGGAACACCTCGTCCTGCATCGGCAGGAACGCACCGCCGGAATCCACCAGATATACGCAGGGCAGCCGGTTCTCTTTCGCGACTTCCTGTGCACGCAAATGCTTTTTCACGGTGACCGGGTAGTAAGTGCCGCCCTTGACCGTGGCGTCGTTGGCGATGATCACGCACTCGCGGCCACTGATGCGGCCAATGCCGGCGATCGCGCCGCCGCAGGGCAGATCGCCGCCGTACATGCCATGCGCAGCGAGCGGCGACAGCTCCAGGAATGGCGTCCCCGGATCAAGCAGGCCGTCGATGCGATCACGCGCCATCAGCTTGCCTCGCCCGGTGTGCTTGGCGCGCGCGGCTTCCGAGCCGCCCATCGCGGTCTTGGCGGTGAGTTCGCGCAGCTCGTCCACCTGAGTTCTCAGCGCCGCAGCGTTCGCCTTGAAGTCGTCGGCACCGGTGCGCAGCTTGGACTGGATGACAGCCATCAAAAGGTCTCGTTGAACAGTTCGCGGCCGATCAGCATGCGGCGGATCTCCGAAGTGCCGGCGCCGATCTCGTAGAGCTTGGCATCGCGCCACAGGCGGCCAGTGGGGAATTCATTGATGTAGCCGTTGCCGCCCAGGGCCTGAATCGCCTGGCCGGCCATCCACGTCGCCTTCTCCGCGGAATAGAGAATCGCGCCCGCGGCGTCCTTGCGCGTGGTCTCGCCGCGATCGCAGGCCTTGGCTACCGCGTAGACGTAGGCGCGGCAGGCGTTGAAGCCCACGTACATGTCGGCGAGCTTGCCCTGCATGAGCTGGAACTCGCCGATCGGAGTACCGAACTGCTTGCGGTCGTGCACATAGGGCATGACCACATCCATGCACGCGGACATGATGCCGAGCGGGCCGCCCGAGAGCACCACGCGCTCGTAGTCGAGGCCCGACATCAACACGTTGACGCCGCGGCCGACGCTGCCGAGCACGTTTTCCTCCGGTACCTCGCAATCCTGGAATACCAGCTCGCAGGTGTTCGATCCGCGCATGCCGAGCTTGTCGAGCTTCTGGGCCGTGGTGAAACCCTTGAAGCTCTTCTCGATGATGAAGGCGGTAATGCCGCGCGAACCGGCCGCCGGATCGGTTCTGGCGTAGACGATCAGTGTGTCGGCATCGGGGCCGTTGGTGATCCACATCTTGCTGCCATTGAGCAGGTAGCGCTCGCCCTTCTTCTCGGCGCGCAACTTCATGCTCACCACATCGGAGCCGGAGCCCGGCTCCGACATCGCCAGTGCGCCGATATGCTCGCCGCTGATGAGCCTGGGCAGGTACTGCTTCTTCTGCGCCTCGCTGCCGTTTTTGCGCAGCTGATTCACGCACAGGTTGGAATGTGCGCCGTAGGACAGGCCGATGGCGGAGCAGGCGCGAGAGATTTCCTCCATCGCCACCACATGGGCCAGGTAGCCCAGGTTGGTGCCGCCGTATTCTTCCTCGACCGTGAGGCCGAGCAGGCCGAGCTCGCCGAACTTGGACCAGAGCTGGTTCGGAAATGCGTTCTCGGCGTCGGCCTTGGCGGCCAGCGGTGCGACCTCGCGCGACGCGAACTGCTGGGTGAGATTGCGCAGTTGGTCAATGTCGTCGCCGAGGTCGAAATTCAGGGAAGTCAGGGACATGGGTGCTGGGTTCTCCACATGCTTTGATAGCGCTACGGCTGGCCGACACCGCCGGCGCTGGCCTTGACTCCAAGGCTCTGGAATCCTGAAGGCAGCGGAAATGTACTGGGTATCGTTAAAAAAGTGAAGCATAATTCACAAACAGAACAAGGGTTCACAGTTATGGCATACCGACGTTCCCCTTTGATGCAGGAGCGGCTGGCCGACAACCGGCAGCGGATCGTGTTGGCCGCCAGGCGCCTGATCGCCGCGGGCGGCTTCCGAGAGGCGTCGATCGCGGCGGTCGCGGCCGAGGTCGGCCTGTCCACCGGTGCGATCTACCGCTACTTTCCTTCGAAGGCAGAGCTTTTCGTCGAGGTGCTGACCAACGCCGTCGCGCATGAGATCGCGATACTCAGCGCGATCATCGCCGGGCCCGATACCGCAACCCAGCGTCTGCGCGCGGCGGTCGAGTCGTTCGCGTCGCGCGCACTGGAAGGCCCGCACCTGGCGTATGCCTTCATTGCCGAGCCTATCGACCCCGAGGTGGACGCGGCGCGCATCATCTGCCGGCAGCAGTTCGGCGAGGTATTCGAAAAAGTGTTGAAGTCTGGCGTCAAGTCTGGCGAGTTTGCATCGCAGTCGACCGAGATCAGTGCCGCTTGCATCGTGGGCGCTTTTACCGAGGCCCTGATCCGGCCCGTCGCGCCGACGGCCAAAACCAGCGACAAGAAGAAGTTGATCAAGGCGATCGCCGATTTCTGCGTGCGCGCGGCTCTGGGTGACAACGCCGCCAAAATCGGCCCGGGCTTGCCTGCCAACAACAGCAAGCGTGTTTCATCTCGGAAGGCCTGATCACCGATCCGGTTCGGCCCCGGCGTCGACCATCGCTACGCCGGTGGGTTTTGGATAATCACTTCGACTCGACGATTCGCCTGTCTGCCGGCTTCGGTCTTGTTGTCTGCGACAGTGCCTGGTTGAATGCCTGGCCGCCAACGTTGTCGGTATGTCCTTCGATGCGGACGCTGCGATCCGTTGCCTCGCCGAGGAAGCCGACCAGCCGATCCGGATTGGCGATGCCTCCCGGCTTGAGGTCGGATTTGCCGGTTGAGAACAGCACGTCGCCCAAGCTCGGCACCCTGCCACGATCGGTCTTCTTGGCTTGCAACGCCGCCAGTTGCATTTCCAGCATATCGTTCTTGCGCTTTGCGGAATCCGCCTCGACGACGGCCACCTCGGCATGTTGTACCCGGCCAATCGATCGGCGTCGGTCTGCCAACGCACTTGGCGGGTATCGAGTTGCCGGGGCACTGACACGCTTATGGTTTCGATGCTGTTCGCTGCCGTACAGACGTTAGTTCATGTCGAGCCTAGTTTGGTGAGCTAAGCAGCCGGAGCGTCGTCATTGCGGTGGTGGCGCCGGATGCCAATCACCGAGACCACAGGCTTGTCTACCCCCAAAATACCGAGCAACTATCTGCTGGCCTGCCTGCCCGAGGCGGAGTATCAGCGCCTTTCCCCGTCCCTGGAGCGGGTCAGCCTGAGCCTGGCTTCCGTCATTTACGAATCGGGCGTGGTGCTGACACATGTCTATTTCCCAATTGATTGCGTCGTCTCACTGCTGAATGTAATGACCAACGGCGACTCCGCGGAAATCGCCGTCGTCGGTAGCGAAGGCATGGTGGGGGTTTCGCTGTTCATGGGCGGCCAGTCGACCACCAGCCGAGCCATCGTACAGAGCGAAGGCAATGCATTCCGCTTGAAAGTGGACGTGTTGAAAGCGCATTTCGATCTGGGGGGCGCGATGCAGCATCTGCTGTTGAGATATACGCAAGCCTTGATGACACAGATCACTCAGACGGCGGCCTGCAACCTGCATCATTCCGTCGAGCAGCAGCTATCCCGCTGGCTGCTGATGAGTCTCGATCGCCTGCCGGACAATCAAGTGCTGATGACGCAGGGCCTGATCGCCAACATGCTGGGTGTTCGCCGTGCGGGCGCCACCGACGCGACCGATAAACTGCAGACCGCAGGATTGATAACTTACAAGAGCGGCACGATTACGGTTCTTGATCGGCCGGGCCTGCAGGATCACGCCTGCGAGTGCTACGCCGTGGTCAAGAAGGAATACGACCGCCTGCTACCCGAAGTGACCGCGAGCTGATCCCAGGGCGGATTCCGGCCCCGGCCCGGTCGCCGGCGTGCTGAAGAGGCATCACTGTGCGATATCGTACATACGAATTCCCGCACATGGCGTATTCTAACGGGTCGGAAAGGCGCGCTATCGACGTCTTGTGCCCGGTAATAGACATGTCGGATTCACCCAGCCCCGAGCAAAATCATCTGCTGTCCATGCTGTCGGCCGATACCAAAGTCCGACTATGGCCACTGCTGGAGTGGGTTCCTCTGCCGCTGGGCAAAGTCTTGTATGAGGCCGGTGGCGTATTGGACCACGTCTATTTTCCGACGGACTCCATCGTCTCGCTGCTCTACGTGATGGAAAGCGGTGCATCGGCCGAGATCTCGGTCGTCGGCAACGATGGAATCGTCGGTGTCTCCTTGTTCATGGGGGGTGAGAGCACTCCCAGCCGAGCGGTTGTGCAGAGCGCGGGCGCGGCGTATCGCCTGCCCGCGAAGCAGATCAAGGAAGAGTTCAATCGTCACGGCGAACTGCTGCTGCTGCTGCTGCGCTACACGCAATCGCTGCTGACGCAGATGTCCCAAACCGCCGTTTGCAATCGCCATCACAGTGTCGATCAGCAGCTGTGTCGCTGGCTGCTGCTTTCGCTGGATCGCCTGTCGAGCAACCAATTGAAGATGACCCATGAACTGATCGCCAACATGCTTGGCGTACGCCGAGAGGGCGTCACCGATGCGGCAGGCAAACTGCAGAAGCTGGGCGTCATTGAATATCGTCGAGGAAAAATCACGGTGCTCGACCGCCCTGCGCTCGAGCATCTGAGCTGTGAGTGCTACGCCGTGGTCAAGAATGAAACAGACCGCCTGCTGAGCTATCGTCCGCTCACGGCCGACGCCAAGGTGGTTGTCCGGAATTGAGGGGCGTCGAGCGCTGATTGGCGGATCGGCGCCAATCGATCGCTGGATTCCGGGGTTCGCGGGACTGAACGAACGTCACGGCTACTGCTAGGGCGCGGCAGCGTCAACTCCAATTGCAGATCGAATCCAAGGGCAGGCATACGATTTCGCCCGCTGTCAGGCTTTCCGGGAGAGCGATGCAGCGGAATCCCACGCGCCTGCGAGCCTGTGCAGTCGCGGCCACTAAGCGGGGCAGCGTACTGACGCTGCACTTTTCCTGCTCTAGTGTTGACGAGTCGTATCCATCCCAATCGCTTGCACTTTCGTCAGCCACGGGATCCGGAGGTCAGCATGAGCTTCAGCAGACAGGACACATCCACGATCCGCGCCGCAAGGCCGATCGATCGAAGAGTGCCGAGTGGTCAGCAGATGCGCTTTTCGAGCGTGGAAGAGGTGGGTGCCCGAAACACCCGCAGAGTCATGGGTACTCTTCACGCCACCCATGCCCACACCGTGCCGCTGATGCATGCGGCACTCGGCGACGATGACCTGATGAGTGAGCAACAGCAGTAGACGATTGCGGAAATGGCCATCGCCTTCCGATACATCAAGCAGGAATGGCTGAGACGAAAGCTCTCGTCTCGTCTATCTGGGGCCGAAAGGAAAGGCACTGCAGAAGCGTCATCATCGAAGCCGGAGTGAGCGCTCAGAGTTGTGCAGGCAGGGCGCTGCGAATGTCGTGCCGCGAATGTAGGGTCAGATCGCTGGCCAGTTCCAGCACGACCAGGCGCTGCGTCGCCTTGTCGAGGTTCTTGCGCAACAGTCCCAAAAATTTCGGGGCCGCCAGCAGGTAGATTTTTGTGACCTCGCCGGAGCGCTGCGCCGTGCCGAGACGTTCGCACAGGTCCTTGGCAAATGATTCGGCGACATGCTCGCCATGCGACTCCCGCGGTTCGAAAGCATGGCCGATTCCAGCCGCGCCCTGAGTGACATGGCCGCGACGGTCCGATACAGCATCGCGATCCTGCAGCCGGGCGTCCGGATTGACGAAATCGACCAACTCCTCGAGTTGCCCGTCGTCCTGCGACACCGAGAAAATGCGGGCCCGCCCGGCGTCGGCAGCGACAACCCAGGCGGCGTGGCCCGGCTCGCTCGAGTGCGGCCGAGGAGTGAATTGACGTGGCATCGGGATCTCCGGAGCGGATGGGCACGAGTCGGCCCGAATTTCCAGCAGACTGAACGACGCCGGCCCCAGCGTCCGTTCGCTACGCCACTAAACAAGCACGCAAATCTGCTTCGCCAGATCGAAACAGCGATGCGTTGATGAACGTCGCCGGTGTGCCGACCGGTTAAGCCGCGTCGCGGCCCATCGTTGCTATGCATCGGCTTTCGGTTTATGCGCTCGGGCACTGCCAATGCCGCATCAGAAAGCGGCATCGGCCATTACCAAAACCTCTCTTGAGCCGGCTTCGAGTCTGTGCGCAAACGAACACAGGTCACAGCGACGCGCTCGCTATAGTCGAAGGATGTTCATTAGAGCTGCATCTCGTGACACCGATCGAGTAGCTCGCCTTGGAGTGTTTTGATGCCCCTTGTTCGAGACCCGCGAACCAATAATCTGATTTCCGCATTGCCAGAGGTAGAATTGCAGCGCTGGATCTCGCAGCTTGAGTTGGTGGAAATGGCGCTGGGCCAGGTCCTCTATGAATCCGGCAGGGCTTTGAGCCATGTGTACTTTCCTGCCACGGCGATCGTATCCTTGCTCTACGTGATGAAGGACGGGGCCTCCGCCGAAATTGCAGTCGTTGGCCATGAGGGGCTCGTTGGAATTTCGCTGTTCATGGGTGGCGACTCGACACCCAGTCGTGCAGTGATACAGAGCGCCGGGTACGGCTTCCGGATGAAGGCTCAGGTTATCAAGGACGAGTTCGCCCGTGGCGGTGCGGTCATGCATCTGCTGCTCCGATATACCCAGGCCCTGATTACCCAGATGTCGCAAACGGCGGTATGCAACCGGCACCATTCGCTGGATCAGCAGCTCTGCCGGTGGTTGCTGCTGAGTCTGGATCGCTTGAAAGGTAATGAACTGGTGATGACGCAGGAGTTGATCGCCAACATGCTGGGCGTACGCCGTGAAGGCGTCACGGAAGGCGCGGTGAAGCTCCAGAAGCTGGGATTGATCCGCTATGCGCGAGGGCGGATATCGGTACTCGATCGGGCCGGTCTCGAAAGACTCACCTGCGAGTGTTACGCGGTCGTCAAGACGGAATATGACCGCTTGCTGCCCGACAGGCAGGCCAGCTAGCTGGCGATCCGGCTTTCACCAGATTGAAGTGGCATCCGGATCGGATTGCCTTGCTCGGCCTTTCGGCCAGCAGGAATAGCGGCTGGAATAGCTGCTGGATTAGCGGCGCACAAAAAAAGAACCCCCGGAGACCGGGGGCAAAGTGCGAGGAAGGCGCGGGGCCTTCCTGGAGGAGACTCTGAAAGCGGAAACCGGGCGCTTGATCTTTCGACCCCTGCTGCCACGAATCCGTTCCGTGTTGCAGTGCAATATAGGGATAACTTACTAAGTTGTCAACTAGTCTTTCGAACGAAGTCGGCGAAATCTGTCCTCGCACAGCCACTTTTTCGCGCTCGATCACCCAAGCCCGCCAGGCTGCTAGCTGCCGGCGTGCTGCTTTTCGACGGCCACGACCTGGTAGTGCAGCTCCAGATCGCAGCGATTGCCGGCTTCGCCCCGGTCGCGTTTGCCCTTGCAACTCAGGGTGCCGGTGTGCAGCGCAGTGCTCTTGGACAAGGCCTTGGTGATCTCGGGCGTCGGATTGAAGCCGCCGCCGGTGCACTCTTTGACCGGGCACTGGAAGTCGAAGAATGCCTGCATCGACGATGCGAAAATGCGCTTGTACGGTGACAGATGCATCTTCCGGTCCGGATCGACGAAGCGCAGTTCGATCGCGATCTCCTCGAGCGCCGGGAACTGCTTGCCCAGCGTCGGGACCGCCAGATAGGAGCGATGACGCAGCTCGCGCTGGCGTTGGTCAACAGCAAAAGGTTTCATGGCCATGGCGGTTTCCTGTGTAGTGCCGTTATGGAGCAGCTGAACGGACAGGCGCCGCTGCGATGATCGGGGAGGCAAAGACCGGCGTTGCGGGCTTCGCAAGGCGCCGGTCGCGTGTCAAAAAACGACAATCCCCATTGCTTAGAGTAGCACGGATGTTGTAGGAGCCCCGGCCTGCAGGCTGGGGAGAAAGCTCAGTAGCGCCTGATTGACCCGTTCGGGATGCGTCAGCTCCTCGTCTTGCAGTGCAGCGGAACGTATGCCTGCCGCCCGTCATCAGCCCTACCCAACGTAGGAGCGGGTCATACCCGCGACTGTGCCGGTGGAGCCTGAGTCGCGGCTATGACCCGCTCCTACCGCAGCGGAAAGCGCGGGCACGGATCACCCCTTTGTAGCAGGACAGCGTGGGGCGCTTGGGCGATAACCTCTGCTGATAACCAGGGCGAGCCAGCCCACGAGGGGAGAACGATGGTCCAGCTGATCAGGCTCAGGGCGCTGCTTGTCGCCGCCGCCCTGCTGCTGCCAATGTTCGCGGTGCAGGCGGCCGAGATCGACAATGTGGCCTTGTCCAACGAAGCCGACGGCCGCGATTGGCCCGCCTACGGGCGCAGCTTCAGCGAGCAGCGCTTCAGCCCGCTGGACCAGATCAACAGGCAGAACGTGTCGCGGCTGAAGCTGGCCTGGACGCTGGACCTCGACGACGTCTGGAACGTGTCGACTGCGCCGGTCGAGGTCGACGGCGTCATCTACTTCGCCGCCGGCTACAGCGTCGTGCACGCGGTCGACGTGCGCAGCGGTCGGCTGCTGTGGAAGTACGACCCGCACGTCGCCGGCAAGAAGATGCGCATGGCCTGGGGCAGCCGCGGCATCGCTTACTGGAAAGGCCGGCTCTACACCGGCGTGCAGGACGGCCGCCTGTTCGCGCTCGACGCGAAGACCGGCCAACTCGTGTGGGAGACGCAGACCACCGAGCCCGGCGACAACCGCTACATTACCGGGGCGCCGCGCGTGTTCAACGGCAAGGTGCTCATCGGTCACGGCGGCGCCGACTTCGGCCATGTGCGCGGCTACGTCACCGCCTACGACGCCGAGACCGGCCAGCAGGACTGGCGCTTTTACATCGTGCCCGGCAACCCGGCCGACGGCTTCGAGAACCAGGCCATGGAAATAGCCGCGAAAACCTGGAGCGGGCAGTGGTGGAAATTCGGCGGCGGCGGCACCGCGTGGAACGCGATGACCTACGACCCGGAGCTCAATCGCGTCTACATCGGCACCGGTAACGGCTCGCCGTGGAACCACAAGCTGCGCTCGCCCGGCGGCGGCGACAATCTGTTTCTGTGTTCGATCGTCGCGCTCGACGCCGACACCGGCGAATATCTTTGGCACTACCAGACCACGCCGGGCGAGAGCTGGGATTTCAACTCGACGATGGACATCGTGCTGGCCACGGTCGAGATCGACGGCAAGCCGCGCAAGCTGCTGATGCATGCGCCGAAGAACGGTTTCTTCTATGTGATCGATCGCGAAACCGGCAAGCTCATTTCCGCCGAGAAATTCGGCAAGGTTACCTGGGCCGACCATATCGACATGAGCAGCGGCCGGCCGGTCGAGAACCCGGGTGTGCGTTACGAGGACGGCGAGGCGCTGATCTGGCCGGGTTCGGCCGGCGTGCACAACTGGCAGCCGATGTCGTTCAGCCCCGATACCGGCCTGGTCTACATTCCCGCACACGAACTGCCCGGCTACTACAACGACGAAGGCCGCGATCCGAAGACCTGGACGATGGTCCCCAACGACGTGCTCGGCCTGAAGGGTTTCTTCGACGACGTGCCGAAGAGTGCCGGCAGCAGTTCGCTGCTGGCTTGGGACCCGGTGCATCAGAAAAAAGCCTGGGTTTACGCAACGCCCGGCGCTACCAACGGCGGTGTGTTGAGCACCCACGGCGGCCTGGTTTTCCAGGGCGATGCCGACGGCAACTTCAAGGCGCACGATGCGAACACCGGCGAGGTGTTGTGGAGTGCATCGATGGGCGTCGGTACACAGGCGCCGCCGATCACCTACAGCGTTGACGGCAAGCAATATGTGAGCGTGCTCGCGGGCTGGGCCGGCGGCCAGATGCTGCTCGGCTCGCTGTCTGCGCAGCACGGCTGGACCGGCCGCGATCATCCGCGCCGCCTGCTGACCTACGTGCTCGACGGCACTGCGACGCTGCCGCCGTCGGCGCCGCCGAGTATCGTCAAGCCGATCGACGACGCGAGCGTCGAACTCGACCCGCAGAGGGTCGCGAAAGGCCGCGAGCTGTATTCGCAGTGCGTGATCTGCCATGGTGTTTCCGCAGTGGCTGGCGGCTTCGCGCCGGACCTGCGCGCGTCGCCGATACCGTTGTCGTCTCCGGCGTTCAAGGCGATCGTTCAGGCCGGCGGCCTGGAGGCGCGCGGCATGCCCAAGTTCGACGAACTCAGCGACCAGGATCTCGACGCGCTGCGCCAATACATCCGCGAACGCGCGCGCTATACACCCTCGTTCTGGGATCAGGTCAGAACGGCGTGGAATTTTATTGCGCTGACGATCAAGATGAAGTGGCTGCAGCTGACCGGCTGAGGCGGCGCTTTCGCCACTGTAGGAGCGGACCTTGTCCGCGATTGTGCTCTTGAAGGCCTCAATCGCGGACAAGGTCCGCTCCTACAGTTCAGGCACCCAAGCTGCTCTACAGCCACATCCAGCAGACGCCGCGCTTCGGGTGATCTATCAGGCTCGATACATTCGATTCGAGTGACGTTAGACGGCTTGACGGATGAATGAGCCGGACTGATACCGGTCGGCAAGCTGCCCGGACTCAGCAGCACAAAACTCAACGACAAAGAGCTTGGATTGTAATGCGGCACGCAGTATCGTCAGGATGGGCCACGACATCACAGGCGAAGCATCGTGAAACCGTATCGCTTCCTTGAAATCTACGAGTTTCTCAAGCTGTCGGGATACTTACCCGGGATGCAAGCGGCTGTTTTTTCTGCTGGCTAGTGGCTTATCGTCCCATGCGAAACCGTCTCTCGAACACGCTCACGAGTTGGCCATTCCTCGCTTGCCTCGTCTGCTTGCTGCTAAACGATTGGTGGCTGAAGCCGGCAGTTCCGAGTGTGGTCACCGGGAAGCTGTCTGACTTTGCAGGCATTGCGGTCGTCGGAATGGTTCTGCTGTCAATTTCTCCGACTCGAAGGCTTGTTATCTTCCTAGCGCTGTCGCTTGTTTTTCTATGGTGGAAGAGTTCAGCGTCGGCACCATACCCACCCGACAAGAGTACCGAGTCCGCCCCATCGAGGCGGCAGATGAACTCCGTCGCGAAGAGCTTGCAAGCGCCATTGCAGCCGTCGCTACCAATCAAGGCCTTTCCTGCACAGACTGCATACACATCTCAGATGGAGCGGCTTACTCGGGTGATGGAATCAGACTCTCTTATTCATTCCCAGCCAGAAACACGATTCTTTTCCGTGTGGATGCGAACTCGACGGGTCTTTTCTTCGGAAGCAGTGGTGTTGAGAAGGCCGATGCCTTGCGACGCTCACTCAAGGCAACGCTCTCCAAAAGGTTCCAAGGGCTTGAATACATCGAAACCTTGAAACCCTGAAGAGGCGCGCAGGTGAAGGGCACCATGAAGAACCTGCTGTTTGTCTGCAGCCGCAACCGGCTGCGCAGCCCCACCGCCGAGCAGGTGTTCTCCTCGTATGACGGCATCGAGGTTTGTTCGGCCGGACTCGACCGCGATGCCGACCATCCGGTCACTCCCGAGCTGCTGCGCTGGGCCGACCTGATCTTTGTCATGGAGCGCCGGCACCGGCGCAAGCTGCAGACGGCGTTCCGTGCGTCACTCAACGGCAAGCGGATCATCTGCCTGGAGATACCCGACGACTACGGCTTCATGGAGCCCGCTCTGGTCAGGCTGCTCGAGGCCAAGGTGCCGCGCTTTCTGCCAGTTGCTGTGCGGGCGTCGCGCGGCCCGGTCATTTCCCGCGCGGTGCTTGAAGACGCGGCCGGCGTTGCACGAATCCATGTGGACGCATGGCAGGCCGCTTATGCCGGGATCTTGTCGAACGAGTACCTGGCCGCGCAGTCGCTGGCCAGGCGCGAGGCGTACTGGCAAAAGGCGATTGCGCTGGCCGAGTGTGAATTGCTGCTTGCCAGAATCCATCGCAAAATTGTCGGGTGGGTCGCTTTCGGCCGCTGTCGTGACGCCGGAGCGCCGCCGGGTCGGGCTGAGATCTGGGCGCTCTACGTAGCGCCGTCGTCCTGGTCGCAAGGTGTCGGCCGCGCACTGTGCCGCGAGGCCCGGTCGAGTCTGGCCGGGCAGGGCTACCGCTCACTCAGCCTTTGGGTGCTCGCCGACAATGCCAGGGCGATCCGCTTCTATGTCGCCGCCGGCTTCTTGCCCGATCCGTCGGGCATCAAGCAAATCAGCATGGGCGGAAAATCGCTGAAGGAGCTGCGCTATGTTGCTGCTGTCGAGGGCTGATCTGACCGGGCGCGGAGGAGCCTGAGACCGCATGCCGCGAAACATCGAAATCAAGGCGCGCATCGACAGCGTCGAATCGCTGGCGCCCAGGGCTGCGGCGCTTGCCGACGAGGGCCCGATCGAGATCCTGCAGGACGATACGTTCTTCCGTTGCGAGAGCGGCAGATTGAAGCTGCGCGCGTTCTCCCGCGTTCAGGGTGAGCTGATCTTCTATTGTCGCGCCGACCGGCAGGGGCCGAAAGAGTCGTTCTACATCCGGTCCCCGACCGCTGCTCCCGATACGCTGCGCACCACACTGTCGCTGGCCTATGGCGAGACCGGGCGCGTTCGCAAGCACCGCACACTTTTTATGGTTGGGCGAACGCGCATTCACCTGGACGTTGTCGAGAACCTGGGCCACTTCCTCGAGCTGGAGGTGGTGCTCGGCGACGCTGAGCCGGCAGAAGCCGGTGTGGCCGAAGCTCAGGCGCTGATGGCGCGGCTGGGCGTCGAGCCCTCGCAGCTGATCGAAGGCGCCTATGTTGATCTGCTGGCTGAAAGAGCCGTCTAATCATTCCGCTGATCAGAGCACGGTTCAGAGCACGGTGCTGAAACAGCGCAGCGGATACCCCGTTAAACACAAAATCTCAGCCGCCATGACCGATATCGAAATCAGACCTCTGGGTGCGTCGCCGAAGAACGGCGCGATGCTGAGCGAGATCATCATCGAGGTGGTCGCCAATGGCGGCTCGGTCAGCTTCATGCATCCGCTGGAGCCGGAAAGGGCCGCCGCGTTCTGGGCGGGCTCGCTGGCGGCGGCGGATCGCGGCGATCGCATCGTGCTCGGCGCCTGGGACGGCGATCTGCTGGTCGGCAGCGTCACCCTGCTGCTCGATTGCCCGCCCAACCAGCCGCATCGCGGCGAGATCGCCAAGATGATGACGCGCCTGAGCCACCGTGGCCGGGGAATCGCGACGGCCTTGATGCGGGTCGCGGAAGCTTTGGCGGTGGAGCGGCAACGCACGCTGCTGGTGCTCGATACCGCGGTCGAGGAAGGGGCGTCTGGCCTTTATGAGAAGCTCGGCTTCGTGCTGGCCGGGACAATTCCGGATTACGCCTTGAAGCCGCATGGTGGGCTGACGGGCACCATGGTTTACTGGAAGCGGATCGGATCGGCCGCAGCCGCCAAGGTCGAGAACGGAGCCTAGTGCGCCGGGATCATTTGCTGATTACACGAGGCGCGACGGCATTCGCCGAGCAGGTGAAAAAGAGCGTGGTGCGGAGGGCATCGAGGTTTTCCTCTGCTTTTTTCATCGGCTGAGGACCGCCATTCGCTTGATGTTGAACGCCAGTCACACCAATCCCCATTTCGGCTTTCACGTTTTTGAGCCCGCGCACCAGAAACTGTCGGAAACCCATCACCTGTTTGACGATGCCGAAGACCGGTTCGACCTTGCACCTGCTCAGGCGATAGGCGGCGCGGCATCCATCGGCTGGCGTCGTCGGCGATGTTCAAGCGGCGTTCGTGGGCCGGAGCGTCTCTAAGTGCCTCGTTTCCCAAGTACGGTCACGAATCCGCGGCGGATTTTCGCGTCTGGCGGCGTTGCGACTCCTCGCCATAGCGGGGCTATGACTCGTCGTCGTGCCTTGCCAGCCGCAAAACTCCGCGTGCACCTTCGTGACCGTACTTGGGAACCGAGGCTCTAAGCCGCGTGGACTGCGTCCGCCCTGGCGATCTGAGGTGCGTGCACCAGCGCGTGCTGGCGGAAGGCCTCGCGCAGGTTGGCGCGCAGAACCTTGTCATCCCAGGGCTTGGTGTAGAAGCGATTGACCGCGCCGAGGTTGATCGCCTCCATGATCACTTGCATATCGGAATAACCGGACAACAGAATCCGCAAAGTATCGGGGTACAGATTCTTGACCCGGTCGAGGAAGATGGTGCCGATCATCGCGGGCATGCGCTGGTCGCACAGCAAGACCTGCACCGGATGCAGTGCCAGCAGTTCGAAACCCTCGGCGGCTGATGATGCCGACAGAATATGGTAGCCGTCCGGGCGCAGCAGCAGCTTCAACTCGGCCATTACGCCGGGGTCGTCGTCCACCAACATTAGCGTCTTGAACGGTGGCTGAGCTTCGCCGTCCGGTATCGGCAAGCATTTTTCTTCGCGCAGCATTTGTTCTATATCTGCCGCCGGCAGCGGCCGGCTGAAATAGTAACCCTGGATTTGATCGCAGTGGTGGCGCCGCAGGTACGCCAGTTGCGCCGCGGTTTCCACGCCCTCCGCGACCACCTCCAGCTTCAGACTGCGGGCCATCTGAATGATGGCCAGCGCAATGGCGGCGTCGTCGGGCTTGCTGGTGATCTCGCGGACAAAGGCGATGTCGATCTTCAGTTTGTCGATCGGGAAACGGCACAGGTAGGCGAGGTTGGAATAGCCGGTGCCGAAATCGTCGATGGAAATATCCAGGCCCCGTTTCTTCAAACTCTGCAGGCTGGCGATGGTGAGCTCGGTGTTCTCCATCAGCGAACTCTCGGTCAATTCCAGTTCGAGCAGCTCGGCGGTGATGCGGTTGTCGTCGAGCGCCTTGACGATATCCGCTTCCAGATCGCCTTCGATGAATTGACGTCCGGAAACGTTCACCGAGATCGGCACCGGGCCGATCCCGGTGCGCAGCCACAGCCCGATCTGCCTGCAGGCCTCGGCAATCACCCAACTGCCGACGCGCACGATCAGTCCGGTTTCTTCCAGTACCGGAATGAAGTCGTTCGGCGGCACCAGGCCATGTCCGGGCCGCTGCCAGCGCAGCAGGGCTTCGAGGCCGGCGATGCGGCCGCTGTTGAGTTGCACCTTGGGCTGGTAGTGCAAAACGAATTCGTTATTCTCGACGGCCTTGCGCAAGGCCGTTTCCAATTCGAGCCGGGCCTGGGCCTCGGCATTCATCTGCGCGGTGAAGAAGCGGAAAGTGTCGCGTCCCGCCTGTTTGGCCTGGTACATCGCCGTGTCGGCATATTGGATCAGTACACCGGGCTCGCTGGCATCGTCCGGGTAGATGGTGATGCCGATGCTGGTGGTCACGCTGACTTCGTGACCTTGCAGCTTCAAGGGCCTGCGTAGAGCATCCCGTATTTTTTGGGCGACGACGGCGGCGCCCTGCTGCCCCTCTTGCATCACCAGGATCAAGGCGAACTCGTCGCCGCTCAGGCGCCCGACGGTGTCGCGGATGCGCACGCAATCGACCAGGCGGTTGCTGACCTCGATCAGCAAGGCATCGCCGATCGTGTGCCCCAGCGTGTCGTTCACGTCCTTGAAGTGATCCAGGTCGACGAACAGCACGGCGACCAGCCAGCTTCGTTCCGCAGCATGTGCCAGGGTTTTCTTCAGGGTCTCGTAGAACAGCCTGCGATTGGGCAGGCCGGTGAGGGCATCGTAGTGCGCCATATAGTGCAGGCGTTTCTCGGCCTCCTTGCGCTCGCTGATGTCGTGCACGATCGCGACAATGATCCAGTCGCCGCCGGAGCGTTGGGCATGCCGGTGCGCTTCTACCTGCAATTCCGATCCATCCTTGCGCCGCAACTGGGTTTCCGAGACTTCGTAGCTGCGGTCGCCGGAGATGATGGCGTCGTACATGCGCTCCATCTGCTCGGGCGTGCCCGCGCCCAATTGCGCAGGGCCCAGCTGAAACAGCTCTTCGCGTGTATAGCCGAGCATCACCGAGGCCTGCATATTCACTTCGATGAATCGCATGCTGCTGCGGCTCACCAGCATGATCGCATCGGCAGTGGTATCCATCGCCGCGCGAAATCGTTGCAGGCCGGCGGTGCGCAGCTGCAGTTGTTGCAGCTGTTGTTCCAGCAGCAAGCTCTGGTTGCGCAGAAAATCGCCGAAGGTTTTCAGGCGCAACAGATTGCGCACCCGCAGCCACAACTCGGCGCGATCGACGGGCTTCGTCAGAAAATCTTCCGCACCGGCATCGAGGCCCGCCAGGCGGGCGCCGCGTTCGGTGTGCGCGGTCACCATGATGATCGGAATATTCGAGGTGGCAGGGTCGGCCTTGAGAATGCCGGCCACCTGATATCCATTCATGCCCGGCATCATGATGTCGAGCAGGATCAGGTCCGGTGCGCGCTGCGCGATCAAGGCCAGCGCTTCTTCGCCATTGGCGGCGCTGAGCGTCAGGTAGCCTTCAGGCCATAGCAGCGCTTCGAGCAGCTTGCGGTTCTGGGCTTCGTCGTCAACGATCAGGATCGTGGCCGCGGGGCGGAGGTCTGCCGGCATGTCGTGGGTCACTGTGCCGGGATATGCCCGACGTCATGGCTGCGCTTCAGCCCGGTCATGGCGTCTGCAACTCGGGTTTGAGCAGTAGTGCATCGATCGCCGCATACAACTCCCGGTAGCGCAGGGGCTTTGCGATATACGCATCGCAGCCGGCAATACGCGTCTTTTCCTGGTCCGCCTTCATCGCCATCGCAGTCAGTGCGATAACGGGAATGGCGGCGGTGGCCGGGTTCTGTTTCAGCAGCGCGGTCGCGGTGAGGCCGTCCATGCCCGGCAGTTGCAGGTCCATCAGGATCAGCTCGGGCCGGTCGCTGCGTGCCAGCGCCAGGCCGATCTCGGCATCGACGGCAGACAATACGGTATGGCCGGCGTTGCTCAGCAGCAGCGACGCCAGCTTCATGTTCGCCGGGTTGTCTTCGATGACGAGTACTCGGGCCATTGGCCTTCCTTTGGTGGGGCAGCAACTAGCGGGGCAGCAACGCGCGCCTGACCTCGGCGATGAAACGGACACTGTTGAACAGCGCTTTTTCGACGATATGGATGACCTTGTCCGGATGACTGCTCAGCGCGGCGCGGTCGCGCGCGGTGATCTGCTTGGCGGTCACCACCAGGATCGGGATGCGCGCGGTATCGGCATTGCGCTGCAGCGCTTCGGCGACATCGAAGCCGCTGACGTCCGGCATCATCAGATCGAGCACGATCAGATCCGGCCGCAGCCGCTGCGCCAGGATGATCGCCTCGCTGCCGCCATACGCGCGCACCACCGCATAAGCTGGAGTCGGAAGGTATGCGGCAATCACTTCGACGGCCTTGGGGTCGTCGTCGACCACCAGCACCGTGTGCGTTTGTTGTTCGGCCGGATGCAGGTTCAGATGGGCCAGAGAGGTTTTCAGCTGGGCGCGGCTGATCGGCTTCTGCAGTACCGCTGCGGCGCCGCCGGTCAGCGCCATATTGCGCTCGGCCAGGCCGCCGATCACCACGACGGGCACCTGAGCCAGGCGGCTGTTTTCACGGATCCGCAGCAAAAACTCCCAGCCATCGGCGCCCTGCAGTTGCAGATCCAAGGTGATCAGGTCGAGAGTTTGTTGCGTCGCCAGCAACAACGCGGCCTCGGCGCTGGCGGCGCGCAGCACCGTAAAGCCCTCGGCTTCCAGCAGCAGGCGCACCAGATCGGCCGCCTGGTCGTCGTCTTCGATCACCAGCGCCGTGCGCAACTCAGGCTTGGCTGCAGCAAGCGGTGTCACGGCGCCAGCGCTGTCGAGCGGCGTAGTCGCAGCCTGTGCCGGTGTACGCAACGGTAACCAGGCCGCGAAGTGCGCGCCTTCGCCCTCGGCGCTGGCCACGGCGACGGTGCCGCCATGCAGTTCGGCCAGCTGCTTGACCATCGCCAGGCCCAGGCCAGTGCCCTGGAATTTGCGTGCGAGGCTGCTGTCGATCTGACTGAAGGCCTGGAACAGCTTCGTCATGTTTTGCCTGGAAATGCCGATGCCGCTGTCGCTGACGCAGATTTCGAGAAATTCGCTGTCGTTGCTGTCGGCCAGCGGGAACCGGTGCACCGGCCAGGTGCCGGACAGCGTGCCGACGGTACTGCGCGGGACACGCCGCGTGCGCAGGGTCACGCGCCCGCCGCTGGCACTGAATTTGACCGCATTCGACAGCAGGTTGTAGACGATCTGCTTGATCTTGCGCAGGTCCAGCTGCGGCACGCCCAGGTCTCCTGCGGTGTCGAGTTCCAGCCGCAGGCCCTGGGCCGCCGCTTTTTCCCTGACGATGGTCAGGCTGTTCGTCAGCAGGCTGTTCAGATCGACCGCCTCCAGCTCCAGCGCCATCATGCCGGCTTCGACTTTCGACAAATCCAGAATGTCGTTGATCAGCGACAGCAAGTGCTGCCCGCTGGTGAAGATGTCGCCGACGTATTCGTGCTGGATCGCGCTCATCGGGCCCATCAGGCCATCCTTGAGCGCCTCGGAGAATCCGATGACGGCGTTCAGCGGCGTGCGCAACTCGTGGGACATCGTTGCCAGAAATTCTGACTTCATGCGGCTGGCGTGCTCCAGCTCGATGTTTTTCTCCTGCAAGGTACGCTCGAAACTCTTCAGCTCGGTCACGTCGCGCGCCGCCGCGAATACGCCCTGCAGCTTGCGGTCACGGTCGTGGAACGTCGCTGCGTTGTAGGACACTACGGTTTCCTGGCCGTCGAGGGCGCGCACCGTCAGCTCATAGTTCCTCAGCTTGTTCTCGGTGAGCACGCGCCTGATCGAGGCGTCGGCCCGGCCCGGGTCGGTGAAGAAGTTCTTGCAGGGCGCACCGATCAGCTCATCGCGCGTGCGCCCGGTGAGCGCGATCATCTGCTGGTTGACGTCGGTGATGATGCCCTGCGGATCAGTTGTCATCAGCGCGTCGATATTCGATTCGATCAGCGAGCGCGTGTAGAACTGCTGATCGCGCAGGCGCTGGTCGAGCTGCGCCCGGTCCGCTTCGATCTGCTTGCGCGCGGTGTTGTCGGTGCCGATCAGCAAATAGCCGATGATGCTTTCCTGCGCATCGCGCAGCGCGGTGACCGAGACCATCGCCAGGAAGCGGCTGCCGTCCTTGCGGATGTAGGTCAGCTCGTAGATGTCCTCGATGCCGCGCGATGCCTTGAACACCAGCGCCTCGAAGCCCGGCGTGATCGGTGTATCCAGTTCCTGGCTCAGGGCTGCCGCCCGCGCGATCAGCTCCTGCGGGTCCGAGATATCGGCCGGCGTGACCCGGTTGACGACGTCCGCCGCTGCATAGCCGAGCATGCGTTCGGCGCCGACGTTGAAAATCTGCACCACGCCTTTTTCATCGGTGGCGATGCTGGAGAAGTAGGCGCTGTTGAAAATCGCGCTCTGCAGCGCTCCCGCCTTGAGCAGCGCTTCTTCCGCCCGCTTGCGCGCGGTGTTGTCGGTGCCGATCAGCAAATAGCCGATGATGCTTTCCTGCGCATCGCGCAGCGCGGTGACCGAGACCACCGCCGGGAAGCGGCTGCCATCCTTGCGGATGTAGGTCAGCTCGTAGATGTCCTCGATGCCGCGCGAAGCCTTGAACACCAGGGCCTCGAAGCCCGGCGTGATCGGCGTATCCAGTTCCAGGCTCAGGGCTGCCGCCCGCGCGATCAGTTCCTGCGAATCCGAGATATCGGCCGGCGTGACCCGATTGACGACGTCCGCTGCCGTATAGCCGAGCATGCGTTCGGCGCCGACGTTGAAAATCTGAACGACGCCCTTCTCGTCGGTGGCGATACTGGAGAAGTACGCGCTGTTGAAAATGGCATCTTGCAAAGCACCCGTTTTCAGCAGGGTTTTCTGACGCCGAAATTCTATGCCGTCGGGGATACCTGGCTTTTCGCCAATGCCATCGTCGTGACTGCGGTTCAGGGCGCTTTCTTCTGTAAAGAACGAGCATCGGAGTGTTTTTCAGCGCGGGCGACAACGCAGAAAAATGCTTCCGTCGGAGGAATGATTCCACCTTTGACTCTGCAGTCTCCGCTTGTCTGTGCGCTGAGGTCACGTACACCGCATTGAGCGGTGCAGATTAGCGGAGCAGCGGTCCATGTCCGAAACCCTTGCGGTCGCGAGCTGGCAGCCTGTCGGGCTTGGGAGATCGTAGCGAGGGTTTGGCCTGTTGTGTCCAAGCTGCGGGCGACTGAGGAGAATATCCAGCCATATTTGACGAGGGCGCCCGCAGCTTGGGCGCAGCGGGCCGAAGCCGCAGTAGATCTTGCCAAGCCCGACAGGCTGCTGGCCTCTCAGTCCTGCTTGGCAGGCTCGGACGGCGGCGCCGTCTCGACGTCGGAGTCGGGTTCCGGTGCATCGGTGTCGATGCGCTGGCGCCATTGCAGCGGTGTCTGCACCAGGCTGTAGGCGGTGATCTGGCGCGCGATGCCGATGTCGTAGCCGTAGTAGATATGTACGCCGATCAGATTCAGCGCCGCGACCTCGGGCTGGCTGTCGAGCGCGCGGTTGGCGATGCGCTGTGCGAGGCGCTCGGGGTCGTCGCGCACGGTGCTGCGCGCGGTGATCGATAGGCTGTGCTGTGGCGGCGCGTCGTCCTTGGGCAGGATGCGCGCCGCGGTGCCCGTCTGGATCGACACTTCCGATACGCCGGGCTCCCGCGCGACCGCGCGCTGTACCTGCATCATCGCCGCGAAAGCCGGCGTCTGCGACAGCCGCCGGACGCCGAACGGGATCGCCATCGAGATCAGCAGGATCAGCAGGACGACGAGCCAATGCCCGCGCCACAGCGGTATCGATGGCGGCGCGCCGTCGGCGTCCGTTACCACGTACGAACCTACCAGCAGATCGTGCAGCGATTGGCGCGTCCGGCGGTTGAAGATCGCCAGGTAGGTGATCGCCACGGCCAGGCCGAACACTGACACGGCGCAGGCCACGGTCAGCGCCATCTGTGGTACCGAATCGGTGCTGAAGGCATCGCTGTCGACCGGCACGCCGTTCAGGAACCAGGCGATCGCCAGCACCAGATAGCGCAGCGAAGCACGCGCCAGGCCGATGCCGGCGCCTTCGGCACCGACCACGCGGATGCGCAGCAGGCGCTTACCGAGCGTGCGACCGCCACCGAGGCGGCTGTTCAACACCCCGAAGTAAAGCAAGGCGATCACGAAGCCGACGATGCGGCCGCGAAAGCCGAGTACCGCGAGCTGCTCGTAGAACACCGCGCCGATCAGCAGGCCGAACACGCCGAGCAGCACCGAGTCGACCGCCAAGGCCGCGAAGCGGCGCCAGAAGCCGGCGATCGCCGTGATCGGCCGGTCCGGCCGGCGGTTGTCGGCCGCGGCCGGTTCGCCGCCCTGCTCGATCGTGTTCTGTTCGCTCACTGGATTCGTCCCTGGCCCGGCAGAGGGCCTGCTCCGGGCTACTCTCCATGAACCAGTCTTGCCTCGCAAACGACGTAGGTCGGCAATCCTTTGCCGACGTGTGCGCCCTGATCCCTTGAGCACGTCGGCAAAGGATTGCCGACCTACCATCAGCGGGTTCAGGGTCCGTGAGCAGGTCCGCAAGGAA
>NZ_JAQGNT010000014.1 GCF_028291725.1 Hydrocarboniphaga sp. | reverse complement strand
TTCCTTGCGGACCTGCTCACGGACCCTGAACCCGCTGATGGTAGGTCGGCAATCCTTTGCCGACGTGCTCAAGGGATCAGGGCGCACACGTCGGCAAAGGATTGCCGACCTACGTCGTTTGCGAGGCGAGGCTGGTTCATGGAGAGGGGACCGCCTAGCCCACCAGATCGGCCAGCAGCGCATCCGGCGTATCGGTGAAGTCCAGCGTCGAGCCTTGCATCCTCAGTGTTCGTTCGGCGACGCCTGGATGGAACACGTAGCAGGCGCCGCTGACGTGGCCGGAGTCGGCGGCGTTGTTCAGCGGGTCGAGGCTGACGGTGCGGCCGTGCGAGATCATCACCGCGCGGCGCAGTACGACCACGGCCTCGAGTTCGTCGATATCCGCGATCTGTTCGCGGGCCCAGGTCAGCAGCTTTTGCCAGGGCTGGCCGGCAAATGCCGCCGGCGCGACGATCAGCTGCGCGTCGATGGTTCATTTCAGGATATCGGCGCCGTCGTGGTGGACTTCGACGCCGTAGCGGTGCGGGTCGTCCTCAAGGTCGGCGCGGGCCCAGCCGGGGCCGGTGACGATACGCAGCCGCCGGCGATAGATGCCGGAGCGATGCGTGGCATAGCCGCCGCTCATGCCGCATCACCGGTGGCGCCGGGATTCAGGGCCGCACGCCTGGCGATGCGCGCGGCAGTGCCTTCGCCGGACAGCACGCGGAACACGAATTCGGCGTGCGCGATCAGCTGGCCGCCGGTCTTCAGGTCGCAGCCGACATGCGCGATCGTGCGGCCCTTGCGGTGAATGGTCGCGCGGCCTTCGATCCAGTTGCCGAGCCGGGCACCGGCGATCAGCTGCGTGGTCTGCTGCACGGTCACCACCGACGGCGTCGGATCGGGACCGCGCAGCATCGTGTACGCGCCAACGAAGTCGAACATCGCCGCGACGAAGCCGCCATGCACTTCGCCAAAAGGATTGCAGTGCTGCGCGGCGATGCGCACGCCGACGCAGGGGCTGTCGTTCTCGCGCCGTTCGTAAAACGGCCCGATGTGCGCAATGAACGAATGCGCGTTGTGGTTCTGCAGTGGCGCGAAGCCGGCAGGGATCTCGTTCATTGCGATCAGCGCGGGAATGTCACGGACGACAGCAGCGCGATCAGCCCGGCCTTGCGGATCGGCGCGATCAGCGCCGGATCGCGCACGAAGATCGAGCCGGCGAAGGACATCGCGTTCAGCGACACCGAATGCTCGCCGCTGCGCCAGGTTTCGCGGCTGCGCGGGATCAGCATGAACCAGTCGCGCGTCGCCAGCAGGTTGTAGGCCGGCAGGCGGCCGTTGTCGCCTGGTTGCAGCCCGCAGGCATCCAGGCAGTGACGGTAAGCATCGAACAGGCGCGCGCCGGCGTCGGCGGCCGCACCGGGCCAGGCGTACGCAAAGCGCACGAAGGCGTGCCGATACGGCAGCCGCGCCAGCGGCTGCGTCGCGTCGCCCGCTGCGGCCTCGGGCAGCAGGGCCTCGATCAGCGGCGCCGTGAACGGCGCGATCTGCAGATGCCGGTGCTGCACGCTGGCGCCGGCGGTGACGCCGCCGTTGAAGAAGGCCAGGCCGTCGATGCCGCTCATCGCGATCGCCAGCGCGTCGAAGTCGGCGCGCTGCAGCGGCCGTTCCTGGTCGGCGTAGTCGCGGGTCACGATCAGTACGTGATTGAACAGCACCGGGAACTTGTTCAGCAGCAGCACGTGCGCCTCACCCAGATCGCTGACGTACAGCGCCGGCTCGTAGGGCAGGAAAGGGTTGAATGCGCCCGGCTTGGTGCCGGGCTTCGGGATCTTCGCCTGGTCCTTGAGCGCCAGCGACGAGGCCCACTCGATGCGCCAGGGCAGGCCGGCGTCGAGCGCGGTTTCGCCGGCGACATGGAACGGGATCAGTGCGCCGCTGGCCAGCGCCTGCTGCGTGACCTGGCTGACGGCGGCGGCGAGTGTGGCGGGCATGGTGATTCCCTTGAACGGTTACGACAAACTGTTGCGACGGTACGGAAGAAAGCAACATCAGCCGACACTATCTCGTCATTCCCGCGAAGGCGGGAATCCAGTGTTGACGCTCGAGCCCAAGCTCTTGTCCGCAGTGAAAACTGGATTCCCGCCTTCGCGGGAATGACGGCTTCGTTCCCGTCCACGACGCGAATTTCAGGCCGCCGGCGGGGCCGTCGGCACGTCGCGGAACGGGCCCTTGTCGGCGCGGTGTTCCGCCGGCAGGCCCAGCACTCGTTCGGCGAGCACGTTGCGCATGATCTCGTCGGTGCCGCCTTCGACGCGATGCAGTGCGCCGAAGTGGAACATCCAGTGGAAGCAATACGCCGCGTCGTCACCGTCGGCCTGGGCCAGCGCGCGGTTGCCGAGCAGGTCGAGGCCGAACGCGGCGATCTCCTGCGTCGCATTGGCGCCGACCAGCTTGCCGACCGAGGCCTCCGGCCCGGGCGACGCGCCGGCGGCGATGGCGGTCAGCATCCGCTGCACGCCGTAGCGGATGCCGCAATCTTTGGTGTGCCATTCGGCGAGCTTCATGCGCACGCTCTCCGAGTCGATCGGGCGCCGGCCGTCGGCGTCGGGCTGCATCGCCAGCTCGAAGATTTCCTCAATGCCCATCGGCGTGCTCGCGCCGATGGTCATGCGCTCGTTCATCAGCGTGGTCAGCGCGACGCTCCAGCCCTGGTTGACGCCGCCGAGCACCTGCGCGTCGGGCACGAACACCTCGTCGAGAAACACTTCGTTGAAATGCGCATGGCCGGACAGCTCCTCGATTGGCCGCACCGTGATACCGGGGCTGTCCATCTTCATGAACACCATCGTCAGGCCCTTGTGCTTGACCACGTCGGCATCGGTGCGCACCAGCGCCATGCCCCAGGCCGCGTAGTGCGCGCCCGAGGTCCAGACTTTCTGTCCCTTGAGTGTCCAGCCGCCGGCTACGCGCTCGGCGCGTGTGCGCACGCCGGCCAGGTCCGAGCCGGCGCCGGGCTCGCTGAACATCTGGCACCAGACCGTGTCGCCACGCGCGATCGCCGGCAGAAACTCGCGCTGCTGCGCCTCGCTGGCGAAGCTCATCAGCGTCGGTGCGATGAAGCCCTGGCTGATCATGAACGGGCCGTTGAGCTCGACGAAATCCTGCTCTTCCTGCTGGAAGATCACGTTCTCGATCGGCGACAGGCCCTGGCCGCCGCATTCGCGCGGCCACACCAGGCAGGCCCAGCCGTGAGCGTGCTTGATCTGCTGCCAGCGCCGCGACAGCGCGATCCAGTCGGCCTCGTCGGCGAAAGGCTTGCCGGCGAAACGCAGCCTGCGTGCCTGCTGCACCTGGTCCCAGGGTGCGTGCTCGCGGATGAAGTCGCGGGCGCGTTCGCGGAAGGCGGCCTGTTCGGGTGTGTCGTGCAGATTCATGCGGATTCTTTCATGCGGGTTCTCAGGCGGCGCGCGCGGCGCTGCCGCGGTGGGCGATCAGCAGCCTGACCAGGCGTTCCTTCCAGAACCCTGGCGTGCCGAGTGCGGTTGCCAGCGATTGCGCGCGGCGATAAGCCAGGTGCGCGTCCGATTCCCAGGTCACGCCGATGCCGCCGTGGATCTGCATGTTCTGCTTCGCGCACAGCCGGAACGCGTCGGTCGCGGCGATGCGCGCCACAGCCGCGGCTTCGGGCAGTTGGGCTTCGTCGTCGTCCAGTGCAGCGGCGCCGAAATAGCAGTTGGATCGCGCCAGCTCGATCGCGGCGAGCATGTCCGCCATGCTGTGTTTCAGCGCCTGAAACGAGCCGATCGCGCGGCCGAAGGCGTAGCGCGTCAGGCTGTAGTCGCGCGCCATCTCCAGCGCGGCCTGCGCGCCACCGAGCTGTTCGAACGCGGTGAACAGCGCGTAGCGGTCGAGCACGCGTTCCCACAAACGGATCGCGGCGTCGCCGGTGGCCAGGACCTCGGCCGGCGCGGCATCGAAGCGGAACGCGGCGGGCGGATGCAGCAGGTCGAGGGTCTTGTCGATCGCGCCGATCCGTTCGCCGGCGGGCAGGGGCAGCAGCAGCAGCGCCGCGCGTTCGGCTTCGCCGATCAGGGTCAGTGCGACGCTGGCCGATGCGCCATCGCGCAGCAGCCGGGTTGCGCCGCTGAGTGTGCAGCTGTCATCGGCGCTATCGATGCCGGACAGCAGCGGCGGCGCCGACCAGTCCTGCGCCATCAGCACCAGGCCTAGCACGGAGCCGTCGGCGATGCGCGGCAGCCACTGCGCCTGCGCGCGCGGCGCATCGGCCAGCGCCAGAGCGACCGCAAAGCCGCAGACCGACGCGACATAGGGTATCGCCGGTGACTGGCGCCCGATCTCTTCGGCGGCCAGGCACAGCACCGCGTTGCCCAGCGCGCTGCCGCCGTGTTCTTCGGCTACGCCAGCGCCAAGCCAGCCGGTCTGCGCCAGGCGCTGCCACAGCGGCAGGTCGCAGGACAGCTGCTGTGCTTGGATCGCCACCAGGCCGGCGCGTGCGCTGCTCGACGTCAGCACGCGGCGGAATTCATCGCGGATCGCCAGCTCTTCTTCGGAGAACGCCAGGTTCATTGTCGGTTTGCCGTCATCGCCTGTGCAGACGCCGCTGGCGTCCGGAAATGGTTTAGGTCAAAATAGTATCCTAATTAGCCGGAGCCGTCGTGTGCCGATCCACAGGGTCGTCAGCGCGCCGGCAGTGCGAGGAGCGCATGAACGTCATCGATCCCAAGCAGTTCCGCAACGCGCTCGGTGCGTTCACGACCGGCGTCACCGTCGTTACCACGCGCCATGGCGGCATCGACATCGGCCTGACCGCGAACAGCTTCAACTCGGTGTCGCTGGACCCGCCGATGGTGTTGTGGAGCCTGGCCAAGACCTCCGGCAGCCTGCAGGCCTTCAACGAGAACGACTACTTCGCGGTGCACATCCTGTCGAACCGGCAGGAAGCGCTGTCGGGGCGCTTTGCCAAACGCGGTATCGACAAGTTCGAGGGCCAGGCGCTGACGCGCGGTCACGGCGAAATGCCGCTACTGTCGGGCTGCTCGGCGCGCTTTGAATGCCGCACTGCGTATCGCTACGAAGGCGGCGATCACGTGATCTTCGTCGGCGAGGTGCTGAACTTCGAGCACTTCGGCCTGCCGCCCCTGGTCTTCCAGTCCGGCGGCTATGCGCTGGCGGTGAAGAAGCCCGCGGAATACGCGGCCGAAGAGGCGGCGTATCAGGCCGACAGCTTCGGCCGCAACGCGCTGACCTATCTGCTCGGCCGCGTGTTCCACCAGCTGCGCTATCAGCTGAAGCCGCAGCTGGCGGCGCACGACTTGAATGATGTCGAACACCAGGTCATCGGCGTGCTGGGTGTATGCGAAGAGCGCCCGCTGTCGGAGCTCGACGCGTTGCTGAAAGTGTCCGGTCAGTCGGTCGATGCCGCCGCGCTGGCCGGCTTGCGCGAGCGGGGTTACATCGTGATGCAGGGCGCGCCGGACCCGCGGGTGTCGCTGACCGCGGCCGGCCGCCAGATCAACATCGAGCTGGTCGCCGCGACCAAGTCGATCGAGGACGACGCGCTCGAAGGTTTCGATCACGGCGAGGTGCAGGTACTGACGCACCTGGTGCGGCGCCTGGCGCATGCGACGCGCGCCGATACACCACCGCTGTGGACCCGGAGCCGGGAAGCGGTCTGAGTTTCAAATTCGCCACCTGGTGATAGCGACTCATGAAGATCCAGAAGCTTGCCGGAGTAGGGCGGGTCGTGACCCGCCGTCTTGACTTGAAGCGGGAACGGCGGGTCGCGACCCGCCCTACACAGGCCGGGTGATGCGCGAGCCCCCAGTGATCCTGTTCGGCATCGGTTATGGCGCGGGCCTGATCTGCAAGTCGCTGGTGATCAGCCGCTACTTCGGCACCGGACCCTTCGCACTGGTGATGGGCACGATGGCACCGCTCAGCATGAGCTTGAGCGCGCTGTCGCCGTACCTGATCGGGCTCAGCTACGACCATCTCGGTAGTTACACGGTCGGGCTAGCTGCACTGGCGGCGCTGGCCCTCGTCGCCGCGTTCGCACAGCTGCTGGCGGGGCCGCCGCAGCGCCGGCCATCGGCGGTCATCACGGAAAAAGGAGGCAGCATGAAATTTCTGCACGTGGGTTTCGCGGTCAAGGACATTCACCGCTCGATCGGGCTGTACGCCGAGCTGTTCGGCATCCGCTGGGAGCCGGTGAAGGAATACCCCATCACCACCTGGGTCGAGGCCCGGGAGAATCCAAGTCGCTCGCTCGTAACGCACGGCTACACCGACACCGGCTTCGAGTTCGAGATGGTCGAGAACGTCGCCGGCATTTCGGCCGACTCGCTGGTGCTGGGCGAGCGTGAAGGCCTGTCGCACCTCGCCTTCACCGTCGATGACTTAGCTGCAGAGCGCGCACGCCTCGAGGCCAGCGGCCTGAAGATGGTCAGCGAATTCAAATCGTCGAAAGTCGATTTCCAGTTCTTCAAGGACGAACGCCTGGCCGGAGCGCTGGTGCAGTTCCACGGCGAGCGGTAGTCCGCTGTGGCAGGTCGGCAATCCCTTGCCGACCTGCAGGCGATGGGCGTCGGTTTTCAGGGAAGTACGTAGGGCGGGAGCATCCCGCCGCTTGCCGCGACCGTCGGGGACACGCGGAAGGCGGGATGCTCCGCCGAGTCACTACCTGAAGTGTTGCAGTCCCTTCTCCCGCTTGCGTTCGATGCTGCCCCGAAGGGGCGGATGAGGGGCTGTTCGGCGGGAAGAAGCCCCTCACCCGGCGCTCCGCGCCACCCTACCCAGGAACCTCTCCCTCCCCCGCGTGCGGGGGAGGGCCGGGGTGGGGGCGAGCAGGCGCGGCGCTATCGTCTCGCCCCCATCCCAACCTTCCCCCGCAGGCGGGGGAAGGGGCGGGTCGGTTCCGGGGCTCAAGCCGGCAGCGCCAAGCTGCGGCGGTCTCTCCC
>NZ_JAQGNT010000006.1 GCF_028291725.1 Hydrocarboniphaga sp. | reverse complement strand
TCGAACACCACGCCGCGCTCGGCCGCCTGGCGCAGCACCGAGCAGATGCGCGCATGCGCGTACTGGATGTAATAGACCGGGTTTTCGTCGCTCTTGGAGCGCGCAAGATCAACGTCGAAGATCAGGTGCGAATCGCTCTTGCGCGCGGTCAAAAAGTAGCGCGTCGCATCGCGGCCGACTTCGTCGATCAGGTCGCGCAAGGTCACGTAGGAGCCGGCGCGCTTGGAGATCTTCACCTCTTCGCCGCCGCGCATCACGGTGACCATCTGGTGCAGCGAATACTCCGGCCAGCCCTTGGGAATGCCAGCGTCCAGCGCCTGCAGGCCGGCGCGCACGCGCGCGATGGTGCCGTGATGATCCGAGCCCTGCTCGTTGATCACGCGGCCGTAGCCGCGCTCCCACTTGGCGTGGTGATAGGCGACGTCCGGCACGAAGTAGGTGTAGCCGCCTTCGCTCTTGCGCATCACGCGATCTTTGTCGTCGCCGAAATCGGTGGTGCGCAGCCATAGCGCGCCATCCTGCAGATAAGTGTGTCCGGCCTTGATCAACGCGGCCACGGTTTGATCGACGCGGCCGTCGGTGTACAGCGCGGACTCGAGCGAATACACGTCGAAAGCAACGCCGAAGGCTTTCAGATCGGCGTCCTGCTCGCGGCGCAGATAAGCCACCGCGAAATCGCGGATCGCCTGGATGTCGTCCGGATCGGCGGCGGCGGTGACTTCGCGATCGTCCGCGGTCACGGTCTCGCCGGCGAGATAGGCGCGCGCCACGTCGGCAATGTAGTCACCGCGATAGCCGTTCTCGGGCCAGGCCGCGTCGTCCGGCGTGATGCCCTTGATGCGTGCCTGCACCGAAGCGCCGAGGTTCGCGATCTGCGCGCCGGCGTCGTTGTAGTAGAACTCGCGGGTCACATCCCAGCCGGTCGCCTGATACAGCCGCGCCAGGCAGTCGCCGACCGCGGCGCCACGGCCGTGGCCGACATGCAGCGGGCCGGTCGGGTTGGCCGACACGAACTCGACCATCAGCTTGCCGCGCTGCTTGGAATCGTCGCGGCCGTAGGCGGCGCCGGCCGCGAGCACGTCGGCGACCACCGCCTGGAACGCATCCGCGGCCAGGAAGAAATTGATGAAGCCCGGCCCGGCCAGCTCCACCTTGGCGACGCGGCGCGAGGCCGGCAGATGGCGCACCAGCGCCTCGGCGACCGCGCGCGGCGGCTTGCCCAACGGCTTGGCCAGCACCAGCGCCAGATTGCTGGCGAAGTCGCCGTGCTTGGGGTCTTTGGTGGCGTCGATCTGGATCGTCGCCGGCACGGCGACATTGGCCTGAGCTTCGGCGATCACGGCCGCGGCGGCAGCACCGATCAGGTTCTGCAAATGGGATTTCATCGTCGAAAAGTACCGCGGGGCTGCTTTGAAAGGGCGTCAGTGTAGCGTGAGCGCCCCCGTAGGTCGGCAATCCCTTGCCGACGTGAGGCCCCGATTGCGCAACGGGTGTATACGTCGGCAAGGGATTGCCGACCTACGACTGCTGCGGCCCATCCGTTACAGTCGGCGCCATGAAACCCGACCTCGATTCCACCTCCCCCGCGCTGATCGTCGGCTGCGGCGACATCGGCCTGCGCGTGGCGCGTCAGCTGCTGGAGCGCGGCATCGCGGTTCATGGCCAGGTCCGCAGCACCGCCAGCGCCCAGGCCTTGAACGAAGCTGGGGTGACGCCAGTGATCGCCGACCTCGACGCGCCGGCGACCCGCGCCGCCGAAAACTACGAACTGGTGTTCTGGTTCGCGCCGCCGCCGCTGGCCGGCGACACCGACCCGCGGCTGCGCGCCTGGCTGGCGAAAAACTCGCCGAAGCGCATCGTCTATATCAGCACCTCGGGCGTCTACGGCGACTGCGGCAACCGCTGGATCGACGAGAGCGAGCCGCTCAAGCCGCAGACCTCGCGCGGGCGGCGCCGCGTCGACGCCGAGGCCGCACTGGCCGACCACGCCGAGCGCCGGGGCACCGAGGTCGCGATCCTGCGCGTGCCCGGCATCTACGGCCCGGGCCGGCTGCCGATCGAGCGGCTGCGGCAGGGCTTGCCGGTGATCAATGAAGACGAATCGCCCACCACCAACCGGATTCACTCCGATGACCTCGCGCGCAGCGCGATCGCGGCCGCCGAACGCGGCGAGCCCGGCGCGGCCTACAACGTCAGCGACGGCTCACCGACGACGATGACGGACTACTTCTGCCGCTGCGCCGCCCTGCTCGGCCTGCCCGAGCCGCGGCGGGTCAGCATGGCCGAGGCGCGGCGCACGTTCACGCCGGCGATGCTGTCGTTCCTCGAGGAATCCAAGCGGCTGCTGGTCTCGCGGATGCGCGATGAGCTGGCGGTAAGGCCGCGCTATCCTGACCTCGCTTCCGGTCTGCCGAGCTGCCTGCCGGGCCGCAAATCAACGTAAAAACCACGAAAAAAGGAGCTTTTCCCATGAGCGTACTGGGCGAATTCAAGACTTTTGCGATGCGCGGCAACGTCATCGACCTCGCCGTCGGCGTGGTCATCGGCGCGGCCTTCGGCAAGATCGTGTCGTCGCTGGTCGGCGACGTGGTGATGCCGCCGCTGGGCCTGGCGATCGGCGGTATCAACTTCAGCGACCTGGGCTGGATCATGAGACCCGCTATTGGCGACAAGCCGGCCGTGGTGCTGGCCTACGGCAAGTTCATCCAGACGATCTTCGATTTCACCATCATCGCGCTCGCGATCTTCGCGCTGGTCAAGGGCATCAACAGCCTGACGCGCCCCGAGCCACCGGCCGCCGATGCACCCGCTCCGCCGGAAACACCGCCCGACATCAAGCTGCTGGCCGAGATCCGCGATCTGCTGAAGAATCAGGCCAGCGCGAAACCCTGATCGGGTGCGCGGCATTTGAACGCCGACCCTCGGGTCTACTTCGCGTCGGAGCGTACGCTGCCCGGATGAGGCTTTGTAGGTTGGGGTGAGCGCAGCGAACCCCAACTTCGGCGCGGATCAATGTTGGGGTTCGCTGCGCTCACCCCAACCTACGTACCGACTTACCCGCCCGATAGCGCGCGTCAATCGAAACTTCAGTAAACAAACAATGTCGCGGCCGCGGAGCATGGGCTAGACTTGCGGCCGTTTGTCTCTCCCCGGCTGCAGTTCTCGCCGAGGATCGCGATCCGTCGCGTCAGCGACCCATGATTCAACTAAAAATCAGCGTCAGGGAGCGTAGTAATGCCGGTCAAAATTGCCGTGCTGAAGGAGACCCGTCCCAACGAGCGTCGCGTCGCGCTGGTTCCAGCCGTCGCCGACAAGCTCGCCAAACTCGGGGCAGAGTTGCACATGCAGTCGGAAGCAGGCCTCGCGGTCAAGCTGCCGGATACCGCGTTCAAGAACGTGACGTTCGCCGCCAACCCCAAGGGGCTGGTCAGCGATGCGGATATCGTGCTGTCGGTGCAACCGCCTTCCATCGAGATCGCCAGCGCGATGAAGGAAGGCGCGATCCTGATTTCCTTCGTCTATGCGCACAAGGAAGCCGAGCTGACGAAGCTGCTGCGCGACAAGAAAATCACCGCGTTCGCGATGGAACTGGTGCCGCGCATCACCCGCGCCCAGGCGATGGACGCGCTGAGTTCGCAGGCCGCGCTGGCTGGCTACTACGGCGCGTTGATGGGCGCCACGCACCTGGCGCGCATTCTACCGATGATGACCACGGCGGTCGGCTCGATCCGCCCGGCCAAGGCGCTGGTCATGGGCCTGGGCGTCGCCGGCCTGCAGGCGCTGGCCACGGCCCGCCGCCTCGGCGCGATGACCGAAGGCTACGACGTGCGCCCTGAGACCAAGGAGCAGGCCGAATCGCTCGGCGCCAAGTTCGTCGACACCGGTGTCGATGCGCGCGGCCAGGGCGGCTACGCGCGTGAGCTGACGCAGGAGGAGAAGGACAAGATCGCCTCGGTCGTCACCAAGCACATCCAGCAGGCGGACATCATCATCACTACGGCCGCGATCCCAGGCCGGCCGAGCCCGAAGCTGATCAGCAAGTCACAGGTCGACGGCATGAAGGCCGGCGCGGTGATCATCGACCTGGCGGCAGAAGGTGGCGGCAACACCGAGTACACGGTGCCCGGCGAGACCATCCAGGTTGGCCAGGTGACCATCGTCGGCCCGCTCAACGTGCCGTCGATGCTCGGCGAACACGCCAGCGAGCTGTACTCGAAGAACCAGTACAACCTGATCGAGCTGTTCGTCAAAGACGGCGCGATCAACATCGACTGGACCGACGAGGTGCTCGCCAAGAGCTGCCTCACGCACGCCGGCGAGATCAAGAACGAAGCTGCCAAGAAAGCGGTCGAGGCTTAAGGGAACCGAAAATGGAATACGTCACCACCGCACTCACGGGCCTCGTCGCCCTGTACATCTTCATGCTCGCGGCCTTCACCGGCTACGAAATCATCGGCCGCGTGCCGGCGATTCTGCATACGCCGCTGATGTCCGGCTCCAACTTCATCCACGGCATCGTCGTGGTCGGCGCGCTGTGGGCGCTGATCAACGCCACTTCGCCGCTGGAACAGGCGATCGGCTTCTTCGGCGTGCTGCTCGGCGCCGGCAACGCGGCCGGCGGCTACGTGGTCACCGAACGCATGCTCGAAATGTTCAAGCCTTCCAACAAGAAGAAAGGCTAAGGGGAAACACATGAATGCAGCATTGATCATCGACGCGAGCTATTTCCTCGCGGCGTTCCTGTTCATCTACGGCCTCAAGCGCATGTCCTCGCCGGTCACGGCGCGCTCCGGCATCGTCGTCGCCGGCTGGGGCATGGTCATCGCCGTCGCGGCCAGCTTTTTGTACACGCTCGACGTCGAGCCGATGGCGAAACCGCATCTGATCGTCAACGTAATCCTGGCCGTCGTTGCGCTGGTGCTCGGCCTCGGCTGGGCCTGGTGGAGCGGCAAGCGCGTCGCGATGACGGCGATGCCGCAGATGGTCGCGCTCTACAACGGCATGGGCGGCGGCGCGGCAGCGGCGATCTCCGCGATCGAGCTGTTCGGGCACAAGGCGCATGGCGGTATCGGCATGTCGCTGGCGGTGCTGGGCGGTTTGATCGGCTCGATCTCGCTGGCCGGCAGCCTGATCGCCTGGGGCAAGCTCGACGGCCGCATCAACGGCACCTTGCGCTTCACCGGCCTGCAGGCCTTCAACGTGACCTTGCTGGTGATCACCGCCGCGCTCGGCGCATACATCGTGTACAGCCACGGCGCGGTACCGACGCTGCTGGTCGCCGCGTTCTTCGGCCTGGCGCTGTTCTACGGCGTGATGATGACGATGCCAATCGGCGGCGCCGACATGCCGGTGGTGATCTCGCTGTACAACGCCTTCACCGGCCTGGCCGTGGGCTTCGAAGGCTACGTGCTGAACAACCCGGCGCTGATGATCGCCGGCATGGTGGTCGGCTCGGCCGGTACGCTGCTGACGCTGCTGATGGCCAAGGCGATGAACCGCTCGGTGTCCAACGTGCTGTTCTCCAACTTCGGCGCCGTCAGCTCTGAGGCGCAGGGCGAGATCAAGGGCAGCCAGAAGCCGGTCGATGCGGGCGATGCCGGCATCAACATGCGTTACGCCAGCAAGGTGATCATCGCGCCCGGCTACGGCCTCGCGGTGGCGCAGGCGCAGCACAAGCTCTACGAGTTCGTGAAACTGCTGCAGGACGCCGGCGTCGAAGTGAAGTTCGCGATCCACCCGGTCGCGGGCCGCATGCCCGGCCACATGAACGTGCTGCTCGCCGAAGCCGGCGTGCCGTATGACCTGATCTACGACATGGAAGACATCAACGGCGAGTTCAAGGAAGCCGATGTCGCCATCGTCATCGGCGCCAACGACACCGTGAACCCGGCCGCCCGCACCAACAAGAGCAGCCCGATCTACGGCATGCCGATCCTCAACGTCGACCAGGCCAAGCAGGTCTACGTGGTCAAGCGCGGCCAGGGCAAGGGCTACTCCGGCGTCGAAAACGAACTGTTCTTCGCCGACAACACCAACCTGGTTTATGGTGATGCGCAGAAGGTGCTGGTGTCGATGATCCAGGCGGTGAAGTCGCTGGATGGTGGCCACTAGGCCACCGCGCTGGATGGCGGGCACTGATCTCGACATGGCGTGACACAAAAAAGGCCGGCTTTCGCCGGCCTTTTTTATTTCTGCAGTCAATCGACGCGACCGAAAGTCCTCGCCAGTCTTCGTATCACCTCGTCTACCCATGCGGAATAGGCCGCTTGGTTACATGGGATCATCAGCTTGCGGATCGACTGCTCGTTTTCTTGCCGATGCGGCATCGAGAAACTGCGAATTTGACCAGGCGGCACCTCCTGCATGACACGGTTCTCCATGCCGCTCAGCGTGACCTGGCACCAGCCGCTTGCACCCTCAAACAGAGGAAAGCAGCCCACGACCAAACGTTGAGCAACGGACGGCGGCAGGTAGTAGCCTGCGAACCCGTAATCTCTATCCCCCGCTGTTTTGGGCGCGAACTCCGCGATGAGCAAACCGTCGTCGAAGTAGCGAAGCGTGGTGTGGCCACTCTTGAGTCCAGTGGCTTCATGCTCCGAAATCGGTTCATACCCGTCACGGGCCGAAGTCAGCCCACTGTTGCGGGTCAAGTCGAATATTGCATCCAGCCGAGTCTCGATTCGGGTGATGTCCACACTTCGGGCGGGTTGAGGAAGGAAGGCCACCGTCAGCTTGGCCGCATCGCCATGGCCGCCAAAGTGACGATCCCGGGCCGAAGCCGACTTTACGCGCGCCTCGAAGTCTGACGCCGAGCAGGCCGCGCGCGCCTGCCCGAGCCGGATCAAGGCTGCGATCAGTTCGTCCTTGAACTCCTCTGGGGAAGAGACGCCTACGCGATGGAAGCCGGCCTTGAAGTCCTCGACTTCCACCCTGAAGCGAGCCTGCGGCGGCTCCATGTCCACCTGATCCACGAACACCAGGATCGGCTTACCCAAGGAAACGGCATGCCGGAACTCCTGCTGGGTGACCGATACACCTGGCTCGGGCTCGAAGCCGTAGCGTTCTCCCAAAATCAACACGTAGACATCCGCCTGTTCGATTTCGCTCAGGCAGGCATACGCCGACGAATAAGGGCGTGCACCGAAGCGCTCGCTCATGATCGGTTCCGAACCTGCGGTGCGAACCGCCTTCTCCGCAGCGTCGCGGTAGGGCTTGTAACCCTCGATCACCGAACTGATGAACACCTTCATGACCGGCCTCCCTGTCAGCCGACCACGACCGGCACCAAGGTCATCGTATCGTTGCCGAAGATATCGATGACCTTGACCGCGACGATATGGCGGCCGGGGCGCTCATAGGTATGCTCCGCGCTCGTCAATTCCAGGCTGCGGTTCTGGCGCGTACGAAAGCTCTGCCACTCGTTCTCGAAGATGTAGCCGCCGGTCCAGCGCTCCTCAAAATCCATCTCCTCATGTGACGTGTCGGAACCGCTGAGCACGCCGCCAACGCCAGCGGACTTCGCCACCTTGATGATCTCCTTGCGGTTCTCATAGTCGAAGTCTACCGCCCAGTAGTCCACCCAGTCGGTCCAGTGCTTGGTCAGGCGCTCGCGCTTGATCACGCCGCTCTTATCCTTGGCGATCTTGATCAGCTGGCCCTGCTCGCAGACCACCTCGGTCTTGCCTTCCTTGAGCTGAGCTTCGGCGGCATCGGCCGCGCCCTGCGAGTAGTAGACGGAGAAGTCCGTCAGCTCGACCTTCAGGCGTAGCTTGTTCTTCTTGTCGTAGCGAGCCCGCGCCTCGATGAAGCTGATGTCGAAGAACTGCACCTGGCCCTTGTCCACAGCTCGCTTGTCGAACACTTCGGGCGGAATGGTCTTGGGCGACAGGTCGATGCCCTTGCTGCGCGCTTCTTCGAGCACGGCGGGGAACAAACCCATCTCGAACTCGAAAGCCAGCATGTCCGCGCGCGTGGCGCCGCGCTTGCGGCATTCGGTGATCACCTCCTCAACGAACAAGCGGCCCACCGGCGCATTGATCGGCCCGATCACCACGAGCCGGCCAGCGGTCTTGCCATGGAAGAAGCTTTCGCCTTCCAACGGCTGCGCCTTGTAGGCACGTAGGATCAGTTCCCGAAATTCCTGCTCCTTGCGCACCAGTGCCTCGGCCTTCTTCGATGCACTGAGGCCTTGCGATCCTTTCGTCTTTATGCTGGGGGGGGGGGGGGGGGGGGTAAGATAAGCGTGGCGCTCGTAGCGACCAAGATTGAGCACCTCGAAAGCCCGGAAATTCCTATTGGCCTTCTTGAGTTCGCGCTGCACGCCGATCAGGCGTTTGCGCGTGGTGTGGATGCCGAATTTGCCGAGGTCGGTGGCGATCCATTTGCGATTTAGCTTTTCAGCTACTGCTGCGGTTGTGCCTGAGCCGCAGAAGAAATCTGCAACGAGGTCCCCTTCGTTGCTGCTGGCTTTTATGATCCGCTCAAGGAGAGCCTCTGGCTTCTGAGTTGGGTATTCAAGTTGTTCTTTGGCCGAAGCTTGCAATGCAGCGAACTCAGTCCATACGGTTCCAATCAGCGCTCCCTTCGACTCATCCAGGTATAGCTTCGTAGCCGGGCGCCGATCAAGTTTGTCCGGGCACCAGATTCGCCCTTGGGCAAACATAGATTCCATCGTTTCACGAGAAAATCGCCAACCATTTTTTGGCGGGCTAAAGCCGTTCCAGACATACATCATGTTAGGCCTTGGGTTAGGGCTGTCTATTGGGCCAAGCCTGAATCGGCGACCATCTGGATCTTTAAAACGGTAGCGACTCTCTACATCCTCCTCGCTCTGAGGATTGAACTGCGGATTCCAAATGAAACCGTCACCCTTTGAATAGAAAAGCAACGTATCGGCGATCGCTGCCCATGAAGTGGAATCATTATGAGTTCGCGCCCTTCGCCAAGTGATCTCGTTTTTAAAGGAGCTCGACCCAAACACCTCGTTCATTACGCTTCTTATAAAAGCATTAACCCGCCAATCACAATGAACATAGATGCTTCCGTCATCGGCCATCAAATCCCGCATCAAGATCAGCCGCTCATAAATCATGCTGATGAAGCTATCCGCCCCACGCCCCCAGGTATCCCGATAGGCAATCTGCTCCAGCAGATTCGCCTCCTTGTGGAAAGTCTCGCCACCGATCTCAACGTCCATCGAGAAATCCGCACCGACGTCGAACGGCGGATCGATGTAGATCAGCTTGAGGCCGCCGGCGGCGTCGATCTGCTTGTGCAAGGCACCCGATTTCAGCGACGACAGGATCAGCTTGTTATCACCCCAGATCAGCTTGTTGGTCCAGCCCTTGGCCTGCCGCCCGCGGGAGTCGAACAGGTCTTCGATCACCTTGGTCTCTTTGCGCGGCTCGTCGACGTGTTCCAGCGTCTGGAACGGCAGCACCGTGGTGCAGACCTCGCGTGTCTTGCCGTTCCACACCAGCTCCACTTCCCGCTTGTCTTCAAACAGCAGAAAGCGATACTTCTCCGGCAGCGGCTTGCCGGCCTGGATCAAGGCGATGAGGTCGCGCTTTTCGGCGTCGGCGAGGTCGTAGGCGGCGGTCTGTCTGGACATGGGTGGCTCGGCAGCGGGCTGAACGACGTTCTATTGGATACAGGTTGCGGAAGGCGGGACCGTCTTTGACCGCATTCTTTGACTCTTGCACAAACTCGTGGGCCTTATAAGCCCATGAATTTAAAGGCTCATGGAATTTCTATGGCCTTTCCTTAGACCCTTTCTGTGGATCGGGGGTTATAGAAGCCGCTACTGCACAGGGCAGGCATTGGCGGCAACCGCGGCGATGGCGTCCAGGATCGCCGTTACTTCATCGCCCAGCTCCTCCAGTGGAATGGCGTCCGCCAGTCCGTGGTAGTCGCGCTTGAAGATCTGCTGCGGGGTGCCCAGTTTTTCAAAAAAGCGCCTGAACAATGGATCCAGAAAATCATCGGTGACTTTGATGTCCGGTCCCCAGGGGTCGTCCTTTCCGGTCAGTTTCAGGGCGTTGACCAGCTCCGATACCACCTGTTCGAGTATCTCGACCCGTCTACCCCGCTCGGCCTGTTCCAGTAAATCGTCGTCGCGCAAGCCGAGTTGCACGAATTGTCGCAGGCTCTCCGGAGTGACCAGATAGTTTTCGATTTCGCGCCGCTGCCACATGCGTTCCGTCAGTCGTGATCCGGTGTGAAGCTCGCGATCCAAGCGATCGAACAGTGCGAACGCCACGAGATCGGGCTTGGCTTCCCGCAAGCCGTGGAAGTGGTCGCGCGCTTCCTGAGGCTTGTTGGTGCCCAGATAGATCACCGGTACCGAATCGTTCAGCACGGATCGAGCCGGATGATTCAGCCGCTGCGCGAGGCGGCGCAGAATGGCAAGGTCGGTGGAACCTTCGAGATAGAGCATCCAGCCCTTCTGCTCGGCGATGTAGTAGTCCGCCATCCGGATGCTTTCCAGAGCTTTCTTTACTTGGCCCCGGGAACGCGTGTCCATTCGGTGCGGCTTGCCGACAAACGCCATGACGACGTCGCGTTCGGCCGCCTCCTGCAGGACGACTTCCGAGTGACTGGCGGCGATGATCTGCGAGCCATTACTTGCCGCAACTTCGGTCAGCAGATTGTAGACATCGCGCTGGCGCAGAATTTCGAGATGTGCATCCGGTTCATCGAGCAGGAGCACCGTTCCAGGGTTTGCCAGCAGATAGCTGAGCAGCAGCATCACCTGCTGACAGCCTCTGCCCGAGGAGGACAAGTCCAGTTCGAGTCCATTGCGCTCGCGATAGGTCAGTGCCAGCTCGCTTCGCTCCTTGATGTAAACCGGAGCCTGTAACGTGATGTGAAACAGGTGCTCGATACGCTCCACCAGCGCGCGCCAGGCGCGCTGGTCTTCCTTCGAAAATAGCTGCCAGCACAGGTTTCGCAGTACCTGGGCGGTCTGCCCCTCACCGATCAGCACGCTGATTTCGCCGGGCTCCTTCCGATGTTCGCGGCCGGCCAGACCTGACATCGGCGGCAAGAACACCACCGAATGGCTGCGAACCGCGTCCGGTATCTGCCCGTCTTCGGCGCCCTTGTACCGGCAATAGAACGACTCCTCGTTGGCGTAGTAGAACTCCAGGGCACAAACCCACGGCTGATCGTTGTGTACGCCTTCGGCTGTCAAGGTGATGTAAACCTTCTCGGTCCGCTGCTTGCCCTCCTTGAAGATGGTGTCCTGGGTATGCAAATCCTTCCACAGCAATCGAGCACTCGGTACCGGTATCGACAATAGGTCGCGCCGGTTGATAGTGACGCCGGGCCGCTTTCCCGGCGCGCTCTTCTCGCCGCGTTTCTCGGCCCAACGACGCCAGCCGATGTCCCACAGGGCGAGGGCCTGCAGCGCCGTCGTCTTGCCCGCATTGTTGGGACCGATGAAAACCGCTGCGCTGCCCAGTTCAAGCTCGGCTTTTTCCAGACGCTTGAAGTTGTCAATCGTAAAACGCGTGATCATTCGATCCCCTGATAGTCTGTGAACCCGGCGACAAGGGCAGCAAAGCTGTTGGGCGGATGGCGCTGATAGCTGTCCTGATCCACGTAGACGAAGCGATAAGGCGGACCGTTTTCCGCCGCGCTCGCCGCGGTGGCGTCTTCACACCACTGCCGTAGGCGCTGCATCTTGTTCGGCAGGTCCAGCTCGGCGCGGCCCTTGGTCTCGACGATGTACACCGCGCTATCCGCCCGCTTGACGATGAAATCCGGTATGTAGTTGGACAGATCGCCGTCGGCACGGACGTAATCGAGCTTGAAGCCGATGGCCAGGTAGTTCTTGGCGAAGCTGACAACATCCGGGGCGTCGTCCAGAAACCTCGCGAATGCCAACTCGAAGCCGCCCGCGTTCGGTTCACCGACGATCTTGGAGAAGACCGATTTGCGCGGTACGAGGTAGGGCCGATTCTCCGTACGAAACGGCCGCGTATCGCGCAAGCGGATACGAGCCTCGATCCGTGTATCGCCGCTGTCGTGAATAGTGAGCGCATTGATAGCGGACTTGAAGGTGTCGAACAACACTTTTCCAGGCGCCGGTTCGGAGATATTGCGCAGCACCACTGGGTCTTCGAGATCGACCGGCGACGCTTCGAACAGGTGATCGCGCAGAAAGGTTTTGACCTTGCCGTAGAGCACGTCGTATCCGCCGACGAGCCGCATCTCCTTCAGCAACTGGCGCGTGAAGAACGCCAACACCGAGCGGTAGTCGGCCACCCCGGCACCGTCGAGGTACACGGTGTGATGCACCTCGGCGTCGAGCATCGTCTTGAAGACGATTTCTCGCGTTTCCTCTTCGGTGAAGGCCTGTAACAGCAGCTTGGGATTGCCAAAGCCGGGCGGGTCGAGCGCGTCCAGGCTTTTGAACTCACGGGTGTAGCGGCGCGTGAGCTTGGGCAGTTCGATGTCGAGAGCGTCGATGTCCTTGGCGTCTTCTTCCGTGTCTTCGCCAATACCCGTTCCTGAATCGACTTCGACGATCAGCGACTCTTTGCGTTCGCTACCCTTACCCATTGGAACACGCTCGAACTCGACACCTTCGTTCTGGATCGACTCGACGAACTCCATGAAGGCCGGTGTGCCCATCACCGATACGGTCTCCGGCATATCGCTGCCAAAGTACATGCGGCGCAAGCCGCGCCCCAGGGTCTGCTCGGGAAGAATGTTGCTCTTGGCCGCATAGGCGCGCAGGCCCACGATGACGGTGACGTTGCGTACATCCCAGCCCTCTTTGAGCATCAGCACCGAGACGATGGCCTTATGCGGGCTCTTCCAAGTGTCGATGGAGTTCGCTTCTTCGCGGAGCTTGTCCAGCTCATCCTTATTCTTGCCGCTGGCGCTTTCGGATATTTCGCCGTTGTTCTTGGTATGGATGACGAGAACACCACCCGCCAGTTCCGGGCAGATTTTTTCGAGATGCGCGCCAACTTCATCGCAATTCCTTGTGTCGTCCACCATGACGAACAGGACGGCTTTTTTTCCCAAGACCTCGTGCTCGGCGTAGCTTTTTCGCCATTCCTCGATGCCAAGCTGGAGGTAGTCGTCGTACCTCTCGGTGAAGATGGCGCTTTTGTGTTCCTGAAGGCGCGCCCGGCTTGTGGCATCCGGAAGCACCGGATGCTTGACCACATTCTGGTGAATCGCTTCGACCAGCGGATAGTCCGAAACGGTCTGCACGAAGATGGCGCCGTTGTTATGGCGCGGTGTCGCAGTGACATCCAGCTGCAAGGCGAGCCGGCCGTCCTTCTGCAGCATGCGATGGTGAATATCCTGAATGCTCTTGAACCAGGCCATCTTCGGATCATGAATGTGATGCGCCTCGTCGTTAAAAACGGCGAGTTCGTCGAACTCACGCACGATCTCACCGAGATCAGTGCGACTGTCATTGGTCTTGCCTACCGGCTTGAGCCCGAAGGGTTCCAGGAAGTAGTCGCGCAGATCGTCGTCGTCCAGCGACGGCTCGGGCACGTCACCGAGGAACACACGGTGAATATTGGTGAGGAACAGGTTGCCGGTATCCCGGACGATGCGCACCTCATCTTGGATGTGCAGCGTGAACTGGAAGTCTTCCCGCCAGTTCCGGCCCTGGTATCCATTGTCCGGCAGGATCGGATCGTTGAAGAAAATCTTCAGTCCGTCGAAGTCCGCGCGTAAGCGGTCCAGCACGATGATATTCGGCGCGATCAGAAGGATATTTCGGGCGAGGGCGGAGTCCGGCTCGTAGGTCTTGTGGAAGTAGCACCAGGCGATCAGCAGGGACAGCACCTTGGTCTTGCCCGCGCCGGTCGCGAGCTTGAGGACATAGCGTGGCCAGTCCTCGTCGAACATATTCGCGGAAACCGCCCCCGACACGTCGAAGCGCATCAAATCGTACTTGTCTCGCGCGTGACGAACGTCATGCAGCCAGATCACCGTCTCAACCGCCTCGCGCTGGGCGAAGTAGTAGTGGAACGGCACGAGCGCCCCATCAGCTTGCTCGATCAGGTGTTCCGTCTCGAACCACCAGCGTAGAAGGGCAACGGAAGTCGGGGATGCACCGCCATAGCCGGCTGCTCTCCAGTCGCGGACCGCCTCGCGAATTCTGGAAACCAGAGGGGGCAGCAACTTCTCGTAGGCAGTGCTCCGCAACTCTTCGGCGGCCGGAAACCAGCGCTGCTCCGGAATCAGGGGCGCATAGGGGTCACTGGGGAATTCCGGGTGCAGTGCCATTCTGGTCAGGTCTTAGCCGGTTGGAGAATTTGCGCGGGCCTATCGTAACGGCTTATCAGGCATGCGGCTCTTCACTCAAAAAACTCGGAAGCGATGCTCATGCCCCCCTCGGCTACGGCTTGCCCGTGGCGCAGGCGCAGCACAAGCTCTACGAGTTCGTGAAGCTGCTGCAGGACGCCGGCGTCGAAGTGACTACGCGATCCATATCACCCGATGCCCGCGGCGACGAGCTGTCGTAGGCTAGCCAGGCGAACCCTTCGGCGGAGACGAAGTGACTCGAAGCCCAGCTTCCGACCATGCAGTGGCGCCGCCGATCCGGTGGTGGGCGATGACGTTCTCGATCCTGGCCGTCTACGTTCCGCTCGCGTTGCTCAAGCGCGGCGGCGCCTCGTCGCTGGAATGGGTGCTGACGGCCGCTGCCATGCTCGCCTTCATCGGGCTCAATGCGGCGGCGGTGGCCTGCTGGCAGCGGCAGCGGCCGTTCCGCTGGGTGCCGGGGCTGCTGGTGGTGATCGGCTTTCCGCTCGCAAGCGGCAATGCCGCCGCGCTGATCTTCTTCACCTTCGCTGCGACGATTCTGCCGTGGGCCGAGAACGGTGCGACCACGTGCACCGCAAAAAGCCTTGCACTGTTGATCGCAGTGGAATGGCTGCGGGCCTGGACTGCGCCGGCCGAGATCGCCGCACTGTGGTGGATCGATGTGCCGATCTTCAGTGCCGTCAACGCTGCCGGCAGCCTGTGGGTGGTGCGGATGACGCTCGGCATACGGCAGTTGGGTCATGCGGCGGCTCGCGAGCGTATCGCCAGCGAGCTGACCGCTGTGCTCGACGGTGCGCTGATCCACATCGTCGGCGAATCGGAGCGGGCACAGCGCAGCATGGCGCGGCCCGACGACGCGCGGCGCCATGTCGATCAGATACAAGCGATCGCGCGGCGTGCGCTCGCCGAAGTCCGCGCCAGAATCCGCGACTACCGGGCGGAAGCACCCGGCTCCGACGACAAGCGCGCCGAGCTGTCGGCTACCGCGCCAATCAACTGGTGGCCGATGATCTTCGCGATCTACATCGTCTACCTGCCGCTCGGCTTCCAGCGCAGCGGAGGCGGCAGCGCGATCGAGTGGCTGGCCGTCGATCTGGGCGTCGCGGCTTTCGTGGCGCTGTTGGCGATTGCCGTGGTGTTCTGGCAGCGGCGTCGGCCGTTTCTGTGGGTGGTCGGCGCACTGCCGCTGCTCGGTGCGCTGTTCGCGGAGCGCGTGCCGACGGCAGCACTGTTCTTCACTTTCGCCGCCGCGCTGGTGCCCTGGGCCGTCAATGGCGACATCCGTCGGACCTTGAGCTTCGTCGCGCTGCTGATCGCGGCCGAGCTGCTGACGGGCCTTTGGCTTGCCTCGCGCCTGCCGGCGCAGGCTACGGGTCTCAAGGCCTGGTGGTGGGCGACGATCCCGATCTTCACGGCGATCGAGGCGGCCGGCTATCTATGGGCGGTGCGCATGAGCCTGCGCCATCTGGCTCTGGCCAAGGCCGCGGAGCGCGAGCGCATCGCGCGAGACCTGCACGACGTGATCGGCCATACGCTGTCGCTGATCGCACTGAAGTCGGAACTCGCTGGCCGCCTGCTCGTCGAGCACCCGGATATCCCGCGCGCGCAGGCCGAGATCACCGATATCCAGCAAGTGTCGCGACACGCGCTCGCCGAGGTGCTGAGCACGATACTCGGCGAGCGCGTCGAAACCCTGGAGCGGGAGCTGGAACGCGCGGCCGGCGTCGCACTCGACTGCCGGCAAGAAGTTCTGAATCTCGGCTCCGCGCAGCAGGGCATCATCGGCCTGGCGCTGCGCGAGGCGGTCACCAACGTCGTGCGTCACGCGCAAGCGCGCCGCTGCTCGATCCGTCTGCAGCAGGAGCACGATCTGTGCGTGCTCGAAGTGCAAGACGACGGCTGCGGCGGCGGCGTGGAGGGCAGCGGCCTGCAGGGCATGCGCGAACGCATCGAAGCACTCGGCGGCTCGGTGCTGCGCGAAATGCCGGCCGGCACGCGCCTGACGGTACGGCTGCCGGTTCTGCCGCTGTCGCCATGATCACGGCCGACGACACGATCAGTGTCGCCATCGCCGAAGACCAGGCGATGGTGCTGGGCGCGCTGGCGGCGCTGCTTCAACTGGAGCGCGACATCCGCATCGTCGCACAGCTACGCGACGGCGAAGAGGCGCTGCAGGCCGTGCTGGCGCAGGCTCCGGACGTGCTGATCACCGACATCGAGATGCCACGCATGAGCGGCATCGAACTCGCCGCGCAGCTCAAAGGCAAGAGCGCGACCAAGGTGATCGTGCTGACGACGTTCGCGCGGCCCGGTTATCTACATCGCGCGATCGAGGCCGGGGCAAGCGGTTATCTGCTGAAGGACAGCCCCGCGCGCGAACTGGCCGACGCGATACGCCGGGTGCATCGCGGCCAGCGCGTGATCGATGCGGCGCTGGCCGCCGAAGCCATCGGCGACCGCGATCCGCTGACCGAGCGCGAGCGCCAGGTCCTGCAGCTGGCCGGCGATGGCGCGTCCGGCGAGGCCATCGGGAAAAAACTCAGCCTCTCGGGCGGCACCGTCCGCAACTATCTGTCCGAAGCCATCAGCAAGCTCGGCGCGGCGAATCGCGTGGAGGCCGCACGCATCGCGCGCGCCAGGGGCTGGCTTTAGCGAGCGCCGCGCGTAGGTTGGGGTGAGCGCAGCGAACCCCAACATTCATTCGCGCCGATGTTGGGGTTCGCTGCGCTCACCCCAACCTACCCGGCTCAAGCTGTTTTAAACCTTTCACTCCGACCCCCTGACATTTGTCATGCCGAAAGCCTGACATCCGGCACTGGCCGGCATCGCGCGCTACGCACAAGCTTTCCTCAACGCAAAAGGAGAGCGAGCGATGGCGGCAATGGTTTCACTGCGCAAGGTCAGCAAGCGTTACCGGCGTGGCGCGCAATCGGTGCCGGTGCTGGAGTCGCTGGATCTCGAGGTCGAGGCCGGCGAGTTCCTCGCGCTGATGGGGCCGTCCGGCTCGGGCAAGACCACGCTGCTGAACCTGCTCGGCGGCCTGAGTCGCGCTGACCAAGGCGAGGTCCGCGTTGCCGGCGCGCGCCTGGATCAATTGTCCCCGCGAGCACTGGCGCGCTGGCGTGCGCGCCACATCGGCTTCGTGTTCCAGTTCTACAACCTGCTGCCGGTATTCAACGCGCAGCGCAACGTCGAGCTGCCGCTGCTGCTGACCAAGCTGTCGCGCGAACAGCGGCGGCACAACGCGCAGGCCGCTCTCGCGCTGGTCGGCCTTGCAGACCGTGGCGCGCACCGGCCGTCCGAGTTGTCGGGCGGCCAGCAGCAGCGTGTGGCGATCGCCCGCGCGCTGGTCGCCGATCCCAGCCTGCTGATCTGCGACGAACCCACCGGCGATCTCGATCGCGCCAGCGCCGACCAGGTTCTCGATCTGCTGCGCAGGCTCAACCGCGAGCAGAACAAGACCATCGTCATGGTCACGCACGATCCGCGCGCCGCGGCTTATGCCTCGCGGCGGCTGAACGTCGACAAGGGGCAGCTCGGCGACGACGCGACGACGGTTGCGGCCACATGACGCGCGCCGATCTGGTCTGGGCCGCGCTGCGCCGCAGGCCGGCGCGCACCGCGCTGACCTCGCTGTCGATCGTCACCGCCTTCTTCCTGTTCGGTGTGATCGAGGGCGTCAACGTCGGCATCGCCACGATGGCGGGCGCAGCCAACCCGCATCACCTGCTGGTGTCCAGCCGCCTGAGCATGGGCACACCGCTGCCGGTCGCGCAACTGCAGCGGATCGCCGCGATATCCGGTGTCGATGGCGTCGCTGGCCTGGCAATGCTGATGGGTTCGTATCGCGATCCGCGCAATGTGATGCCGGTCGTCGGCGTCGACATCGCCGCACTGTTCCGCATCTACGAAACCCAGATGATGGCGCCGCCCGAGCAGCTTGCCGCTGCGGCGCATCTGCGCACCGGCGCCATCGTCGGACGCATGCTCGCCGAGCACCAGGGCTGGAAGGTTGGCGACCGCGTACCGATCCAGATGCCCGGACTGCGCAAGGCCGATGGCTCGTCCGATATGAGCTTCGATATCGTCGGCATCTACGACCGCGATCAGCCCGACACCGCGACCTGGCTGGTCGCCAACTACGACTACATCAACGAATCGCGCCTGCAGAACCGCGACAGCGTCTCCCAGATCGCGGTCGGCGTCACCGATCCGGCGCGCACCGCGCAGATCGCACAGGCCATCGACGACGCTTTCGCCAATTCCTCGAACCAGACGCTGACGCAGACCGAGAAGGATTTCGTCGATTCGCTGTTGCGCCAGGTCGGCGACATCGCCTTCGTGCTCGACGCCATCGTCGGCGCGGTGCTGTTCACGCTGCTGTTCCTGACCGCAAACACGATGGCGCAGTCGGTACGCGAGCGCATCCCCGAACTGGCCTTACTGAAATCCCTGGGCTTCAGCGACGCCGCGGTCGCCGGGCTGATCGTGATCGAGGCGCTGCTGCTCTGCGGCGCGGCGGCGATGCTCGGCCTCACCGCCGCGGTGGCCGTGCTGCCACTGATGACCAACCGCCCGGCGCTCGGCATCGGTGCCATGCATGTGCCGCACGCGGTGTTCGCGGCGGGCGCGCTCGCGGCAATTCTCGTCGCCCTGGTCAGCGCGCTGCCGCTGGCGGGCAAGGCACGGCGGCTCGATATCGCCAGCGCGCTGTCCCACCGCTGAGGCCGACCCATGCACGCCGTTCACCAGATTCTCGCCGTCACCTCGATGAACCTGCGCGGCCTGCCGCAGCGCATCGCGCCCTCGCTGGTGGTGGTGACCGGCATCGCCGGTGTCGTCGGCGTGCTACTCGCCGTGCTGGCCTTGTCGCAAGGGCTGAGCCGCTCGCTGGTGACGAGCGGCCGCGCCGACCGCGCGTTGCTGCTGCACGCCGAAGCGAACTCGGAGGCCGCCAGTGCGCTGACACGCGACAGTGTGAGCAGGATCATCGACAGCGCGGGCATTGCGCGCGATGCCCGCAACGAGCCGATCGCTTCAGCCGAAGTGCCGGCGACGCTGCGCCTGCCGCGCCGCAGCGATGGCGCGCTCGGCATCCTCACGGTTCGCGGCGTCGGCGAGAAGCTGCCGGCGCTGCGGCCGGAGATTCTGATCAATGAGGGACGCATGCCGGCGCGCGGCCTCAACGAGCTGATCGCCGGGCGCGCGGCGCGCTCAGGCTTCGCCGGCCTGGACATCGGCCAGCACGTCGTGCTCGGCAATGCCGACTGGACCGTGGTCGGCAGCTTCGAAAGCGGCGGCGACGCGCACGAATCCGAACTGCTCGCCGACGCCGACACGCTGCTGTCCGCCTACCAGCGCGCGAGCTTCAACGCGGTCACCGTGAAACTGTTGGAACCAGCCGCATTCGACACCTTGAACCGCGCGCTTGCAGCCGACCCGGCGCTGGCCGTGACCGCGATGCGCGAATCCGACTACTACCAGCAGCGCTCGCAGAAATTCGCGAAAGTGCTGGCCATCGTCGCCAGGCTGGTGGCTGCGATCATGGCGATCGGCGCGGTGTTCGCGGCGCTGAATTCCCTGTATTCGGTGGTGAGCGCGCGCACTGTTGAGATCGCGACCTTGCGCGCCATCGGCTTCGGCGGCGGCGCAGTGATGATCTCGGTGATGGCGGAGGCGCTGCTGCTGGCGCTGGTGGGCGCCTGCGCCGGCGCCGCGCTGACCTGGCTGTTGTTCGATGGCCACATGGTCAGCACGGTCGGCGGCGGCGGTGTCGCCAATGTCATCTTCCGCCTGCATATCGGCGGCGGGCTGATCGCCGTCGGCATGCTCTGGGCCTGCGCGATCGGGCTCATCGGTGGCCTGCTGCCGGCGATCCGCGCAGCGCGGCTGCCCATCGATACCGCGCTGCGCGCGCAATGAGAATCCGCGCGATGAAAGCACAGGTCGCGGGTTCGTGCGTATGAATGCGGTCGGCTATCCGGTCTGCCAGCCCTGGGCTGTGAACGCGGCTCCCAAGGTCGATGCCGCCGCCGCGACTGGGCATGTCGGGATTCTGTGGACGCGGCGCAAGCCGTAGTCGATCTTGCCGAGCCCGACGGTCTGCTAGACCAGCACCCGCTGCGCAATCGCATAAAAGCGCTTGCGCTCGTCCATGCCGTTGTAGCCGCCGTTGATGCTGAGGCTGATGAATTCGACCGGCGACACGTCGATGACATTGCCCTTGTACTTTTTCTTCAGGACGTCGCCGTCCGCATGGTTGGCGGCGTCGTTCAGATTTCGCGTGGTCCAGTATTCGCAGGCGCTCCAGACCGCGTATTCGGGCTGCTCCAGCAGTTCCGGATTATTGACGAACAGATCGCGGCGGCCCTGTTTGATACCGAGTTGCAGGTAGTTGCCACGCCCGGTGGTCTGGAAGATGCCACGGCCCTTGAAGCGCACACCGTCGCCGGGCTGGGTATTGCCCAGGTCGGCGCGGCCTTCGTAGGCGCGCCCGGAGGCGTACTCGCGCAAGGTGTTGAAGTGGTCGGTCTCGTGGCAGGCCTGCGCCAGGAAGTGGCTGAACTCCTGCGGCGTGTCGATCTCGTAGGCCGGGCAGGTGGCGTTGATCCACTGCGACAGCGCCCCCATTCGTGGCGTTTCTTTTTTTTCGGCGATTGAGGCCAGCTGCGCTGGCGTGATGACATAGGGCATAACCGTCTCTCGGTAGCGCTCGCAGCCAGGCTGCAGGATCGATTTGGAATCAGGATTTCGTCGTCTCGTCGCCGGCATCGTTACCCGCGGCCGGCTCTTGTCGGTCGGGCTTCAGGCTGGTGCGGAGCCTGACCAGCTGGTTCAGCAGATCGAACCAGAACGAGGCGCCCGCCGACAGCGCCAGACCGGTGAGCAGCAGCCCGATCAGCTTCGTCAACCCATCGCCGAAGCCGGAGTCGGCGCCGAAACTGCGCCGGAACTGGCCGTTCTGCCATCCGAGTGCTAGCCCCAGCGATTCGGCGAACTGCTGGTTTTCCTGGATCAGCTGCAGCTGCCTGGCGAATTCGTCGGCCGCCGTGGGAGTGGTGACGGCGCCTGCCGCGCTCGATGCCGGCTCGACTGTCGGGGCAGCATCGCCGCTGCCGCCGCCGACCGCATCCGGCGGCACCGCGCCGGCATCGGCCGGAGGGTTCTGCTCAGCAGTGGTCGCGGCCTGCGCGCCGGCACCGGACGCCGCCTGCGATCGCTGCTCGACGTACTGCGCCGCGCTGTCGGCGATACGGTCGGCGAGCTGCGGATCCATCGCCAGCGTGCGCACGATCTGGATCGAGTCGACGTTGGCAAACACCGCCAGCGCCAGGCCGATACCCAGCAGCATCGCGCGCGCGTAGCGGCCGAACCAGCCGCCGACGCGGTCCATCGACGCATTGAAATGCGCGACGATCTCCGCCTCCAGCGCCTGCGCGTAACTCTCGCCCTGGGCCAGCGCGCGCTGGCCGACCAGGCGCTGCGCAAATTCCCTTAGCCTGACGAAGGGATCGGTGCCGGCGTTCGCCGCGCCCGCCGCATCTTCGGCCAGCATCAGCACCGCGCGCGCAAAATGTTCAGGCGGAATATAGGACGGCAGCGCGTGCGCGCGCTCGGCGAAATCGCCCTCGTACAGGCTGCTGATCAGCGGTTGCTCGTAGAACCGCCGCAGATCCGCCAGTGGATCCGGGGACAGGCGGCCCAGAATCTCCTTGACGCCCTTCGCCAGCAATTTGCCGCGCTGCCGGATCAGGCCCTCCAGCAATTCGAAAATCGCCGATGCGATGGTGCTGAAGATCAGATACACCAGCGTCAGCCCGATCAGCACATTGAGCAGTTGCAGTATCATTTTTTTGGACTCCCGGCGGCTGGCTTGGGCCACCACACTTCGAGCACGCCGCTATCGGCGCGGCCCTGAAAGCGCGGCTGGTAAACCAGCTTTGCGCTGGCCCCGCCGCCGCCACAGAATTTGGAGTCGAGCGCCTGTTCCAGTATCCGCGCCGCGGGCTGGTCGGCCGGATAGGTGTAACGGATCTCGAGTTGCTGCGGAGAGCGCTGCGGACCCACGGTTTCGATGCCCGGCGATTTGAACGGTGCTTGCGCATTGAGCGCCGTCCGCAGGATTTCGGCATCGGTTTTCGCGTCCGAGTCCGGCACCTGGATGAAGACGCGTATCCGGCTGGTGTTGTCGGCGGGGCTATCGACCAGGCATGGTGCTGGTGGCGGTGGCGGCGACGCCGTCGTGGCCACCGGCGCAGCCGGACTGGCGCTTTGCGGCGATTCGCTGCTGCCGGACGAGGGGCCGCCGGACCCCACCATCTGCGACGCTGCGCCCAGTTGCAGCAGCATCACGTCGCGCTGGGCCGCGACCTGCTTGAGCTGGGTCTGCAGCAGCTCGATCTGCGTGGGCTTGGCGGCGACGGCGGTCGCGGGCGTGCATTCATCGATCGCGGAGCGCACCGCGGAAGAAAGGCGGTCGCCGGCCGGATTGCCCTGCGGCGGTATCATCTGCTGCAGCTCGCCCAGCCAGGAACCGATGCGCGCCTGGGACGAGCACTGGCAAACGCGCAGCTGCTCGTCGCTGGTGCGGCGCAGGCGCATCGCCGCATACAGAATCGCGCGGGTGCGGTCCGCAATCGCCTGGTTGCCCAGCTGCGTCGCGGCGAAGAACAGGCGTGTGCAGAACTCGGGTTCCGTGGTCACCAGCTGCCGGCCGCTGAGCGTCTCCTGCGGCTGCGCGACGACCAGCGCGGCCTGCAGCGATTCCGCGGTGGCCTTGTCGGCCTGTATATCCAACGCATGCTGGCGATCGCTCGCTTCCTTGAGCCGAGTGGCCTTGTTTTCCTGCAGCGTCTGCTGCTCGGTATGGCGCTGTTCGTTGTGTTGCCGCTGCTGCTGGCTCTGCTGGTAGATGCCGGCCACTACCGGCGACATCGCCGCCAGTACCGCAACGATGCGCGCGCTGCTGCCCATTTTGCCGGAGCTGCGGCTTGCGTTGGCCATTGCCGATCAGAGCGCCGGCCGAACGGCGATGGCCGGCGGCGGCGGCGCTGGAGGCTCGCCTTTCCAGCCTGCTATCACCGCCGCGAGGTGTTCGCTCCAGTCGTCGTCGCCCGCCGGCGGATAGACGCCGTCGGCGAAATCGTTGCTGGACAGGCCGGCCAGCTGCAGGTGCGGCTTCTCGAAATCCAGCGGCGCCAGGCCCGCTTCGCGGCCCAGCGCCTGCATGCGCGCCCACCAGGGCGCCCGAGGCCCGGCGGTGTCCCAGCTCCAGGCGCCGTTGTCGAACAGCACCAGGTCGGCACCCAGCCCGAACTGGTGGTACGAACGCCAGGGCAGCGCCCGCGTCACGATTGCACCCGGCTTGGTCCGGCCCTGCGCGTAGAGATCGGCCTGCCGCTCGGGGTATCGAAAACCCTCGAACAGAAGGAACGGAATTTGCTCGGCCTTGAGTTGGTCGAGCACCTGCGTCAGTGCGCGCCGGAACGTCGGGTGCAGCAAGGTCGGATCACGATTCACACGCAATGGCTGCATCACACGGCTCCCGGCGGACCACCCCGTTGCAGGCTGCGCGCAAAATGGCCCGCCGCACAAGTCCGTAAAAGTGGACAATGTGGACTCGATCACATGCCGTAGTTCGTCATCAGCTCGCCCGGAGATTCGGCTTCATGCAGAGCTTTCGCTATTACGATTTTTTCGTCGGCGGCGTCGTCGCCGTGTTGCTGTGCTCCAATCTGATCGGGCCTGGCAAGGTCTGCGAATACGACTTCCCGCTGATCGGCACGCTGGCGTTCTCGGCCGGCAACCTGTTCTTCCCGATCGGCTACATCTTCGGCGATGTGCTGACCGAGGTTTACGGCTATGCGCGCGCACGTCGTGCGATCTGGGCCGGCTTCGCGGCGATGATCTTCGCCACCGTGATGACCTACGTGGTGCTGGCGATGCCGGTCGCGGACGACCCCTACAACCGCGTGCTGCAGCCGGCACTGGAAACCGTGTTCGGCAACACCTGGCGCATCGTGCTCGGCAGCATGGCCGCGTATTGGGTCGGCGACTTCCTGAACTCGCTGGTGATGGCCAAGATGAAGCTCTGGACCCAAGGCCGGCACCTGTGGACGCGCACCGTCGGCTCGACCGTCGTCGGCCAGTTCGCCGACTCGGCGCTGTTCTACCCGATCTCGTTTCTCGGTATCTGGACGACCAAGGCGCTGATCAGCGCGGTGCTGTTCAACTTCGTGTTCAAGGTGATCGTCGAGGTGGTGATGACGCCGCTGACTTACGCGGTGGTGAACTGGCTCAAGCGCGTCGAAGGCGTGGACACTTACGACACCCACACCAACTTCAATCCGTTTTCGCTGAAGGATGAAGGCGAGCGGCGCAGTCAGGCCTGAGCCGGCGATGACATCGGCAACGGCCTCGCTGCTGGTCAATATCGATGTCGCCGATCTGGCGCAGGCAACGGCGTTCTATACGGCCGCTTTCGGTTTGAAGATTGGCCGTCGTTTCGGCGACGGCGGTGTCGAGCTGCTGGGTACGTCGGCACCGATCTATCTGCTGGTCAAGCCGGCGGGCTCGGTCGCCAACTCCGCATCGGCTGCCACACGCGACTACACACGGCACTGGACGCCGGTGCATCTGGATTTCGTCGTCGACGATCTGCCGCCTGCGATCGAGCGAGCGCTAGCGGCCGGCGCTGTGCTCGAAGACCCGATGCGCAGCGCAAACTGGGGCCGCATCGCCCATTTCGCCGATCCTTTCGGCAACGGTTTCTGCCTGCTGCAGTTCCTGAATCGCGGCTACGACGAGGTCGCCGATCCGGCGGCTTGAAGATCGCGGCCGCTGCGGGCTATCCGTAGGTCGGCAATCCTTTGCCGACGTGGGGCCTTGGTTGCGCATCGGGCTGTCACGTCGGCAAAGGATTGCCGACCTACGGATCATTGAGCTTTCGCTTCATCATCGGTAATGACGAGGGACCGGCGATCAGCGCCGACGCCGGCGCTGCTGTGACATCAGCTGGCTCAGCATCATGTCCAGCTCGTCGTCTTCGTCCGCCTGCCCGATCCGGTAATCCCTGAGGCTCGCCTTCAGATTGCGGATGTCGCGGAAGCTGGCCAGGTCTGCCTTCAGATACTTGAGCGCCGCTTTCATTTCGCGGATGTCGGCGTCCATCGCGCGCTGTACGTCGTCGGTGGTCAGGCCGCGCGACATGCGGCCGCCCATCATCAGCAGGAACGGGTCCATCAGCTGCAGCTGTTCTTGCTGCAAGCGCTGAAACTGCTCCTTGAGCACGAAGTTGTAGTGCCGCAGCCGCTCCTGCGCCAGGCCCGCCAGTGAATCCGGACCGATCTGCTCGATGCGCAGCTGCAACTGCAGCAGGGCCAGCAGATCGCGGGCTTCGTAGGCCTGATTGACCTGCTGCATCAGCTCGGTCTTGCGGGCGCGCTGTTCGGCATCCTGCTCACGATCCGGGTGCAGTTCGCTGACGAGCTTGCGATAGATCTCGCGGATCGACTGGCTGGCACCCTGCTCGGCCTGTTCGCGGCTCGCGTCGCGTGCAGCAGCTTTCGCGTTTTTCTTGCGAGCCTTGTTGGCCCGGGGCGGCTCGTCTTGCCGGGATGCATCCACCTGCTCCGCGATCAGCTCCGCCAGCTCCTCGGGCGAGGCCGCGCTATGCTCAGGGTCGATCTCGATACCGAAAATCTCGCCGGCCATGGCCCGGATGTCGTCGAAATCGCCGTCGCCGCTGTCCCCGAACGGGAAATCGCTGTGCTTTTCGTACAGCCGCAACAACTCGGCGTCGGCCGACTCGCCCAGTAGTTCCGACAACTGCCCGAGCACGATGTCGCGAACCTTGTCGCGCTGCTTCTTGCCCAGTTCGCGGCTGTTCATGGCCTGGTCCAGCAGCCCGACCATCGCGATGCGCGCGTCGCGCAGCTGCTGATTCAGCGGCGCAATCTCGTCTGCGTATCGTCGCTGGTAGACCGACCCGTAGTCGCGCCACTGCTGCACCGACTGCCGCAGCGCCTCGATCTGCGCGATCAGCTTGTTGAACAGCTTCTGCTCCTTGCCGAGAATCGGCTGGCTGCCGGCCACACCCGGGTTTACCGGGATGACGCTGCGATCGTTGTCGAACAGAGAGGCCTGCTTCATGGTCAAGAGGGAACACGGGGACGGCTCATTGTTTCGTGTCGTGAATCTGCTGTCCATATGAAGAGCCGCGTAGGGCGGGAGGAGCGCAGCGTATCCCGCCGTCTTGCCGCGAAAGGCGAGATGCTCCCGCCCTACACTTCCGCGTTAGCGGCTATTGTGTATCGGCCGCCGCCTGCGCCTGCAGCAGCAGCCGATCCAGATCTTCGCGCCGCAGATAACGCCCTCCGACAACGACGGCCGCGATCGCCTGGGTGTTGCGGATACTGGCCAGCGGATCGCGGTCGAGCAGCACCAGATCGGCGCGCAAGCCGGGAGCGATGCTGCCGAACTGAGAATCGCGATGCAGGAATTCCGCGGCGTCGCGCGTTGCCGACTGCAGCGCTTCCATCGGCGTCAGTCCGGCGTCCACCAGCATTTCCAGTTCCTGATGCAGGCTGAAACCGGGGATCGAAAACGGATCGCCGGCGTCGGTGCCGGCGAGGAAGCGCACGCCGGCGCGGCGCATCGGCGCGATCAGTGCGCGGTCGCGCTCGTAGTAGCGTCGCTGAATATCCTCGTCGTCGGCGTCGCGTCCCTGCAGCCGATGATCCTGCTGCGGGTCCCACAAGGCCCGCAATGAGCGCGGCACATAGCGGCGGTTCGGATCGGCAGCCAGGCTCGCGTCCGGATAGGCGAACGCGCGCCGCTGCACCAGTGTCGGTGTCTGCCAGGTCTTGTTGCGCACGAAGTGCGTGTACAGCTCGGCGCAGCGCGGCTCGCTGTAGCTGTCGAGCACGCCGTGCAGATACAGGCGACGCAGGCTTTGCCGCTCGCCGGATTCGTCGCTGGCCAGCGAGCGCGCCTTGATCCGCATCAGCTCGTCCTCGCGGCTGGAACACGCGAACAGCACATTGAACAGATGCTCGATGCTGGCCTGGCCGGCATCGGAGGCCTCGCGCGCCGATACCGAGAACGGCACATGGCCGGCAAATGGAAGGCGCTGCTTTTTGGCCTCGTCGGCAATCGCGAAATAGGCCTCGCGCGACAGCCGGTTGTAGACCTTGATGAAGTCCGCGCCCTGGCGCGCCAGCAGGTCCACCTGCATGCGCGCGGCGGCCGCATCGGCGACGACCACCGAGATGCTCGGCAGCTGCGGATATGGCCCGTCGAGTATCGGACCGGCAGCGACGATTTGCGGCCCAAGGCGATGGCCGTCGGCGATCTCGCGCCGCAGCTGCGCGATTTCATCGAAGGAAAAATTCCCGCCCATGTCGCGCACGCCGGTGACGCCATTGGCGATCAGCAGCGGGAAATAGGCTTCGGGCCGGCCGCGCCGCAACAGATGCACGTGCATGTCCCACAGGCCGGGGATCAGGAACTTGCCGCGGCCATCGATGTACTGCGCGCCCGCCGGCATCGGCGTCTTTTCGGGAGCGCCGATCGATGCAATGCGGCCGTCGATGATCAGCACTGCGCGGTCTGGCTGCGGCGGCGCGCCGGTGGCGTCGATCACGCTGACGTGCGCGATCAGCAGCGCGGGGTCGGCAAGCGCCGATGTCGTCACCAAGGCCAAGCTACATGCGAGACAGCGGCTTAAGAAACTCAATCGACCTCCACGCTGTAACTCCCTCCCCCGCCTGCGGGGGAGGGCGGGGGTGGGGGCGCGAAGTCGCGGAGCAACTCTGTCGTCTCGCCCCCATCCCAGCCTTCCCCCGCAAGCGGGGGAAGGAGCGAAAAGCTGCATCGTCCGGGCTATAAGGCGCTGAGAATTTCCTGCTGCATCGCCAGCGCGACCGCGCGCGGATCGGCCGCGTCGCGGATCGGGCGGCCGACGACCAGATAATCGGCGCCAGCCTTGATCGCCGCGGTCGGCGTCATCACGCGCTTCTGGTCGGCATCGATCCGGTTTTCGACCGGCCGTATGCCCGGCGTCACGCAGATCAGTTCGCGCGGCGCTTCCTTGCGCAGCTGCTCGACTTCCAGGCCCGAGGACACCACGCCGTCGCAGCCCGCCTGCAAGGACCGGCGCGCGCGCGACAGCACCAGCGCCGCGATGTCGCACTTGAAGCCGAGGTCGTCGAGATCACCCTGGTCGAGGCTGGTCAGCGCGGTCACCGCCAGCACCTTGGTGTTGCCGGTCTTGGCGCCCGCCGCGGCCTGCATGATCGCCTGGTTGCCGTGCACGGTGCAGAAATCCGCACCGCGCTCGGCGAGGTTATGCACCGCGCGCGCGACGGTTTCGGGGATGTCGAAAAACTTCAGATCGACGAAGACTTTCTTGTCCTGTTGCTTCAGCCAGTCCAGCAGTTCGAAGAAACCCGGCGCCATGCACAGCTCCATGCCGATCTTGTAGAACGTAGCAGCGTCGCCGAGCCGGGTGACGAGGCCGCGCGCGGATGCAGCGTCGGGCAGGTCGAGCGCGACGATCAGGCGGTCGGCGGCGGTCGGCGTTTCGCGGAGAGCGGGCATGGAAGGCATCCGATAGGGTCTCTCCGGCATTTTCTCATGCGTGGCCGGCGGCCCGCTGGCGCCGGCTGAGGATCGCCGATACGATATACATCTGATCTACGCGTATATCCACCAGGCTGATCCAGGAGCTTCCAATGCAGATCGCCAAATGGGGTAACAGTCTGGCCGTGCGCCTGCCGGCCAGCCTGATCCAGGAACTTGGCCTGCGGCCCGGCGATGAAGTGGAGGTCCGGCCCAGTCGCGATGCCGCAGGTCAGGTTCGGCTCGATGTGTCCCGCAGGCCCAGCCCTCAGGAAATCATCGAGCCGCTGCGCAAGTTCTCGGGCCGGCTGCCCGAGAACTACCGCTTCGATCGCGACGAGGCCAACGTGCGGTGAGCCGGCGCGCTTTCGCCGACAGCAATGTCCTGCTCTATACCTTGAGCCCCGAGGCCAAGGCCGCGGTGGCGCGGACCGCGCTGGCCCGGTCTCATGTCCTGAGCGTGCAGGTACTCAATGAATTCGCCAACGTGGTACGCCGGAAGAAGCTGCTGAGTCCGGCCGAAGTGCGCGAGATCGAACTGCAACTCCGACAGACGCTGGAAATCATGCCGATCACGCTGGATCTGCACGAGTCCGCGCTGGATGTCAGCGAGCGCTACGGTTTCAGCTTCTACGATTCACTGATCGTCGCATCGGCGCTGCAATCCGGCTGCGACACGCTCTATACCGAAGACCTGCAGCACGGCCAGCTGATCGACAAGCAACTGCAGGTCGTCAATCCCTTCGCCTGAGACGACGTAGCGGGCCTGCCTCGATCGGAACGCTGCTCGTAGGTCGGCAATCCTTTGCCGACGTGTACCTTGGATGCGCAATCTGGGCCTCACGTCGGCAAGGGATTGCCGACCTACGCGTCGAGCGCCTCGCCAGTTTCATCATCGCGGGTGGCCGACGGCCGGTAGCTTGGGGTGAGCACAGCGAACCCCAGGCATCGTCACAGCGGCGCGAACAGCGCTTCCAGATCGGCCTCGTCGAAGCGCAGTTCGGTGGTCGCGCCGCCCTCGAACACCGCCCGCGCCAGCTCCGCCTTGCGCGCCTGCAGCGCCTGGATTTTTTCCTCGACCGTGCCGGCGCAGATCAGCCGGTAGACGAACACCGGCTTGTCCTGGCCGATGCGGTGCGCGCGGTCGGTGGCCTGGGCCTCGACCGCCGGGTTCCACCATGGGTCGTAGTGGATCACGGTGTCGGCGGCGGTCAGGTTCAGACCCACGCCGCCGGCCTTCAGGCTGATCAGGAAAACCGGCACTTCAAAGGACTGGAACCGGTTCACCAGGTCTTCGCGATTGCGCGAGGCACCGGTCAGCATCAGGTAGCCGATCTTGGCGGTGTCCAGCGCCGCGGCGATCAGATCGAGCATTTCGGTGAACTGCGAGAACACCAGCACGTGGCGGCCTTCATCGGCGAGGCCGCGCAGCAGGGTCAGCAGCAGATCGAGCTTGGCGGACTGCGGCACGCGGCGCGCGCCTTCGAGCTTGACCAGCCGCGGATCGCAGCACACCTGGCGCAGTTTCAGCAGCGCGTCGAGCACGATGATGCTGCTGCCGGAGGCACCGCGATCACCCACCACTTCGCGCACTCTTTCGTGCTGCGCCAGCCGCAGGGTTTCATACAGCTCACGCTGCCGGCCTTCCAGCTCGACCAGGCGCAGGATCTCGGTCTTGGGTGGTAGATCGCGCAGCACGTCTTCCTTGCGCCGCCGCAGCATCAGCGGCGCGATGCGCGCATTCATCCGGTCGCGCGCCTCGGCGTCGCCGTGCTTCTCGATCGGCGTGCGGAAGTGGCGGGTGAAGCGCTTCTCGTCGCCGAGCACACCCGGCTCGACCGCGTCGAACTGCGCCCACAGTTCGCCGAGATGATTCTCCAGCGGCGTGCCGGTCATCGCGATGCGCCGGCGCACGCGCAGCGCACGTACCGCGCGGGCGGCCAGCGTCCGCGCGTTCTTGATCGCCTGCGCCTCGTCGAGCACCAGCAGCGCGAAATAGTGCGCGCGCAGCGCCTCGCGATCGCGGCCCAGCAGCGGATAGGTGGTGATGACCAGATCATGGGCATCGATGCTGGCGAAATGCCGGCGCCGGTCACCGCCATGCAGCACCAGCACTTTCAGATCGGGTGCGAAACGCTGCGATTCCGCGCGCCAGTTGCCGACCAGGCTGGTCGGGCACACCACCAGTGCGGCGCCGGCATCGCCGCCGAGCCGGCCGCGCTGTTTCTCTGCCAGCAGATGCGCAAGCACCTGCACGGTTTTACCCAGGCCCATGTCGTCGGCGAGGATGCCGCCGAGGCCAACATCGGCCAGAAAATTCAGCCAGCCCAGACCTTCGCGCTGATACGGCCGCAGCTCGGCCCGGAAACCCACAGGCGCATCCGCGGCGACCGCGGCCTGGCGCAGCTGCTCGATGCTGGTCCGCAACGCGTCGCCGCCCTGACGCAGCACGCCGCTGCGCTCGATCTGCTCGATCACGCGGCTTTGCAGCCGGCTCAGGCGCAGGCTGTCGCCGGCTTCGTTCGGCGAATCCAGCCATTCCAGCAGCGGCTCCAGCAGCGCGCGCAGCCGCGACAGGCGCAGCGGAACGCGCCGGCGATCGTCGATCGCCACCAGCAGCACGGCGTCTTCAGCTTCGTTCTTCGGCCGGCGGCGCGGGAAGCCTGGATCGGTGATCAGCTTGCGCAGGATCGGCAGCAGATCCACGCGCCGGCCCTCGATCTCGATGCCCAGGCTCAGATCGAACCATTGGTTGCCGCTGTCGGCCACATCAACGCGCCAGGCGTCCGGCTCGCTGGTCATCGAATACGGAAAGCGCGGATCGAATTCGAGCCTGAAGCCGGCCGCGGACAAGCGCGGCAACAGCACCAGCCAGTGATCCGGATCGGCGAGTTCGTCGCGGCCGCGCTCGAACACGTAATCGCCGGTGCCGAAGCCCGGTGGACGCGGACGGATGCGCGTCGACACCAGCTGCGCATTGGTCAGGCGCAGCGCCTCGAGTTTCTCGCGTGCCTCGTTCTCCGCGGAGCGGCGGCGCAGGATCTCGTAGACGCGGCCGGCGCTCTCGCCGCGCTCGTGCGACGGGCCCTCGGACGGCAGGCGCCAGCCTTGATAGTCGAAACTCAGGCGCGCGCAGGCACAGGCCGCGCGCAGCGTGGTCTGGCGCAGCGTGCGCTGATAATCCTGCAGCCGCAGCTTCAGCACCGGCACCGGATCGGCCTCGATCAGAATCGGCACCGACGTGTACTCGCTGTCGCTCAAGCGGGCTCCTTCAGCAGCGCGGCGATGCGCTCGGCACCGGGCGAACCCTGGGCTTTGAGTTCCTGCGCGAACTGCGCAACGCGCCATTCCTCGAGCAGCCAGCGCGCGCTGTGGAACGGCCCTGGCAGCTGCGAGACGAGCTTGCGCAGCGGCAAGGTCATGTCGATATCGCGCTGCGGCTTGTTCGGCAAACGCTGCAGACGGATGCCGATCGCCTTGAGCCATACCGCGACACGCGGCCACTGGGCCTCCGGCAGCGCTTCGACGAAGCCCGGCGCCAGCATCGAGTCGATCTGATAGCTCATGTCGGCGATCGAATCCGGCCAGTGCTTGTCGAGCGCGCGGAGGCTTTTGCGCAGCTCGGTGGCGCTCAGCAGCCAGGCGCAGACATCGTCGAGCAGCTTGACTGCCAGCCGGCCGAATTCGCCGCGATGCTGCACTGCTTCCTTGAATGCGGCTTCGCTGCGCAGCTCGGCGAGCTTCCAGGTCTTTGCGGCGGCGCGCTCGGCGACGGCGAGCGCGATCACGTCCGGATCGTAGCGGCCGCCGATCAGGGCGAGACCGATCCTGGATTTCGCGGTCTTGACCAGGTCGCGCACGCGATCGGAGAGTTTGGACAGCAGCAGCGCGCGCACGCCGATAATGTGCGCGGAACGCGCGGCGTCCGGTGATTCGAACAACGCCAGCCTGATGGCGGGAACTGTAGGAGCGGACCTTGTCCGCGATTCTTCCAGCTCGCGCTGACGTCGAGAATCGCGGACAAGGTCCGCTCCTACAGGAGTAACTTCCAGCGTCGTCAGCGCCGGCCAGGCGCGCGCCCCATTCGCCAGATCCACATGCTCCGGCAGATCGCCGAAATCCCAGTCCTTCACGTCGCTGCGCACCCAGCGCCTGGCGACATCTTCCCGCTGCGCGCTGACCGCGATGGCGGCGCGCGCCGGCTCGGCCTGGCCCTTCTTCAAGGCGCTCAAGGACTCCGCGCGCGCCAGCACCTTGCCCTGCGCATCCTCGAGCACCAGGGTCGGCTTCAGATGCGCCGACAACTTGGCGATATCGAAATCATCCGGCTTCAGCTTGACGCCGATCATCGCATCGAAATGCCGCGCCATGCTCGACAGAAAGTCGCCTTCGTCGACCTGCATGCGCGCCGACAGCGCATTGGCGTATTCCGCGGCCGGCGTGCACTGGCGGCGCAGGTTCATCGGCAGGCTGCGGATCAAGGCCTCGATGCGCGGCGCCAGCAGGCCCGGCACCAGATAGTCGAAGGGCGCATCGGGCAGCTGGTACAGCAGGCTCAGCGGAATGTGAAAGCTCACGCCGTCTTCATCCTCGCCGGGATCGTGCTGATAGCTGAGCTGCAGCCTGTGTCCACCGATGTCGATCCGATCGGGGAACAGATCCTCGACGTCGGCGTTGGCGCCGGGACGCAGCACGTCCGGCTCTTTCATCTTCAGGATGCGGCCCGGATCACCTTTATCTGCGCTGGCCGTGCGCAGCCAGGCTTTCAGATTGTTGGCGGTGCAGACGTCCTTCGGAATGCGCTCGTCGTAGAACGCGTAAAGCTGCGACTCGTCGCCGAGCAGATCCGGCCGGCGCATGCGCGCCTCCTTGTCCTGCACGTCCTCGATGAGCTTCAGGTTATCGGTCAGAAAACGCGGCTTTGCGACCCACTGGCCGCGCACCAGGCCCTCGGTGATGAAGATGCGGCGCGCGTCGACCGGATCGATCGAGCCGTAATGGCAGTTGCGCTTCAGCAGCTGCAGACCGAACAGCGTGTGGTACTCGGTGCACTGCACTTCGCCGCGCTCGGCGTTCCACAGCGGATGCGTGACGGTCTTCTTGACCAGATGCGCGCCGACTTCCGACAGCCATTGCGGCAATACGTCGGCATTGGTGCGCGCGAACAGCTGGCTGGTCTGCGACAGCTGCGCCGACAGCAGCCAGGCTGGCGGCTTCTTGGCTAAGGTGGAGCCCGGAAAAACGCGGTATTTGCGCCCGCGCGGACCCTGGAATTCCGGGCGCTCGTTCTTCTCGGCCGGCAGGCGCAGGCCGATGTGGTCGATCAGGCCCGCGGCGAGCGCCTTGTGGATCTGCGGGTAGAGTTCTTCGAGTTTCTCCTGCGACGGGAACTCGGCTCGCGTACCGCTCTTGTCGCGTGTCATGTCGACGATCTGCTTGTAGACCGACTCCCATTCCTCCATGCGCAGGTAAGACACGTATTGCTCGCGGCAGATCTTGCGCAGCGCGCGGTTGGATACACCCTCGCTCCATTTCTGCCACTCGCGCCAAAGGTTCAGCAGCGTGTAGAAATCCGAGCGCGCGTGGCGCCAGACCGCGTGCTTCTGCCGCGCCTGGGTCTGCTGATCCGGCGGCACTTCATGCGGGTCCTGCACCGACAGCGCGGCGGCGAGTACGCAGACCGCGTCCTGCTCCTGGCCTTTGCCGGCGGCGACGATGCGCGCGATGCGCGGGTCCAGCGGCAAGCGGGCGAGCTCGCGGCCCAGCGGCGTCAGCGCGCGCTCGTCGTCGAGCGCGCCCAGCGTCTGTAGCAGCCGATAGCCTTCGGACACATGCCGATTCTCCGGCGCATCGACCCAGGGAAAATCATCGACGTCGCCGAGACCCAGCGCGGCCATCTGCAGAATTACGCCGGCCAGGTTCGCGCGCAGCACTTCCGGATCGGTGAACTCGTCGCGACCCTGGAAATCAGCCTCGGTATACAGCCGCAGGCAAGTGCCGGGGCCGATGCGGCCGCAGCGGCCGGCGCGCTGATTCGCGGCCGCCTGGCTGATGCCTTCGATCTGCAACTGCTGCACGCCGAGCCGCGTCGAATAGCGGTTGACCCGCGCGGTACCAGTGTCGACGACGTAGCGGATGCCGGGCACCGTCACCGAGGTTTCGGCGACGTTGGTGGCGAGCACGATGCGCGGCGCGCTGCCGCGCCCGAACACGCGGTCCTGCTGCTCGGCCGGCAGCCGCGAAAACAGCGGCAGCACTTCGGCGCGCGGAAAGCGGCCCGGCAGCGAGCGCGCGAGGTCGCGAATCTCGCGCTCGCCTGGCAGGAACACCAATACGTCGCCAGGCCGGCCACCGCCGGCCCAGAGTTCGTCGATGCCGTTGCCGACCTGGCCTTCCAGATCGAGATCCGGATCGGGTTCGCGATAGCGCATCGTCACCGGGAAAGTGCGGCCTTCGACCCTGATGATCGGCGCCGGACCCTTGGAGCCTTCAAAGTGCTTGGCCAGCCGTTCCGGATCGAGCGTCGCCGAAGTCACGATCAGCTTCAGCTCCGGTCGGCGCGGCAGCAGCCGCTTCAGCCAGCCAAGCAGAAAGTCGATGTTGAGGCTCCGTTCGTGCGCCTCGTCGATGATGATCGTGTCGTAGGCGCTCAGCTCGCGGTCGCGCTGCAGCTCGGCCAGCAGAATGCCGTCAGTCATCAGCTTGACCAGGCTGGCGTCGGACACGCGGCGATCGAAGCGGGTTTCGTAGCCGACCAGCTGGCCGAGCGGGCTGCCGAGTTCCTGCGCGATGCGGTTGGCGACACTGCGCGCGGCCAGCCGCCGCGGCTGGGTATGGCCGATCAGCCCGCGCGTGCCGCGGCCCAGCTCCAGGCACAGCTTGGGCAGCTGCGTGGTCTTGCCCGAGCCGGTCTCGCCGCACAGCACGATCACCTGGTTTTCTTGGATCGCGCGGCCGATTTCCTCACGCGCCTGGCTGACCGGCAGCTCTTCGGGGAAGGTGATCAGCGCCGGACGCAGGCGCAGCCGGTTCTCGGCCTTCAGCAGCGCGGCGTCGAGGTCGCGACTGAAGCGCGCCAGATCCACCGCCTGGCCGCCGGCCGCACGCCGCAGCAGCCCGCCGAGACGGCGCTCGTCGGCAATCAGCAGCCGCTCGCTGGCCGCCTGATAGCGATCCAGCAGCTCGGCAGGCAGGGCAGCAGCGGCAGGGGCGGGACGGCGTTGCAAGGAGGGGATCGTTCAGGTCCGCGAAGGCAGGCTATAAGAGGCAGAGCCGGCCATTGTCCGCTGCCGAGCGGTCCGGAAGCCAGCCAGCCGAGGCCGGGTCCGGCTCAAAATCAAAACCGCCGCGCCCGCCAGGAGGTAGCCCGTGCCCAGGACCCGCAAGCTGATCGCTGCAGCGGCCGCGCTGGCCGCGCTGCTCGTCGCCGGCTGCAGCAGCATCGGCCTGGTCTACAACCGGCTCGACACCCTAGCCCATTTCCAAATCGGCCGGTATGTCGATCTGAATCCGCAGCAACGGGCGGATTTCGACTCACGTTTCAACGCGCTGTGGGCCTGGCATCGGCGCAGCCAGCTGCCGCTCTATGCCCACGATTTGCGCGAGCTGGCGCAGACCGCGGCGGCGCCGCTGACGGTGCAGCAGCTGCAGCAGATCGGCGAGCGCTGGCGTGAACATGCCGACCGTACGACGCGGGAATCGCTGCGCGTTGCCGCGCCGACACTGGCGGCGCTCAGCGAGCCGCAGCTGCGCGACATGCTGGCGGCGATCGACAAACGTGCCGCCAAGGAGACCGGCAAACAGCAAAAGCTCGACGACACGCAATGGCGCGAAACCCGGGTCAAGGAAGCCGCAGAGCGGCTGGCCGAGTGGGCCAGCTCGGTGACGCCCGCACAACGCCAGCGCATCGATCTCTGGGCCGACAGCCTGAAGCGGCCGCCACCCGACCCGCAAGCCGCGCGGCGCCGGCAGTTCGCCGAGCTGCTGAAGACGCGCCGCGACGCCGGCTTCGAGCAGCGCTTGCAGGACTATGCGTTCGCGCCCTTCACCGGCGAGATCGCCGAAATGAACGAGCCGCAGACTCAGGCCAGCCGTCAACTGCTGGCGGATCTGAGCGGCATGCTGACCGCAAAGCAACGGGCTTATCTGCGTGACAAGTTAAACGATATGGCAGCGCAGATCGACGAGCTGAGCCGGTAACCGGTAGGTTGGGGTGAGCGCAGCGAACCCCAACGTTTGTTCCGCGCCGATGTTGGGGTTCGCTACGCTCACCCCAACGGACATGGCGACTCGCGCCACCCCTGATGATGAAAGAGACTCGTGGCGTGTTCGGAGAATAACGGTACATTGTTTTCGCCGATTACATGGGAAAACAAAGCACGTTAGCTGTAG
>NZ_JAQGNT010000079.1 GCF_028291725.1 Hydrocarboniphaga sp. | reverse complement strand
GTAGGCTGGGTTGCAGCGAAGCGGAAACCCAGCGCTGGATTCGGGCCGCCGTGCTGGGATTCCGCTTCGCTCCATCCCAGCCTACGCAGGGGTTCATGGTCCGTGAGCAGGTCCGCAAGGAACACGGAGCTACCCTGGATGCGTGATCATCGCCTCGCGTCGGCAAAGGATTGCCGACCTACGGCGATAGGCGCTAGTACACCTTGCCGCAGGCCAGGTTCGCCGGCACCGCGATGTCCATCAGCTTCGGGTTCGGCAGTTTCAGCGCATTCATCAGCTCGATGTACTGCTCGCGGGTCTTGCCCGCCAGCCGCGGATTGTGGCGGCGCTCCTCGCCGATCGACGACGCGCTCCAGCCCTTGTAGTCGTGCGCCGGATAGACGATGACCTCGTCGGGCAGCGCGAACAGCACATCGTGGATCGAGTCCCAGGACCGGCCGGCGTCGCCGCTCTGAAAATCGGTGCGGCCGGTGCCGCGGATCAGCAGCACGTCGCCGGTCATCACCGCGCGCGGCCGCGCCGGGTCGAGCACCAGGCTGAAGGATTCGTTGGTATGGCCCGGCGTATAGCGGGCCTGCAGGCGGATGCCTTCGATGTCGATCATCTCGGCGTCGTGGAAGCTCTGCGACACACATTCGGCCTTGGTGAATTCGCCCATCATCGTCACGCAGGCGGTGGCCTCGCGCAGATCGCCCAGGCCGGTGATGTGATCGGCGTGCGTATGCGTGTCGAGCGCGCGCAGCAGCTTCAGGCCGAGCTGCTCGATCGCCATCAGGTATTGCGGGACCTGCTCCTTGACCGGGTCGACGATCAGCGCCTCGCGGCCCGCGCCCGAGGCGATCAGGTAGGTGTAGCTGCCGGTAGCGGCGTCGAAGAATTGCCTGAAGATCACCGGTCTCTCCTGCACTGCTTCTACTACAGCGACTTCATCATCAGCACGCCGGCGGCGCCGAGCATCATCGCGGCGAAGCCCTGCTGCAGCAGCGGCCCGGCGATGCGCGGCGCGATGCGGCGCCCGGCGAACATGCCCGCCAGTGCGCCGATCACGAACGGCACGGCCGCCGCCCACAGCATAGTCCGGCCGAGCAGCAGCGAGACCAGCACGGTGCCGGCGCTGGTCAGCGCGATCGCCATCAGCGAGGTCGCGACCGCCGAGTGCACCGACAGCTCGGAGCTGGCGCGCAGCGAGGGCACGATCACAAAGCCGCCGCCGACGCCGAGCAGGCCGGACAGGAAGCCGGTGAGGGCGCCAATCGCGGCAATGGTCAGCGTGCAGGTCCGCGTCCACAACAGCCGGCCGGTGCCCGGTTTGATCCGGCAGAGCGGCCCGCCCGAGGGCGTACCGTCGCCGGCGACGGTGGCGCGAACCACCTGGGCTTCTTCCGGGTGGCGGCGCGCCTGGAGCATCATCCTGAGCGCCACGATGACCAGCACGGCGGCGAACAGTGTCGTCAGGGCCGCGCCGGGCAGCGCGGCGGCGGCGAGCAGGCCAAGCGGCGCCGTGACCAGGCCGACCAGCGACATCAGCATGGCCGCGCGATAGCGCACGTAGCTCACATCCCAGGCGGCGACGGTGCCGAACGCGGCCGCCGCGCAGACCGCGATCAGCGCCACCGGCGCGGCCTGGGGCAGGGTCCAATGCATGCCGAGCATCAGCAGCGGCACCGCGAACACCGAGCCGCCAGCGCCGGTGAGGCCCAGCATCAGGCCGACGACGATGCCGATCGCGATGCTCATCCGTCCTTCGCCAGCAGCGCGGCTGGGGCGTCGATGCGCGTCTCGGCCAACTCGCGCTGGGTCACGCAGGCCATATCGGTGTGTTGCTGATCGATATACGGTGGGCGCTACAGTATCGAGCTCGACAGGGGGCGGCAAATGCAGATTCCTGCCGGCGATGCCGATCGGTGCCGCGCCGACCCGGCTGCTGCCCGCGTAGGTCGGCAATCCCTTGCCGACGTGAGGCAGCGATTGCACATTCGAAGGTACACGTCGGCAAGGGATTGCCGACCTACGGCGTCTAATACCGCTCCCAGACAGGACCCCGATGCTTTCTCCTCCCGAAACCGGTTCCGCCACCCAGAGCGTCGCGTTCGCCGACACGCTGACCCCGGCCGATCGTTATCACGAGCTGTTCATCGACGTGCAGATGCACCGCGTGTTCGACGACAGCAAGACTTTCGCCGACGCGGTGCCGCGCAGCGATCCGCGTGTGCTGCTCGATCGGTATCGCGAGCAATGCCACCAGCCCGGCTTCGATCTCGCCACGTTCGTGCACGAGCATTTCGATATCGACACGCTCAGCGACGAACGCTACGTCTCCGACCCGGCTCAAAGCCTGGCCCAGCACATCGACGGCCTCTGGGACGTGCTCAGGCGTGTGCCGCGCGAGCATCCGCGGCAGTCCTCACTGCTGCCGCTGCCGCAGGCCTACGTGGTACCGGGCGGGCGTTTTACCGAGATCTACTACTGGGATTCCTACTTCACGATGCTCGGCCTTACCGCCAGCGGCCGGCACGATCTGCTGCGCGGCATGGTCGACAACTTCGCCTACCTGATCGACACCTACGGCCACGTGCCCAATGGCAATCGCAGCTATTACCTGAGCCGCTCGCAGCCGCCGATGTTCGTGTTCATGGTCGAGTTGCTGGCGACGCTGGAGCCGGGTTGCATGACGCGCTATCTGCCGGTGCTGCGCCGCGAGCATGCGCACTGGATGGAGGGCGAGCAGGAACTGCGGCCTGGCGAGGATCATCGCCACCTGGTGTGCCTGAGCGACGGCACGCTGCTCAACCGTTACTGGGACGATCGCGACTCGCCGCGCGAGGAATCGTATCGCGAGGACGTCAGCACCGCGCGCACAGCGGAGCGCAAATCACACGACGTGTATCGCGATTTGCGCGCGGCGGCCGAGTCGGGCTGGGATTTCTCTTCGCGCTGGTTCGGCAGTGAAGGCGGCCTGGCATCGACGCGCACGACTGCGATCCTGCCGGTCGATCTGAACAGCTTTCTGCATCGCCTGGAATCGACGATCGCGACGCTGGCCGAGCAGGCCGGTGATGCGGCAACCGCACACGATTTCGGCGCACGCGCCGAGGCGCGCAAACGCGCGATCCACCGCCTGATGTGGAATCCGCGCGAGCAGGCGTTCTTCGACTACGACTGGCAGCTCGACCGCATCCGCGCGCCGCTGACTGCGGCCAGCGTCGCGCCGCTGTTCGTCGGCATCGCCGATGCGGCGCAGGCCGATGCGCTGGCCGCGACGATCCGCGCCCGCCTGCTGGCCGATGGCGGCATCCGCACCACCGAAACCGAGACCGACGAGCAATGGGACCGGCCCAACGGCTGGGCGCCGCTGCAGTGGCTGGCGATCGAAGGATTCCGGTGTTGCGGGAATCTCGATCTTGCACGCGACATCGCCGGGCGCTGGCTGGCGACGGTCGCGCGGCTGTACCGCAGCGAGCGCAAGCTGGTCGAGAAATACGTGATCGAGGATGGACATCCGGGTGGCGCCTGCGGCGGCGAATATCCGCTGCAGGACGGCTTCGGCTGGAGTAATGGCGTGACCCGGCGGCTGTTGCTGGATTATCCGCAGCACGAAGCCGCGAACTGCCGGGCCGGAGAAGATCCGTAGGTTGGGGTAAGCGCAGCGAACCCCAACATCGGCGCAGAACAAATGTTGGGGTTCGCTGCGCTCACCCCAACCTACAGGTCATACACGTCCGGCTGCGGATCGCGCACGAAGCCGAGCCTGGCCGGCGCGTCGGCGATGTCGAGCCGCGCTATCGTCAACCAGCGGTCTTTCCATCGCAGCCGCAGCGGCGTGCTGCTGCCGCTGGGCAAGGCCAGCGCCGCTTCAAGGCTTGCGTCGCTTGCCCCGTCGAGCCGCTCCAGCAGCCATTCCAGATCCGCGGAGTCCAGCGCCGCCGGGCCATGCTCGGTGGCCAGCAGCAGCGAGCCCTCCTCGTCGAGATACGCCGCGCCCGGGCGCTCGACGAGCAGCCCGTTGTGCGTCGCCAGCGTCGCGCCGTCGCCAGCGACGCGCAGCACCAGCGGCGCGGTCTCAAGCGCCACGTAGCCGCGCTGCGGCCCGTTCTGGAAATACCAGCGGCCCTGCTCGTCCGCCGCGTAGTTGAGCCCGATCGTGTCGATGATCTGCGGCCGGCTGATCAGCTCGTGCTGGATCAGCCAGCGGCCGCGACGGTCGAGCTGCAGCCAGCCGAACAGCGCCGGCACGTTCGGCCAGCGTGCGAGGGCGCGGCTTACCCATTCTTCCATTGCCGGTACCGTTTGATGAGGCCGTTTCAGTTCAGCAGTGTACGGTCGATGCGCAACCGGGGCCTCAGGTCGGCAAGGGATTGCCGACCTACGACTGAAGCGACATTCAGCCCGGCAGATGCTCGTGGTACCAGCCCAGCCAGCGCTGCCAGCGGTCGAGCAGATAACTCGGCTGATCCAGGCCGTGATGCTGGCCCGGGTAGATCACCAACTCGGTCGGGACGTGCAGGCTCTGCAGGGCCTGGTACATCTGCTGCACGTTCTGCACCGGCACGTTGTAGTCCTCCGAGCCGCCCATGAACAGCGTCGGCGTCTTGATCCGGTCCGCATGCAGGAACGGATACGAGATGCGCATCCACACGTCCGGATGTTCCCAGGGCTTGCCAAGTTCGTAGTCGTAATCGCGGATGTACTGATCGGTGCCGTAGCCGGCGAGGATGTTGCTGATCGAGGCGCCGCTGACGGCCGCCTTGAAGCGCGTGTCGCTGGCGATGGTGTAGTTGGTCAGCATGCCGCCGTAGCTCCAGCCGCCGACGACCAGCCGCGCCGGGTCGGCGATGCCGCGCCTGACCATCGCATCGACGGCGCCGAGCACGTCGCTGACGTCCTTGTTGCCCCAGTCGGCGTAGATCGCGCTGGCGTAGCCGGTGCCGCGGCCGGTCGAGCCGCGCGGGTTGACCGTGATCACGACATAGCCGTTGGCGGCGAACAGCTGCCAGTCGAAACCGAAAGCGGCATCGAACTGCGAAGCGGGGCCGCCGTGCAGCAGCAACAACGCCGGGTAGGCCTTGCCGGCAACGTAGTCCGGCGGATAGGTGACGAAGCCATGTACCTCGTTGCCGTCGGCGCTGCGCGAGCTGATGGCTTCGACGCGGCCGAGCTGCACGCCGGCCAGAAAATCCTCGGTCTGCCGCGACAGCGGGCGCCGCTTACCGTGATCCAACGCGTAGACCTCGAACGGCGTGGCCGGTGTGCTCGCGAGCATCGCGATCCGGCCCGAAGGCAGCGCGTCGAAGTCGCCAATGGTTTGGCCGACGGTGCCGCCATCGCCGCTGATCGCCGTCAGCTTGCCGCTGCGCGCATCGATGCTCACCAGCTGCGATTGCCGGTCCTGCTCGACGATCGCCGCGATCGCGCGGCCCTGGTCGATCCAGTGCACCGCCGACACATTGCGATCCAGGTTAGGCGTCAGCAGCTGCGGCTTGCCGCCGGCAGCGTCGATCACCGCGAGGCCATGCGTGCCGTATTCGATCAGTTTCGGATCGCTGCCGTGCAGGTAGGCGATGCGCCGGCTGTCCGGGCTCCAGGCCGGATGCGTTTCCCAATCCGGCAGCAGGTCGGATTCCGGCGACGTGGTCAGCTGGCGCTGCTGGCCACCGACTTTTGCCTCGACGACGTACACATCCCAATTGTCGTTGCGATCGGGATCGACGCCGCGCTTGCTGACGAAGGCGATGTTCTTGCCGTCCGGCGACCAGGCCGGCAGCAGATCGTCGTAGTCGCCGGCAGTGAGCGCGGCGAGCTCGCCGCTGCCCAGCGTCAGCAGCGCCAGATGCGTGTGCTGCGCGCCGAGGTAGCCCTCGATATCCTGCTTGAACTGGTAGCGCATGATGACGATCGGCGGATCGGCCGCATCGTCATCATCGTCTTCGTCATTTTTGCTGCGGGCGGTGCCCGAGTCCGGCTTGTTGTCCCCGGGCTTCTGATCTTTGTCGGCCGGATCGGGGTCGGCGACGACGAGCACCAGCCGGCGGCCGTCGGGCGACCAGTCGAAGTCGGAAATATCGCCTTCGCAATGCGAAGCCTGGTGTGCTTCGCCGCCGCGCAGATCCATGATCCAGACCTGCGAGGGATCGTCGGATTTTCCGCGGTTGGCGATGAAGGCAAGCTGCGTTCCGTCCGGGCTGAACGCCGGGTTGCTCTCGCCGCGATCGCCGAATGTCAGCTGGTGATTATCCTTGCCGTTCCAGCTCGCGATCCACAGATGCGTGACGCTCTTGTCCTTCGCCAGATCGGTGCTGCCGACGGTGTAGATGACCTGCTCGCCGCTGGGCGAAAGCCGCGGCCCGGTCACGTCCGCAATCGCGGCGAAATCCTGCGGCTGCAGGGTCGCGGCCTGTGCCGGCGCGAGCCAGGCCAGCGCCGCCAGCAAGGCGGTGTAGATCGTTTTCATTGACTGGGAAATCGGCGAGGACGGCGCATGCTAATCGGATCGGCGGTTGCGCAGTATCGGAAATAAGTACCGGCGTGTAGCCGCGGCGCAAACGAAAAAAGCCGCCGCGGCTCGCGCCGCGACGGCTTGGTTTCAATGCCGCGGAATCACAGCCTCTCAGTCGGCCGTGGCGGTGCTGGGCAGCGTCGACTTCACCAGCGCGTAATAGTTGGCGATGCGCAACGAGCCCCAACCGGTCGTGTAATCCCAGCCGGTGGTCGCGGTCCAGTCGCCGTTCGAGCCGCTGGTCACGTCACGCAGGAACTTGTAGGTGCTGTTGGACGGCGCACTGGCGTAGATCGTCGGGTTCGGGAACGGCAGGCTGCTACCGAGGCCGCTCAGCAGGCGCGCGTAGATGCCGCAGAACAGCGGCGCCGACAGACTGGTGCCGCCGTACTGCGCGGAGCCGCCGTTGACGACGATGATCGCGCCCGAACTCGGGTTGGCGTCCAGCGCGACGTCGGGCACGCTGCGGAAGCTGGCGTCGCCGACACCGGCCTGCCAGCTCGGCTTGGGCTCGTAGATGCTCGGGCCGCCGCCGCCGCCGGACCAGGCCTTCTCGCTGGAGTAGGCGCCGGCATCGGTGTAAAGCGTGGTGCCGCCGAGCGCGACCACATACGGCGAAACCGCCGGAAAGCTCTGGCCGTTGCGCTTCCTGCCGCACTCGTCGGAACCCGAATCGCCGGTGGAGATCGAGAACACCTGGCCCTGTGCCACCGCCTGTGCGAACAGCTGGTCGTCGGCAGCCATCGAGCCGTCGAGCTTGGCGCCGGTTTCGCATTCGCCGAGCGAGACGTTGATGATCTTGACGCTATTGTCGGTGACGATCTGGTTGAATCCTGCAGTCAGATCGCTATTGGCCAGCGAAGTGATCACGTAGAACACCAGCTTCTTGACGTTGCCGGCCATGCCCTGGATGTCCTGGCTGTCCAGATCCCATTCGGGCACGCCGCTGGTGTCGGTGCCGAGCGGGCCGACGTTGATCGTCGTCACCGGAATCTGCACCAGGCCGTTCTGGGTTTCGAAGCTGCGCAGGTCGGTGATCGACTGGGTGATGTCGCCGCTGGCCACGATCGCGACCTTGGCGTTGGAGGCGTCCTTGGTGCTCTGCACGCCATAGAGTGCAGGGAATTCGGTCGGCACATGGCCGGTCGCGACCGCGGCGTTGGGCTGAGCTGCCGCAGGGCTGAGGTCGGCCTGCTTGGTCATCGTGTGGGCCTGTACCAGGTTCTGCAGGCCCAGCACCGACAGCACGATACCGCCAAGTTCGCTCGGCACCCTGGCCGGCAGTGTATTGGCGTAGGCGACGCGCTCGCCGACGCTGAAGCCTTCCATGCGCGTGTTGAAAGCGCTGCTGACGATTGCCGCGGTGCCGTCGGCACTGACCAACTGGCGGTTGGCATCGACCGTCACGTTGATGAAGCCCATCTTCGTCAGATACGCCGAAACCGCCTGCACCTGCGCCGCCGTCGGCGCGTAGTGGGCGACGAACTGGTCGCGCGTCATGGTCTGGCCAAACGCCGGGCTGCCGGCGCGCATCTGTTCGGCCAGGAAGGAGTCGAGGCCGGCGCGATCGCGTAGCGCCAGGCTCAAGCTGACATGAAGGGCGTCGCCGTTTTTCAGCGCGCCGCGCGACACGGCATTGCTGAGCACGTCGGTGAATGCCGCGGTGTTGGTGGATGCCCATGAACTGGTCGCCGGCGCGGCATGTGCCAGTGGTGCCGCGCACAGCAGGCCGAGCGCGGCGGCTACGGGTTTCAGGCGCAGGCGCGCCCTGGATTTTTCTTGCTTCATATGGATCTCCCTGACGAGCCGTGTAAACACGGCGATTCGAGTGATTAAGCTTGAAACGACGGAGACGTTACACAGACTCCGTGCCACGGCCCAGTGTTTGATTCAAACGGATACATGCCTGGGAAACCACCGCGGAAATGCTGCGTCGCAGCGAGCGGCCGGCGTTCACTTAATGCTTGCCACTTATGGATTTAATGGCGGTTGCGGGCCTGGGTGGATGTGGGTCGCAGTTCGCCACGACTTTGCCGGTTCAAGGATCGTGCGTGGCGGCGCGATACGCAGAGGCTGTGAAGTACGGCCCCGCGACCCGAGCAGCCGCGCGCATTCGGTGCAGGCCGCTCCGTTATCGAACAAGCCGTCACTGGCGGCGATGGGCTCGGGCTCGCGACGACCCGCGCTAGCGAGGCTCTGCCTCAGACCGACAAGCACGGGCACCCGAGCGAGACCAGCGGAACCACCGAAGACACCGAAAGCACCGAAAAATAGATCAACCATAGGCATCAACATTCAGACGCTGCGCTGCGCCTTTGCTGTATTGCTGGCCGCCTGCGAGGCTTCTCTGGCTTTCTTCCAGTCGTCGTCGCTCATCTTGGTGAGTCCAGCGAATGTCGATGGCGCGGCAAGATGGTGACCACCGTCGATGCAGATGGTCTCGCCGGTGATGTAGTCGCAGCCGTCACTCTGCAGCAGCACCATCAGATTGCCGAGTTCGTGCATCTGGCCGAAGCGGCCCAGCGGTACGTCGGTGGCCTGCGTCGCGCCCACCGAGCTATCGGCGGTCGGGTTAAGCATCTGCCACGCATATTCGGTGGGGAAGGGGCCCGGCGCCACCGCGTTGATGCGGATGCCGTAGCGGCCCCATTCCACAGCCAGCGACATCGTCATTGCATTGACTGCGGCCTTGGCCATCGCTGACGGGCAGACGAACGCGGAGCCGGTCCAGATCCAGGTCACCAGCGTAGATACGATCGAGCCTTTCAGGCCTTGGTCGATCCAGCGCTTGCCGCAGGCCAACGTGGTATAGAACGCGCCGTTCATCACCGTTGTGGTGATCGCCTCGAACCCGCGCGGACTTAGATCCTTGGTCGGCGCGATAAAGTTTGCTGCCGCATTGTTAATCAGCCCCGTTAACGGACCGTGACGAGTCCAGATTTCTTCGACAGCGGCGTCGACCAGATCGGCTTTGCGGATGTCGACAGCTTGGATGTGGGCTCGGCCGCCATCCTGAGCGTTGATCTCATCAGCGGCCTGTTGCAGGACTTCGAGGCGACGGCCCCACAGATGGACCTCGGCGCCAAAGCCCGCAAGGTGCAAGGCTGTGGCCTTGCCGAGGCCGGTGCCGCCACCAGTGATCAAGATGCGTTTGCCCGCGAGCGCGGTCTTGCTGTAAAGCGTCATGGTCTCTCCTCACTCCCTAGTTGCTAGTTCTGTCAGCGCGAAAAGCGGCTGCGCGCTTCCTGATCGGCAAAAATATATCGTATAGAACAATACTATATTTGAATCGTAGGCGTTTCAGAATTTCGCCCATGGAGCAGCTTTGCATGATCATGCATGCTCTACCAGCGCACTATAGAAAGTCCATGGCCCCAGAAAGGGCTTCGTGGCATTCTGGTATAAGGTATCGTAGTATACGATGCTGCTGGACGCTGCTACTTACCATCCGCGGCGGACAATCCCTGGAGCGGGCCGTGAACTACTCGACATTCAAGATCGATCAACCAAAAGCTGGCGTGATGCTCGTGACGCTCGATCGCCCAGAACGCCTCAACGCAATGACGGAGGCGATGTTCGATGAGCTGCAAAATCTGGCTGACCGGCTCAGGGGTGCGGCGGATACTAGAGTCGTGATTCTGACCGGGGCGGGCAGGGCATTTTGCGCCGGCTACGACCTAGACGATGCCGACGCGCTCTCGCGCTTGGGCGCCCGTGGCATGTATACGCTCCAAAGCAAAGCGGCTCGGGCATTGGAGGCGGTCCGATCGATTCCCCAGCCGGTAATTGCGGCAGTCAATGGTGCGGCGAGTGGCGGTGGTCTTAGTCTGGCCCTGGCAGCGGACATGAGATTCGGCGTTCCGATCACGCGCTTTAACGCGGCTTTCGTGCGGATCGGCTTGACGGCGGGCGATCTCGGCGCATCCTGGCATCTGCCGCGTATCGTCGGGCCGGGAATCGCCGCCGAATTGATGTTTACCGGGCGCTTTGTCGAAGCCGAAGAGGCTGCCCGGCTGGGGCTGTTGAATCGGGTGGTGCCCACTGCGGAACTGCTGCCTGAGTGTTTCAACGTCGCGGAGCAGATCTGTGTAAATTCTCCGTTTGGTGTCCAGCTAAGCAAGAGCGCGCTGCAGGCCAATCTCGACGGTTTGTCACTGCGTTCGGCACTTGAGCTGGAGAATCGCGGCCAGGCCTTGGCGACCCGCGGTAACGACATGCCGGAGGCTCTTGCCGCATTCAAGGAACGCCGCGCGCCGCAGTTCGGCGGCTGAGAAAGGAGGATTCCTTTGCATATCTGCCTTTACGGCACCGCGTAACCGCCAGGCTGCAGAGTCTTTTTTATCAGCGTTAGCAGCCTTGCCAACTCGTTTCTTTCGGTGGCACTCAAAGCCATCAGGCTGTAGCGATTGAATGCGCCTTCCTGCTGGTTCAGCTTTTCGATGAATGCGCGGCCTCGGTGGCTCAGGTAAATCCGTCTGACCCGCTTATCCGCCGGGTCACTCCGACGTTCCACCAAGCCGTCAACTTCCAGTTGCTTCAGCACCGCGCCGACGCTCGATCGACCTGCATTCAGCAGATTGGCAAAGTCCACCTGTGTCATGCCGTCATAGCGTGACAGATGAGCCATGACCCACGAGCGTGATCGCGTGGAGTTCAGGGGTTTCACCAGCTGGTCATAGGCCGCCCGGCGCATGCGTGCCACATCGTGAATCAGAAAGCCAAGACGCACGGCGTCGCGCGATTCATCGTCACTTGTGTGGGGTGTGTCGTCCGACGCGGTCGAGTCGGTATTGCGCATCATCGGCGCCAGGCTCCGGGTGTATCGATCGCTCATGAGGCGAATCTCAAAAGAGTAATGGCAAAGGGCATGATTTTCTGTCGTCGGACAGGCTTCGGGCTATGCGGCATTTTGAATGGCCATGCGGCCGTGGCAACGGCATCATCGGCCGGTCCTCTCTATTTAATACAGTACGCTACGATATAAATTTCGGACGGAAGCCTGTGTGATGGGGGCGCGCAAGCTTCAATGCTTGCCGAAAGGAAACCCTAAAGACCGGCCAGTAAGCGGATTTGATCACAAATGAAGCGCGGGAATGTGGGCGGGAATTCAGCTTTGCAATTGACCGTAAAGACGCGACCTCAAGGCGTTGACATCTAATAATAGTATAGTACGATACTAAAAGTTGAGGCGATGGATTGCAAGGCTGCGCGGCGTGTCTGTCGAACGGCGTGCCGTCTGGCATCGGATGCCTTGTCGGGTGGAAACGTGAAAGCTTGACCATTGCGCCCACGGGGAATCACCGCTTAATGGTGGTTGCCTGCAGGTGTCGAGAGTTCACGCGTCGTACTGGTGGTTGGCAGAACTGAGTGCAGTTGATCGGCGTGCGGGAGATTAGATTTGATCTCGCAGCCCACTATTGTCGGTGAGGCGCTGAAGCGGAACGGTTCCGATGCGCTATACAAAAATATTTTAAGTGCGGTCCGGAGGAGAAGAACCATGACAACTCAAGCGGGACAAAACATCGAGGCGGCGAGCGCCGCCTCCAGCCCAAGGCGCGCGGCACTTGCGGCATTTCTGGGTTCGGTGATCGAGTATTACGATCTGGTCGTCTACGGCAGCGCGGCGGCGCTGGTTTTCGGAAAGGTATTTTTCAGGGAAGTCGATCCGCATATCGCCCTGATCATGTCGTTCGCTACGTTCGCCACTGGTTATCTGGCGCGCCCGCTCGGTGGCCTGCTGTTCGGTTATATCGGTGACAAGCGGGGTCGCCGCGCGGCGTTGATGATGACGATCACGATGATGGGAACTGCCACGGTTCTGATCGGCCTGCTTCCAACCTATGACACGATCGGGAGGCTCGCACCGGTACTGCTCGTGATTCTACGTGTTATCCAGGGGCTGGCTGTTGGCGGAGAATTGGGCGGTGCGGTGCTGATCTCCGTGGAGCATGCTCCTGCACACCGCCGAGGCTTCTTTGGAAGCTTCTCTACGGCGGGGGCTCAGGCCGGTACGGTGGTTGCCACCACAGTGTTCGCCCTCGTGACGCTGATGCCGGACGAATCGTTCATTGCCTGGGGCTGGCGCCTTCCGTTCCTCTTCAGTGCGGTGATGGTATTTGTGGGTGTGCTGGTGCGGTATGGCCTTGACGAGACGCCGGACTTCAAGAATGCAAGCGAGGCGGACAAGAAAAAAAATCCGATCTTCATGGCATTTCGCGAGCATTGGTCGACCATTCTGGCGGTCGTCAGTGTCATGGCCGGCATGATGTCCATCTGGTACATCCTCACGGTTTATAGCTTGAGTTACGCCGTCCGCACGGTCGGTCTGGATCGTACGTCGATGTTGTGGGTGATCACGGTTGCGACGCTGCTGGTCGTGATCATGAATCCGGTTTGGGGGGCACTGTCAGACCGCATTGGCCGCACGCGACTGATCGTCGGTGGACTGATCGCGGAAGGTCTGATGCTGTTCCTGTATTTTGCGACGCTCCAAAACGGCACGCCCGCTCTAATCTTTGCGTCCCTGCTGGCAGTCGCCGGCTTCGGACACGCGGTTATCAATGGTGTGTTCCCGGCCTTCATCGTCGAAAGCCTGCCGCCGAATGTGCGGTATACGGCCGGCTCCTTCGGCATGCAAATGGCCTCGCTGGTAGCGGGCTTTGCGCCCGTCGTGGCCGTTAGTCTGGAAAATACCCAGTTCGGCGTGTGGGCGACGGTCTCGATCTGCTTCGTGCTGTGCTTAGTGGGCGCCGCCAGCGCCTACAAGCTCGCACCGATTGCCCCCATGCTGCGGAAGAAGCCGTATGCGGCTTCGCTGGCATCGGAGTCCGCGTAGCCGGGTGCTACGGATCAACAACGGCCGGAGTGCGGCAGTTCGCTCGCTGCAGATTTTTCAATAGTTGCGGAAAGAAAAGATCTGAGGTGTTTCATGCGTCCCAATCTAAAAATACAACTCGCCGGTTTTCAAACGGATCATCCTGAATCGGTTTGGATAGCCGGCGCCCAGCCGAATAGCGGAGGGATCGCGCGCGCGCATCTGCGCTCGGTGGGCGATGTCGAGGTGATTGGCCGGTATTCGTACGAAAGCCTTCTCCCCGGTAAGACCATTTACGAGTGCATCCGCTCCGCGGCGTTGGGCGCACCTGAGAAGGCCGCGATGATCTGGCTGGAATCGGCTGACTTGACCGGAGCGCCGCGTGAGATTCGCTACCGGGAGTTGATGACGCTGATCAATCAGACCGCCAATCTGCTCAATAGCATGTCGGGCGGATCACTGTCGGTGACGGCGATCATCCTTCCGATGTTGCCCGAAGGCTTAATCGCGTTGTGGGCGGCAGCAACGGCGGGTGTTGCCGTGCCGATCAATCCCTTTCTCAGCGTCGGCTATGTGATTTCTATCCTCAATGCGGTGAAAGCGACCGTGTTGGTCACGACCACAAGCCGCTATGGCGATGGAGCGTGGGACAAACTCGACGAGATTCTTCGTTCGGTGCCATCCCTGAAGCAGGTGCTGCTAGTGGATGCACCGGACTCCGGCAACGACTTCATGAAAACGGTGAGTCAGTATCCGAGCGAATTGACGTTCAAGCCGTCAACGCAAGCTCACGACGAAGCCATGTATATGCCCACAGGCGGCACCACAGGCACGCCGAAGCTCGTGCGCATGTCGCATTGGGGGCAGCTGGTCATCGCCTGGAACGTCGGTGCGTTGATGGGCGCGCGTCACTCCGATGTCGTGGCCCACGGCATGCCGAACTTCCACTGCGGCGGCACCATTTCCCTGGGCCTGCGCTCGATGATTTTCGGTCAAACCTTGCTGACGCTGACATCGCAGGGCTATCGGGATCCAGAGGTCGTCAAGAATTTCTGGACTATTGCCGACCGTTTTCGGGTGACGTCGCTGTTGGCCACTCCGACGACCGCCGCCGCGATCTTCGCTGCTCCCGATGCTCATTCGGCCCGCCATTGCATCACCGACTTTCATTGTGGCGGCAGCACGGTCCCACAGGAGCTCGTCAGAAAATTTCACAAGCGATACGGCATCTGGCTGCGTGAAAACTGGGGCATGACGGAATTGCACGGCACGACCACGGGCCATCCTGACACGGGCTTCGAGCCGCTGATCGGTTCGGTCGGATACAGCCTTCCGCACTACCAGACCAAGGCGATCGAAGTCGATGCAGCGAACCACTTCGTGCACGAATGCGCGGTGGGAGAAACCGGCACCCTGGTTATCGGCGGGCCTTCCCTGATGCTGGGTTACGCCGACTCCAGACTGGATGCCGAGTTCTTCGTCGGCGGCATGCCGGACGGGGCCCGTTGGGGGAATACCGGCGACCGTGGCTGTGTTGACGGAAATGGCTATGTCTGGGTTTCAGGAAGAACGAAGGACCTGATCATTCGCGGTGGGCACAACATCGACCCTAGCGTGATCGAGGAGGTGCTGGGCGAGCACGAAGATGTGCAGGTCGCTGCGGCAGTCGGCCGCCCTGACGCGATGGTCGGCGAAATCCCGGTGGCTTATGTCGTGATCAGGCCGGGCGGCGAGGTGACGCCTGAAGAGTTGATTCGCTTCTGCCGCGAACACATGCATGAGCGGGCTGCGGTGCCCAAGGAAATCATCTTCATCGATGCCATGCCGCTGACTGCCGTCGGCAAGGTTTCCAAGCCGGTGCTTCGGATCGACGCGATGCGCCGCGTGGTGACGTCGGTGGCCGAAGAAGCCTGTCGAGACCTCTGTCGATTCGATGTAGCGATCGCCGAATCCGGCACGAGTCCGGTGGCTTTCGTACAACTGCACGATGCGGCCGACAAGGAAATGCTCATTGGCCATCTGCGAGACAGGCTGGGCGAGTTTCACTTCAAGACCGTCATCGAGGCTGCTTGATGCGGTAGCGGTGCAGAGCCTCTCGGCAGGCGATGCAGTCGCCATGCATCGCTGATGGCAGGCGGTGAGTCGCGGTCAAACCGCTGACATTGCGAAGCAGTCGGCAAGTAATCGGCAAGTCATTAGAGGCACCGAACAGAGTGCCGGAGTCGTCATTGGGAAGATGGTTGCGGGTGTCGCTTCGCGGCGATAGCTGCCAGCTGTCTTCCGTGCATCGAGGAAGCGACGCTTATCGGTAGCGGAGAAAAGGTGGCCTCTTTTTGAGGCCCCGGGGCCCGCTTGTCTTTCGCGCCGGTATCACGCGTTCTCACAAGCAGTTTTCCGCATGGATCGCGGCCTGATCAGGAACCGAATCAGATCACCTTGTGCATTGCCGGAACGGACGTCAGGCGGACCCAAAAAATCAGAAAGCGATCAACCGAGTCTTTAATAGTGACTGGAGGAAATATGAAGAATTGTGCGAAAGAGGGCGGGAAAGAGAAGATGCGGTATGTCAAGGCATGGTTGTTTTCAGTCGCGATATCGATCTTCTGCGGCGATGCGCTTGCGCAAAGCGCGGACCAAAGCGATGTGCAGATGCGCCAGGCGGTGCAGGAACTCATGACGAGAATCAAGACACTGGAAGCCGACAAGGCAAGGACGGATGAAAAGATAAGAGCCCTTGAGCAGAGCCAGGCGGCCGCGCCGAAAGACGCGGCTCCGGCGAAGGTAGCAGGCGACGTGAGCAAGGCCGAGCGTCCGAATGTCGGCGGAGAGGCCATCAAGGATCCGGTGCCAGGCTTTTTCAAAGTTCCGGGAACCGAAACGTCGCTGAAGATCGGCGGATTCGCCGCACTGGATATCGTCCAGGATTATTCCGGCGGCGGCATGGGCGGTGCGGTGGCGCAGCCGATGAGCATCGTGTTCGGCGACAATCCGCAGAGCAAGCGCAACGATCAGCTCAGCATGACGGCGCGGCGCAGTCGCTTCAATCTGCAGACGCTGACGCCATCGAGCATCGGTGATGTGGGAACCTTTCTAGAGGTCGATTTCATGGGCCAGGGTGGAAACGAACTGGTCACCAATTCCTCCACTGTGCGGATGCGGCATGCCTACGTCACCATCGGGTCTTCCACCGTCGGCTCATCCTGGCTGGCGGGTCAGACATGGACGAACTTCGTCGACCTCGGAACTTATCCGGAGACCGTCGATTTTCAGGGTGGCCATGGCATGCTCCAGGGAATCCGGCAACCGCAGCTTCGATACACCAATAAGTGGGACTCGAACGAATTCTCGGTTGCGATCGAAAATCCCGAAACCGATCTCTACGGCATGACAGTGGTTGGGTTCAATGCTTCCGTTGGTCCGGTGCCTACCACCAGCGTGGATGCGCTGCCCGATCTCACCTTGCGCTACGCCTATGCCCCGAGTTGGGGGCGCATCGCCATGAGCGCCTTGGGCCGTCGCTTGAGTATCGACAATCGCGGGCAGGCGGCCATCAATGGTTTCGTCGGAACCGATCATGTGTTTGCGGGCGGCGCCGGCATAGCGGGCAAGATCTATACGTTCGGTAAGGACTCCATTCAGTTCAATCTCAATGGTGGCCGCGGCATGGGCCGCTATGTCCTTGGAACGCCGATCCCGACATCCGCCGCGATCGTCGACAACCAGTTGGAGTCGGTCAAGATCTGGGGTGCGAGTCTCGGTTACCAGCGTCGTTGGACCTCTACGGTCCGATCGAATCTGACTTTCGGAACCATCGAAGAGGATCTGCCCCGCAGTGCAGTGCCCGAGACCGTTGCCAACCGGGTTGATGCATTGTTCTTGAACACCATCTGGGAGCCCGTGAAGCGGCTCGCGTTCGGCGTCGAATATGTCCGCGGCGAAGTCAGGAACGATGCGCAGACGGACAACAAGGGCAGCGCAGATCGGTTGGGATTCACTGTTCAGGCCGCATTCTGACGGCTGAGTTCGCTGGGGCCGCCTCGAATAGAGGCGGTTCCCGATATCGATCGGTGAACTCGATTGCACCTGAGTTCGGAACTGAAATGCAGTGGCTATACTATTAGTATAGTAGTATACTAATATTGTGAAAGTGGAACAGAAGTATTCGTCAATCATCAAGAATAAGGCCTTTAATATCTGTATCGTTAAATACCAACTGCGGGTGCCTTAATGACGAAGCAATCCAGAGACGCCATCGCCGAATTGGCGGGGGTCGCGGAGAATCCGGACGAATATATCGCGCAATGGAAGCGTGATAAAAATCGAAAGGTTGTCGGTCTTATGCCGATGAATTTTCCCGCCGAGATCGCGCATGCCGCGGGTGCGCTGCCGGTGGTCATTCAACAGAAGCGCACGCCGATCACGATTGGAAACAACCGTCTTACCGAGTTTCACTGCGGCTATACGCGTAGCGTCGCCGATCAGGCGGCGAAGAAAGAACTGGGCCTCTACGACGGCTTCATGCTCGCCGATCACTGCATCCAGCTGTTGGGTGCCTCCGACATCATTCGCGACGAGTCACCCGAGGTTCCGATGTACTTCGGGCAGCTGATTTCGTCGATGGGCGATCCCTGGAGCCGCGAGCAGATCCTGAAGAAGATGATGTCCTTCGTCAGGGAGATCGAGAACTTCACCGGAAGGATGATTCACGAGAGTGACCTGCAGAACAGTATTCAGCTGTTCAACGAGAACCGGCGGCTGTTGCGTCAGATATTCGATGCCCGGCGTGCTGGTGATGTTACGTTCAAGCCGAGCGAGCTCCAGGCTTTTGTGAAGTCGAGCATGGTCATGGATAAGCAGGAGCACTCGGCGCTGCTGCGCCAGGTGCTTGAGACGGCTGCGGCCAGACCGTCCGGAGCCGGCCTTATCAAGCTACATATTTCCGGCCACTTCTGCCATGCGCCGAAGACGGAACTGCTGGAACTGATCGAGGACTGCGGCGCCATCATCGTCGACGACGATCTGTTCCATGGAACTCGTTATATTTCCACCGACATCGGCGAGAGCAAGGCGCCGATCGAGGCGCTGGCCGACTGGTATCTCGACCGCAACGTCGCCGCGCCCTGTCCGACCCGTGTGCAGCACGATGTCGATTGGGATCGCTATCTGTTGAATCTGGTGGCCGAGAGCGGGGCTGAGGGTCTGGTCGTGCTGATGGCCAAGTTCTGTGAGCCCCACATGTTGTATTACCCGGAATTGAGAAAGGCGCTCAACGCTCGGGGAATACCGCATGTGCTGATCGAAACCGAGCACGAAGGCATTCCTGTCGAAACGATCCGGACCCGGATCGAGGCCATGCTCGAACGCATTCGCCGCAAGGAACCCTCAGCCGCCTAAGTCCATCGAAGCCGGCTGTGTAGGCCGACGTCACTCAAGGAGTCAACACCATGAGCATTGAAAACGCTGTTGCGAACAAGACAACTCGGTTGGCATCAACCGACGCCGGTCGCGGCATGATCTCCGCATACTGGGAGAACATCTTCACGGCGCGAGAGCGTGGCTCCCAGGTTGTTTGGTACAACGGCTCGGCCGTTAACCCGTTCTTCCAGGCGGCCGGGCTCGAGTGGGCACACGGCGAGGCGTTTTCCGCTCGTCTGGCTGCACAGAAGCTGGAGAAGCCCGCGCAGCTTGCAGGCAAGGAATACGGCTACGTCGACGAGCTCTGCTCCTATGCGCGTACGCATCTCGGCTGCGCAGTGCTGGCAAAGAATGCACAGGAGCAGGCGCAGTCCGGCGTTGTCGGCCTGATCGACCAGAAAGAACTGGCGAGCCGGCTTCCGGCCCCGGACTTCTTCGTCAATGCTTATGCAGGTTGCAGTACCGGCCAGCAGTGGGATGAGATCACGTACCGCGTCTTCGGCAAGGAGGTGCCTATCTTCAACGTGTCACTGCCGTTTCTCTGGGGCAACAAACCCGACGCCGGCTACTTGCGCGGGCAAGAGTGGGAGGACGCGTCGGACTATGTGTCCGCCCAGCTGTACAAGTTGGTCGAGTTCATTGAGTCCATGACCGGACGTCCCTTCGATTGGGATGCGCTGCGGCAGAACATGACCTACATCAAGCGCGCATCCGAGCTGCGGCGCGAGGCCATGGCCATGTGCAAGGCCGTCGCGCCGACGCCTGCCACGTACTGGGACTGGATCGCCACCATCGCGCACATCAACTTCCTGCCCGCGAGTCAGGCCCTGGTCGACTACTTCACGGCTGTCCGCGACGAAATCGCCATGCGCGTGGACCAGCGCATCCCGGCGATCAAGAGCGAGCGGTATCGGCTTTACTTCGACGGCATCATGAACTGGAACAAGGTCGGTGTTCTGGCGCGCAAGTTTGCCGAACACGATGTCGCCGTGGTCTGCGGGCGCTACACCCACAACGCGTTCTGGCAGGAGCCGCATCTGATCAACACCGACGATCCGATCCGCGGCATGGCTCAGCATTATCTGCTGTGCCCGTCGAATCATGGCGTGCAGACGCTCAAGTACCTGACGAATCGCGACTGCGTGGACTACGGCATCGATGGCATCGTGTTCCACTCGACGCGCACCTGCCGCGCGTTCTCCAGCCCGCAACGGCTGCTGGCCAAGTCGGCGCACGAGGTACTGGGCATTCCGTCGATGTTCTTCGAAGGCGATATCGCCGACGAGTCGTTCTACAAGGGCGAACTGCTGGAAAGCCGTCTCGAAGCCATGCTCGAGTCGATCGACGTGCGTCGCGCCCGGGGCCAGCTCGCGATCGCTTGATGACGGCTTCCACTGCACTGACCGGAGGCGATGGGTGAGCCAATATTTCATGGGCGTAGACCTCGGATCCACGACGGCGAAGACCGTCATCCTGGATGGCGGCGGCAGCGTCGTCGCCGCCCGGATCGTGCAGATGGGCGCCGTCAGCCGCGAAGGCCTGCGCCGATCGGTCGAGGGCGCGCTGGAGGCCGCAGGGCTTTCGATGCCGGATATCGCGTACACCATCGGTACGGGCTACGGCCGGCGGCTGGTGCCCGGCGTGGGTCGCACCTTCACCGAGATCACCTGCCACGCGCGCGGCGTTTCCGCCATATGTCCCGGCGTGCGCCTGGTCATCGATATCGGCGGGCAGGACAGCAAGGTCATAGCGGTCGATGATCGCGGTCTGGTCGACGATTTCGCGATGAACGATCGTTGTGCCAGCGGAACCGGTCGGTTCTACGAAGTGCTGGCACGCGCGCTCGAATGCGAGATGAGCCAGATCGGCGATCTGGCCATGAAGGGAACCCGGGATCTTGAAGTCAGCAGTCTGTGTGCGACGTTTGCCGAGACCGAGATCATTTCCCTGCTGGCCGAAGGCGCGAGTCGCGAGGACATCGCGGCATCGGTGCATCGCGCCGTTGCACATCGGGTGCTGGGTCTGGTGGCGCTGGTGGGCGTGCGCGAGCCGATCGTGATGACCGGTGGCGTTGCCAACAACAGGGCTGCGGTTCACTTCCTGGCCAAGGCACTCGACCGGCCGTTGCAGGTTCCGCCCGATCCGCAGATCACGGGCGCATTGGGCGCCGCGTTGCTCGCACTGGATACCACCGGTGCGCGTGCGACCCAGGGCGACCTGTCGATGCTCGAAAAGGTTGAGCGTGAAGTGGAGTCGGCATTCGTGCCGGCCAACCGGTTCATGCCGACCTGTGCGACCTGTTCGGGCGATCTGGACGATGAGAAGAACGGTTCACTGCGCGGCATGCCCATTCGAAGCTCGGGCCGCGCGAGTCTCGGACTGACCAAGCCGGGCTAAGACACCCTTGCGTTCATCTTGCCCGCGACTCATCCGATGTCGTTGACGGGTATCGCGCCGTGTTGGCTCGTTTCAAAAAATCTTTGCAAATACCAAGCAGCGCTTCCTAACAATTTGAACCAGGGATATGCATCATGAGTAATTCTGTGGCGGAACACACGACCGGCCCGCTGACCGTGGCGACGGGACTCGACTTCACCGATGCCGGTGTCGTCATTGCCGGTGGGACATCGGGTGTTGGCCTGGCGACAGCGATCGCGTTCGCCTGGGCCGGTGCGAAAAATGTGGTGATCGTGGGCCGCAAGGTGGAACGCGGCGAGAGCGCGCAGGCGCAGATTCGCGAACAATGCCCGGGCTCTGTGCCGCACTTCATCGCGGCCGACGTCTGCGATCCGGTCGCCGCCGAAGCGGTTGCGCGGCAGGCCGAGCAGCGCCTGGGACGTATCGACGTCCTGGTGAACTCTGTGGTGGCAAGCTATCAGCCGGTGCTACTGCAGGACACGCCGCTCGACAAGATCGCAACGATACTGATGGAGCAGGCGGTCGGTCCACTGGTCATGAGCGGTGCCGTGCTGCCGGTCATGCGCAGGCAGAAGCGTGGCTCGATCGTGAACATTGCATCGGATGCCGCCCGAGTGCCCACGCCCGGTGAAACCGTGCTCGGCGGCGCGATGGCGGCCATCGTGATGTTTTCCAAGACCCTGGCGCTGGAAGCCAAGCGTGATGGCGTACGCGTCAACGTGATCACGCCCTCGCTCATTGTCAACACGGGCTCCTACGATCGTGCTATGGCCGGTGAATTCAGCAAGAAGATTTTCGACAAGATCACGGCGAAAGCGCATCTGGGGCTGACCGAGCCGGAAGACTTGGCCAACACCATCGTGTTCCTGTCGTCGCCACTGGCCAGATTGATCACCGGCCAGGTGATCAGCATCAACGGCGGTATTTCCGTCGCCTGATCTGGCCCGGTGGCTGCACGCAGCGATCAGTCGCTGCGCCAGCCGCCACCGAGCGCCAGGAACAGATCAATCTGGTTGATCGAAACCTGCGTATCGGCCTCGGCGGCCGTGGCCCGTGCCTCAGCAAGCGTGCGCTCCGCATCCAGGCTGGACAGGTAGGGCGTTCGCCCGCCGCGATACAGTGCGGCAGCCTGATCACTGGCCAGCTGCGCCTGCGATTGCGCGCGCTGCAGCGTCGACTGGCGATCGAGTTGCTGCGCGTAGTTGCTCAGCGCCGTCTGCGTTCCCCTGAGAGCATTCAATACCACTGCGTCGAACCCGGCGAGCGCCACATCGGCTCCGGCCTCGGTAGCAGCGATGCGCGCGCGTGCGCCGCTAGCGGGGATGGTCCACGTCAGCATTGGTCCGATCGACCACTGACGGGTCGGCGAGGAGCCCAGATCCTCGAACACGCCGACACTGCCGAGGCTGGCGCCGATCTGCACGTCGGGATACAGGCTGGCGACGGCGACACCAATGCGGGCCGTTGCTGCCGCCAGTTCGCGCTCGGCTTGCCTGATATCGGGGCGTCGCTGCAGCAGTGCCATGCCGTTGCCGACCGGAATCGGCTGCTCCAGCGTAGGCGCCTGCGTGCATCGTGTGACCGCTTCGGGAAGATCGCCCGGAGCGTGTGCTAGCAATGCGGCGAGTTCGTACCGCGCGGCGCTTTGACGCGACTTCAGGCTTGGCAGACCGGCGCGCAGCAGTTCCGCCTGCGCGTTGGCACGCGCGAGATCGATGCGGCTGCCACGGCCTGCGCCGAGCAGCCGTCGGGCCACGTCGGCGCTGCGCTGCTGCACATCGATCGATCGCTTGGTGATTTCGAGTGCACGATTGCCGTGGCAGATTTCCAGGTAGCTGCGTGCGACCTGGGCGGCGACTGTGATGCGCGCGAGATCGCGCGCGGCCTGTATCGCCTGCGCGTCGTCCTGTGCAGCTTCTGCGCCGCGCTTGAGCTTGCCGAACAGATCCGTCTGGTAGGACGCATTGATGCCGGCACTACCGATATTGGCGACCGGCAATTTCTCGGTCAACAGAAACGATTCACCGGAAATCTGCGCGCGCGCGACGTCGGCGCTGGCATCGAAGCGGAGCCCGCCGGTGTGCAGCGCCTCGTCGTAGACCGCCACTGCCTTTCGCAGATGCGCCTCAGCGGAACGCAGCCCGGCGTTGGCTGCCAGGGCCTGGCGGATCAGATCGTTCAGTCGGTCATCGTGGTAGAGCGTCCACCAATCGTCCGGAAGATCGGCCTGATCCGTCGTGGCCTGGTTGAGGCCGGTGTCGATGAAGCCGGCCTGGGCGCGGGCCGATTGGGCCTGCGCCTGATCGGGTATGCGGTAGTCCGGACCTGCGGTCTTGCAGCCGGCGATGCAAGCCAGGATGCATAGTGCTGACGCTGCTGCTGAGTCCTTCATCGCGCCAGCGCGGCCGTTGTCGTGGCGGGGCTGTCTGCGGCGGACGCGAGGATCGTCGCGGTGGCGGTTCGCCCGGCGATCAGCCGCAGATCCTTGGGCACCTGGTCGATCGCGATGCGCACGGGAATACGCTGGGCCAGGCGCACCCAGTTGAACGCGGGATTGATGTTGGGCAGCAGATGCAGGCCGTCGGCGC
>NZ_JAQGNT010000065.1 GCF_028291725.1 Hydrocarboniphaga sp. | reverse complement strand
GACCCCAATGGCACTACCTTAAGCATTGCGGTCCCTTCTCCCGCTTGCGTTCGATGCTGCCCCGAAGGGGCGGATGAGGGGCTGTTCGGCGGGAAGAAGCCCCTCACCCGGCGCTCCGCGCCACCCTCTCCCGCAAGCGGGAGAGGGGATTTTTCTTCTTAAGGTAGTGCCATTGGGGTCACGACCCGCCCGGGTCGCGGTCGGGAATGGCTTCGGCCGGCGAACTACGGTGTCGCGTCTTCCGCGCCGCCGCCGACCTTGCTGACGTTGGCCAGGATGCCGAGCTTGGCGCTGTCGAGGTGGTGGACCTCGTCGCGGCGCATTTTGCGGCGCTCGTCCAGCGACCAGCTCTGGCCGTCCTGCTGGTAGCGCAGGTCGGCGTCCAGATGCAGGTAGCGGCTCAGCAGCATTGCGATGCTGCCGTCCACCAGCGGCGGCGTGCCGTCGGCGGCGCTGCCGCCGATCCGGATATGGATGCCGGGGCCGCGCTCCTGCGGCGGGTCCTTCTGCGTCCAGGCCAGCCGCAGCAGCGGCTTGAACTGCTTGCTGTAGCGCAGGTGGTTGTACTGGTCCATCAGGCCGAACTGGTCTTCGGGCAGGATCTCGATGCCGGCAGCGCGCAGCGCCGCGACGTCGTCGATGTCGATCGCGCCTTTCAGGTTGGATGCTTCCGGCGCGGAACCGGCCTCGCTGCCCGAGGCCCACAGATCGACGAACAGGATCACGTCCATGCGGTAGGTTTCGGCGCGGGCCGGTGCGCTGACGCTCAGCAGCAACATCAGCAGCAGGGCGAGGCCGGCGGGCTGGGGCATTCTGATCATTGCGCGAGTGTACTCAGCAGGGCGGCCATCTGGTCGGCGCGCTTTTCGGGCGCGTCCAGCACCGCGGTGATGTTGAGGCGTTTTTGCCCTTCGAGCTTGTAGACGCGAGGCTGTTTCTGGATCAGCCGGATCAGCCTGGCCGGTTCGATTTTCGGCTGAGGGCCGAAGTCCAGGCTCGCGCCCTTGGCGCCGGCGCGGATCTTGGTGATGCCCAGCGCCACGCCCATCACGCGCAGCCGCGCTGCGTCGAACAGGCGTTCCGCGGCCGGCGGCAGCAGGCCGAAGCGGTCGATCATCTCGACCTTCAGTTCGGTGAGCTGCTTCTCGTCGGTGGCTTCGGACACGCGCTTGTAGAACATCAGCCGCGTGTGGATGTCCGGGATGTAGTCCTCGGGCAGCAGCGCGGAGACGCCGAGATCGACTTCGCAGGCGGCGACGCCGAAAGGCTGGTCGTCGAGCTTGCCCGAGCGCAGCGCACGCACCGCACGCGCCAGCAACTCGGCATACATGGTGAAGCCGACTTCCTCGATCTGGCCGGACTGACCTTCGCCGAGCAGCTCGCCAGCGCCGCGGATCTCCAGGTCGTGCGTGGCCAGCGCGAAGCCGCTGCCGAGTTCGCCGAGAGTCTCGATCGCGTCGAGGCGCTTCTGTGCATCGACGCTCAGGCTGCGCTTGCTCGGCACCATCAGGTAGGCGTAGGCGCGATGATGGCTGCGGCCGACGCGGCCGCGCAGTTGGTGCAGCTGCGCCAAGCCCAAGTTGTCGGCGCGGTCGATCAGGATCGTGTTCGCGGTCGGCACGTCGATGCCGGATTCGATGATCGTGGTGCTGACCAGCACGTTGAAACGCTGGTGGTAGAAGTCGAGCATCACCTGCTCCAGATCGCGCTCGCGCATCTGGCCGTGGGCGAAGCGTACGCGCGCTTCCGGCACCATCTTGGAGACGTCGTCGGCTACGCGCGCGATGTCGGCGACCTCGTTGTGCAGGTAGTAGACCTGGCCACCGCGGCGCAGCTCGCGCTGGATCGCCTCGATCACCAGGTTGCGTTCCCACTCGGCGACGAAGGTCTTGATCGACAGGCGCGAGGCCGGCGGCGTCGCGATGATCGACAGATCGCGCAGGCCGGCCATGCTCATGTTGAGTGTGCGCGGGATCGGCGTCGCGGTCAGCGTCAACATGTCGACTTCGGCGCGCAGGTTTTTCAGGCGCTCCTTGTGGCGCACGCCGAAGCGATGTTCCTCGTCGATCACGACCAGGCCCAGGTCGCGGAATTTCACGTCTTCCTGCAGCAGCCGATGCGTGCCGATGACGACGTCGAGCGTGCCGGCTTCGACCTCTTTCAGAATCTGTGTCTGCTCTTTCGTCGTGCGCAGCCGCGACAGCGCGGCGACGCGGATCGGCCAGCCGGCGAAACGGTCGCGGAAATTCTTCTCGTGCTGCGCAACCAGCAGCGTCGTCGGCGCCAGCAGGCAAACCTGCCGGCCCGAGCGTGCGACCGCGAAGCAGGCGCGCAGCGCGACCTCGGTCTTGCCGAAGCCGACGTCGCCGCAGATCACGCGGTCCATCGGCTTGTCGACCTGCAGATCAGCCAGCACCGCGTCGATCGCGGTCTGCTGATCCTGAGTGGTGGTGAACGGGAAGCCTTCGCAGAAGCGGCGATAGTCGTCCTCGTCCAGATCGAGCTTCATGCCGATCTTGGCGGCGCGCCGCGCCTGGATCTGCAGCAGTTCGGCGGCGACGTCGTGCGCCTTCTCGCGCGCCTTGGCCTGCACTTTTTCCCAGCGCTCGGAGCCCAGGGAATGCAGCGGTGCCTTGTCGTCCTCGGCGCCGGTGTAGCGATGAATCATCTGCAGCGAGCCGACCGGCACGTAGAGCTTGTCGCCGGCACCGGGCGCGTCGGTATTCGCGGATCGCGAAGTGCCCGGCGCGTTCTTGCGGCCGCTGGCCGCGTCGCTGCGTTCGGCCGCGGTGGCGCGGCTGGCATATTCGAGCACCAGGTATTCGGCCTCGATGCCGCCGGCGTCGAGCTTGATCAGCCCGCGATAACGGCCGACGCCGTGCTGCGCATGCACCACCGGCGAGCCGATCTCCAGGCTCGACAGATCGCGCAGTATGGTTTCCGGATCGCGCACCTTGGTGCGACGGCTGCGTGATTCCGCCGGCGTGCGGCGGCCGAACACCTGCGCCTCGCTGATCAGCGCGACCGCGTCGGCGCTGAGCCGGAAGCCGGTCTGCAACGGGCCGAGCGTGATGCCGTAGCGGTTCTTGTCGGCGGCGAAGCCCGACCAGTTCGCATGCTCGCGCGGCAGCACGCCCAGCGGCTTGAGCCAGTCGATCAGCGCTTCGCGCCGGCCGGCGGATTCGGCGACGAACAGCACGCGGTCCTGGGTGTTCTTCAGCCACTCGCGCAGCTCGACTTCGCCCTCGGCGAGGTTCTCGCAGGGAATCTGCGCGGACGCATGAGGCAGCGTCGCCAGCCGCGTCAGCGCGTCTTCCGGTCCGAGGTACAGATCGGCCGGCTTCATCAGCGGCCGCTCGATGTCGCCGCGGTGGCGCTCGTAGCGCTCATTGATCTGCGACCAGTCGGCCGCGGTGGCGACGTCGAGATTCGCCAGCTTCACCACCAGCGTGTCCGCCGGCAGATAGTCGAACAGCGTCGCGGTCTGGGCGAAGAACAGCGGCAACCAGGCTTCGATGCCGCTGGGCATCAGCTTCCTGCTGACGTCGGCGTAGATGCGCGAGCGCGCCGGATCGCCAGGGAAATATTCGCGGTAGCGGCGGCGGAACATCTCGATGCCTTCGCGATCGATCGGGAAGTCGCGCGCCGGCAGCAGCCGCACTTCATTCACCTTGTCGACCGAGCGCTGCGTCTCCGGATCGAAGCTGCGGATCGATTCGATGTCGTCGTCGAACAGGTCGATGCGGTACGCGGTCTCCGAGCCCATCGGGAACAGGTCGATCAGCGCGCCGCGCACTGCGAATTCGCCCTGGGTCTGCACCTCGGAGACGCTGGTGTAGCCGGCGCCGACCAGACGTTCGCGGAACGCCTGCGGATCGAGGCGCTCGCCGACCTTGAGCAGCAGCGCGCGGCCTTCGAGGTAGCTGCGCGGCGGCAGGCGCGTCAGCAGCGCATCGGCGGTGACCAGCAGGATGCCGCGCCGGGTCGACGGCAGCCGGTACAGCGCCGCCATCCGGTTCGACAGGATCTCCTGGTGCGGCGAGAACTGGTCGTAGGGCAGCACCTCGGTGTCCGGCAGGTGCAGCACGGTCAGATCCGGGCCGGCGAAGAAGCGCAACTCGTCTTCCAGCCGGTAGGCCTCGCGCTCGTCGCCGGCGATCGCCAGCACCAGGCCGCGATGTGCCTGCGCCGCGCGCACGGCCGCCAGCGCCGCTACCGCCGGCGGGGAGGGGGGTGTCGCGTGGTCGTCTGCGGGCTGATTCATCGGCGCTTCAAGCCGGCCATTTTACATCAGGGCACCCGTAGGTTGGGGTGAGCGCAGCGAACCCCAACGTTAGCGCGGACGAATGTTGGGGTTCGCTGCGCTCACCCCAACCTACGAAACAGCTGGAACGACAGATCCACGCGCAGGCCAACCACCAGTGCATTCGGCAGATTGCGCGTCCGTGACGGATCGCCGAACTGGTCGGGGTGGATGATGTACTGAACGTTGGGCTGCAGCCGCAGCTGCTGGTTGAACTGAATGCCGTAACTTAGCTCCATCATGATCTGCTCGTCGTGCGGCGAGCCGCTGCCGCCGGCACTTGCGCGCAGCAGACGCTGGTTCTCGATCGCCTCGCCGCTGTAGCGCTGCTGATCGATGACGAAGCCGATGGTGTCGCGGTCGCGGCCATGGAACGTACCTTTCTGCACCAGGCCGAGTTCGAGGAAGTGGTCCTCGCCGAGTTCGCCGTGAATGCCGACCAGCGCCGAGCCGAACAGGATCAGGCCGCGCTCGTTCTGAGGATTCGGCCTCGTTACCTGCTGCTCGAAGCGGAAGAATGCGCCGGAGCGGCCGCTGCGTTCGGCGTAGGCATTGCCACTGACCGCAGCCGGCGTGCCTGCGCTGTCGCGCAGCGGGTCGGCATAGTCGGAGCTGTCGTACCAGCCGCCGATTTCAACCATCCGTGGCAGGCGGTCGTTGGCCGGCGTGGTTTTGTAGCCGAGCGCGAACGGCGTGATCACGCCGCCGGCGTCGGCGGTGCTCCAGTCCAGGCCGTGCTGATTTTCGTCGGCCTGGTGCGGATTGACTTCATAGGCGCCGGCATGCGCGTAGACGCTGGGCGTGATCCACAACTTGGCGTGCCCGCCCCAGCTCGATACCGGCCAGTAGGTGAAGCCGCTGGTGCGGAACACGAAGGTCGGATTGCCGCAGGCCGAATTGGTCTGGAAGTAGTTGCACAAATCCGAGCCGAGAAAATGGATGTTGGCGACGGTGCGGCCGGCTTCCAGCACCAGCCGGTCGTCGAACAGCTTCTGCTCGAGCGTGAAGTTGGCCAGGCGCTCGGTCTGCGCACCGTAGATTTCCTGCACCGAAGTGCTGTTGCCGATCTCGTCGCTCGACAGGTTGTCGCCGTGACGGCCGGCGCCGTAGAGGTGGATCGCGGCGCCGTCCCAGCCGATCAGCTTGTGCATGTCGAGATCGGTGCCCAGGAAGAACTGACCGGCATAGGCGCTGCCGTTGCGCAGGCCGCCGTCGACGACTGCGGCGGATTCGCCGGTGTAGCTGCCGAGGATTTTGATGCCGCGGTCTTCGAGGGTTTGAGCGGTGGCTAGGCTGGATGTCAGCGTCGCGATCAGGCCGGTAAATAGGGCGATTTTGTTGAATTCGAGCATGAGTTCTCCTCTGGCGAATTTGGATCCGCTGATTTGGGTGCAGCTAGAAGGTGGTAGTTCGCAGTCGCGGGTATGACCCGCTCCTACAAGGAGCCGAACTGTAGGAGCGGGTCATACCCGCGACTG
>NZ_JAQGNT010000056.1 GCF_028291725.1 Hydrocarboniphaga sp. | reverse complement strand
ATGGTGCCCACGGGCCGGCTCGGCGGGCTCGGTGGCGGAGTTTCATTGCGCGGCGTCTCGACCTGCTGTCTCGCCGCGATGCCGGGCTCGACAACGGTGGCCGGAGCTTCGGCTACAGCAGCGTGGGCCGCATGGGCGGTGCGCTGGGCGGCGCTCTGCACCAGCGCCGCGTCGTAGTCGGTAGCCGCCACCACTTCCACGCCGCCGGGTATGCGGCGGTTGGACAGGATGACGGCGTCGGCTCCCTGCTCTTCTCGCACGAGGCGGATCGCCTCGCGCATCGTGTTCGCCTGAAATCGTTTTATCTTCATCGGGCTGCCGGCGGTTGGTAGGGAATGCACTGCCGCGGATCGGTCCGTCGGCGAGCCCTAGGTGCAACCGCTGTTCCAGCCCCCTGCGCGGCGTTCGGCGCGGGTTTTTCGTCATCTGCCTGCATCGCGAAGCCGATGTTTGCAGCCGCGCGTCAAGAACCCGGCGATCCGCGGCACTGTAGGAGCGGACCTTGTCCGCGATTGAGGCTGCACCGGCGCAATCGCGGACAAGGTCCGCTCCTACAGTTCCAGCTGGCAACGGCGGTTTGATCTGCAGCAACCATGCACCCACAGAACAAGATCCCGGCAACCCTGATCGATCAGCACAGCCGCCCGATTCGCGGCACTGTAGGAGCGGACCTTGTCCGCGATTGAGGCTGCACCGGCGCAATCGCGGTCAAGGACCGCTCCTACAGTTCCAGCTAGCAACGGCGGTTTGATCTGCAGCAACCATGCACCCACAGAACAAGATCCCGGCAACCCTGATCGATCAGCACAGGCGCCCGATTCGCGGCACTGTAGGAGCGGGTCGTACCCGCGACTCAGGCTCCACCGGTACAGTCGCGGGTATGACCCGCTCCTACAGGTGCAGCAAGCGACGGCGGTCAACACATGCGCCCACAAAAAAGGCCGGCTCTCGCGGGCCGACCTTTGATTGCCTGCGGCGTCGGCGATCCCTACCCCATCGCGCCCAGCAGCCGCACGCGCTTGGTTTCCGGCACTTCGTTGTAGGCCAGCACATGCAGATCCGGCACGGTCTGGCGGACGAAGCGCGCCAGCAGCGGGCGCAGCGGGCCCGGCACCAGCAGCACCGCCGGCTGGCCGATGGCGGCCTGCTTCTGCACGCCGTCGGCGATCGACTGCTGCATGCGCTCGGCCAGGCCGGGCTCCAGCGCGACACTGCCGCTGGCAAGGCTGTCCTGCAGCACACGCTCGAGCGCTGGCGCCAGCGTATAGGCCGGCAACTCCGCGTCCATGCCGTTGATGTCCTGCACGATCTGCCGGCCGAGCGCGACACGCACCGCCGCCGCCAGCGCCACCGGGTCCTGGGTCTTGGGCGCGACTTCGGACAGCGCCTCGGCGATCGAACGGAAGGCGCGGATCGGCACGCGGTCGGCCAGCAGGCTCTTCAGCACCTTGACCAGGATCGCCATGCTCATCGCCTTGGGTACCAGGTCTTCGCTGAGCTTGGGCGAGGTCTTGGCCAGATTGGCGAGCAGCGCCTGGGCCTCGTCGTGGCCGAACAGATCGGCAGCGTGGCCGCCGACCAGGTGCGACAGATGCGTGGCGATCACCGTCGCCGGATCGACCACCGTATAGCCCAGCGACTGCGCGTGATCGCGGCCGCCGCGCTCGATCCAGGTGGCGTCGAGGCCGAAAGTCGGGTCCTTGCCCTTGAGCCCGACCACCGGGCCCAGCGCGCGGCCGGAATCCAGCGCCATGAACTTGTCGGCATGCACCGCGCCGGTAGCCAGCGGCACGCCGTTGAGCGTCACGCGATAGCCGTTCGGGGCGAGCTCGAGGTTGTCGCGGATATGCACCGGCGCGATCAGAAAACCCAGATCCTGGGTCAGCTTCTTGCGCACGCCCTTGATCCGCGCCATCAGCTCGCCGCCCTGCTTGGCGTCGACCAGCGGGATCAGCCGGTAGCCGACCTCCAGGCCCAGCGAATCCTCGGCGGCGACGTCTTCCCAGGTCAGCTCGGCCGGCTTGTTCGGCGGCGGTGGCGGCAGGGCCTGCGCCGCGGCGGCGACCGACTGTTCACGGCCCTTGCTCATGCGCCATGCGAGATAGGCGCAGCCGGCGGCCAGGCCCAGGAACACCAGGTTGGGCATGCCCGGAATCATGCCGAGCAGGCCCATCACCACTGCGGCGATGCCCAGCGCGCGTGCCTGGCCGAAGATCTGGCTGGCGAGCTGCTTGCTCATGTCCTGCGACTTGGACATGCGCGTGACCAGCATCGCCACCGCGGTGCTCAGCAGCAGCGACGGCACCTGCGCCACCAGGCCGTCGCCGATCGCCAGCAGGGTGTAGTTCTTGGCGGCTTCGCCGATGCCCAGGCCGTGCTCCAGCGTGCCGACCAGCAGGCCGCCGACGATATTGATGAACAGCACCATCAGGCCGGCGACCGCGTCGCCGCGCACGAACTTGGAGGCGCCGTCCATGGAGCCGTAGAAGTCGGCCTCCTCGCGAACCTCGTCGCGACGGGCTTTGGCCTCGTCGCGCGTCAACAAACCGGCGTTCATGTCCGCGTCGATCGCCATCTGCTTGCCGGGCAAGGCGTCCAGCACGAAGCGCGCGCTGACCTCGGAGACGCGCTCGGCGCCCTTGGTCACGACCACGAAGTTGATGATCGTCAGGATCATGAACACGATGAAACCGACGGTGTAATGGCCGCCGATGACGAAGTTGCCGAAGGCCTCGATCACCTTGCCCGCCGCATGCGTGCCCTCGTGGCCGTGCAGCAGCACGATGCGCGTGGAGGCCACGTTCAGCGCCAGGCGCAGCAGGGTGGCCATCAGCAGCACCGTCGGGAACGACGAGAACTCCATCGGCCGCAGCACATAGATCACCGCGAGCACGATCACGATCGACAGCGCGAGATTGAAGGTAAACAGCAGGTCCAGGATGAACAGCGGCAGCGGCACCACCATCATCGCCAGGATCGCGAGCAACACGATCGGCGCGCCCAGGCCATTGGAGGCGCCCGCCCGGAACATCTGGAACAGCGATTTCTTTTCGTTCACACCGGGCTCTTACAAGCCGCATACCAGGGTAGTTGCGCCTGTCCCGCGTGCGGGAGAGGGCCGCCCGGTGTCCGCCGTGAACCAAATCACAACGCCAACGGCCAAGTCCGGGCAAGGTGCCAACAAGCCCGCCGCAGCCGCCGAATGAAAACCCGCTTGACCCTTCGCCCCGGCGACAACGGCACCAAGAAACTGCTGGCCAAATACGGCGACCGCCTGCTGGCCGTCCGCTACCGCTACGACCCCGACTCCCGCCGCCGCTTCAAGACCGTAGAACTGCTGGAAGAAGAACTGCCCTGGGACCCCGGCCCGCCGCCCGCGATGAAAGCCAGTCAACCGGTCCTGGTCCGCATCGACTACACCGAGACTGAGCTGCGCGAACAAGTGAAAGGCGCCGGAGCCCGATGGCAGCAACAGCAAAAGCTCTGGCAGATGAGCTACGCTGCGGCCAGGGCCATGGGACTTGAAGACCGGATCGTCAGCTAGTCCCTACATCTATATATCTACCAACGGGGAAGTCAGCGTATGCAGATGGATATCGGCACCTGTGGTAACTATATTCATCCGAGAAATTGGCGTTGGACCGCGAAAAGCTAAGGCGGTTTGGCCGGCTCGTTGCACGAAGCTGAGCGAAATCGTCCAAGCAAAACGGCAGCAGCGATTGAACGCAACGGCATAAAGGCAGAGGTGAGGCAAAGCATGATCCAGCCAAGCAACAGCACGAGAAACAGCAGCAAAGAAACGGCGCTTGCCTTCTACGCTCAGCTCTTCATCAACCAGAGCGCGGTCCAACTAGGCGCTGCACCGGAAGTCGGCTACGCCGCCTCCGGTGAGCTAGGGCGTTGGACCGCGAAAAGCCCAAGGCGGTTTGGCCAGCTCGTTGCACAAAGCTGAGTACAGTCGGCCAAGCAGAACAGCAGCAGCGATTTGAAGCAACAACGGAAAAGCAGAGGTGAGGCAAAGCATGATCCAGCCAAGCAACAGCATGAGAAACAGCAGCAAAGAAGCGGCGCTTGCTTTCCATGCTCGGCTCTTCGCCAACCAGAGCGCGGTCCAACAAGGCGCTCCAGCCGACGTTTTTGCCTTCCGACTTTTGCTCGGCTCATCGAGTTCAGCTCGGGGCAAAAACGCGGCTGAGCTGGGGCGTTGGACCGCGAAAAGCCGAAGGCGGTTTGGCCGGCTCGTTGCGCGAAGCTGAGCGAAGTCGTCCAAGCAGAACGGCAGCAGCGATTGGAAGCAACAGCACAAAATCAGAGGTGAGGCAAAGCA